>NZ_JAIZDB010000022.1 GCF_029533155.1 Psychrobacillus antarcticus | reverse complement strand
ATTAATACATCACGCTCATATTATTACATATGTTGGTGAAAGTTATCGCCTAGCTAATGCGCTCTCCCGTTCAAATTGAAGATATCTTTGGTGGCAACACTCTGTAAAAAACATTGCAATACTTTGTACTTTTTTCTTGCAAAATACAATGGGTGCACAAAGTGTCGTTGCTGGTACTAACATCTCAGAAACAATTACTAGTATTAAAGAGTTAAACAAGCATGGTATCTCATGTACTGTTGATAACTTAGGTGAATTTGTTTTTGAAAAATCAGAGGCAACTACAGCAAAAAATCAAATTCTAGCTTTAATCCAAGCAATTCATGATGAAGAGGTGGATGCACATATCTCGCTAAAACCATCACAATTAGGTTTGGATATTGACCAGAATTTCTGCTTACAAAACTTAAAAGAAATAGTAGAATTAGCTGACCAATACAATATCTTTGTAAACTTTGATATGGAAGACTATGCTCGTCTGCACCCATCATTTGAATTGATGGGAGAACTAACTAAAGAGCACCAAAACATTGGTACTGTTATCCAAGCATACTTCCTTGAGTCCGAAGAAAATATTCAACGTTTTAAAAATTACCGCTTACGAATTGTTAAAGGTGCATACAAAGAACCTGCAAGTTTAGCTTACCAAGATAAGTCCGAAATAGATAAAAATTATATTAAACTAATAGAATATCACTTATTGAATGGGAAATTTACATCCATCGCAACGCATGATCACAATGTAATTGACCATGTTAAGCAGTTTGTTAAGGTCAATAATATTTCAAATGACAAGTTTGAATTCCAAATGCTTTATGGATTCCGTAAAGAATTACAACTTCAACTTGCTAAAGAAGGTTACAATATCTGTACATACGTTCCCTTTGGAGTTGACTGGTATGGTTACTTCATGCGTCGCCTTGCAGAAAGACCACAAAATCTAACACTTGTTTCGAAACAAGTATTTACCAAGAAAACAAATACCGCTATTGGTTTAACTGTCTCAGCATTTGTGGTTGGTCGTTTATCTAAACGTAGGAAACAAAAATAAAAAAATTCCGTGGAAATTAATTTCCACGGAATTTTTTATTTTTCGTGACTTCTCACTAGCTATGAACCTCTCCCGGTCAAGTACTGGTACTAGATCATAATATAGAATATTGGCCAAAACGTCATACAGGAACTTTAGTCAATGGAACCTGCCAAATCTTATTTAAAGAGATTTAAAAACTTTTTTATAATATCATGCATAAACTTGAACTAGATTGCCTATATTGTTAATAGAATACGAGATTAAAGGAGGAACAGAAATGAAACATCCATTAAGCTTACCGGAACAATTACCAGAAACAACAGAAGAGTTATTAAAGCTTATATTACAAACTATCTTAGCCTAGGAGAGATTTAGATTATCAAAGAGATTCGGAAACAAAGAAAAGTAGATACTTCTACTTATGTGGAGATATCTACTTTTTGCTATATTCATTCCCAACTTGACCAATAAGCATCTCCATTGCCCTCATCGTATATCGCTAAATACTCTTCCCAAGTAACAACTTTCTCCAGGCAATTCCTACTATAATTGTGCGTTCCATTATATTCAAAATAATATCCTTCATTCATTATATTCCCTAACTCCGAGCATAGCCGTAATTCATCTTCCTTCAACACTTCTATCCGAAGATATTGAGTATCTAGTAACGTATCTAGTTCAAATTTGCCCATAATACAAAATTAAAACTTTGCTCTTCCTCATCATAGATAGTACTAAGGCCATTAGCCTCTATTAATATTCCCTTAGTAATCTCAATCTCATTAGAATTATTAAACAAATGAATAGCTGTTTTTGTTATGTTGTAACTTGTAATTTCTTTTACTAATTTGTATTGGGATCTCTCTCGATAATAAATAAAAAATAACCTGAAATAGATTAGTTCAAAAATTTCTGTACTGCTTGTTGTACTAATATTTATTCAAACGAACAATAACACTATTCAATAGGTTGATTTATTGAATTCATTTTACTTTCCGTATATACAACTTCTTTTCTACTGAGAAATTTCGCATTATAGTACCTTGATTACCTTGAACAGTATCATTTTTTCCGGTGCGGGTGAAGAGGCAAGAATATTTGTTCTTCTTCTGACAGAATATAAAAACGATAAAATGCTTCGTGATTAAAACCATATCCACTTTACCGTTCAACATTTGTGTACAATAAAAAAGACCAATTGATGTGTCAACATCAATTGGTCAATATAATAGCTGTTCCCACAAGAGGAATCGGCAGACTAATGAACGATCGGTCTAAGCTTCTATCTCAAGAATGGGTTATTTTATATGCTTAAATGAAAGAATTGACCCCATAGCGGCGATTAAATCTTCTAGGTTTAGTCTTCCTACCTATCGCTAGAACAGGAGTGAGCTAAGATTCTTATTTTAGCATTAAATACACTGGACGTTATGATAGCTGTTTAGCCAGATCATTTAAATGATTTTCTACAAGATCATTACCATCTAAATATATTTTTTTCATCACTTCAAATCTAATCATTCTATTAGAAAATTTATTGACTCCTTCAGAAGAAGCCAATTTATACTTATTTATCAAGTCAAAAGTATTTCTACATTCCCCTAGTTCTTTCACAGTGGGAATCCCACCCACTATTACAACCTAGAATCGGTCGCTCACCAGGTATCCCTCGTTTGAGCATTTCCTTAGTTAACTAGTCATTCAATTTCAAATAGTAAATACAACATTTCCCTGAGGTTATCTTGACTGTAATCGTTAACTAACTCAATCCATTGTTTTATTTTATCTGGTCCCTCTAAGACAACATCAGTATTCCACATATCTCGTATCCAAGAATCCTCAGCACTCATTATTTCATCTCTTATCTCATCAATATGTAAGGACAACCGATATACTATTTGGGACTGTTCTGTCCAAACATTTTCTCCATATTGTACTGACATTTTTCCGCCCGCTGTGAATATATCTCTAAGCGAAGTCGGAACAATCCCGTTTTGTGTTGCAAGCCATAATGCAAAACGATTGTACTTTGTTGAACTATTACTAAAAATTTCAGGAAACCAAGCAAATCCTTTTATTTCAAAACTTCTTTTTTCACTTTGTTCTAATGTATTCCATAAACGAACAATAGGAGAAAGCGCTAAATTGTCTACATCTAATTCTGACATCCACCAAAGCTCTTGCCCTTCCTTTAGCTTACTTCGATAGTATTTTTTTACAAGTTCAATAGAATTATCACTTTTTCGAAAACTGTCATAATCTATACCCATTTTACCGAATATGGTTCCTTCTACCGTTAAATTCATGTCAATTTTATATCTTGGTGAATGTGTTACCACTATTTCCGAAAGGCATTCTTCATACGGTTTAGCACGAAATTCTATCGGTTCAGATAACTTTCCGTATAGCATAAAAATTCTCTCAACATCCTCTATCCTGGTAGATTCAACAATACTACTACCTGTGCTGATCCAACTTGATTTTGAAGTCTTCACTTCAACACCAAAATACTTTCCTGCTACTATGTCTGGGAACTTTTGATTTGAAATCAACTCAATTGTTCCTTCAAAGGAAGTGCCAACAGCTAATTTAGACAGAATTTCGTAAATATCATTCTCTAGCTTAGTACCATTTCTAGTTAAATAGTATAGTTCTCGATCTGCACCTTTTTGTATATCTGCATTTAAATAAGTGACTACTTTCATCACTAAACTTGAGAATTCATCTAATGAAGATGAAGAATTTTTAGAAATCAGCATTTTATTCCCCTCTCTTAAAATAGATATCCCACATATCTTCAAGCCTTTTAGCAATGTGGAACCCTAATAATGGAGGAACAGCATTACCTATAATTTTATAGGCACTGGAAGCAGAAAGGCCTTTTTGTTCTCCTTTTTTTGGCCATACAAATGCGTAATCATCAGGAAAGGTTTGTATCCTTGCACATTCACGAACGGATAATCTTCGTTGCGGTAAATCTTTTTTTAACTCTCCCAAATTTTTTCCGCCATTTTCTAAACCTAATCTTCGGAATTCAATATTTCCATGGTGCTCCGAGCGGATAGTAGGTGCAACACCATTTAGATTAACTTCTGTCTGCCCTTGGCAATGTTTACCCATAAATTTAGCTTTGGAAAAACTTTGCTGAGCAAGATCTTCACTGTCGTCAGGCTCCTTCAGGCCAACAAAGGCTTCTTCGACTGTAACATGCGGTAACAAACCTGCTTGTGGGACTCCATTTGGAAGATAATGTGTTTTGACTGGATAAGGGTCATACAGAGATTCAATAGTCTCTTTTTGTAATTCTAGGAGAACTTCCTCTTTTAAAGCATCTTTTCTGAAACCATAAAAAATGACACGTTCTCTCCCCTGAGGAATACCATATTCAACAGCATTTAATACTCTTGCCGGTATCACTAAATATCCGTTCCCAATCTGAGAAAAATCATTCTCTATTATTTCCTTCACATCGCCTAAGTTCACTAAACCCTTTACATTTTCTGCAATAAATACTTTTGGCTTAGTTATCGAAATAACCTCTCGCATCCACATATAGAGTTGTCCTCTACTTTCTATACTTGGTTCATCATTTTCAGATATGGATCCATCATGTAACTTCTTTGATTCAAGTCCTTGTCGCTTTCCAGCTATAGAAAAATCCTGACAAGGAAATCCTCCTGTAACTACATCAATGTTTTCTGGAAATGGATTAATTTTTGTTTCTTTATATTTCTTTACAACATCAACTATACTTTCAAGATGATAATTAGAAGGATTAACATTTTTATCTTTAAAGTAATTAGTCCAAGCCAATTGAGCATCAGGTCTTATATCATTCGCAAATACTGTGTTAAACATTGTTTTAGGCAAAGTACACCAGTTTTGATCTCTGTTTTTTATCAGCCAATGTGAGTTTATTTCTTGATTAACAGAGGATTGAAGCACATTAAAATTGCCCTCAAAACCTAAATCCATTCCACCGCAGCCTGAAAAAAGGGACAATACATTTTTTATATCAGTTGAATTTGTAAAAGAAGTTTTCATTATTTCTTTTTCAAGTACCATTTTATTATTCCTCCTCTTTCAGTTCTTCTCTATATTTAAAGTTGCATAAATTCAATTGTTTAGTATTTATCGCTATTATAACACAAAAGAATGTACGTTCTATTTATTTCGAATTGAAAATCAGTACTTAATATTTCCAATTACTATTACTTCCAACCGGCTTTATAACACTTTGAAAGAAGATGGCATGTTAATGCAAAAACTATCTCTAACATTTGTAGGAAAAATAATGTTTCAATGGAGATTAATGTAGAAGATCCTGGAATTATCCTCGTGGGTCATACCGGAAAAATATTAGCGGTTGATGAGATAGACTACTTTTCAGAAGTCTCACTGTGTCAGAAACCAACAGGAAAGTGTGAACATTCAAGTTGGTTTCTCATGCAAATGCATAGAAATCATTACGGGGATATAGATGGTAAGTTTTACGGTAGTATGGTTTCTATGTCAGATGTATTTGTAAAATCAGTTCCGACTTCGACATAATAAAGCATTAAATCTAGTGTTTTTAATTCGTCGTTTGCTAGCTTTTTGAATTTCGAGATTGCGTTTTTTGCTTCACTTAGCCTCATTATTTATTTGCTTCTTGGCTGCCTCAAATAATTCAAGGACTGCCTCTTCCCCTTTGAAACGAGTTCCTAAATATTTTTTTGCGTCATTATTTAATTTTTACAAATCTACGACTAACTGCGTCAACTGTTTTTGATCATATTGTTTCAGTTCTTTTTTTAATTCGGTCAGGGTTAATTTAATCATATTAGTTCCTTTCATCGCTAAATGTAATTTCTCTTCCCAGAATACATCCAAAGAAACCCCTAAACAAGTATTACTTGCTCCGGGCTTTCATACATTTTTTCAGTTATTAGATCTTAGTCTCAAAGATATATTATTACCGGTCTCGATTACTTTACTTGTTAGGAATGCAAGACGTTCTTCCGTTAGTTTGAAACTGACATCATCATTGATTAAGTGACCCTGTGTAAGAAACAAACATGATAGTTTCTTACACAGGGTAGATTTTTCATTTAGAAGTGGGTTAAAACCTGGTACCATCCACTATTTCCCTTTATGCCACTTTCAAGTAAATTTCCTGATAAAATTACTCGATATAATATTCGGAATATTCATTGAATATGTATTGTATATTCCTTAGTCTTTCGTTACTATTAATTTATATAAATTATTAGAAGAGGTATATATTGGGAATTAACACGATGCATTTTCTATTTAATCTTTCTTTATTAATGATTTTATTTTTTATTTTTATCCTATTAAACAAGAGAGTTGGTAGTATCCTTTTACACAAAAGAGCAGGCTTGTTCTATTTTGTTTCCTCATTAATACTTTGTTTTCTTTTTTCTAATCCTATACAAAGTGAGTATGTCGTAGATTTGAGGATAATTCCTTTTTTATTGGGCGGTCTCTATTTGAGATGCAGTCCTATACTAGGATTTTTGGTTGTTTTCTTTCGGGCTTTTCACGGAATAGACGTTGGATTCTTTATAGCAGTAGTATTTTATACCGTGTTTAGTTTTTTTATATGGTATATTTCTCCTTGGTTTTTAAAACTCACTTCTAATATTCGAATACTAATTTCCACCGGTATTACGTTACTAATAAGTGTTGCAATCCTATTCATAGCATTAAAAACAATGCCTTCTGACCAATTGCTAGACTTATTCATCGCCTACTTAATAATACCTCCGCTTGGGGTTGCCGTGATTTCATTCCTCATTGAAATAGGAGAAAAAAATCAACAGTTGCACCAACAGTTAATAATCGAAGAAAAGATGGCAGCGGTCGAACAAATGGGAGCTGCAATATCTCATGAAATTAGAAATCCATTAACTACAGCAATTGGATTCATTGAGCTCCTCGAACAAGGTTCTATTGATAATAGTAAAAGAACTGAATATCTCTCCATTATAAAAGATGATTTAGATTCTGCCGAAAGTATCATACAAGACTACTTAACTTTTTCTAAACCAATTATTGAACCAATAGAAGAACTAGATATTCAGAAAGAACTAACTCAAATTATAAAATTACTACACCCTCTGGCTAATTATCATTCAGTAAAGATTTCTACTGATTTTTCTACCCTTGTAACGATCCAAGGAGACAAATCGAAATTCCACCAATGCTTTATTAATATTATGAAAAACTCGATCGAATCCATGCCTAACGGCGGTGCATTACTGATCAAAACGCTCGCTACTCAGAAAAAGGTAATTATTTTTATACAAGATACAGGAGCAGGATTGAGTAAAGAACAAATTAAACGTATAGGGGAACCACATTACTCTACGAAAGGTGCCAAGGGAACTGGCCTAAGTATGATGGTTGCCTACAGTATTTTGCATGCTATGAGAGGTACAATTGAAGTTCAAAGTGAGATTGGAAAAGGCACCATCTTCCAATTTCATTTTAAGCTCCATAAACTAAGGTAAAGAAAAGATGATTTTTTTCGCATTAAATAGGATTGGAGAGATAATTTCTTGGAGTTAACAGTATATTTCTTTTTCAACTTATCCCTATTAATCGTATTACTATTGTTAGGAGTTTTATGGGCAGGAAAGTCGAAAGAGTCTTTGTCTTACAGAGCTATTTTCATCATTTATTTAGTAATTAGTTTAATACTCTGTTTTATTTTTACTTATCAAATAGAAGGCATTAATGTAGTTTTTGATTTACGAAAAGTTCCGTTCATTATCGGTGGTTTGTATATGGGTTTAGGCCCTTTTTTAGCTGTATTCATTATGATCGTAAGAGGTTTTTTGGGAATTGATTATGGGTTTTGGATGACATTTCTTTATTATGGAGTGCTTGCTATTCTTTTCTGGGGAATCTCTCCATGGTTTTTAAAGCGCTCCCCCATGCAAAGGATTCTTTTTTCCATATGTGTAGCGTTTCTGTTCAGTTTTTCCCAAACATTTACTATGGGAATTTGGCACTTACCTCATAGTAGTACCGAAGTTTGGTTCGCTTATCTAGTCATTCAACCAATTGGAGTTGGAATTATTTCTTATATAATTGAAGAAATTATTATGACTGTTAAATTGCACCGACGCACTATGAAATCCAAACGTTTAGAGGCTGTTGAACAAATGGGTGCAGCTATTAGTCATGAAATTCGTAACCCATTGACAGCGGCGATCGGTTTTGTTCAACTTTTGTCAAATGAGGCTATCTCAAATGAAAACCATACTCGATACCTCTCCATTATTAAAAGCGAGCTGAAATCTGCTGAAAGAGTCATTCAAGATTATTTGAATTTCTCTAATCCTGAATTTAAATCGGTGGAACCCCTACTTCTTAAGGAAGAACTAGAACAAGTAGTTCAAATGCTACAACCATTGGCAAAGCGAAATTCAGTCAAAATAGTTTCCATTTTTTCAATGGGAGAGGAGATTGAAGGAGACAAACAAAAATTTCATCAATGCTTTGTAAATATCATGAAAAATGCAATAGAAGCAATGCCTAAAGGAGGAATATTAACGGTTGAAATTGAGAGCACACCAACAACTGTAAGCATTCTCGTTAAAGATACTGGTTCAGGTATGACACTTGAACAAGTGAGCCGTCTAGGTGAGCCTTATTATTCAACAAAAGGAAGCAAAGGGACAGGCCTCGGCATTATGGTAGTGTATAGTATCGTACGTGCTATGAATGGTACAATTCATGTAGAGAGTAACCTTGGAAAAGGAACGACATTTGAATTTACATTCCCTTCCTTATCATCTACTCTTCTAGAAGCAGTAGATGATAAGGATACTGAGAAGGAACTTGTTATGAATCGATAAGCACTTAGCACTTATACTAGAAATAGACTTGTATCATTTTCGATTACAAGTCTGTTTTAATTGATTCATAACTATTTTTCATCTGATAAATTAGAATACGAATGCTCCCAAAGATACAAGGATTAACCCGATTGCAAACAACCATTTCCTCTTAAAAACACCTCGTATATATTGTTTAGCCCCAGTATTTAATAATCAGAACTTTTTAGGTTCCCTATGAGCCAAACAAATATAAACTCCAAGCACCAAGTTCTTTTTTGATCCTCGAAATTTTATAAATTTGATTGCTTACCGGAGTCGCTTTAAAACGATTATAAAACATCGGGAGAACGAGACCCACATAATCATCTAGAAACTTGTTTTCCATTCTTTCTTCTATAAGCACTCTATACTTCACCAAAGTACTTACGATCAGTTTTTCATTTGGTTCAGACATACTAATCGTCTCTATATGTTGAATCGATCGAATCCTGGGCCGCAAAATCTTTTCTACTTTTTTTCATAATCTTTCGTATTTTTTACTTCCACTAACATATTTACTACCGTTATTACTTCAATCATTTGAAACCCTCCATGTACCCTCCAAGTAGTTATTATTTTGTTCCAAACTAGTCACTGAGAACAGAACCACACCTGTGTCCCGCTGACCCAAACATAAATGCTTATAGCTCGACATTCCTTAAAAACCCAAACGCACTTTCCATACGATTCACCATTTCCATAAATCCTAAGTCGCTCGGATGGATTCCATCGACTGTGCACTCATGCCATAATTCACCTAGCAAAGTAGAACCATCTATAAATGAAACATTCTCATCGCCTTGTTGCTTCAATTTTTCTACAGTTATTTTCGAGTATTCTCTTCGGTTTTGATAATCCTCGTACTCGCCTAACGCTTTATCCCGTACAAACGGAATTCTTGATATGATGATAATAGGGACAAGTGGATGATATTCCCGATAGGTTTCGATAAAGGGAATTAGTGTATCTTGATATTCCTTGTATGAAACATTTGCCTCATAATCAAGAACAAAGCAGGCTGGCCGTTCAATTTCTCGGATGGTTAATGCCACCCCATTTTCACCTCTCCCACTTCCGGAGAATCCTAAATTAATAAATTCTAAATTAAACCTTCGACTGAGGATATTTGTGTAAGACATACCAGGCCTACTTGCACAAGCACCTTGCGTAATGGAAGTACCATAGAAAATCACTCGTTTATCTGATAAATACGGAGTAGGCTGTTCAATGATTGCTTCTGGATTTGTTCCTATCAGTACTTCCTCTACCCCCTGATACAAGGGAAAATTCAACGTCACTTCTCTTAGTTGTTCCGTACTGTGTTGACTACTACTGTTAAACTCCCAAATCGTTTTCTCATACGAATGTTCAAGAAGAGATGGAAAGGCAGTTGCATAATACATTTGCTGTCCAGGCTCCCCCACGTATACATCAAACCCACATTGACCTGAAGCAGCCATATTCCCCAAACTTACAGCATCAGTTAGCTTTACTTTTAATTCAAGCTTGGAAGCATTTGTCCGAAAACTAATTTGTCCACCGGAAGTATTAGTCGCTAATTCATCCACGGATACGGGTATGTCATAAACAGATTGAGCGGGAAGTCGTCGATAACGTTCCTCCTTGCCAAACCACGCAAAGCCACTAATACGAAATGGTTTATCCTTTGGGTCGTACCATCTTATCTCTTCTTTCACTTTTCATCCCTCTTTCTAGGTCAATCTGACAGGTTCGCCGTCCCACTAAATGCTCCCCGCTGTTACGATTCGACTGTATGTTTCGCCTCTGCCCAATGTTACGTTATCAGGAAATTGTTCGGGACCATCATAACGAAGGCGCTCTTCTTCAAGTTCCTCTAGTTTGGTTACTTTGCCTTCTATCCAACCATGTATTCGGTACTCTGCCGTTTCGATTCTTGTCAATAAGCCTCCATAGCGAATATCTAGAACTTCCCATCCGAACGCTTTATTAACGGAAAACCAGACTTCTCTATGTGCCTTTCGTAAAGAATCAACCTCTACTTTAAGAATTTCAAGCTTTTCAAGACAAACCTTAACTCCAATTTTATTCCGCTTATCATAGGCAGACTTCAAATCAATACCAAGCTCCGCTTTCACGCTCAATACCCTTGCTAGCTGCTCATAAAAGCTAAATAACAAATCCATGCCCTGATTACGTACTTTAACCGCCGCTATTTGCTCCATTAAACCTTTGTAATGCTCAGCGATAGGAAGTCCTTTTATATTTTCATCAAACAGCCCCACTAACACATCCTGCCATAGTAAAAACTTTGAAGGGTTTGATGAATATAAGTTATCCTCCATGACTCCAGGGATTTCATCAAATTGATTCAATAAAAGAAAATCATCTAGCTTGTACCCTGTACAGTAGGTAAATCGTTCTTCCAAATGCTCTCTACTAACTTCTTTATGATAAGTATGTTCAGCAAATAGTTGTAATCCAGGAAGAGCTGTTTGGATTGGAGTTTCAGCTCCATTATCCCCCCACATTGTTGCAAAGACCTCTTTAACTCCTGTTTTTCTGCAGGCATTTAAAGCCGCCTCCGAGTTCCTAAATGCCCTCGCGTAGTTTGGAGAGATTCCATTCCAGGTCCACAGTCCTCCAGCAAAAAGTGGATCTGACACGATCTTTTTATGGGTATTCAGCATTTCCTCATAAAAGCTTTCATCGGAATGATAGTAATCCCAGTACACCATTTTTACGTTTGGAATGGATTGTTTAACTTGATCCAACAACGATGAATCAAAGTCATAATAGTTTCCATTCTGAGAAGCCAATCTGAAATACATGTCACTCCAAATCATCGGCTGCAACCCATATTCCTCTGTGATTGATACTACTTCCTGAAGATGCTGATTCATTATTTCAAATCGATTCTGATACCCGTTTTTTTCAATGTACTTTCCACGCCCTAGCTGCAGAGCTTCATCCATTCCGATATGAATTCTCTTCGTACGATACGGCCTCGACGCTGCTACTATCATTCTCTTTAACAATTCATAGGTTTTCGGTTCGCCGACTAGTAAAATATCTTCTGTATCCTTTATATCATTCGCAAAGCCCCATTTTAAGGCTTCCTTTAAATGAGCCAATGTTTGAATACATGGTATCATTTCAATTCCTAATTGGAAGGCATAGTCGTCACATTCTCGAATTTCATCCTCAGAGTATCTTCCACGCATATATCCAAAATAAGGTATTCCCGGAACCTCATACGTTTCCTCTGTATAAACCATTACCATGTTTAAGCCCATTACGGCCATTTTACTCAATAGCATTTTTATTCCATCGACTGTTAATACTGCGTTTCTCGAAACATCAACCATCGCACCACTTGTTTCAAATTGAGGTTCTTCAGTTAGATGGAATTCTTTGCATTTTTCAAAGTGCTGAAGCCATAGTCCTAACCCTCTAAAAAAATGAATTTTGTTTTCAAAGATGATTTGCCCTTTTCCATCTTTATTTTGTACAACTAAATGTCCTTGACAATTTATCACTTCAATTGGATATCCGTCTTCAGCACTTTGTATTCCCAATTCATCACTAAGGATTGCAATCCCTTCTATGACCTCTGTTAAATCACCTGTAAAATGTATTTTCATGTTAAACCTCCTTCACAAAAAATTGCAATGCGGCTGGTAAATCCCTTTCCCAAACCTTCCATAGATGCTCGGCCTCAGATTCTATATAACTTACATTTACACTTTTTAAAAGAAAGCTTCTATACAATTGGCGATTCCTTGTCAAAATATATAATTTTTCCTCAGATATCGCAGATTCAAACTCATCCTCATAGATTCCTACGGTTTGATAGACATTCCATGTAGATAAATCTAAAGCCTCCAACTGTCTAATATCTCCCTCAGAAACAGCCGGAGACTGGAGCAATACATGCGTCCATATTTCCGGCTTTTCTAATGCGATATTTAAGCTAATATTACCTGCTAAAGAATCTCCCAGAAGGCCTCTTTTACTAATTTTCTCAACTCCTAGATTACTTTCAATATCAGGAATAAATTCATCATTTATAAAACGCAGGTAATTAGGAAAGGAAGCTCCTTTTCTACTAAACGATTCCCATCTTTCAATCGAATCGCCAGGATGAACTAGAACGAATACGAGATGGTCAGCCAGTTCAGGATTTAGACGCACTACATTCTGAATGGCCTTCTCTAGTCCTCCCAGCTCTAAATAATCCTTGCCATCCTGAACGTATAAGAGATAAGCATCTTCAATATTCTCGCTAGTAGTTATAACCATGTAATCTAGTGATTTCTTTAAATAAGAACTATAAAATGTACGATTACATTTTTTCAATGTATTTAGCCCCTTTTTTAGCTAAATTTATGCAATGAAATTGCCCCATACAGTCCAGCTTTATTACCAAATTGTGATTTCAAAATTTTCACATCTGAATAGCTATCCATTATGTGTTGTTGAACTTTTTCAGAAACGAGTTTGATCGACATATCTTGTTCCATAACTCCACCACCTAAAATGACACAAGGAGGGTTGAAGATATGAATTAAACTGGCAATACCAAGTGCCACTTCATTTGTCCAAGTATCTAATAACTCAAACAACCTCTTGTCGCCACCTTGTATCATTTCAAACAGATGTCTACCATTTGTGCAGTTTGGATATATTTTTTTTACTTCTCTTAGCAAGGCTGTTGTGGATCCATATTGCTCATAGCACCCTCGTTTTCCACAACCACAATGGATACCGTTAGGGTAGAGGTTCATATGACCAAATTCTCCCGCAATCCCAGTAACACCACGATGCAGCTTTGAGTCGATCACAATAGCGCCGCCGATGCCTGTTCCGAAAGTTAAAAAGAGAAAATCGCGATACTCCTTACCAGTACCATAAAATTTTTCACCAAGAGCCGCTGCATTCACATCGTTTTCTACCTTAACAGGCACGTTAAATTTCGATTCTAAGAGATCCTTTATTCTTGTACCAGTATAGTTTGGTAGATTGTCATTTGCATAGATAATATAACCTTCCTCACTGTTTACCTGTCCAGCAGTACTAATACCGATTGCATCTATATCAGGGTACTTGGAGATTATATCCTCCAATTTTTGAATGATAGAAGGTCCACCCTTTTTACTTTCCGTTTCAACTTCGTTAAAGAACACTATATTCCCATTCTCATCGGTTACGCACATTTTTATCGATGTCCCACCGATATCGGCAGCAAATATTTTCATTTCACTCTCACCTCAATGGGACTTAGTCCTCTATAACTTGTAAAAATCGTTTTGTAATTTCTTGCGGACGTGTAATGGCTGAGCCAACTACAGCTGAGTGAACCCCAGTTGTAAAGACTTCCTTTAATTCCTCTGGTGACGAGATTCCGCCCTCGGCAATTACCGGTATCGTTAAATTATTAACAAACTGCTTAATCAAATCTATGTTAGGTAATTTTACGCCCTTTGTATAATCTGTATAGCCACATAATGTTGTTCCTGCAGCATCAAATCCCAAATTTTCTGCTTGAATACCTTCTTCTAGTGTCGAGCAGTCCGCCATAAATAGTTGATGTGGATATTTCCTTCTGATTTCTGGAAAAATCGCTGTAATTGTATAACCATCAGGTCTCACTCGAATAGTGGCATCTAATGCAATCATATCTACCCCTTCTTTTACAAGAAGATCAATCTCCCTCATTGTTGGAGTGATAAAAACATCAGAATTGTCATAGTCCTGTTTAATAATCCCGATAATTGGTAAGTCAGTTACTTTTTTAATTTCATGAATATCTTCTACACTATTAGCCCGTATGCCACTTGCGCCTGCCTGGGTTGCAGCCACCGCCATTTTGCTCATGATATAGGAGCTATGAAGAGGTTCATGAGGCAATGCTTGACAAGACACGACTAACTTTTTATAAATTTTGTCAAAAAACGCTTGTTTGTTATCCATTTCATGCACTCCAGTTACCTACTCCTCCCTAGGATTATTATTTTAAAGGTCTAGTTCGCTCCACCATTTGTAATCCTCTAAATACACCGTATCAAAAAGCATTACTCCGTTGGACCGTTCTTTACATAGCTGAACAGCCTTCTTAAATTGTTCAACATTGTTGGTATAATCCTTCAAATATAAACTAGCAATCACCGGAATTTTCCCATTAATAACTTCCTTGCTCATATCAATCGCACCTTCGACACTATACCAACTAGCAGGTCTCCCATTGCTCTCTGCTTCTTCCATCGTAACCTCATTGTAGTAGCAGCCTGTCATGATAAAATCAAATTCCTCTGCATATCCCGTTGTATGATACGTTTCAGAAGCCCATTCTAATGAAGGGAGAAAGGTTTCACTCCCCCAGTTGACACCTTCGTTATAATATAGCGGATACCATGAACCCACATATATTGTAAAAATTAAATCTGAATTCTTTGTTTTAACCACACTTTTTGCTTTTTGAACAAAGTTTTTAATGTTTTTAGCACGGAACTCTGCCCATTTTGGAAAAAGCGGACCGAATATAGGTTTCTTTTCCTCAACAGTCATAATATCCTCTGGCCAGTTTTTCAGTTCTTGGCCGATATAATCTTCAAATTTCCCTTTACTTAAATTGCTAAAATCTCCATAGATGTTTGGATATCTACATCTATCTAAAACAACACCATCTATATCATAGGTACTCACAATTTCTCGAATAATATTTAGTTCATATGCTTCAACCTCCGGGTGAATCGGGTTAACAAAGACAGTTGGATCATTGTGATTTTCCTCAGCTGTTGGCATATTAGAAAGGGACTGGTTATAATGAACAACTTGCCACTCGGGCTTGTCATAAACCATTCCTTCTTTTTCTATTCCATTTCCTTCAGCAAATATATCGACATTTGCGATTATTTTCAGACCTGAGCCTTTTGCATGAAGGATCATTTCTTGAAGAAAATCTCGACCCTTCCAAGCATGATACTGTTCGTCCTTCATTTCACTAACATGATAGGCAAATTCACTTGGAAATGTTGTAAATCCATATGGGATTTTTGCATCAACTATAAGATGCGTAATCTTACTTTTAAGGGCATGTTGAATTAGCTCTTTCATTTTATCCGGCTCTAACAATCGAGTACCGTTTGCTAAAAAATCCACCCATAATATGTTTGATTGGTCCACTTTTCTCACCCTTCCTATAGGTCAATATCTTCTGGCCAATGTAGCTGAATGCCGTTATTTACTAGAAGTTTTTGATAATCCTTTAGGTATTCCTCCTCTTGTCTTACCTGATGAGGAATAACATTGTTTAATAACGAATACGCCACTAAGTAACCTGCTGATTCTCCAATATTCCATTCCGTTGGGTGAAGTCTGTAACATCCATTTGTAACTTGAGTAGTCCCGATATTTTTACAAGCAGGGAGTAGATTCTTTACACGGATTGGTAATAAAGCACCAAGTGGAATTTCATAAGGATAATTTGGGATATAGAAGCTTCGTTTGGAAACCGTTGTATGATGTAAATCCAGATGATAACTTCCAACACCTACACTATCAAAATACTCGCATATCCCTTGGTCTCCTCTTATTTCTTTACTGACATCTTTTTCTGTGATGGTGTATACAGCCTTAATTCTTCTTGATTCTCGAATATATGGATATTTGGCAAGGCCGTCCTCCGTATCCAATACATCCTTACGGAGTCTTAATCCAGGGTAGCCTTTTCCACCGTCAAGTCTCGGTGCTTCTGTTTGTAGCCAGTACAAGAGAGATAAGCTTTGTTGTTTCGCATTGAATAAGTTCTTTTCAATTTCCTCATCTGATACTCCATAGATCGGACCATGAAAATAGTCATTCTGCGCCCAATTTATGAGGGAAATATCGCCTTCATATAAATCCCCTTCTATATTCTCTGTATCTAGTATTCTTCGATAGGTAAATAATGAAGGAATTCCTTCATTATTTTGGAGTAACGTAAATTGTTTTAGCTTGGATGTATCATCGGCATCTGTTGCATACCAGCTAAAAAGAGGCAGATGCGAGAAGCTTGGCATATACTCGCGCCAAAAATCAAACTGCTCGGGTTTATCAATGGTAAAATTGCCACCTTCGACATAATCAACCGCAAACACATATGTAAAAGATTGCATATCGATTGGATTTGCTTCCTCTAGAGCATGGGGTTCTCCAGTTTCGTTTCTTGCCTCGGCACCTGACACATATTCAACCCCTGCAATTGGCAGAACATCCCCACATTCTGTGGCATCTAAAAAGTATTGACCAATCAATTCAATTGTTTGAGATTTTTCAATGTGAGTCACGGTGACAGATTTTACGATATCATCTTCTGTCTTCGCATCTAAGGGTTTATAGTTGTATAGAACTTTTATCTTCCCACTGTTTAGGTATGGGGCAAGCATATCTTCAATTACCTTTAAGGCAACCTTTGGTTCATGTGCTAACCGACTTACCCAGCCATTTCCGGGGTTTAGTATTTCATTTTCTCTCGCTTCTTTTGTAAGTGGATAGTTATCGCGATAATATTGACGTACTCTATTTCTAAATTCTCGATACGTGTTGGTACTACCGTATTTTTCAATCCATTTATGCTCATCTGGAGGTACCGCCTGACTTGTAAGCTGTCCACCCAGCCAATCTGTTTCTTCCGTAATAATGACCTTTAAACCCATTTTGGCAACAGCTAATGCGGCCATACAACCACCTAAACCTCCGCCTATCACCACAACATCTGTAGATTCTTGCTTCCCCATTACCGGCAACTCCTTTGTGGGTCACACGGACAGGTCCGTCTTTCCACCATATTTATACTCGGAACAGGAATCTGTCCCATTTTATTTAACTCTACGTATATTCTCAACTTCCAGACCGACTTCAAACATACGACTCCAAGGCATGTAACACTTTTTGATCTTTATCTCGTTATCTTCATCGATGAGATTTTCCTTAATAAACTCCTTCAATTGCTCCTGAACAATTTCAGAAACCCTTCCATTCTTTCCGTCGACAAGGAAGTAGTCATAACCTAATTCAGGCAAGATGGTATTCGTGACATTATTTCTGACAAAACTGCAATATCCCGCATCTTCTACATAACGCAGTGCTAGAAAATTAGTATGTTTTTGGGTGTTACCATATATATTGTGAAGCATTCCTTGTGTAATGCATGTTCCTAACGTATTTGAGCTCGTATTCCAGCCAGCGTAACCAGCTAATTTAAAAAGAAGATTTTTTCTTTTCATTAGTTTCAGGAACGCCAAATCTGAGCCATTCGCAAACGCAACATCCGCCACTACACATGGGATGTTTCTTTCATTCATTGTAAAATCAAGTTGTTCCACAAAATCAATTAGATTTCGATTCACCTGATATTTTGTACTAAGATTGTCTTGGTAGGCTGCTTCCATCATCGGCTCTACTGGCGAATTCACGAATAATGCAAAGTCAGCTTCTGACCGGTTTGAGGTAATAAGTCCACCTGCTGCTAAAACTTGATATTTAAGAGTTTCCATTAAAGGACGATCCTCATATAACGGTGTGACAGACGGACCTTGTGTACTTGAGAAAACTGGATATACCAATGGTCTCTTCCCTTTAAAGCTGTTGATCATTTTCGCCAACAATGTACAGCCGACTTCATCTGCGCCGGGATACATATACACATCTAGCTCAAGATTATGAGAGGCAATCGCTCCTCTAACTTCTTGTTGATCAATCGCAGTCCATCCGTAAGGTGCGGAATCATCTTGAGGAATGATCAAGAAATCAATCAAGCCGTTATTCACATACTCAAGGACAAGCTTATTGACCTCTACATTGATTTTCCTTCTAGATAAATAGTCATCTATTATTTCTTGTGGTATTTGTTGCTTTAAGTTTTCGTACTGCTTATGATTTTCCTCAGATGCTACATTGGCTGAAATCAGATGATGCAATTCCCCGTATTGAAAAATCTCACTTCCCCAGTCTTCGTAATAATCCGGCTCTTCGTCACTACTTGAATACTTGGGACATCTCATGATTAAGTTGGATGCATATATTTTTACGTCTGGATGTATTTCCTTAATACCGGAAAGCCTTGCGAGTGCATTCCTGCATTCATCCAATGTTAGAGAGTGCAATCGAGAAGGAATGATTCCTCCAAATAATAATGTATCTAATGACAGAATTAGTCCGTCTGAATCTACTGATTCCTCATACAGCCATTCCCATATCTTTTCCATGTTTCCTGGAACTTTTTTATTCCCCATTAAGCTCAAATCTGGTCTTATGAGATTCACTTCTCCATGGGACGAGGAACCTGTCCCTCTGTCCCCAAGAAAGTTTGGGAAGGAGTAGTTACAGGGGCGTTCGTCTAATGGGATATAAGCAATTTTATACATTCGAAATCTCCCTTTTCTTGGCTCTTTTCGTTTCAGATGTATTATCCTTTAACCGCACCTGAAATTCCTTCCATATAGTATTTTTGTGTAAATAAGAATACGAAGATGATTGGCAATACTGAAATTACCGTTCCAGCAGCAATCCAACCAAAGTTATATGAAAACTGTCCATTTAGAAAGCTTAATGCAGAAGCTAACGGGTATTTTTCAGTATTTAATACAATAATTGGCCATAAGAAGCTATTCCAGTTCGCCATAAATTCAAATAGCCCAACAACGGCAACGGCTGGTTTAATCATTGGCATCATTAATTGACCCCAAATCCGAATTTCGGATGCTCCGTCCATTTTTCCAGAATCCCTTATATCGGTTGGTATTCCCATGAACGCCTGTCTGAATAGGAATACATTGAATACGGACACAAGTGTTGGAAGGACAACACCAGTAAAGGTATTAATTAATCCCATCGCATTAATCGTTAAATAGTTAACTACAAGTCCTGCAGCTGCTGGAATAATCATCGTTGAGATGAGCAACAGGAAGACAAAGTTTCTACCTTTAAATTTAAAAATAGCTAACGGATATGCCGTTAAAGCACTGAATAAAAGACTGAGGGTTACACCTAAGAATGTGATAATAACCGTATTCCAAATATATTTAAGAAAGTCCATGTATTCCCATACTTCCAAATAATTTCTGAAATCAATGAAGGTTGGAAATATTGCAGGTGGAAATGCAAAAATATTCTTTCCAGGCATGAGAGATACACTTATTAGCCAAATGAATGGTCCCATCATGAAAATGGCAAATAAGATTAGCAACACATAAACAAAAAACTTACTGATTAATTTTTTTAGTTGATTTGTATTTTTCATTGGCTTATCCATATTAATATGGATTTACACCACCCTTCCTGTTAAACACGAAGATGAAAATACTAAAGAACATAATAATGAAACTAACAATTAATCCTAGGGCGGATGAATATCCAAATTCAAATTGTTCAAATCCTTGTTGGTAGATATACACACTACTTGTTAATGTTGCATTACCAGGTCCACCGGACGTTAAGACGAAAACTTCATCAAATACACGAATAGCTGCCATTAAAGAGATTAATGTACAGAAGAACATATATGGCTTTAACAGAGGGATAGTGATCTTAGTAATGACTTCGAAGTTACTTGCACCATCGATTCTTGCAGCCTCAATACAATCATTTGGAACAGCTTGTAGGCCTGCAAGATAGATCATCATATAATAACCTAATCCTTTCCATAAGGTAATAAACATCAAGGCCCATAGTGCTGTATCTTTATCAGACAACCAGTTAATCTTTTCACTTAATAGACCAGTAGACATTAAGAGATAGTTAAGTACCCCATTAGAGCTCATTAACCAACCCCAGATTATCGCAACAGCAACCATAGAAGTAACAACCGGAATATAATAGGCAGTCCGGAAAAACTTTATGCCCGCTATTTTTCGATTCACTAGAATAGCCATTAAGATAGAGATAATTTGAATAAAAGGCACAATAATCATATATAGTAGAGAGTTTTTAATCGACGCAATAAAATCAATGTCAGAAAATGCACGCTTAAAGTTCTCAAGTCCTACAAACGACGTTTCCCCAATAACCGAATAGTTCGTAAATGCCAAAGGTAGACTGAAAATAATCGGCCAAAAGGTAAATACAGCAAGTAATATTAATCCTGGCGCCATAAAAAGCCAGGCAGTTTGAACCTCTGAAAATCTGCTAAAACCGACAGTTCTTATTTTTCCCATACGGTTTTTCCTCCTAATCGAAAATGGGCAGAAATTCATCTGCCCATTCACTTTTCATATATTATCTAGCTAAGATAGCATTAACTTCTTTCTCAGCTGCTTCAAGCTCAGCATCAAGATCTTGATCATTGATATAGATGTTTTGTAGATGTTTATTTATTGCACTATCCACGTCACCTGCATTTTCAATACCAAGGTAAAAGTCTGTTGCTTTGTCTAAACTTTCAACAGAAGCAGTTAGAGCTTGACCTTCTAATGTTCCATCATTTTTATAGAAATGTTCATCCTTTGCAGCTTCTTTAGTAGAAGGTAGCGTGTTTGCTGCTTTCGAGAATGCTAATTGATTCGCATCATTTGTTACATAATGTGCAAATGCAGTTGCAAAATCTACATTCTTAGATTCCTTTGGAACAACTAGATTCATAGTGTTTGTAAAACGAATACCTGCTTTTCCAACTGGTGCTGGAACAGCGATTGTATTTTTATATACATCTGGTGAAGCAGTTTTTAATTGGTTAATAAACGAAGAACTCGAGATGATCATACCTACTTGTTCACTACCAAATAGTTGAACTTGTTTATCAAATGCTGGAATATCCTTTGGAATAACACCAGCTTCGATTAAATTAATATTGCCTTGGATATATTCCTTTACTTCATCATTATTGAATATCGCTTTATCACCTTCTACAATTTTGAAGCCCTCTTCAAGGATAGATCGAGTCTCCATACTGAATACGTATCCAAAAGAATCTGTTTTGTCTGCAATTTGTTTACCCCAGTTTGCTAGATCTTCTTTTGTTTGTGGAGGATTATTTATATCAATACCTGCTTTTTCTGCTAATGACTTATTGATATAAAGAACCGGAATACCCGTATACCATGGAAGTGCATATGCACCTTCACCTTGCAAAGTAGAATTATAGATTCCTTCAAAATAAATTCCTTTTTGCTCGTCAGTTAACTGTTGATTGAAATCAACTAAGGCACTTTTCGAAGCCAATTGGTTCGCCATTACAGTATTTAAGTTAACTACGTCAGGAGCTTTTTTACTTGCAATACTTGTCATTAATTTGTTCTGAACTGCGTCATACGGAAAATCTTTCCAGTCAATTTTCACCCCTGGATTCTCTTCTTCGTATTTTGCAATAAGTTCATTGAAATAATCATTAAATGTTGGTTGAAGCGAAATTGTCCAAAATTCAACAGTTGTTTTTTTATCTTTCCCTTTTTCTGAATCCTTTACTCCTGAACTTTCAGAGTTACATGCAGCTAAGACCCCTAAAATAAGTAAAAACACCATAATTAATGATAATAATTTTTTGTAACCTTTAATCAATTCATTTCCCCCCACTGTTTTTATTTTGATCCTAGATATCTCCATGAAAGCGCTTTCGCGAAATGCTTTCATGAGTGAATTATCTATCTATTTAGAAATGTAACACTTTTTGGAGATTAAATCCACCTTTTTTTAAAAAAAATAAAAAAATCTCCATTTTCATATTAAACTAACTATTATTTATTTCATGATCCTTAGCAAACAAAATTGAAGAACAGGTAAAGGCAAGAAAACTGAAAGTAATAATAAAGGGAACAAATTTTAGGTAGACGGATAGTATGACAATAATTGCATTGATGAAAACGATAAGTAATGGCTTTTGGGGCTGTCTAAAGAATAGAAAAATACTTCGAATAAATAATGTTTTAAAACGATGTTCACCTAATATAAATAGTTTGGTAAGATTGCAAAATACTCCTAAGAATAAAAGAGTTGCAATTATATTAAAGGGCAGAAGAAAATTCTGTAATGTATTTGGCAAATAATTAACAGCCATAATATCCCCTATTATGACAACTGAAACAAATAGAAGAACAAGCCAGATTGTAATTCCTTTTTTTAGATAATCATAAAAGAGCTTAAAAAACTGTTTCCAAGCTGGTATTGGTTTATCTTCAGACAAACCTTTAATAGCTCCTACCAATGCTACAAAGGCAGGGTAAGCAGTTACTAATGGAAGTGAGCATATTATGAATAAAAAGTTTAATAGAACTAAATCTACAATATATTCAAGAACTTCAAATAGTTTATTATTTGAAGAAGTCATGATTTTCACCTTTTTCTATTAGTTAGTTAGTACAATTTATCAAGAACTGATTCTGCCGTACTTTTTATCGCTTTGGACGCTTGTTCTTTATTGCGAAGAGCAGCATTCGTTGCTAGAACATCTAATAGTAAAAGCTGAGCAATCTTGGAAGAAAAAATTCCCCCTTCAAATGGTGATTCCTTATTTGCAGCCAAAAGAATTAAATCTGCAAATTTTGTAATAGGTGACCTAGCTTGATTTGTAATACAAATAATACAAGCATTGTTTTCCTTCGCAATTTCAATTGCATCCACAACATCCTTTGTACTTCCTGATGAAGAGATAGCAATAATTAAATCCTCTTTACCTAATAACGAAGCAGTCATTGACATGATATGTGAATCAGAAACATGTTCCGTATTATAACCCAGTCTCATTAATCTATGTTGACCATCCAAAGCCGTAAATCCAGAAGAACCCACACCAAAGAAATAGATCTTCTTTGCACTGTTAATTTTGCCTACCGCAGATTGCAAAGTACTCTCTGCGAGTAATGCCACCGTATCATTTAAAGCACTGACATTTTGAGTAGCTATCTTTTTCGCAACTATATCAACGGAATCTTGTTCATCTATTTTTCCATAGACTTGTTCGTCAACTCCCATTAGATTTTGTGCAATTGCTAATTTAAATTCTTGAAATCCTCTATATCCTAACTTTCTACAAAAACGCAAGACGGTTGTTTCACCAACCCCCACGCCTTCCGCTAAATCAGTTACAGAGGAATACACAGCCTCCGCATAATTGACCATAATATAATCCGCTACCTTTTGCTCTGTTTTCGTAAGCGAGTTATAAACTGATTTAATAATTAAAAGAGGGTTTACTTTCTCATTCTTCGGCATAATAATTCTCCTTTATATTGGTTCTTAAATCCACTTGAAGAAATATTCCTCCACTTAAATTGAAAGAGGATTTCTCCTCCAATTACAGAATACAAAATCTCAATCTATTCGTCAATATTATAACAAGTTTGTTGAGAGTTCTAAGATTGATATCTCGACTCACCATTTTTCTAGATGTGCAGTTGCCTTTTTCATCCTTCAGATAAAAAAGAAAATCCATCCACTTATATTTTTAAAAAAGGAGGAAAAATTCATTATATATAGAATATTATAAATATTGAGATCCCTTTTTGACTTCTTCAGATAAATTGTCAGTGATTATTGGGATTTCGCAAATTTGAGAGGAGGAAAACGAATGAAAAGAAAGTCTGCTTTAGTTTTAGGTACTATTCTATTAGCATTTCTTCTGCCTAATCAGTCATTTGCCAATGAGAATTATGTTCCAATTGAAACACTTAAGCCTGCGGTTCATCTAGAAAAACCAGAATTAAAACAAACAGGAGGAAAACTGATACTAAGTGATTCTCCAGAAACTTACTCCGACAATGGTGCGTTTTATCGAGACAGTGCTACAGGTGAATTCCGTGTATTTTGGCATCATCAAAATGTTAGTGGGGAGGATCGAAACGTCAGCCTAGCACTAACGAATACTTCGGACGAACCAGTGATGCTGTATTCCAAAGGAGTTGGAGCTTCAGTGAGTATTTATCCTGACGTAGCTGGAAAAGAAGCGTTAGTACAATTTCTAGAAGAAAAGGCTGAAAAAAAATATATTTTAACATTGCAACCTGGCGAAAGCTATTACCTGGAAAAAAATGCAGATGATGGAGAAACAGTTAGCGGGATTGCCCAATATGATGTCTATACGAAACACCGTCATCAGCCGGCCAGTGTCACCGCAACCATACTTAACTATGTAGAAAAACCAGCTGACCCACTTTCTGTTGAAGTCTTAGCGCCTGATTCACATGTTCGTGGAAGTTTCCCACATTTTGATCGTGAGGGTATACTTACTTATGATACCGCATTAGGAAATGCATATATTCGACTATCTTCTGCAGCTTCTGGTCAATGGAGCGATAAATTACCGGGAGAATACGAAGAAGGTATTAGTGTAGTAGATGCAAACAAACCGGTAATCAACAATGGGAACTACGGTGTTTTATATAATTTAGACGTTAAAGTGGAAAATGCTTTACATCGTCCACAGCAACTCTCCATCTACGACAACCCCGCAGGTGGATTTGGTCATTTTGCTATGCAATGGAACGGTAAGCTTAAGACTACAGGGTTTCTAAGCTATGTAAATGCATGGAAGTTTGCGACTGAAACAATTGGAGCCAACGGAAATCAATACGATTTTGTTACGAGTCTTCCAGGCGGTGCATCTGGCCCTTCTGTTATATACTTTGTCCCAGAAAATTAAGTTAAACCAAACGTAAGGGGGCTCGCAGGGACTGGCTCTCTGTCTCCCCCAAAAAAGTAGGAGGGAGAGTAAACCTCCGTCCTACTTTTTTTTATTTTTCATGCTAATTTTTAAACTCTACCTTCCCGTTTACCCGTTGACAGCTGCAATTGGTTTTGTTCGACTTTTACAAAATGATGCTATTTCAAAAGAAAATCGTACCCAATACCTCTCCACGATGAATGGTACAATTCATGTAGAAAGTGATGTTGGAGAAGGTACGACATTTAAATTCGCGTTTCCTTCCTTATTACCTACTTTTCTAGAACCGGTAGAATCAGAGGAAACTGAGAAGGAACTTGTTGTGAGTTGATAAGTGCTCAGAACTTATACTATGGTTAGCCCCAGTATTTAATAATCAGAACTTTTTAGGTTCCCTATGTGCCAAACAAATATTAACGCCGAGCACCATGCTCTTTTTTGACCCGCGAAATTTTATAAATTTGATTGCTTACCGGCATCGCTTTAAAACGATTATAAAACATCGGGAGAACGAGACCCACATAATCATCTAAAAACTTGTTTTCCATTCTTTCTTCTATGAGCACTCTATACTTTACCAAAGCACTTACGATCAGTTGTTCATTTGGTTCAGACATACTAATCGTCTCTATATGTTGAATCGATCGAATCCTGGGCCGCAAAATCTTTTCTACTTTTTTTTCATAATCTTTCGTATTTTTTACTTCCACTAACATATTTACTACCGTTATTACTTCAATCATTTGAAATCCTCCATGCGTGAATAGCTGATACTCTTTACTAATGGTAGCATATGAAATAAACAAAATCCCACTGGAACGATTACACTTGTTCCAGTGGGATTCTATTTGTATATGTTTATTTTCGAGTAGCTTTTAAACCTATTACTTTTCATTTCGTTCACTCAACTATCGATAAGAACTGTCTTGTTCTGTCTTCTTTTGGGTTAAGGAAGATTTCTTCTGATGTTCCTTGTTCGACAATTACTCCTTTATCCATAAATATGACTCTATCTGCGACATCTTTTGCAAAGTTCATTTCATGTGTAACTATGATCATCGTCATTCCTTCTCGTGCTAAATCCTTTATGACCTGTAAAACTTCTTTCACAAGCTCGGGGTCTAAAGCAGAAGTAGGTTCGTCGTAGAGCATAACCATTGGATTTAACGCTAACGACCTTGCAATAGCTACTCTTTGCTGTTGCCCGCCTGACAACTGGGCTGGGTAGTAATCACATCTGTCACCAAGACCAACTTTTGTCAGAAGAGCCTTCGCTAGTATTCTTGCTTCTTCTACTTTGGTTCCATGGATAATTATTGGACCTTCCATCACATTTTCAATAGCAGTTTTATGTGGAAACAGATTGAACGATTGAAATACGAACCCGGTTATCTTTCTAAGTTCTCTTATTTCTTTTTTTCGTTTGCGATTTTTATTGCCACCTGCATCTACTTGGAATTCACCAATACGAATAGTTCCCTCTGTTGGTTCTTCTAAGAAATTTAAACAACGTAATAAGGTAGATTTTCCAGAGCCGCTTGGTCCCATAATTACGACCACTTCACTTTTAGCAATTGTTAAATCTATCCCTTGTAATACCTCATTCGTTCCAAAGGTTTTTTTCAAATTTTTAACTTGAATGATACTCATAGACATCTCCTATCATTCGTATTCAATACGTTACACCTATCGAACCAAGTATTTTGACGACCGAACTTCTAGTTTATCTAAAATGGTTGTGAAGAAAGTTATTAATACCCAATAAATAGCCGCAGCTAGTAAATAGATGGTAAGTGGTTCAAAAGTTTTCGCAATGATCAAACTCGACATTTGCAGTAGTTCGGTTACGGTTATTACGGAGACTAGAGAGGTATCTTTGATAAGTACAATAAATGTGTTGGATAAGGTAGGAATAGCTATTCGAAGGCTCTGTGGGAGAATAATTCTCCTTAATGCTTGCGAATACGTCATTCCCATGGATAGTGACGCTTCCATCTGGCCATTATCCACAGCAAGTATTGATGCCCGAAAGGATTCTGATAAGTAAGCACCAGCATTTAAACTTAACGCCACTACTCCTGAAGATATCGGATCTAAAGAAATACCGATTTGCGGTAAACCATAGTAAATGACAAAGATCTGAACAAGCAGAGGAGTTCCACGAATAATGGAAACATACGTCGTTGCAATTCCATTTAATATTTTTACTTTTAGTATTCTTACAATCGCAGTGAAAAATCCAATAATGAGCGCGATTACAATAGATATCGCAGCCAATAATATAGTCATTAAAGTTGCCTTAAGTAAGGATGGCAATGAATCAATAATTATCGTAACATCCATACATCAACCTCCTTTCCGACGAATTACAAGGTTGATATTCCCCTTAGTTCAAAATATCCTCTTTAAAATCTATTTGAATTCCTAGATTATTTAACTCCTCCATAAATGGTTGGTATCTTTCCCTAATGATTAAGCTCTCTACTGGTACGACACCTGTCTCTATAATCTTTTTACATGCAATCCATTTCGCCATTATTGCTGCAGGAATGGCCGTAGTTTTGGCCATAGACGTAATTTTTCGCTCGTGATCGTATAGGTCAACCATTTCCCATGTAAATTTGGTTGGTTTCCCATCCTTTATGCCACTAACTTCGACTCTTAGCACGGTTACATCTTCATTAGAGGCTCCAATCATTTTCGGTGCCAGAACTCGTTCTGCAAAAGCTCGTGGCGTTATCGTAACTCCCTCTATTTCAATAGGATTATTATCGAGAAATCCCAGTTCTCCCAAAACATCCATCTTGCCCCAATGTCCAGGATACCTAACTGTTTTTTCGTATAGGTTTTTCACTTTATCTTTTAGTATATAAGCCGTGCTATGAGCATCTGTAATAACAGCTTCACAGTTACCTACGGGTAGAGGGAATGTCATCTTTTCTAAACCTGATAAAGGAGATAATTCTACAAGTTTCCCATTTTCAACTGCAATAGCGGGTTTTGTATAAAGACCCAGCACACTTTCTAGTCGAAAAACAACTTGATACCATAATGGAGGAACTGGATGTCTTGGAATTCCCCCACAAATCATAATCGCTTCTTCTGCTTCATCTAGCATCTCAATTCCTTGAGCCGCCAAAAAGTTCGTTATTCCAGGAGCTACTCCACAGCCTGGAACGATAATTACCCCTGCATCCCTCGCAGATTCATGTAATTCTATTTTTTCTTTGAACATAGATCCTACTAGATCTACCAAATGGCATTTGGATTCTATTGCTGCTTTTATAGCAACGAGACTTAAAGAATGAGGAAGGCAAGCAACCGCCACATCGATACCCTTCAACACTTCAGCTATATCTTCTTTCGTTTCTAATGAAGCAACTTTCCCAATAACTTTAGGACTATTGGAGATTTCTAAACATTTATCAATACTCTCTTGTCTCACATCCACAGCAGTGATTAAGTCTATTTCCGTAAATTTAGCAAGTTCACATACGACCGTTGTGCCAATCATCCCTGTACCTAAAACGACAATATGCAAGGTTTCCTTCCCTCCTTATCATGTTGATACTTTTGTTCATTTATTGTTCAACAGGGTCTGATCCAAACCATTTTATATATATTTCTTTATAGGTTCCATCGGCTTTCATGTCACTTAGAGCCTCATTTACCTTTTCAATAAAGTCTTCGTTACCTTTGTTAACTGCCATTCCGATCTCATCTACTTGAAGAATATCACTCGCAACTTTTATCGGCAGATTATTTTCTTTAATGTTATAGCTTACTA
This sequence comes from Psychrobacillus antarcticus, assembly GCF_029533155.1. Taxonomy (GTDB): domain Bacteria; phylum Bacillota; class Bacilli; order Bacillales_A; family Planococcaceae; genus Psychrobacillus; species Psychrobacillus antarcticus. The sequence continues at coordinate 23,246 of NZ_JAIZDB010000022.1, read as the reverse complement.
ACAGTTGGTCGTTAATAATGACATCTAATCTTTCATTTTTAAGATCCTCTAGATAATCACTAAATGCTTTATATAACTTGACGTCAGCACCTTCCACACTGTTTGCAATTTCTTCAAAGGTAGTTCCACCACCAACACCAACTTTTTTCCCTTTAATATCTTCCAGTTTACTAATATCATTTGTTTCTTCACGTGTGATTAACACCGAGCCTGTAATAACATATGGATCAGTGAAATCTACACTTTTTTTCCTTTCCTCTGTTACAGTCATCTGCCCAATAATAATATCGAATTTATCCGCCTTTAAACCGCCTATTAAACCTTCCCACTTAGATGTTACAAAATTAGCCTTCACTCCTAATCTTTTCGCAATTTCATTTGAAATATCTACATCAAATCCGGTTAATTCATCATTGTCATCTAAATAGTTAAATGGTGGATACGTACCCTCAAATGCAACATTCAGCACTTCTGATTTTTCCATTCGATCTAGTACTTTTCCTCCCCCAAAGCCGCAACCTGCAACAATACTCAAGATAATTAAAGTAATGATGGTCAAAATTAGTTTCTTCTTCAATGCTTGTCCCCCTCTATAATGTAAAACATTGTAAACTCGCACATATTAGGAAAACCAACTCCCTTTCATACAATGTATTCTTAATGACTGGCTATTATTATCAGATAAGCTAATAAACCTACATCCCTAGTTGAAGAAAAGAAGAAACTTGTTTTCATGAAACTAATAGAAACCCGTTGGAACAAGTGTTACTCGTTCCAACGGGTTTCTATTTGAATGAAATTAATACAGTAATAACCTTGAAATCTAAAATCACAAAAATCAAAAGCAATTAAATCCCTATCCAAGGGCAAGCAACATTTTTCATTAGCTGTTTCAGCTATTAGATCTTAGTCTCAAAGATATATTATTACCGGTCTCGATTACTTTACTTGTTAGGAATGCGAGACGTTCTTCCGTTAGGTTGAAACTGACAACGCCAATGCTGACAGCCCCAATGATTTGACCCAGACTGTCTTTGATAGAAACCGCGATAGATGATGTGCCTTCCGTTCGCTCAGAGTGGCTAGTTGCATAGCCTTGCTTCGAAATTTGGTCGAGTGTTTGTAGAAACTTTGGTATTTTGTCGGGTGGCAATTGCTGTGACAAAATACTTTCCGATTGGGATCTAGGCATAGCTGCAAGCATTGACCTATTGGCTGCTCCAATATGTATTGGAATACGCAATCCTAGTTGATCGTAAATTCGGATTGGGTTATTTTCGCTATCAATTCTTTCTACAATCATCGCTTCTGCACCAATAGGCTTACTTAAATAGACACTCTCCTCTACCTCTCTAGATAAGCGTTCCAGCTCTGGTCTAATTTTACTCACATAGTCGATTGTATCGTACACCTTTAAACCATACTCTAGCCAAACTACGCCAAGACGGTACAACTTAGAGTGTTCATCTTGCTCCACCATGCTCTGTTTAATCATGGCTTGTAGTAATCTATGCATCGTGCTAAGTGGCAGCTCACATTGTTTAGAAAGCTCGGATATACTTACTCCTTTTTCATTGGTATGAATTGCTAATACTTTAGCAACAGTCATTGCACGAATAATAGATTGCATGTAAGTCACCCCTTTTTTATTAGTCTAAAATAATATTATTTAACATTCTAAATATATTGACAGTTTATCATAAAACACATATATTTTAAATATAATATTTCCGTTAAACGGAAACGTTTTCCGGTGAGCGGAAAAGGAGGAATATAAATGGATTATAACTCATCTATGTATAAAAAGTTAGAGCGAGTAATTGTAAAGCATCCAAACGATGCCTTTATTAGTCAAGAACACTTATCCGATGAATGGAAAGTATTCAATTATCTAGAAAAACCAAATTTTGAAGAAGCAGTTCGTGAATATAAAAAATTCATTGAGATTTTAGAAAAGCATGTACCGCAAATTGACTACCTTCCAGTATCTGACGAAGTAGGATTAGATTCTATCTATGCGCATGACCCGGTGAAATTTACGCCAGCTGGGGCCATTATTTTAAAATCAGGTAAGAAATTAAGACAGCCAGAGGCATCCGTTTATAAAGAGTTTCTCAAAGAAAAAGAGATTCCTATTATTGGAGAGTTAACTGGAGAAGCAGTATCAGATGGTGGAGATATCATCTGGTTAGATGATCATACAATTGTTGTCGGCCGAGGATACCGTACAAACGACGAAGCAATTCGCCAACTCAAAGAAATAACAGCTCCGTATGTAGAGGAGTTCATCGTTGTACAGCTTCCGCATGATCAAGGAGAAGCGGAATGCTTACACTTGATGTCTTTTATAAGCATGGTTGATAAAGATTTGGCGGTGGTTCATTCACAATTGATGCCAGTATTTTTCCGTCAGTTACTGATAAAGCATGGTATTCAATTAATAGAAGTTCTAAAGACAGAGTACGATAATCTCGGATGTAATGTACTAGCGCTTGCACCACGTGTGTGTGTAATGATCGAAGGAAATGAAACGACGAAACAACAATTGCTGGATGCAGGAGCAACGGTTTATGAATACAAAGGACGAGAAATCAGTATATTAGGTACCGGTGGTCCAACATGTCTAACAAGTCCAGTCATTAGAAATTAAGGGGGAAATAAAAATGAGTAAATTTACAAAAGTAATCGCAAAAACACCGGGTAAGAGCTATGTAGAAGGATTAACAACCTCAGATCTTGGGAAACCGGATTATGAAAAACTATTAGTTCAGCATGAGGCATATGTGGAAGCATTAAAAAAGTGTGGAGTTGAAGTAACACTACTACCAGCAAGCGAAGAATTTCCAGATTCAACGTTCGTTGAAGATGCTGCCGTGCTGACATCAGAATTTGCCGTAATTACAAATCCGGGAGCGGAATCTCGAAATGGAGAAATTATTGAAATTGAAAGAGTTTTAAAAGATTTTTATAAAAAGTTACATTACATTAAATCACCAGGAACACTTGATGGTGGAGATATTTTACAAGCAGATAACAATTTTTATATTGGAATTTCTGAACGCACAAATGAAGAAGGAGCACTGCAGTTAAAAGAAATTCTAGAAAGCGAAGGATTTGAAGTAACAATCATCCCGTTACAAAAGTTTTTCCATTTGAAAACAGGTATTGCTTATTTAGGAAACAACAAAATGGTCGTTGCAGGTGAATTTGTTGATCACCCTGCATTTGATTCTTATGACAAAATTGTTATATCTGATGAGGATGAATATTCAGCAAACTGTATTCGTGTGAATGATTATGTAATCATTCCACAAGGATATAGCGAAACGAAACGAAAATTCAAAGAAGCAGGCTATGAAACTATTGAGTTGGATATGTCAGAGGTTCGTAAACAAGACGGTGGTCTAAGTTGCCTATCATTAAGAGCTTAACAAAAAAAATTAGAATCACTACAGGTGCCTGCATCCGTAATGATTTCGTACTAATCGAAAAGCAGAGAAGTAGCATTGGTTTAGCTAAATAATTGCATAAGGGAGGGAATATTATGTCTAATATTGGGGATTCAACACAAGAAAATCTATTAAATCGCTCGATGAAAAGTCGTCATTTGTTTATGCTATCACTTGGTGGGGTAATTGGGACGGGATTATTTTTAAATGCAGGTTATACGATTAATCAGGCAGGTCCGGGAGGGGCTATTCTTGGTTACTTATTCGGTGGTTTAATCTTATATATGGTGATGGTATGTCTTGGAGAACTTGCTGTTCATATGCCGGTAACAGGTTCTTTTCAGACTTATGCGACTCGATATATTAGTCCATCTGCAGGATTTTCACTAGGATGGATGTATTTTGTAGGTTCGGCTGCAACAGCTGGAGTGGAATTTACGGCTGCCGGAATACTAATGCAGCATTGGTTCCCTGACATTCCAATCTGGATATGGTGTGCGATTTTCATGGTTTTATTATTCGCTTTGAATGCGCTTACAACAAAAGCTTTTGCAGAGGCCGAGTTTTGGTTTGCAGGTATTAAGGTCGTCGCGGTAGTTCTGTTTATTATCATTGGCGCTGCAGCGATTTTTGGAATTATACCAATGGAAGAAAGAGCGGCACCACTTGCGACCAATTTAGCACCTTCAGGGTTGTTCCCAGCTGGAATTGTTATTGTTTTTCTCACAATGATGAATGTTATTTTCTCCTACCAAGGATCTGAGTTAGTTGGTATTGCAGCGGGAGAAACAGAAAACCCGGAAAAGAATATTCCAAAAGCTATTCGTACTATTATTATTAGAATTGTCGTATTTTATATTGCATCTATTATTGTACTATCAGCTATTTTCCCAGCATCTGAACTTGGATTGCTTGAAAGTCCGTTTGTTACGTTAATGAATTTAGCTGGAATACCGTACGCTGGTAGTATTATGAATTTTGTTATTTTAACTGCCATTTTGTCCGTGGGAAATTCATGTTTGTATGCATCCACTCGTTTATTGTGGTCGATGGCAAAAGAAGGCATGGCGCCGAAAGTGTTCGGTCGTCTATCTAAACGAAAAGTTCCACTTACTGCTTTACTATTCACAATGGCTTTTTCTTTACTATCATTATTGACAAGTGTAATGGAGGCCGACACAGTATTCGTATTGTTAATGTCGATCGCAGGGATTTCTGTCACTATTTCATGGATGGGAATTGCGGCTTCCCAATTAATGTTTCGTCGCCAATATATAAAGAATGGCGGTAAACTGGAAGATTTGGGTTATAAAGTTCCCTTCTATCCGTTTGTTCCGCTATTCTGTATTGCGTTTTGTTTACTGATCTTAGTATTTTTAGCGTTTGATCCGACACAGCGAGTTGGTCTGTACTATGGTGTAGGCTTTTTCATCGCCTGTTTCCTGTTCTATAAATTAAGATTAGAGAAAAAGAACAATCAAGCAGCTTTAGTAAAAAGTAAAGTCGTTCAGGAGAACTAATTGTTTTGTATTTGACGTTAGTAATAAAGGCAAATTAAGATGAGTCAATTATTCAGTTTCATAAAACATCAGAATCCCCCTGGAACATGTGTTACTTGTTCCAGGGGGATTCTTGTTTGAAATACCACATAATATACTTTCAGACACGTTTTTAAACCCATTACTGCTCAATTAATTTATTCTTGTTTCATTCATCAAAAAGTTCAACCTGCAATCTTCTTCAATTACCCATAGCTATCTCCTCTATCCATTTCTATATTTGTTTATTTCTTAGAATACTACCTAGCGAAGTGTCATAGAAAGTGAAGATCAGTTTTTTCTGATACAATGGTTATTACCTCATTACACTTATAACAAAAATGAGTTGCATACAATGATAATAACTATAATACATACAATGAGGTGAAATAGATGAATTACATTCGTAACCTGCTTTTAAGTTTTGGCATGGATGCTATCTTAGTCGGGTATCTTTCCATTATTACCATGACTCTTTTAATATTGACCCTCTGTCTTGTAGCTAATTTTATTACTAAAAAGGTAGTAATCAGGATAATCTCTAAAGTCGTGAAAAACACTAAGTTTCGTTGGGATGAACTTCTTTTAGAAAGGAAAGTTTTTCATAAGCTATCACATATAGTTCCAGCGATTATTATTTATTATTTTGCTTTCACTTTTCCATCACCCATTCAACAGTTGATAGAAAATGGGGCAATTGCGTATTTAATAATTATGGGGCTAGTAATTATCAATAGCTCTTTAAATGCAATGAATGATATTTATCAAACCTATGAAGTATCTAGGACTAAGCCTATTAAAGGATATATTCAGGTCCTTAAAATTATTATCATAACGCTTGGGATTATCCTACTGATTGCGAACCTAATCGGGAAGAGCCCACTTATTCTTCTAAGTGGAATTGGGGCTCTCTCCGCTGTATTCTTGTTGGTTTTTAAAGATTCGTTATTAGGTCTTGTTGCGGGGATTCAGTTGTCGACCAATGATATGGTTCAGGTTGGGGACTGGGTTGAAATGCCAAAATATGGCGCAGACGGAGACATTATTGATATCTCCCTTAATACAGTGAAGGTACAAAACTTTGATAAAACAATTACGATGATTCCTAGCTATGCCCTCATATCCGATTCTTTTATAAATTGGCGAGGGATGCAAAAATCTGGAGGACGACGTATTAAGCGTTCATTATTTATTGATACAAACAGTATTTCATTTTGTACGGAGGAAATGATCAATAACTATAAAAATATCGACTATCTTTCCGACTATGTAACGGATAGGGAACGTGAAATTGAAGAATACAATACGAGCAATAAAATTAATCAAAGCAATCGAGTGAATGGTAGAGCTCTTACGAATATTGGTGTATTTAGAGCTTATATTACCACCTATCTTCAACATCATTCTGGAATCCATCAGGAAATGACCTTAATGGTTAGACAGTTAGCGCCAACCGAAAACGGGTTACCATTAGAAATATATGCATTTACAAATGATATACAATGGGATGTATATGAAACGGTTCAAGCAGATATCTTTGACCATCTTTTTGCCGTAGCACCGGAGTTTGGAATTCAATTGTTCCAGAATCCAACCGGGAATGATTTTAAAAAAATTGCAGATATATGAAACACTGGCCCTAAATTAAAGCAGGTGTAGAAAAAGATGTCTTTTTCTACACCTGCTTTTTTGTATGCCTAGGAAGCCACCCTACAATGTATAAAGAGTCGCACATTTCTTTGTCTAACTATTTTTTGTTGTTACCTGTTAAATTGTTTGCAGCGTTTTTTGTTGCATCAACAGCGTTCATTGCAACATTTTCTGTAGCTTCTAATGCATTATGCGCGGTTTCAAATGCAGATCCTGCTGTGTTTTTAATGCTCTTTGCGACACTTTTGTTATTTCTTTGATTTTGATTATTTCCTTGATTAGCCATAAATTCACCTCCTATACACAGGGATAGGATGTGTTTTATGTCGTTCATTATTCGGACTACTTCTCACTTTTAGCAGAGTAATGAAAATTATATCCAAAGTTTTTTATTAAATTTTTCCTAATATGAACTAATCTTAAAAGGCTGAGATAAGCCATTGCGCTCCGTATAACCATTTTATTTTTTTATCTTCTATAATAAGAATTTATTCACTTAGTTCCTGTTCATATACAGCTTTTCTTTTCTGCACTTTTTGATGCAATGTGTCTATTGCCATTCTTGTTGTATCCAAGTAGCCAATTGTTTGCTCGAATGTATTCGTTGCAATACACATAAAGAGCATATCAATTACATGTAGCTGTGCCAGTCTGGAAGATGTCGCACCACTTCGAAATGTAGGTTCTAAAGAGCTTGCAGTAAACAAATTGATTTCTGCTAAATCTGCTACTAGAGAATTACCATAACGTGTTAAACTAATGGTCTTAGCACCAGTTTGCATTCCAATTTCTAATATTTTTGCAACTTCATGTGTATTACCTGAAGAGGAAATACCAAGAATTACATCCTCTTTCGACGCATTGGCAACTGCGGTTGCTGCTAAATGTACATCCGGGTAATAGGAGCAATGCTTGTTAATACGCATAAATTTTTGTTGTACATCCATTGCCGCAATGCCTGATGCACCAACGCCAAAAATATAAATATGAGATGCCTGCAAAATAGCTTCAACAGCCTTTGTTAATTGCACCATATCGAGCATATTGGTTGTTTCTCGTATTGACCTTATACTTTGAAGTGTGATTTTTTCAACCATCGATTCAAACGCTTCATTTGGTTCAATATCCCGTAGGTCCTGACGCTCATTCTGCAAGTCACCAGCAATCCTTAGCTTTAAATCTTGAAAGCTATTTACTTGAAGTGACTTACAAAGCCTGATAACAGCGGCACTACTCGTACCACTTACTTTACCTAATTCTACAGCCGTTAAATTAATAGACTCCTTTGGAAACTTTAATATATAATCAGCGATTTTTCTTTCTGAACGAGGCAGACGATCAATCATTTCTTCCATTATTGATAATCCCGCATTCACTTTTTGTGTCATTTCACACCTCTACATCTTTATTTCTTTGCCTTTTCTCCAATTGCCATGCGGACTTTTCCATTTGCTTTTTCCAATAAATCTGCACCTTCATTAGCTGACGCACCAGTTAAAATTATTACTATCGCTTGCTTTACATTAAATTCAGTTTCAACAAGCACTTTCTCTGCTTCTTCATATGTAATATTTGTTGCTTCACAAACAATCATTTTTGCCCGTTCTTTTAATTTGTAATTACTAGCATGCACATCTACCATTAAATTTTTATATACCTTACCAATTTGTATCATCGATGCAGTAGAAATCATGTTAACAACCATTTTATGCGCTGTGGCAGCTTTTAAACGGGTAGAACCAGTCAATATTTCAGGACCAGTTTCTACTTCAATAGCTACATCGGCATATCGGCTAATAGCAGATTGTAGATTGCTTGATAGACTAATTGTTTTAGCACCTACTGATTGCGCATATGATAAAGCACCAATAACGTAGGGAGTTCTCCCACTAGCAGCAATTCCAATCACCACATCACTAGATGTAAGATCTAATTTCATTAAATCATGTTTACCCAGCTCGTGATCGTCCTCTGCACCTTCCACAGCAATCATAACCGCACCATAGCCACCCGCTAGCACAGCCTGCACCATTTGTGGTGATGTACTAAAAGTTGGAGGGCACTCTACTGCATCTAGTAACCCAATCCGACCACTAGTCCCTGCTCCTATATAAAGCAATCTACCATCATTTGAGAGCATTTTGTGCACAATATGAATCGCTTCCTCAATCTGTGGTAAAGCCTTCTGAACGGCTAGTGCAACTGTTTGATCTTCTTCGTTCATCGTGCTAATTATTTCTTTCACCGTCATGATATCTAGGTTTTTTGTTTTAGGGTTGATACTCTCAGTTCCCAGTTTTTCCAATTCGTTCATTTATATCATACCTTTCAGAGGTTATGTTCATCCATAACTTTTGCCCATGACTTAGTAACTTCTATTCTTAGTTTTGGAGTGAGTGCTATGCCTTCACTTGCTAGTGCATATAAATACGAGCCCACAACTGGAGGTAGGGAAGGTATATACAATTCATTATCAAACTTACCCATCGCATCTTTAAATGTCGCGAAAAATAGTTCATTGGAAAATAACCCTCCACAAAGCACGATAGGTAACTCTCTAGCATTCTTTTCTCTATTAAAAATGGTAGTAAGAAGTTCGACTAATGCGCTAACCGCCTGATGGATTATTTCAACTGCTGGTTCATACTTTCGTTCAGCTAAATCTAGTACAGACATAGCTAATGAAGCAATCGATGTACGCGGATTCTCTTGTTCATAAACCGCAGTAATAATATCAGAGGTATTTTGTAGATTGTAATGCTGTAAAACCGCTTGCGTTAACCTTTCCACTTGAACAAGCTCACCTTGCTGGTCATAATACTTTGTGACAAAGCGAAGTGCTTCGTTTCCGATATAATACCCACTACCATTATCACCAAATAGATATCCCCAACCTCCAGAACGTGTAGTTCTACCTCCATTATCTTGCACTAAATAAGCAATGGAGCCCGTTCCTGCAATAACGACTAGCCCATTCAAGCTAAAGGTTCCACTAACTAAAGCTGGGAGCGCATCATTTGTAATCTGAATAGGACATAGGTGTGGTGAAAAGTAGCTCTTCATCCAGTCATACCAGGTTTTTTTATCTGATTCTCGATCACCACCTGCAGTTCCGATAAATAGGCCGGAAACTTGTTCTTTTTTTATTCCAGACGTCTTTATTAGTTTATTTAATAATTCAAACATTTGTATACGTACCTTTTCAGGTTTCGTAGATTTTATATTTGACCCTTCCCCTACAACTGTGCCAATTATTCTACCAGTACTATCGCCAATAACACAGCTTGTTTTCGTGCCTCCACCATCTACACCGATAAAATAATTCTTACTTAACTGCACCTGCAGTCAGTCCCTCCATAAATTGTTTTGATGCAATAAAGAATAAGATCATCATTGGTAAAGAAGCAAGTGTCAACCCGGCGAATAAGGAGCCCCAATCTGCAGAATGTTCACCAAATAGCGACAACATGCCAACTGGTATTGTCATCTTTGCTTTCTCTGTTATAAATATTAATGGAAAGAAAAAATCATTCCATGCAGAGATAAAGTTTACAATTACAACGGTACCTAGTGCTGGTCTCATTAATGGAAGAAGTACACTCCAAAGAACACGTAAGTTTCCTGCTCCGTCCATTCTTGCTGCTTCCTCTAGCTCTATAGGCATCGTTTTAAAAAATCCTGTTAATATAAGTATTGTTAATGGAGTACCTGTTGCGATATTCATAAAAATAAGTGACCAAAGAGAATTGATTAGACCTAAATCACGCATTAATATAAATAATGGTACTATCCCTAATTTAATCGGAATCATCATTCCCAATAAAAATATAAAGAAAATGGCATTGTTCCAGCTAAATTTAAAGCGTGCAATATAATAAGCTGCTAACGAACAAAAAACGACTACCAGCACAACCGACGTCACACTAACAATTACACTGTTCATAAAATATTGATCGAACGGAACTTTGCCCATTAATGTTCTATACGTGTCTAAGGTAAATTTAGTAGGTAAGCCTAAAGGATCCTTGAATATTTCGGCACTTGTTTTAAACGACGACAAAAACATTAAAAATATGGGGTACAAACTGATAGTCGCTACAGCGAATACAATGACATAATAAAATGGTTTCGACCACATTGAACTATTCTTCATATACTCACCCTTACATTTCTACTTCTTTTTTGTTGGTAAACTTCAGAAATATCATTGTACATATCAAGATAAAGAAAAATAATACTGCCGCTAAAGCAGAACCTACTCCTAAAGCATCAGAACTTCCAGATGTGGAGCTACCAAACGCTAAACGATAAAAGAATACCGCTAGAGTGTCGGTTGAATAATACGGCTCTCCCATTGATCCTTGCATAGCATATACGAGTTCAAATGCCTCGAAAGACTGTATGAACGTTAATACTGTCATGATCATAATAGAAGGAACCATTAAAGGTAAATAAATTTTGCGAAGCATTGTCATTCCTTTTGCACCATCTAATCTAGCAGCTTCTATTAGTTCACCCGGAATACTTTGAAAACCTGCTAAAAAAATTAGGACCCCGAATCCTAAACCGAACCAACAATTTACCAAAATGATGGAAACAAGCGCTGTATTTGGATCTCCAAGCCAAGCTCTTTGTAATTCCTCGAGTCCTAATCTGCCTAGCAGAATATTCAACGTACCAAAATTAGGATTTAAGATAAGCTTCCATAAAAAACCAACAACAATTACGGATAATAAACGAGGCAAGAAAAAGGCAATTTTGAAAAACTCAGCACCCTTCACTTTTTTATAAATGATAAAAGCAAGTATAAATGCCAATCCATTCATAGCTACCATTTGAAGTCCAAAGTAAAGAACGTTATGCTTGAAAGCATTTATAAACATAGATCCATAAGGCTCCGTCGTAAATAATGTAACGAAATTGTCAAAACCGACAAAAGACTCTCGTGAAAAGCCATTGAACGAATAAAAGCTATAGGATAATGCAGCTAATATAGGATATAGCACGAACAAACCATAAATAATTAATGCAGGGATGGGGAAAAGGTGGATAGTCCAGCTTTTCCCTATTTTTCTTCCCTTCTTTTTTGAAGCTGTTTGCACAGTCGTCATCATTCACAGCCTCCTTTTTTGTTATTTAAAAGGCTCAAATGAAATTTCTGCATTTCCCTGCACTTTTTGAGCTACCTCTGCTGGTGTTACCTCACCTAAATACATCCCTTGTAATTCTGTTTCTAGCACTGTTTTCGTTGTTGGATCTCCACTAACAAAGTTAACAACCCAGTAATATGGTGTTGAACTAGATTCCACTGTTTTACTTAACTCGCCAAGAAGCTCATCATCTGATGTTATTCCTGGAATTGCACTGATCATTTTGAACTCATCAACAAATAGTTCGCCAAACTCTTTTGTTGTTAAAAATTCTAAGAATGTTTTTGCTGCTTCAATGTTTTTAGATTTTGCATTAATAGCAAATGATCCATCTACCCAAGTTGTAACGCTTTGATTACCGTTTTTAGATGGCATTGGGAAAAAGCCGAAATCTAAATCAGGATTTAATTCACTCACAACCGGGATTTCCCAGCTTCCAAGTGGGAACATCGCTGCTTGTTCCATCGCAAATATTGTACGAATATCATCCATTCCTAGTCCTTCTGAATTTGCAGGGAAATATTTTTTCAAATCATTCATTGCTTCTATCGATTCAACAAACGCTGGATCTGAAAAGTCAGTTTCACCAGTAACCAGTTTATCTGCAAAGACATTACCATCTAACACACCTGACCCTACTATTCCGTGTGTTAAAGATAGTAACCAGCCTTCTTTAGTTCCCATGGCAATTGGCGTAATACCTGCGTCCAATAGTTTTTCATTCACTTCGATAAATTCATCCCATGTTGCTGGTACTTCAAGTCCTTGATCTGCAAATATTTTTTTGTTATAGAAAAATTGAGTTGAACTAATGTTTAAAGGAACACCATACTGCTCTCCATCCGCTCCTTTAGAAGCTGCTAAATAATTCTCTGAATATTGATCCAATCCATCAATGTCAGAAATCGGCTCAACAAACCCTGCATCAGCTAGCTTCAGCCCAGCTGCATATGGACGTAAGTGGAAGATATCCGGACCTTCTCCAGCTTGTAAAGCAGTATTTAAAATGGTGTTGTATTCTGTATTTTTAGTTGGGCTAAACTCAACTTGAATATTAGGATTTGTTTCGTTGAATAAAGCAATTACTTTTTCGTATTTTGGTCCATCTTCTGTACGCCAACTACCAATTGTAAGTTTTACTTTTTCTTCTACTTTTTCTTCTGAACTCGTCACCTCTTTTTCACTATTACCGTCTTTAGCATCTGTTGCTGTTTCATCGCCACTATCTGAACAAGCTGCTAAAACAATTGTAACTAGCATTGCAAATAAAAATAGAATTAAATATCTTGTCATTTTTCTCATTTTTAATACGCCCCTTTTAATTTGAATTGTACATTTCATAAACTAAATCATGAACCCCTTGCCTTAGCTCTCTTACATGAGTGTGCCTTCCGTAATGAACTGCATTTGTTAACAAAACTACAAATAACTTCTCCTTTGGCTCTAGCCATATAGATGTACCTGTAAATCCTGTATGCCCAAAAGAGCCTACCCTCCACCTCCTACCACATGGTAAGACTGGTTCAATACCAGACCAAACCTCAAAGCCCAAGCCTCGATGTTGGAATAATAGAGTATGACATAAATCCATCCATTCAGACTTTATGACTGACTGATCTGAAATTCCTAGCCAGTATTTTGCGTACAGCACTAAGTCCTTTACATCTGAAAATAGTCCTGCACTTCCGGAAACTCCTGATAATAACAGTGCCTTTTCATCGTGGACCTCTCCTTGAACATATTGCTCATCAACCATTTCAGTAGAGGCAATATTGGGTAAGTCTTCCATTGGTGGATTGAAGCTCGTATGATGCATCTTCCACGGTCGAAAGATTTCCATTTCTGCAAATCTATCTAAAGATCTACCAGATACTTTTTGTATGATTTCCCCTAGTAAAATCATACCTAAATCGCTATAGACTACTGCTTTCCCTGTAACATATCCTAGTTTTGATTGGTAAACTTCAGTCAGTATGTTTCTATTCTCATGTCGTTGAACCGGCGGTGTTAGATCTGCCTGTAAACCACTATTGTGTTGAAGAAGATGCTGAACGGTTACCGAATCGTATCGGAAATCAGGTAAAAATTTCTGGACCGGATCCTCTAAGGCTATATCCCCTTTTGACAATAACAACAAGACAGAAGGTAAGGTTGCTATTATCTTTGTTAAAGAAGCGACATCGAAAATAGTATCTTCCGTAATATAACGATAACAACCATCTTTAGCCGTATATCCACCGCAGCTATGTTTAAATAAAATTTCCTCCCCCCGTTGAACGTGGATGATAGCACCTGGAATTTTCTTGTTATCAACAAATCCTTGTATATAATCCTCTAGCATTTCCCACCCCCAGAAAATTCTAAAATATCTGTTAATTTAACCTTTTAAAATATTATACTATAAAATATTAAAAATAATGAAATATTTTTTTAATATTAGAGAAATATTTTTTTGTATAGATTCGTATTCGTCTGTGTAAGAAGCAAACGGATAAAACCTTGACCCGCGGTGATTGAGAACAAGCCCACGAAAATCGGTTACCTGTTCTGCATCGCTGTTCTAGCTTCGAAACAGGTAAGTGCGTTGAAGTGGAAATCAACTTTATTCGAATTTCGCTACTAATTCCCTAAAAATCAAAAAAGTAAGATTCATGACAAAAACCCAAATAGTAGCACTTTTAAAGTGCACACTATTTGGGGTTTTTGTGACCTTGCGTCATAAGCAAACATAAACGTATTAGTTAGTAGATGTAGCTGGGAAATAACGACTTTTTAATTTGGTAGATGTTAATTCCAAGACTATCGCTAGAATTAAGATCATGTAAGTGATTAAACCGACCTCTCGCATGTCAAAATAGAATCCAGAAGCCATAAACAATTCGAATCCGATACCACCTGCACCTGCTGCTGCACCCATTGCAACAGCTACAGAGAAATTAATTTCAAATCGCAAAAATGTCCAAGATAGTAAATATGTGAACGTCGAAGGTAAGACAGCATGGGTTACAATATGCCACCAATTAGCAACAGTTGCTGTAAGTGCCTCTAATATCCCCTTATCTACTTCTTCAAAAGCCTCTGAAATTGCTTTTACTAAATAAGCAATTGAGTGAAATAGCATTCCAAGAACGGCAGCTTCACTCCCTAGCCCTGCTGCGATTGCAAAGATTAATACCCATAATACAGTATCCTCCGGAAAATTATAGGAACTCATATGAAATTCACTCGCATTCACAAAGTCAAAAATCCCAGGAAAAGCAGTTTTAAATTTTTTAAGCAAGTCCTCCTTAGTAACAAACTCCTCTGCGGCAGCCACCTGAGCTGGCACCTTTACTGGCTGTACCTCTACTGTACTCGCTGCACTGGCTGCAGATGAAAATATACCATCGATAAAGCAGATGCAGTTAATATAATTCCTATCTTCTTCAAATCAAATAGCCGCACTTTTTCGGTAATAATTATATTGCGAGGTAAATTTTGGGAATTTTATATAAATATAATTTAAATTATTATAAATATTCTTAAATTGGTTAAATTTCATAAATTCATCTTCTTAAAACAAAAATCTCCCTAAAACCAGGTGTTACTGGCTTTAGGGAGATTCTTATTTCTTTAATAGATTGAAATTACTGCTACGCATCCTACTACTATTACTTATTCATTCTTGAAAGGAAATCCCCAAGTAAATCATCTAAGCTTTCAGTTTCGACATGTTCCTCTGAATCTTCTTCTGTAGCGACATGCTCATGTTTTGCTTGCTCCCAGTCAAAGTTCATCAAATCATCTTCTAATTCGTCAGTTGATAATTCTTGTTGATTTTCTTCTGGTTCATTCGAAATATGAGTGTTAGTACTAGTATTAAACCCATCTTCTACTTTTTCAGTTGGCTCCGCTTGTAAATATAGGGCTTGGTCGATATCTAAGGCATTGCTGTTAAGAGAAGCAAGAATAGACATTAAAAATTACCCTGTGTAACAAACAAACATGAAAATATAAACAATCACGTTTGTTTGAATTAACTTGAATGTTTCTTACACAGGGACAAAACACTAATTATTTGTCTAGTTACAAGTAAAAACCCTGAAATCGGCCTTTTTCGGCTAAAATCAGGGTTTCTATTGTTGAAGACTTCTTTAAAACTTCACTTTATTTTATGAAGTTCCCATATCCTTCATATTAATCTAATTTTTTTAGAGTAATAGAAGCGTTTACGCTCGCTTGTGTGCCTCCAATTGGAGTAGCAAGGCCAACTGCTGCTGCAGAAGAATGATTTCGAAGAGTAAGAACATCTCCGGCTCCTATTGTGAATATTGCTTGACCATTGTTTTGCTGCGTCCCGGCACCGGAAGCATATATCGTTCCCGGAACTAGGTTGCCATTTAGAAAAAGAGCAAATTGGTTCGGTTCTGTACCTGACACGGAAAAAGTAACCTCGTAAATACCCGCAGTAGCGACGAGAATCGAAGGTGATCCAGAAGCATGCGTAATTCCAGGCGTCAGAAAACCATTTGTACTAAAATTAACATCCGCCTCTATCGCAACCGTTTGAGCATCTAAGTTGTAAATATACGCTAATTCAGATAAACAATTACATGGCATAATAATTCCCATAATAACCCTCCTTTCAATTATAATATTATAGATTATGCTAAAGATAGTTTTATAGCATGGACAAATATACCAAATTTATGAATTTATTAAGTAATAGGATTTCTTAGGATGCGAAACAATAGTTTTTCTTAAAAGATATTGTTCTATACGCAAACTAGGCATTACATATTTTAGTAATTCACCTTGATAAGGAAGTATAATTAAAAAAGCAAAAAAAGATGTAACAAAATTTATCCTGCATTAACGGGCAATAAAACACTCACTTTAAAAAAATTCCTTGTGTAACAAACAAACATGAAAGTATTAACATTCAAGTTTGTTTCAAGTAACATGAATGTTTCTTACACAGGGACAAAACGAAAAAACCCCAAGTAAAAGCACTTTTTTAAGTGCCCACTATTTGGGGTTTCTAATCTCACGAAACTAATAAAGTATATTTAAAAATTATCTCGTTATTTAGTAGATGTTAATCTAAATCACTTTTTACTTGTTCAAAGAAGATTCTAATTTCTTTAATAGATTAGAAGTATTACTACACATTCTACTAGTATTATTTATTCATTCTTGAAAGAAAATCTCCAAGTAAATCATCTAAGGTTTCAGTTTCGACATGCTGTTCGGAATCTTCTTCCGTAGTAGCATGTTCCTGTTTTGCTTGTTCCCAGTTAAAGTTCATCAAATCATCTTCCAGTTCATCAGTTGGCAATTCTGATTGAATCCCCTCTGGTTCAGCCGAAATATCAGAATTGGTATTATACGCATCCTCTACTTTTTCGGTTGGCTCAGCTTGTAAATATAGGGCTTGGTCAATATCTAAGGCATTGCTGTTAAGAGAGGCAAGAATAGACATTGCACGAACAGGATCTGACAACAATTGATAGACAATATTGCCCAGCATAGCTTCTGAATGTGCGTGTTTAAGCCAGTTACGCTGTTCCTTACTTAACTGTTTCGGCATAGGAATGGTGATAGTTTCTCTATCCTTGGATAAAGAGTTACTTACCCCATCCAAAACAAACTCCGCCATTTTACTTGAAAAGTTTCTGCGCTCAGTTTCTTTTAACTTTTGCATTTGCTTTATAATGTGATCAGGAGTGTCAGAAGGGAGACGAAATGTAATAGCTTGCCCCCTTTGAATCCCGGAATTCCCCGATTTTTCCACGAAATCACCCTATTTTTATACTTTTTGTTTTATTACTTCATTACTTTTTACTTCTTTTTTATTCTTTCTAACAAAATCAGAGATTAACTTATGATAAGCATTTGCCATCATCCAAATGCTCTCTTTTTCATCTTCAAAGAATTCAATATTATAGCCATTTAGGTTGTTATTTAGTGTTTTTAAATACTCTTTTAATACGATTGCTCCGCCACCTACAAAATAGCAGATTTCTGTTTGCGAATTTTTTTGCCAAACATTACGTAAGTGACGATATTCTTTCTTCGCTAAGTCTAAAAGAATTCGGTCAGTAATATCATGAACGCTTGTACGGCTACCGTTAACCATAATATGATTTCGGTCATTTTTTCTAGTGATGATATCTACAACGTCTCTACGACTATCTAATTCCACACCATGCTTCAATCTAATTTCTTCTCGAATGGACTCTAGTGCTTCAGAAACCCCTAAATTGAACCCCTGCGCTTTATCGTCGTCTACATTACGATTCTTAATGACTGCAACATCCGTTGATAGACCACCAATATCTTGAATCAGGATACTTTTGTCTACTAACTCTCTATTAATAATGTTTAAATCATTATCCATTACTAGGTTAATATACGCTGCAAATCCCTCTGGATATATTTTCACTTCATCAAATTTAATATTTACTTTTAACCCTTGGTATTTAGGTGTTACTAAAAATTCTACTTGGTGAACCGATCCTAATAGCTGCGAACGATAGCCTACATCTTTTCCTTCTTTTACTTCGCGAAGTGGTAGACCTGTACCAAGCGTATAGTTTGCATCGATTACATTATTATTCTTTTTAAATACTTCTGCGTTTTCTTTTCTAACTGCATCTAACGCTAATGAAGCAAATAACATTACTAGTGTTTGATCTTCCTCTGATTTGTTGCTACCAGGATCTAATTCAGTTGCATTATCACTTTTCGTTGCTAAGCTACCTACACGATAAATTATATTGTTTTCATTAAGGGCAGGGGAGTGTACTTTAATATGAATTCCTTCAAGTGGATCTTTATCATTCAAATCCTCTATTCCTATAACCGGTCTATCTTCTGTTGATACTGCTATTACATTAGGAATATTTAGTTCATACTCTAATTTTCCAAATATAGCCTTAACGGAGTCGTTCCCTACATCAATTGCACAAATTCTTGAAGTGTTCATCAAATCATCCCTTCATCTATATGTTCTACCATTATAAGGTTATCTTACAGGTAAAGCTTGGTCAATCCACCTAAAGTTGTATTCAAACTGTAAACATTCGACCTATTATCGTATACAAATATTCTTAAATTGTTTACTTGTAATCTTTATTGTGTACATCCCTATACGACGCCTTGTACACTCTTTTGTGTACAAGTATGCTATCTTGTACACAAAACGTTTACTTTTCGTATACTTGTATACACTCAAGAACACTTTCCTTTCATTTAGATATATAGAGGACAATCACTTGCGTTTAGTTACCCATATGCTCCCATTTGCATTTAAACCACGTTTTAAGGCATAAACCATCTAAGACCTATCAGTTGCTAGATATTTAAGTAGAAAGGCACTAGAAGGCCTTATTTAAAGCTGGAATTACAGGGTATATCAATAAACTTCTAAAAATAAAGCTTCCATTCATTAGAAACCAAAAAATCCAAGAAAAGCAATGTATGCTTAACTTGGATTAATATTTTTATTCAATCATTAATATTTCTTTAATATCCTCTTCTGTCATAGTAGACAGCGTGTCCTGACCAGAGTGAATGACTTTATCAATAAGGCTTTTCTTCTTGTGCTGCAGCTGAGTAATTTTTTCTTCGATCGTGCCCTTCGCTATTAAACGAATGACGTGTACTTCGTTTTCTTGACCCATTCGATGAGCTCGGTCTGCCGCTTGCTGTTCCACCGCCGGATTCCACCACAGATCATAAAGAATAACTGTATCTGCACCAGTCAGATTTAACCCAGTCCCCCCTGCTTTTAACGAAATAAGAAATAAATTCCCTTCTCCGTCATTAAAGCGATCACACAACTCTACTCGATCCTCAGATGGAGTTTGGCCATCTAAGTAGAAATAAGGGGTCCCCGCTCGTATGAGTTGTCCTCTAATAATACCTATCATTTGTGTGAACTGTGAAAAGATGAGCACTCGTCTACCTGATGTTCGGCATTCCTTTAAGAGCTCCATCAACTGTTCGAATTTAGCTGAGCTTCCCTTATATCCCTCTACGAAAAGAGCTGGATGACAACATAGCTGGCGAAGTCTTGTTAATCCGGCCAAAATTCTAATACGATTTCTTTGGAGATTTCCTTTTTTCAGATGCTTCAATGCATCCTGTTTAAGTTCTGCCAAATAAGCTGCATATAACGTTTTTTGCTCCATCTGCAATTCCGAATACAGCATCGTTTCTGTTTTCTCTGGTAATTCTTTAAGTACATCCTGTTTCATCCTACGCAAGATAAATGGACGAACTCGTTTTGCAATATTTTCACGGCTTAATTCACTAAAGGCTCTTCTACCAGGCAATAACTCTGGAAATACAACGTGGAATATGGACCAAAGCTCGTCTAATGCGTTCTCGATTGGCGTACCTGTTAAGGCAAATCGGTATTCTGCTTGGATCATCTTCACCGCTTTTGCTGTTTTGGTAACTGGGTTTTTAAAGGCTTGCGCTTCGTCTACAAACAGCGTATGAAAAAGTCGGTTTCGGTATAGCTCAATGTCCATTCGAAGCGTTGGATACGAAGTAATTATTACATCTACAGATGAAGTCTGTTTCCACAAATCACTTCTTTTCGTTTTATCACCATCTATTATCTGTGCTTGAATATGTGGCGTGAATTTCTTTAGCTCATTCCTCCAATTGTATAAGAGTGAGGCAGGGCATACTATTAGCACTGGTAAATTTCGTGCACGAACATCTGGAAGTACAGATTCAATGAAGGCAATACTTTGGAGCGTCTTACCAAGTCCCATGTCATCAGCTAGAATACCACCAAATTTATATTTCGCTAATAATTGGAACCAACGGAATCCTACTTGTTGATATTCTCTAAGTATTCCTTCTAAAGGGATCGGACCATCCAACACTAGGTTTTCAGGGTCGTGTAGGGTTTTCATAAGTTTAGCAAATTGCTCTCCCGGCTCCACCAGGTCGCTTTGCTCTAAAGAGTCAATCATTTGCATTCCTTTTATTAACGGAACATGGATTTCATCATCAAACGTATCTGTCGTAATTCCCATATCAATGATAAAGCTAGATAACGCTTGGTATTCAGGAGTCTCAAGTGAAACTAAATTGCCTCCTGGAATACGGTAAAATTTTCGTTTTTCTTCGATGGCAGCCATCAACCGCTTGATTTCCTTTTCCGGAATTTCTTTCAGATCAAACTTAAACTCTAGCCAATCTGTTCGCTCTTTTACTTCCACTCTTATCCTCGGACCAATATATCCTCTTTGTACACGCATTTTAACAGCTGTAGAGGCGTAAATTTGAACCCGTTTATCCATTTTTGATAATACATGATATAAAAAGTGATACTCTGCCTCTTCGTCGAATAAGTAGAATCCACCCGGCGTTTGGGTAAATCCATTCTCCAAAAGTACATCAATGATTTGCTGTTCCTTACTGAGCTGACGTCTCATACCCGGATAATGCATAACTTCTTGCTCTATCTCCTCACAAGGGTTAAGAACAAGATGTCCATATTGAAATTCAAGACCTGCAAGTATTCGGTGCTTGACTCGGTCTAAAAATAGCTTAACTCGAAGTGGAGTTTCTCCCATTCTTTTTGAAATGGAATCCGCTATATGAACATGACCTAGTTTCATGAAACCCGGTATAGTTCTTTCCATAAATTGATCGATTTGACTCTCTGAAATAACTAGTTCATGCTTGCCAGATTGATCGAGCATTTCCTTTAATTCTGCTAGTCTTTTACACTCTTCTGGAGGAAGCTTATACAGAACACCTTGTGAAAATGTATAGCCATAGCCTTTAAATACAATAATTTTGTCCAACCCTTCCACATTCAGCTGGTAATTCGTCGTATTTGCTTCATCAAATGCAAAACGTAGGGGCAATTCTTTGCCAAACTGCAATCCTATATACGTTTTATCTTCGTGCATGAATTTCACTAGTGGCACTGTCGTCAATAATGGAAGTAGCTGATCCCAATCGGATGCAGAAATGAGTAAAGTATCCACCTGTCCCCCCTGCTCATGCTTCCCTTTTTTTAATAGTTGAAGAACTGCATCCGTTTCTTTTGCAAAGCTATAAATTTCCTGCACATAGAACTGTCCTGGAGCATATTCAAATGGTTCCTTTTTTTCCATACTCTGTAGAAAATTCTTTGCGTTAGAAATACTATGCAATACATTTGGACCGACATTTAACTGAATTCCAAATCCGTATTCCCCTTTTTCTAGGGGTACTGGACGGCATATAAATTCCACCTGTAGCGTTTGTCTTTTATCGAAATGTAGTTGCTTAGCAGTTGGATGTACAGATCTATTTTCAAATAAATCAAGCATTCTTGTTGCCAGACGTTCCTCTGTTTCCTTTTCTTCCACTACAAATAATACTGCTGCAATATGCTGACAATACGTTTTGACAAATCCTATAGGTGGGCAAGTACATGTAGCTCCAAACTTTCCATCAGAATCTGCTACGATCATAACCTCAACATCCTCAACGGCATGCACAGTCGCTTTTATAACCGAATCATCTGGTTGAAAAGAATTTACCTTTACTTTTCCTGCTTGATAATAGGATTTTCCTTTTTTATAGGCTGTTACCCCACATAATTTTTTCATCTTTGATTCATTCATCGAAAAGTTCATTGCATATCCTTTCTCGACCTTTTTTTTCAATAATTTCTGTTGATCGTCTAGTTACCTTACCAATTGCTTAATCTTAACATATACCTTCATTCTATCCTGTAAATCCATTGGTATATATCCCTTCAGAAAAACCAGGCAAAAAAACGCCCGTTCCTCTAGGATCTAAACCTTTTTCTACTGTTTTCGAATGGCTTTGTACAGATTTATTGCTATATAATTACCATTTGATTTTTTAATGATGCTGGTCGTGACTGAAGTCACGACCAGCATCTTTTTTTCTCGGTAATCTTATGGCTATTAACTGTCCGTCGCCCTTCTACAACTTTTAAAAACGGGTTAGTTCATTTTTGGGTAACTAGAGAAAAGATACTATCCTAATGACAGTCTAAGTACGCGACATCGTGGTGCTCCTGCGCAAAGCTCGTCGCAAAATAAAAAAACATTTCGCAACGACTGCCTGACCCGCATCGTGCGGGCCTGAAGATGCAATTTCGTTCGCTATTTCGCTTCTTTATTTAGTAAACACTTACTAATTCTCTTTTTACCACTATATAAAAGAAGATCTCATTTCTTCCTAATTTATTCAATAGTCGATTTTATCCCTATATTAACTTTGTCTACTCTTATCGTCTTAGCGATAAGCTCTGCTAATCTTCTTATCGAGTACTACTCACTTAATTGATTGGAGTGAAAGGTGGCGACTCCAGCGGGATGAGGGAGACAGATGAGACATCACAGCGACGCGCAAGCGACGGTGATGGCTCATCGCTCACCCCGCGGAACGCGTCCACCTGAAACGGAAATCAGCAGTATTATTCATTCTTT
>NZ_JAIZDB010000021.1 GCF_029533155.1 Psychrobacillus antarcticus | reverse complement strand
ATGTCTGAAGAATTAAAGCAGGCCTATGAATTGAAGGAAGCCTTTCAACTATGGTTTACTCAAGCAAAAGAGAATGGTCCAGAGGAAATCCTCCAGACCAAAGAAACATTATATGCTTTTTATGAGCATGTAAAACAAGTGGATATTCCGGAATTCAATAAGGCTATAAAAACGCTACAAAATTGGCAAGTAGAAATTCTTAATAGCTTTGTTTACAACTATTCTAATGGTTTTTTAGAAGGCATTAATAATTTGACAAAAGTGATTAAAAGAAACGCATTTGGTTATCGAAATTTCTTGAGATTTCGAGCTAAAATATTACTAACGCACAAGTATAAAAAGATTGGAACTCATGTTGGTTAAGGTGAAGGAAATTTTACTTCACCCCAACATTTGACGTAGAACCAAAAAAACAGCATGAACACCAGTTTTACAGGGCTTTTAAGAATGATTAATACTACTGATTTCCGTTACATTTGGACGCTTTCCGTGGGCACGGCTTCAATCTCCTCGGGCCAACAGGATGTTGGTCACGAAGGCGTTGCGATCGCGATGTGGCGCTCTTAGCCTTTGTCTCTTTCAAACGTTCCTGCGGGGCTTTCAGCTCGTGCACCTGTCGCTTCGCTATCGGTGCAGAAAACATTTGCTGTTCCCACAGGAGTCGCCACCCTGCACTCCAATCAATTAAGTGAGTAGTACTCCTTTTTTACTAGTGGAAAAAATAGAAAAATAGTAAGTGTCTGCCCAATAAAGAAGCGAAATAGCGAACGAAATTGCATCTTCAGGCCCGCACGATGCGGGTCAGGCAGTCGTTGCGAAATGTTTTTTATTTTGCGTCGAGCTTTGCGCAGGAGCACCAAGATGTCGCGTACTTAGACTGTCATCATCTATCCTCTATTATTAGGATAGTATCTTTTCTCTAGTTACCCCAAAAATGAACTAACCCGTTTCTAAAAGTTGTAGAAGGGCGACGGAGAGTCAATAGCCATAAGATTACCGAGAAAAAAAGATGCTGGTCGTGACTTCAGTCACGACCAGCATCTTTAAAAAATCAAACGGTAATTATATAGCAATAAGTCTGTCCAAAGCCCTTCGAAAACAGTAGAAACAGGTTTAGATCCTAAAGTACCGGGCGTTTTTTGTCCGGTTTTTCTTAGAAAGTATATAAAAATGTAACGTGTTCACTGGGGCTTGATACTTGAAGTATTGGATAGTACTAATGATTTCCGCTTCAGGCGATGGAACAAAGGCTAAGAGCGCCACCTCGTGTGGTAACGCCTTCGTGACCAACATCCTGTTGGCCTCCGCGGGCTTTGCTTTAGCCTCCTCGTCGCTGTGCTCCTTTGGGGTCTTCAGCTCAAGCTAATCTCGCTGGAGTAGCCGCCTTGCGCTTCAATCAATATAGTGAGTAGTACTCAATCATAAGATTTAGCATAGCTTCTCGCTTAGATGATAAGAGTGGTCCAAGTTAAATGTAGGGATAAAACCGTCTGCTTGGTTAGGAACACTATTTTATTAGGAAGGTAGAAAGTGGATTTTCTTCGATGGGAATCCCTTTCATCCTTACTAATTTTAAGATAAAACACGTATATTTAGGTGGTTTAAATCTAATTATACGTTTATCTAAAGTGGATCTAATTGATTGGAGCGCAGAGCGGCGACTCCAGTGGGAACAGCGCGAGCTGAAGACCCTGGACTGAGCGGAGCGAGGGAAGCGGCTGAAGCCGTGCCCACGGAAAGCGTCCGCTCGGAGCGGAAACCAACGGCATATCTACACTTTTGTCTAAAGGACCGGTTGATTTTCTTAAAGAATTACAGTGTATATTAAATGTTATCTACCATTATTCATTGCCAGTTTAGAATAAACCCAATATTTCTAGTAATCTAAACTATTTTGGCCAATTGACACTTTCATTCAGGTTCATGAATTGTTAGAATGAAAGGATATCAAGGAAAGGAATTATATTATATGAAAAAAAATTTTAGTTTTATAGCTTCTGCATCAATTGCGATGACTTTATTACTACCTGGTACAGGTAAGGCAGAGACAACTTTGTTTTCCAAGGACTTTTCAACAAAAGAATTTAATTTTCAAGCAATAGATGAAACAATCGTATCTTCTTCCAAATTGTTTATATATGACTCTGGTTATACTTTTGAATATCCAGATGCCGTTAGAGGCGTGTATGTAACAGGACATTCCGCAGGGGGAGAACGCTTTAATAACTTAGTGAATTTAATGGATACAACGGACTTGAATGCAATGGTTATTGACATTAAAGATGATTTTGGAAATCTTACATACGTCCCATCAGAAGATTCCCCTTTGGCAAAGTATAATATTGGGAAACGATACATAAAAGATCCACAAAAAATGCTAAAGACAATGGAAGAGAAACAGATCTATCCTATAGCTCGAATCGTTATCTTCAAGGATACGGAGCTTGCAGAGAGAAAGCCTGAATGGTCATTTGTAGAAGGTGCATCGGTTTGGAAAAACGGACGTGGTGAAGCATTCGTAAATCCATTTATGCAAGAGGTATGGGATTATAATGTGGAAATTGCTATCGAGGCTGCTAAAATGGGCTTTAAGGAAATCCAATTTGATTACGTTCGTTTTCCTGAAGGGTTTGAGAACAGAGAAACCACATTAAAATACTCAATGGGTAAATATGAAACTTCGGAGTTAGATCTAGTTCAACGTAGGGTTTCAGCGGTTACGGATTTTGTAGCTTATGCAAGAGAAAAACTTAGACCATATGGTGCGCAATTATCGGTTGATATCTTCGGTTATTCTGCCACTTTACCGGAAGCACCAGGAATTGGACAAAACTTCAGTAAAATCTCTGGAAATGTGGATGTTATTTCTTCCATGATCTACCCAAGTCATTGGACTTCTTACTTTGGAATTGTAAAACCAGATTTAGAGCCCTACAGATTAGTACAAGAATACGCAAAAGCTGAAAATGCAATACTAGCAGTGCTTGAAAATCCTCCTGTATCAAGACCATGGCTGCAAGATTTTACTGCTTCGTATTTAGGGGCAGGCAATTATCAACCTTATGGTAAAGAAGAAGTAGAGGCTCAGATTAAGGCATTAAACGAAGCAGGTATCAAAGAATACTTATTATGGAATGCAGGAAATAGATATTCTGAAGGAGTAGATTACACTCCTTAAGCATAAGGTAGTATAGTATGGAATTATTTTTCTTGAAATTTAATAATTTATGAAGTAGAATGAAAAATTTCATTCTACTTATTTCTTTTTTGAAACCTTTTTACATTCAAAACGTACTATTAAGTATAACAGTTATTTTCATTAAGTATTACTAATTGAGAAAATGATTTATTTCTAATGGAGATGTTTAAGATCTTTAAATGATGGGTATTAATTATTATGTATCTAAATTATGTATATTAATTAGATGGCTACCTTTACAAGTAATACGAAATTGTGACAGTAAATTTTACAATGTAAAATTTTCATAAAAACATATTTAAAATGAAATAAAATTAGTGTATACTTAGAATGTGTATTACTACATTAAATTAATTATAATCTACCTTATATAACACAGACATTTGAAAGGAAGTGTTTTTTAAAATGATGGTAACTTTATTTACCTCACCAAGTTGTACTTCTTGTAGAAAAGCGAAAGCATGGTTAGAAGAACATGAGATAGCATATAGAGAGCGCAATATTTTTTCGGAACCACTTAGTATAAGTGAAATAAAAGAAATTTTACGAATGACTGAAGACGGAACAGATGAAATTATTTCAACTCGTTCTAAAATATTCCAAAAGTTGAATGTGGATTTAGAAAGTCTTCCGTTACAACGTCTTTACGAGTTAATCCAAGAGCATCCTGGATTATTACGTAGACCAATTATATTAGATGAAAAGCGTCTACAAGTTGGTTACAATGAAGATGAAATTCGTAGATTCTTACCTAGAAAAGTACGTGCTTATCAATTACTGGAAGCACAACGTCTAGTTAACTAGTAATATACTAAGCCAATTATTTTTCAATCTTCATTTGAAAAATAATTGGCTTTCTTTTTTCATTCTACTTGCATTTAAAGCTTAAATTTTTTACAATGCATATAGTTTCGTTAATAATTTTAAAAGTGGAGCAGGAATCCTTTTCTTTTTTTCACAAACGACATACAATAGTAATAGACACTACACAATTGAAACGGTAAGAAGCGAAAGGAGATGTGTTAAATGGATATCGAGCGTATCAATGATAACACTTTCAAAGTATACATTTCATACATCGACATTGAAGAAAGAGGCTTCAGCCGAGATGAAATCTGGTTCAATAAGGATAAGAGCGAGCAGCTTTTTTGGGAAATGATGGATGAGGTTCATGATGATGATCATTTTGATGAATTAGATGGTCCCTTATGGATTCAAGTTCATGCGATGGAAAAAGGTTTGGAAGTGATTGTTACAAGAACGGAAACAACAACACAAGATGAGCGTTTAGGAAATAATTCAGGTTCGGATGATATATCAAGCAAAATATTTAAAAATGGAGTATCAAGCTCAATTGGTGCACATGAGTTTGATGATTTTTCAAGTTATATGGAGGACTTAGAAGAAATTCCAACGGATTATACATTTGTTTTTGAAAGCTTTGAAGATGTCATTGGTCTTGCGAAAAAGTTAAATGAGGCAGATTTACAGACCTCTTTGTATTTTTATGATGGAAAATACTACTTGCATATTATATTTGATTTTGATATAACAGAATTTGAATTAGTGCTTAATACATTAAGTGTTGTTTCAGAGTTTGCAAGTAATTCCAAAACAACTATTCATATTATTCAAGAGTATGGTAAACAGATAATCGAAAGCGGCGTTCTAAACGAATTAAATAAACATTTTTAAAACCTTCTATTTATAGAAGGTTTTTTTGTATAAGGAAGTATATCAAATTTACCGCAGACACAGGAATCATGTTTCTCAAAAGAAAGAATAATACTGCTGATTTCCGTTTCAGGTGGAGTACAAAGGCTAAGAGCGCCACCTCTCAAAGGGAAGGCAATCTAAGTTCGCCGCGTCCTGCGGCAACGATTGCATAACCCACATCCTGTGTGCCTCCGCGGGGTGAGCGATGAGCCATCACCGTCGCTTGCGCGTCGATGTGACGTCTCATCTGTCTCCCTCATCCCGCTGGTGTCGCCACCTTTCACTCCAATCAAAATAATGTGTAGTACTTCACTATAAGATATAGCAAAGCCTATCACTTAGATGAAAAGAGTAGTCAAAGTTAATATAGGGATAAAATCGACTATTGAATAAATGAGGAAGAAATGAGAACTTCTTTTATATAGTGATAATAAGAGAATTAGTAAGTGTTTACTAAATAAAGAAGCGAGAAAGCGAATGAAATTTCATCTTTGGGCCCGCACGATACGGGTCAGGCAGCCGTTGCGAAATGTTTTTTTATTTTGCGACGAGCTTTGCGCAGGAGCACCAAGATGTCGCGTACTTAGACTGCCATCTTTCATCCACCGCTATGAATAGGGTAGTATCTTTTCTCTAGTTATCCAAAATGTACTTACCTGTTTCTAAGAGTTGTAGGAGGCGACGGATATACAAACGCCATAAGATTACCAATCAGCATCCCTAAAAATTCACTCGGTAATCATATAGCAAAACGTCTATCCTAAGCCCTTCGGAAACGTTAGAAACAGGTATTGACCTTAAAGGGGATCGGGCGTGTCTTTTCCCGAATTTTGCTAGAAATAAATACTTATTCTCTAGGATGTTGCAATATTTTCTGAAAATTTGTATATTAGTAGAAGGAGGTGGTACAAATACTATCAGCAGTTACAGCAGATGGAAAAATTATTATTCCCGCACAGCATCCAAGAACCTTTTTAGTCGAAATGAAAACCAATAACAAATTCTCCTGTATACAATGCAGTGAACAAGTCATATTAAAAAACGGTATGATAAAAACCCCGCATTTTGCACATACTCGTAATGCTTCTTGTACACAGACCTTTTCAGAAGGAGAAAGTGAGGATCATTTAAAAGGTAAACTACATTTATATGAGTTTTTGCAAAAGCATGCTTCCCAAGTACAACTGGAATCCTATCTTCCATCCCTTCTACAAAGACCTGATTTATATGTCCACAGTGACCCCTATCCCATTGCAATAGAATTTCAGTGTAGTCAAATACCTGTTAATGCGATCCAGCAGCGAACAATTGGCTATATATCGAAGCAAATTATCCCCATTTGGATATTACGAACACCAAAAATTTCCGATTTCCCTGTCCAAGAAATGGGGACAATGCAACTCTCCGCATACCGCCAACAGTTTTTTTACACTACTCCGAATGGAAAAATAATTCTCACCTATTGCCCTCAAACGAAAAACTTTCATTATATTTCTAATCCAGTGCATATAAAGGGTAATAATTATATTGTAAAAGTAAAAAAGCTTTCGATGGAAAAGCAGACCTGGCCATTTGCAATTACAAAAAGGATTTCATGGGAAGAATTTCAAAAGTACTTTACTATCTATAAGCATCATCGTTTCAAACAGTTAGACAATCTGTACTTTTTTAATAGAAGAGGAATTCAATCTCCATTTTTACAAATATGCTATAGATGGAGAATCCATCCGAAAAAAATCCCTTTATTTATAGGCATTCCTACCAAGAACGCTTCTATTTTTTCATTACATGCTGTCGAGTGGCAAATTCAGTTTATTGACTATATACATAAACTAGGACTAGCCATTCATCAAGTTGATGTTCAACATTGTGAATGGTTTCTGTTATATAGAAAACTATCTTCCAACCCTTCAGCTGAACATATTAAGGCAGTAGAATCATATCTTAATATATTGCAACACTGTTTAATTTCAACAGATCAAGTAATATATGCTAGTAAAATAAATTACTCTTTGATGATGCGAATGTTGTACGGTGAATTCCTTGCAAATTGAATAGAAAATTGAGAAAATAGTAAGTGATTCGAAATTCGAAACAATATGAGGGGGAACCTATTTTGGCTACAGATGCAAAAAACAAAATCTTAACTCGTGATGAAGTTGCAGAAAATTTAACATGGAAATTAGAAGATATTTTTGCTTCTAATGATGAATGGGAAAAAGAATATCAAGAGGTTTCTGCCTTATCAGAGAAGGCATCATCTTATCAAGGAACAGTCAACAATGGGGCAAATGCTTTACTTGAAGTGTTGACTTATCGTGATGAAATTACTTCTAGATTACGTAAATTATATACATTTGCACATATGCGTACAGACCAAGATACAGCTAATAGCACATACCAGGCGATGGATAGTCGAATTAAATCATTGTATGTGAAAGTTTCAACTGAGCTATCATTTTTAGTTCCAGAGGTTCTTTCCGTGGAAGAGTCTGTTATTGCCGGTTACCTAGCTGAGAATAAAGAGTTACAACTATACAGACAGTTACTGGAAGAGATCAATAAAGAGCGTCCACATGTACTTCCAAAAGAACAGGAAGCATTGCTGGCACAATTATCGGAAGTTGCCGGTGCTTCATCGGATACCTTTGGCAAATTAAATAATGCAGATTTAGAATTTCCATCAATTAAAGATGAAGATGGTAATGACGTGCAACTAACACATGGCAGATTTTCACGTTTCTTAGAAAGTGAAGACCCTCGTGTGCGTGAGGATGCATTTAAAGCAATGTATGATACGTACGGTAAATTCCGTAATACATTTGCGTCAACGCTAACAGGAAATATTAAAGGAGACAATGTCAACGCGAAAATCAGAAACTATGGATCAGCTCGGGAAGCAGCAATGTCTAATAATCATATTCCTGAAAGTGTATATGACAACTTAGTAAATACTGTCAATAAAAACGTCCATTTACTTCACCGATATGTAGCTCTTCGAAAAAAAGTGTTAGGTTTAGAAGAATTGCATATGTGGGATCTATATACGCCATTAGTGAAAGAATTGAATATGGAATATACGTATGAAGAGGCTTGTGATGCGATGATTAAAAGTTTTGAACCACTAGGTGAAGAATATGTCTCAATCGTTAAGCAGGGCCTTGAAAGCCGTTGGGTCGATGTAGTAGAAACGAAAGGTAAACGGTCTGGTGCGTACTCTTCAGGAACATACGGTACAAACCCTTATATACTGATGAACTGGCAAAATAACGTTAACAATTTATTTACGCTAGCACATGAATTTGGACATAGTATTCATAGTTATTATACTAGAGCCAATCAGCCTTATGTTTACGGGGATTATTCTATATTTGTCGCGGAAGTGGCCTCCACTTGCAACGAAGCATT
Organism: Psychrobacillus antarcticus; assembly: GCF_029533155.1. GTDB lineage: Bacteria > Bacillota > Bacilli > Bacillales_A > Planococcaceae > Psychrobacillus > Psychrobacillus antarcticus. The sequence goes on along the minus strand of NZ_JAIZDB010000021.1, from coordinate 47,414 downwards.
ATTGAACGATTACCTACTGAAAACAATTGACGATCCTAAGAAACGTATTTACTTATTAAATCATTGGCTAGAAACCTTCCGTGGAACTGTTTTCCGTCAAACTATGTTTGCTGAATTTGAACATATTATTCACGAATTAGATCAGAATGGCGAAGCTCTGACCGCTGATAAGCTAACAGAAGAATATTATAAGTTGAATCAAAAATACTTTGGTGATGAAATTGTTATTGATGAGCAAATTGGTTTAGAATGGGCAAGAATTCCTCATTTCTATTACAATTACTATGTATATCAATATGCGACTGGTTTAGGTGCAGCAACTGCTCTAAGTAATCAAATTCTTTCAGAAGGTAAACCAGCTGTGGATCGGTATATTAATGAGTTCCTAAAAGCAGGTTGTTCGGACTACCCAATCGAAGTGTTGAAAAAAGCGGGAGTCGATATGAATACTGCTGCTCCTATTGAAGAAGCATGCCGCGTCTTTGAAGAAAAGTTAAATGAATTAGAACAACTACTTTTAGGAGAATAACAAAAAGCCTGGCAAATTGCCAGGCTTTTTGTTAAGGGAATTCTAATTAGGTATATTGATCGCCATGTCAACTAATTTGTCGTAAAAGGTAGGACGTCCTATGATGTATGACAAATTTGTGAAAAGAGTACCTAATATATTGTATTTAATAAAACGACGTGTTAAAGTAAGAATGTGAAATAAATCACAAGATAACATACACCCCTTTGTTTGAACGTGAACATTTCTCCCATCCCCTTTGTAAATTGAAAATGCCCTTTCCTCGGTAGGAGGAAATGGGCATTTTCTGTTTTAATGACAAAATAGCAGCCTATCTTTTTAAGATAGGCTGCTTTATATTTACTTTAACCGCCATAAAACGGTGTCTGGTAAGCAAAGTCTTTCAACTTTTTGCAATAATAGTAGTTTTTTAAGTTCACGTTCAGCTAATTGATCAGAAATTTTATAATAGCTTGCAATCTCGTTTGTGGTTAAAGAATGGAATCGATCAAATAGTTTTTCCAGTAATGGCGGGTCTTGAATTTCAGGCTTTTCATAAAGCATTTCTTGCAGAATTTGCACATATACCTCGTAAGGATAATTTCCAGCTACTTTAATACCTTCATCCTCGATATTTTCATTAAAGAATACAATACTTGGAAAAGAATCTACTTCCATTTCACAAGTAATGGATAAGTCGTTTTGGAAGGACTTAGCACATTCATTGGAAATAAAATCTCGAGTAAATTCATCTACGTCTAGTTTAACTTCTTCTGCTATTTCCTGTAATACAGAAAATGATGTTACGTTTTTTGTTTTTAAAAACAAATACTCCTGCATTTTTATGAAAAACCGTAAAGCAGCTTTTTTTCCTTGAAATTCAGCAGCTTTCACTGCGATAGAAGGAAAAACAGAATGTTCTATTTTAGAAATATTACATGACTCGTTACTCAAATAGGCTTTGGGAAAGTTACAAACTGTATTTAACTTATTTAATTGAGTACTAAGTACAGTGCGTACAGTAAAATACTGGCCATACTCTACTTCCAATTTCCGTATTGTAGGTTGCATATCCCAACAAGTTGGACACAGTGGGTCCAAAAAAACATACATTTCAAGCGGCTTGTTTAATAAAGGGGATGTGAACGTCTCAGACGGAATTTGTATTCTTGTCACATTTCTTCCTCCTCATGACTCATTTGATTGACCATGTGGTTTGCTGTTAGCTCTAAACGTCTATAAAATGTATCGCGAATTTTGCCTTCCAATCCTACCTTGTCCATTGCATCTCTCATGCAAGAGAGCCAAGCTTGTGCACGCTCAGGCGTTATTGGAAATGGATTATGACGCATTTTCATCATCGGATGTCCGTGTTCTTCTGTATATAAATTAGGTCCACCTAAATATTGAGTTAAAAATTGTTTTTGTTTTCTAGCTGTTTCCGATAAATCATTTGGAAAAATCGGTATAAGCAGTGGATGCTTTGCTACATTTCCATAAAACGTATCCACAAGCAGGTGTAATTTTTCTTCTCCGATTTCATCGTAGGGAAGTATTGGATTCTGTGTCATTTTTTTACCCCTTTGCTCTTAGCACTATACTTATTCTATCAACGAAACCCAAATATCTCAAACAATTAGATTATCTCATAGAAATACAGAAGGTTATTGGGGGGAAATTACAGTTAAAATAGAGACATCATTTCGCCACAACCATATGGCCGGCTTCATGCGAGTCTGTTCGCGGAAATACTTATAAGGATAGATATCCTTTTCACTACCATCTAGAAAAAAATGGATAAGTTACCCTCTCCGCATGTAAATTGCACTTAAGAGCGAATAAATAAGGTACGAACGGAGATATGAAAAAAGTACCGGTAAATCGAATTCAAGCGCAAGTAAAATGCTTTTAAGTTAAAAAACTTCTCTAATATAGGATAGGCGACTCCAGTTATGACGAAGCGGAGTGACTCCACGCGTATCAGGTTCTATTATATAAATAAAAAAACAACCTATTAAATTTAATAGGTTGTCCGAACTCATTTTAATCCGGGAAACTGGTTGTAATACCCTCTCTGATGGAAGTTTAAGTTTATACCTGGAAGTAATTCATGACTTTTTTTACATAATTTTGTGTTTCTTTATACGGTGGAATACCATCGTATTTTTTTACTGCTCCAGGTCCTGCGTTGTATGCGGCAAGCGCTGTTTCAATATTACCGTCAAATTGAGTAAGCATTTGACTTATATATTTTGCTCCACCCATTATGTTTTGTTCGGGATCATATGAATTAGTAACCCCTAAATACTTAGCTGTACCGGGCATTAATTGCATTAGCCCTGAAGCACCAGCAGAACTAGTAGCTGAAGGGTCAAAATTCGATTCTTGTTTGATGATAGAAGATATAAGCTTTTCAGGAACATTGTATCTTTCAGCGGCTTTCTTAATAATCTCGTCATAATTCGTTCCATAATTTTTAGAGATAGATGGATAAGAAGAGACAGCTTCTGTTAAGCTACTCTGTCCAGAGTACAAATTAGATGGAATAAATACAGGCGAGTCTCCACTATATAGTAATGTAGATAAACTTTCAGTCGATGAATTTCCAGTACTTGCTTGTAAAACTTGTCCTAACATTTCTGAAAACATTGAAGAAGTAGTGGAATTATTTTGAGTGTCTTGTACACTTCCCAATGACTGCATTGCATTTATCTCCATTAAAACTTTTAAGGATTGAATATCCAAAGGGATCAACCTTTCAACTTAGCGTTATATTTCACAAGGCGAGCAATTTTTTTATCTGTGTGTCGAATAGGTATTTGATGTGAATCTAACAAATCAAGAAACACTTCTTTTCCATATTTTACATTACTACTCTCATATTCTACCTCAAAATCCTCTGTTTTACTATAAATGGAGTGATCAAAAAATAGAGTTCCATTTTCAAAAGGTATCTGTACGCGATTTGTTTGTAGGCTCCCAATACAAATTAATGGAGAAATTAGATTAAATTGCGCTAGAAAGGGAATAGAAGGGAAAGAGGTTTGGTTGATAATAGCATCCCTTTCCTGATTAGACACATGTATTGTATTTTCTTCCATTACATGTTCTTCTATCGGATGTTTAAGCGTAAGCTCATTGTGGTCGTTTAAAACACGTAGGCGGAATCCCATGCCATTGTTCTTAAAAAAGTTATCTGGTGTGTCAAAGTAATAATTTGTTTGGGAATGAAAGTCCTTTTGACTTATTGCAAAAAAGGATACAAAATGCTCGAATTCTTCCTTCGTTAATAAATTCTTAAATTCTATTTCTTTTTCTTTTTGCATAATACACGACCTTTCCTATTATTTCTATTATAGCGCTTTTCAACGAGTTTCAATATGTTAAAATAGTGGGAGAATGGATTGAAAGGAACGATTATTTTGCCTATTACTTATAATGTATTTAGTGGTATTCAATTAGAAAATGATATACGTTTTACACTAGAGGGGATTCCTAATAACCCTCAACTAAAAGCGGCTGGTCAAATGATTACTGATTCTGAATCATTTGCCTTTATCTATCTATTAGAAGATGAAGCAGGCTATCATTATTTGAAGTTTGGTCAAGAGGTTTGGCCATTACTTGTAAATACTTTAAAAGCTGTAGACGATCCATCGGTTCAAATTGGTGAAAAAGAGCTGACTCTACATGGCTTTAAAGATGAACTAAACATGCTTATTTTCAATATTGAAGGTAATGACAATTATGGTGCTAATTTCACTAGAGCAGTGGAAGATACATTTAGTGAAATTTTACAAGCGTAGTACTTAGGTAACGGAAGTGGAGGTCAAGCTTATGGGGCAATGGGATCGCTTTTTAGAGCCGTACAAGCAGGCAGTTTCAGAGTTGAAAATAAAATTAAAAGGAATGCGAGCTCAGTTTGAGAGAGACAATACAAATTCACCTATAGAATTTGTGACAGGTCGGGTCAAACCCTTGGCAAGTATTTACGATAAATCACTAGAAAAAGGAATAGTATTTGAGCCTTCCGATACTTTAGCACAGGAAATCCCAGATATTGCAGGTTTACGGATGATGTGTCAATTTGTAGATGAGATAGAAACTGTCGTTGTTTTATTGCGTGCTAGAAACGATATAAGGGTAGTGGAGGAGCGCGATTATATTTCCCACAAAAAACAAAGTGGGTATCGGTCCTATCATATGATTATTGAATATCCCGTTCAAACAATTCACGGGGAGATTAACATTCTCGCTGAAATTCAAATACGTACATTAGCGATGAATTTCTGGGCATCTATTGAGCATTCATTGAATTATAAGTATAAAGGAATGTTCCCTGAAGAAATAAAAAAGAGACTTCAAAATGCAGCAGAAGCAGCATTTCGCCTAGATGAAGAAATGTCTTTAATCCGAGGAGAAATCCAAGAAGCACAAAAATACTTTAGTGAATATAAGGAACTTTCGCATCCTAATCTTCTTGAATCGAAAAACGAAAGAGAGGGCACATAAATCATGAAATTTTTTATATTGTCTCGAAATGATGATTTATCCAATGAATTAATGAAAAGTGCAAAAACATATCTAGAAGATTTTGGACTTATATTAGATGAAGAAAATCCGGCTATTGTCTTATCGATTGGTGGCGACGGTACATTATTACATGCTTTTCATAAGTATAAACATTTAACTTCCTCTGTAGCTTTCGTAGGGTTACACACTGGGCATCTTGGATTTTATGCTGACTGGAAACCAGAAGAAATTGAAAAACTAGTCATTAGTATTGCGAAAAAAGAATTTGAAGTAACTGAATACCCTTTGCTTGAGGTGACGATTAATTATAGACATGGCGAAGATAGTTCAATCTATCTGGCTCTAAATGAGTCTACTGTAAAATCCCCAGATGTCACGTTAGTAATGGATGTGGAGCTAAACGGAGTTCATTTTGAGCGTTTTAGAGGAGATGGATTATGTATGTCGACTCCCTCGGGAAGTACTGCATATAACAAAGCACTAGGAGGAGCAATTGTGCATCCTTCATTAGAAGCTATTCAGCTTGCAGAAATCGCTTCTATTAATAACAGGGTTTTCCGTACAGTTGGTTCATCACTTATCTTACCAAAACATCACTCTTGTTTACTTAAACCTGTTAAGGGACCTGATTTTATGGTAACTGTGGATCATCTTCAGTTATTACATAAAGATGTTCAATCCATTAAATATCGAGTAGCAGACGAAAAAATACGCTTCGCAAGGTTTAGAACATTTCCATTTTGGCATAGAGTACACTCCTCCTTTATTGACAGTGATTTAGAAATATGAAAGAAGGGTTAATACAACTAACATTTCAAATAAATGAATCGAAACAATTACTTCGAGATGCTATTCGACAAAACGGTATTTCAAAAAAAGCATTAACTAGCATTAAATACGAAGGTGGTAAAATTACTGTCAACGGAGCAGAAAAGACAGTAAGGCATAGATTAAATGTTGGCGATACTGTTATGATTACATTTCCACCTGAGAAAAAAAGTGATGGACTCATTCCACAGCAGGTAGAGTTCCCTATTTTAATGGAGGATGATCATCTCCTCATTCTTACGAAGGTTCCCGGAATTAGTACTATTCCATCTCGAGAGCATCCAACAGGAACTATGGCAAATTTCATCGCCGGATATATCGAGAAAAGCGGATTATCATCTACGGTACATATTGTGACTAGGTTAGATAAGGACACCTCAGGTATTATTTGTGTTGCAAAGCATCGGCATGCTCATCATTTGTTGAGTGAAATGCAAAAGTTAGGACAAATTTCACGTACTTACGAAGCATTCGTTCAGGGCCATATAGGGCAAGATGAATTTCTAATTGATGCCCCTATTGGCAGGAAAAATGGCAGTATTATTGAACGAGTGATTGATTCCGATGGTAAACAGGCTAAAACCTCTGTACGAGTATTGACCCGTTTTGAAAAATTCGGGAAAAAAATTACGCATGTGCGATTACAGTTACACACTGGTAGAACACATCAGATACGTGTGCATATGATGTCCATTGGTCATCCATTAATCGGGGATGACCTATATGGTGGCGATTTACAATTTATTGACAGACAAGCACTTCATGCAAGAGAACTGACCCTGATACATCCCTTTACACATGAAAATATTCACTTAGTTGCTCCTTTTCCACAAGATATGAAAGCACTGATTCCCACTAATTATTCCTAAATGACAGGATGAATAGTGGGGATTTCACATTACAGAGATTTACTTATTATTATTTCCTAGGGAATATTTTTATTGCTTATTTATTTCTAACTCCATACAATAGGTAAGGGAAAAAAGCCGAGAGGAGGAGAAAGAGTGAAAGATGAAATGATTCAACAACAGCCTTTAGAGGAGTCTGTATTAATTGAGTTTTTATTGAATGATTCAATGGACAATTTTAGAGAAGAATTTATGCAACTACATCCGTATGATCAATCCATATTTTTTGAGAAGGTGGGTCCAGATTTAAGGAAGAAAATCTATCATTACCTTTCTCCTAAAGAAATAGCTGAGCTATTTGAAGCGACAAAGTTTGATGATGAACAATATGATTTATTTCTGCAGGAAATGGATATTACTTATGCTGCCGATATGCTTTCTTTTATGTTTGCGGATAATGCGGTAGACGTATTAAATGAATTAGGAAAAGATCAGGTGGCAAGTTATTTAAATATTATGGATAAGGAATCTGCACAGGAAATTAAGGATCTGTTGCATTATGAGGAATACACCGCTGGTTCCATTATGACAACGGAATATGTAGCCATTCCTGAAAATTCAACAATTCGCTCAGCAATGACTATTTTGCGAAGCGCTGCACCAGAAGCGGAGACCATCTATTATTTATTCGTTGTGGATGATGACCATAAGCTATCTGGAGTGATTTCACTTCGTGACTTAATAATTGCAGATGAAGATACATTGGTAAAAGATATTATGAATGATCGGGTTGTCAGTGTTTTAGTAAGTGTTGACCAAGAGGAAGTCGCTCGAATGATTAAAGACTATGATTTTCTAGCAGTACCAGTTGTAGATTTTAAAAATCATTTACTCGGAATTGTTACGGTCGATGATATTTTAGACGTATTAGACGAAGAAGCATCCGACGATTACTCGAAACTTGCAGGGGTTTCCAACATGGATACCTTCGATAAAGGACCATTACAGGCTGCTAGAAAAAGATTGCCATGGCTGATCATTTTATTATTCCTTGGAATGCTTACTGCTAATTTGATGAGCATTTTTGAACAAACTTTAGATGAAGTTGCGTTGCTCGCTGTTTTTATTCCCTTAATTGCTGGTATGGCTGGTAATAGTGGTACACAAGCACTTGCCGTGGCTATTCGTGGTATAGCAACTGGAGATATTGGAGAACAAAGCAAGACGAAGTTACTTTATAGAGAAGCAGGCACTGGTCTAGTTACTGGTCTCATTTGTGGTTTGCTAGTAGTCGGATTAGTATACTTTTGGAAGCATGATTTACTAATTGGCATATTGGTTGGCTCTTCTATTTTTGGATCTATTTTTATTGCTACATTAGGGGGTTCATTTATACCTTTATTATTTCATCGAATGAAAATAGATCCAGCTGTCGCATCGGGTCCATTCATCACAACGGTCAATGACGTAGTCAGTATTTTAATTTATCTTGGATTGGCAACTATATTTATCTCATCTTTGTAGTTTGTATCATATTTTTTGAAGTAGCATAAAGTAAAGGAAAAAGGATGTGCTAATGAACTCATTTAATGATCCTTTGCTCTTTATAAAAGGTCCTCCTGTCTTTCATCTTCCACCAAATGAACGAGTTGAAGTTCCATACGAACTACAAGATGAAAGTACATCAATTTATGAGATACAAAAAAGTTACTCCACGAAGACACTAGCAATTATAGCTAAATTGAACTTTTTAGCAAAGCCATTTCAACGAAAAGTGTACCGTCCGTTAGTTTTTCATCTGAAAGATGGAGTATCTGTGCAAGGTGAAGTAGAAAAAGTGGAAGAGGATGCTGTTACTTTACTTGTTGGTAAAGAAGAATGGATGACGTATCCTTTAGAAGCAATCGAAAAAATTGTTTGGCGTGGAAGTATAATGAATTGAAAAAAAGCTATCCTATTGCAGGATAGCTTTTTTCTGTTTAAAGAAATTATATAACGGAGATGCCACCTTACACTCCATTCGATTAAGTGGATAGTACTCCACTATAATGAAAGCATAGCGTAGGGCTCGATGGTAATAGTAGATTTTATTTTATTCATGTGGATATAAAAGAAATAGTAAGTGTTCACTAAATAAAGTAGCGAGAAAGCGAACGAAATTTCATCTTCAGGCCCGCACGATGCGGGTCAGGCAGTCGTTGCGACACGATGTCGTGTACTTTGACTGCCATCATCTCCCCTCTTTTTATAGGACTGTATCTTTTCTCTAGTTAACCAAAATTGCACTGACCTGTTTCTAAGAGTTTTAGGAAGGCGACGGATAGACAAATGCCATAAAATTACCGAAAAAAAAGGACGCTTGTTGGTTGTGACGGACGTCGCAACCAACAAGCATCCCTAAAAACTCACTCGGTAATCATATAGCAAAACGTCTTTACAAAGCCCTTCGAAAACAATAGAAACAGGTTTTGACCTTAAAGAACTCGGATTGTCCTTACCTGTTTTTTTATCTCTCCGATAATTTTTTCCAATAAAAAACCGCTCGGGTTCTGCCCGAACGGAATAGACACTACAATGATGAAACGATCAGTCACATACATCTAAAAATACATCGGCGATACATTCAATTGCACAGAAGCAATCCAAATCTACAGTCACACAGCTGCCAGTTGATCTGAAGTTTCGAACTTTACAAAGTTTTCTTAAATCGATTTTTGTACCACATTCGTTCAATAAATCTACTTCTTTGCGTTCTCTATCAAGTGGCTCTAACACTCGTAAAGTTGCGCAGCATCCGTCGAAAATATCTTCTACACGGAAGAAAACTGAAACGCAATCACAATCAAATCTATCATTATCTCTGAAAAATGCTTTAAAAGGATCTCCGTCTTTCGTTAATAACATAAACACACGAGTGTCAGCTTGACGTCTGGAAGCTGGGCTTACAAGACCTCCAAGTGGCTCTAGAAAACAATTTGTCGGACATTGAGGGCATTCATCGTTTGTTGCTTGATCTTGAATGTCTTTAATCGCACGGACAACATCACAAACACAACCTCTAGAACGATGTTCATCCGTAACGTCACCTATTTTTCCACACCCCATTAAAATTCACCTCCTCTTTATCTCTTACTAACTTATGTGTGAAGTTCATCTTGACTAGGGCAAATATCTCGTAACCCAATTGCATATTTCAACTTAAACGAAGCATACTAACTGAAAAAAGGAGCCGTATTTTTTATGAAAAAAAGCATAATTGTTTTTTTAATGCTCTTATTGTTGGGTGCATGTTCAAACGAGAAAGAAAAAGTGATATTTCCCGCAGATAATTCCGCTTCACTAAAACCGATCATGCAAAAACAAGAAACGATTCATGGGTATAAAAGTGTGATAAACGAGGAAAATATTCTAGTGGCCATTAATATAAATCGATTTGCTCGTTTTAATAAAACAAAAATTGAAGAAAAAATTACAAAACAAATTGAAAAACAATTTCCAGAAAGACAAGTACTAGTCACAGGCGACCAAAAAATTATGTGGGAAGTAGAGTCCATCATCGACAAGAAGTTAAAAGAAGAGGACCTTAAAAAGTCGATTGAAAAAATAAAATCATTATCAAAGGAAGAGACATAATGGACCAACAACAATTTCAAAAAATTGTAGATGAAAAAAACCCTAAAGTACCATATTTTTTGAACATCCTAAAAGCATTTATAGTAGGTGGGATAATTTGTACTATTGGACAACTACTCACTTTTTTTTATATGCGTTTTTTCCCTTTTACAGAAGGAACTGCTGCTAATCCGACGGTCGCTACTTTAGTTTTTATCGCAATGATTCTAACTGGAACTGGGATATACAAAAAAATAGCGCAATTTGGTGGGGCTGGTTCAGCAGTACCCGTTACAGGATTTGGTAACGCTGTAATTTCAGCCGCAATAGAGCATAAATCAGAAGGATACGTATTAGGTGTTGGTGGAAATATGTTCAAGCTTGCTGGTTCCGTTATATTATTTGGTGTCTTATCTGCATTCGTCGTTGCACTTATTAAAACAATATTAGTGTCGATAGGTGTGATTTCATGGTAAATACATTTGGAACTCTTCAGTTTATAACAAAAATTAGTATAGCAAATACGGGGATAGTCGCTGGTCCAGTTGAAAAGGACGGTCCTTTTGCAGAAAGCTTTGACGAGGTTCTTCCATTAGAAACAGAAAAAAATGAAACAAATGAACAGGCACATTCCCGTATGATTGAAATGGCATGTCAATGGGCAGCTAAAAATGGCCATACGCAACTAAATAATATAGATGTTCTAATAGCAGGGGATTTGATTAATCAGTTATCACCGAGCAATTTTGCTGCAAGAAGTTTAGCTTTACCATTTTTAGGTGTATTCTCGGCTTGTGCAAGTTCGGTGGAAGCCATTATTATAGGAAGTCTTTTATTGGAATCAGGAAATGCAAGAACTGTACTTGCGGGAGCATCAAGCCATCATCCAGCAGTGGAGAGACAATTTAGATATCCACTTCAGTACGGGGCACAAAAACCTAAAACAGCACAGTGGACTGTTACTGCTGCTGGTTTTGCCTTATTGGAAAAAGAGTTAAATGATGTACCGGTTGTAACACATGCCACAATCGGCAGAGTGATTGATGGTAAACAAAAAAATCCGTTACATATGGGTGCAGCCATGGCTTCTGCAGCTAGAGATACTATTGAGCGGCATTTAACTAATACCAAAAGCCAAATGTCAGATTTTGATGTCATTATGACAGGTGATTTAGGTAATATAGGAATATCCATTTTGAAAGAAATGTTTCAGGATGAAAATAGTGGAGTAATTTTACAAGATGCTGGTGCACAATTCTATGGAAATGAACCCTTTTTCAATGCAGGTGCCAGCGGAGCAGGATGTTCGGCAGCAGTCTTCTTTGGTCAAATATATGACCAGTTAAAAAAAGGCGTTTTTAAGCGAGTTTTGCTAGTAGCTACAGGGGCATTATTGTCTCCTTTAACATTTCAACAAGGGGAGACAATCCCTTGCATTGCACATGCCATTGAATGTCGTATGGAAAAGAGGAGTTAACATGATTTCATCGTTAGTGACAGCATTTGTTGTTGGAGGATTTATATGTGTGATCGGTCAAATTTTTATGGATGTGTTTAAACTAACACCTGCACATACATTAAGTACATTAGTTGTATTAGGTTCCATATTAGATGGTTTTGGTCTTTATGAGCCATTGATTGATTTTGCTGGAGCAGGGGCAACAGTTCCGATTACTTCCTTTGGTAACTCACTGACGCACGGGGCATTAGCAGAGGCAGAGAAGCATGGGATAATAGGTGTGTTGACTGGAATGTTTGAAGTAACAAGTTCGGGTATTAGTTCTGCTATTCTGTTTGGCGTAATTGGTGCATTCATTTTTCAAAAGCGGAAAACAACATACTAGTTGAATCGCCCTTTTTTCCATTCTCCTCTTGCATACAATATGTTGAAGAGGAGAGGAGGGAAAGAGTATGTACGGCTACTGTGGCGGAGGTTATCCAGGTTATCAAGGAGGATACGAGAACGAAGGTAATAAAAGTTCTACATTTGTACTAATCGTAGTATTATTTATATTACTAATCATTGTTGGTAGAAGCTTTCTCCCTTATTAAACCAAAATTTTAAAGATGTGAGGGGGAAAATTATGCAAAATTCATTTTTTAAATCAATTGAAAACAAAACCGGTGTATCAATGGATGAACTATTTACGCTTGCCAATGCCATCTCATATGCTGATTTTACGGATGAAAAACAGGTTCGTAAAATTGTACGTAAAGTTGGCAAGTTAGCAAATAAGCCTGTTTCTCAGGAGCTAGAGGATGAACTGACACGCTCTATTTTACAGAGTGGTAGTTCACTAAGTTTAGCGGATATTCAAAAACTACTATAAAATCTTAAACTAATTTAATTTTATGAAAAAGGTTTAAGTATGAATAGAATGGGGTAAAGTTTACTAGAATAATAACGTGGAGGTGGAGAAAATGGGATATATTATTCCAATGCAACCTATTCAATCGGAAGTTTATGCAAATCGAATGAGTGGAAGCAGTTATAATTTTGCTTACATCAATAAAATCTATCCGGTAAAATTTAAATCTGGTTTTGAAGATCACTTAGAAGAGCAGGAACAGTTGATCGAAGAGGAAGAAGAGCAATTACTGGAAAAAGAAAGCCCGTCAATCCTACCGTTATCTAAAGGCTTTATTCTTCCAAATCCAGTAAACTTATCTCCGATAATTGCTGAAATCAATGGAAAAGGAAACAGTGTTAATTTGTACGTATAGTTCTTATAAACTTAAAAACCACTTACCAGATTCTAATCCGGTAAGTGGTTTTTTTATTTAATATTTTTTTCCATTGCTCGATGAGGAATTCCGGCCTCTAAAAATTCAGGTGAATTTATTGTATAATTTCGTTTTTCATAAAACAGAATAGCCTGACTTTGTGCATTTAGCTTTAACTTGGAAATTCCAGCAGAAATCGAGTACTCTTCCATGCATTGCATCATAAGATTCCCTAATTTCTTTCCTCGATAACTTGGAAGAATACAAACACGCTCTACTTTTCCGATGCCCGGCTCAATAACTCTAATCCGACCTGCACCAAAAGGTATTTCTTCATCGTATGCTACAAAATGTACCGCTTCGGCATCATACTCATCGAGTTCAAGATGAAGTGGGACATCTTGTTCCTCTACAAAAACTTTTCTTCTAACTTGAATAGCATCTTCATATTCTTTTTCAGTTTCAACTTGCTTTGCGTACACCAATACTTACTCAGCTCCAGACAATCTAAATGTTTCGTATGCCGTCCAAGATCCATCTTCTAATTGATATAAAAGATGCAGACGATCGATTTCTTCTTCAAACTCTACACCAATCATTTTAAGTTGCGGAAGAATATCATCATGTTCACTCGAATTCATCTTTTGAGCGATTGTAATATGAGGAACAAAAGAATAACTTTCCTCATCATTATATTCAATAGCATTTAAATCTTCATTCAGTTTAAGTAGCTCTGCTGTTGGCTGCACATTAAAGTAAATGGCATTAGTAACAGGTGCAAATGAACTAACCTTCGTTGTTTTTAATGTAAATGGTTTATGATTCTTTACAACTGTAGAAACCTTTTCTGCAATTAATTTGATCTCATTTTCATCCGCTTCAAATACTCCTTTAACGGTCATATGTGGAGTGATCAAAGCATAGTGAGGGTCATAACGCTTTCTATAGGAGTTGGCAAAGTCCTGTACCTTTTTAGATGGAAAAGCAACAATTCCGTATTTCATTTTCATTACCTCCTCAAATTATTATTTAAATCACATTATTATTATAACAATATTTCTCTATAGACGAAAGTTATGCAACAATGATCTTTTCATATCTGGTTGCCAAAGCTTCCAAGTATGGTCTCCTTTTAATTCGTCATAAAAGGTTAAAATACCTTTATTTTCGATTAAATCGTGTAATTCCCTATTAGGTATGATGAAATTTGTTAGTTTCCCGTCACCTGTTTTTACTGCTTTTTCTTCTGTTCCAATGACATGATATAGAGAAAAAGCATGTATATCTTGATGGCTTTTTACTTTTTCGAGTACGTCTTCATTTACGAGTGGGGAGTGCATAATTACTTTTCCAAAAGTATTTGGATAAGCTAAAGCAGTCATCAGTGAAACAGTCGCAGCTAAGGAATCGCCTATCAGTGATCTTCCCATACCGACCTGATAAGTAGGGTAGTTTTCATCTATGTAAGGGACTAATTCTTGCGCTAAAAATCGTGTATAGGCAAGATGCTGAGAACCATCGGGGTGGTACTTGTTTCTCCGATCTTTAACGTCTTTATAGGGCACTCCAACAATGATTAAGTTTTCAATTGCTTCTTCTTCATATAACTCATCAGCCACTCGAGAAATTCTACCTAGCTGAAAATAGTCTTTACCGTCTGATGCGATCAGAACGGAATATTTATAAAGGGCTGAATAATTTGGTGGCAAGTAAATTAACAGCTGCATTTCTTCCTGTAAAGCATTGCTAAATAAAGTGATGTCTTGAATAGTACCCCTGTTCATAATTTCCTCCTAATGTCATTCATGTAATACAGAAATTGTATCATATACTAGCAAAGAGGTATAATAAACCAAACAACGAAACAACAAAGGGGATACGAATATGGATAGACAGACATCTAGAGTCCATTCACGTGAAGTGGAGCAAGCTACAAAGGATGCGCTAAAGAGACGTGGAGTTACTATAGAAGAAATTGCGGACATCGTATTCGAAATGCAGTTTCCATATAACGAAGGGCTTACTTTAGAGCATTGTGTAGAATCGGTTAAAAGTGTATTGAAAAAAAGAGAAATGCAACATGCGATATTAGTTGGCATCGAGCTAGACGAGTTAGCAGAGAAGAAAATGTTATCTGCACCCTTACAGCAAATAGTGGAATCGGATGAAGGATTGTTTGGAGTTGACGAAACGATTGCACTTGGAGCTGTATTTACTTACGGCAGTATTGCAGTAACTACGTTTGGTCATTTAGATAAAAATAAAATCGGACTTATTTCTAAACTAGACACAAAAGTCGGTGGAGCAGTGCATACATTTTTAGATGACTTAGTGGCGAGCATTGCTTCAAGTGCAGCTTCCCGTTTAGCACATCGTACAAGAGATTTAGAAGAAGAAAATGAAACATTTGCAGATATTTCACCAGAAGAAACAGCACCCGAATCTAAAATAAAAGGTGCTAGAACCTAAAGGGAAACTTCAACCCCCAGTGATTTTAAAAGTTGAACTCAGGCAAATAACGCCGCATCATGCGGCAATGTTTGAGTGACCAACATCCTGTTGGCCCGACCATTCGTGCTTTTACGGGCAGTTATCTCCCACTAATAATAATGCTTCGTTGCTTGGACCTAGCTAGGAAGCGGTAGTTACTGCCCGTTAATGCGGGGTAAAACTGTGGAACCTCTAAAAATGAGGCTATACAGTTTGTTTTAAAAGATCAGAAAGTATTTAAAAATACAGCGTGAACACCAGTGTTACAGGACTTTTAAGAATGATTAATACTACTGATTTCCGTTACATGTGGACGCTTTCCTTTGTAATGCTTATAAGGAACGAAGGCTAAGGGCGCCAGGTCTCAAAAGGTTCCTTTTTTACTAGCGGAAATAATGAAAAATAGTAAGTGTCTACCCAATAAAGAAGCGGAATAGCGAATGAAATTGCATCTTCAGGCTCGCACGATGATGCGGGTCAGGCAGTCGTTGCGAAATGTTTTTTTTTTGCGACGAGCCTTGCGCAGGAGCACCACGATGTCGCGTACTTAGACTGTGATCATTTCTTCTCTATATAGAAATTTAGCTTTTCTCTAGTTAACAAAAAATGCACTAACTTGTTTCTAGAAGTTGTAGAAGGGCGACGGACAGTCAATAGCCATAAGACTACCGAGAAAAAAAGATGCTGGTCGTGACTTCAGTCACGACCAGCATCTTTAAAAAATCAAACGGTAATTATATATCAATAAGCCTGCCCAAAGCCCTTCGAAAACAGGAGAAACAGGATTAGATCCTAAAGGACCGGACGTTTTATTATTCGATTTTTCTAATTATTCACCAGATTTTTTAAATCCAGCTTTTATAGCTTCCTGCTCCGTACAGAACCATTCTTCAGGATTTGTTTGCTCATAATATTTCCCGCTAGATATATGGTAAATCTTTTTCCCTTGACGATTAATATTGCCCTTGATGTTACATTTCTCGGCTGTTTGTATTTCTTCCTCAGCACTATTACTAGGTAAAACCGAAGCATTAAACCCTCGATTTGTGACGTAATCATCTGTTTCCCATACACCAATATTTTTCTCTTCAGCTATTTCCGAAGCTTTCTCGAAGTCGTCTAAATACCGTGTGTTCGGAGGGAAAACATATGCTACACGTGCCAATCCTTCTTCTAGTAATATTTCTTGTACGTTTTCCCCATCCACATAAATATACGCAAGCATTCTACCATAATCGTCTAATCGATTTCCCACGTCAAACTCAATTGTGACATCTCCACTATTTAATAATTCCTTATTACGTTGTTTCGCATCTTCTCCAAATGGTTGTTTTCCTAATGTGTGATGGTTTGTTTCTGGTGTGTCTATTAGCAGGTATCGAACTTTTTCTGTGTTTCCATTATACTTAACCTTAATAGTATCTCCGTCAATTATATCAACAACTTCTACAGGGATTTGCTCAGTACTCCCACTCGTTTGAATAACGCCGTTAGTGGAATTTTCTTCACATCCATACAATAAGCATGAAAATACACCTATACATATCAAAAACTTTTTCATTTATATCACCCATTATAGTTTAGCATATAACCGAAAGGGGAGAAAATCATGACACAAACTGTAGAATTACCATTTAACTATTCTCTAGAGGATGTATTAAATAGACTAGCTCTAGATCCATTAAATTCCGTGGATCTCTCCAATCAAACAGTCAAAGTTCCATTAGATGAAACAATAATAACTGTTGAAAGTATAGGGACGTTTTATGAACCCAAATTTATACTTACCGGATTAGAAACAAAAGAACAGTATGAACGAGTTACGTCCATATTACATTTCAATAGAAGTCTAGAGCCCATCCAAAAGCACTTTTTAAATACCAATTTACAATCGTTGTTTTTGAAATATGAAGGCACTCCGATTATTACTGACTTTTCATTATATGGAAATATTATTAAAAGTATCATTCATCAGCAACTAAATCTTTCTTTTGCCAGAACACTAACAGAAAGATTTGTCCAAACATTTGGTAAAAGCAAAGAGGAGGTATGGTTATTTCCATCTCCTGAGATTATTGCCAGTTTGGATGTTGAAACGCTACGCCAAATGCAGTTTAGTACAAGGAAATCAGAATATATTATCGGGATTTCTAAAGCCATTGCAGAGGGTGATTTAAACCTCGACGCACTTGCAACTAAATCGGATGATGTCGTCCTTTCAGAACTGATCAAGTACAGAGGAATTGGCCCGTGGACTGCAGAAAGCTTTTTGTTATTTGGGTTAGGTAGAGAGAATTTATTTCCTTTGGCAGATATAGGCCTGCAAAATTCGCTTAAGAAGCTATGGGATTTAGACAGAAAGCCTATGAATAGTGAAATTACACCACATTTGTCCTTCTGGTCTCCCTTTAATAGTTACGCCGCCTTATATCTTTGGAAGAATATAGAATGAAAAATCAGCTTCTCCCTTAGGAAAGGAGAAGCTGAAATCTTATATTTATTCTTCAATTAGTTGTCTCTGTTTCACCTAGGTCCTCTTTAAAATATAAAAATGACTCTTCCTCTATTTCATTTATACGGTCTTTATTAAGTCCTAATTCAAAAGCTCCTGTAAAAATGGGCTCCCACCAAGTAGTTTCAGTAACTGTCATTTTTATTTCCTCCCATTATTCGTTTATTTTTATATCAATGCTATACCCTGCCTACTTTCCAGCTTAAACAAATTAGCTGAAAAATGAATCATTTAGCATAGGTGTTCTGAAGTCCTATAGACTTATATTTTCAGCCAATAGTTTGAAAATAACTTCTTCAATCTAGCATTCCACGAAAGTCAGTATTCATGTATTTCAAATGAAATGTTTGTTCTTTCTTCTATTGCAAATAAATAGTATGATTCCCTTAAGAACTATGGAAGAAAAAGGAGAGAATAGTAATGGAATTTACAGAGCAACAACTAAATCACATGCTAGACGAGCATCAAGCTTATTTTTATGCTGGAATAACTAGACCTGTAGCATTCCGAGTACAACAATTGGAAATACTTAAGATGACAATAAAGAAGTATGAGGTAGAAGTAATAGAAGCATTGTACAAAGATTTAAGAAAAAGTGAATTTGAAGCTTATGTTACAGAAATCGGCTTAGTTTATGACAATATTTCATATATGATTAAACATATCGAGAAGTGGATGGAACCGAAATATGTAAAAACTCCCGTCGCTTTAATGCCATCTAAAAGTTTTATCGTAAATGACCCTTATGGAACAGTTTTAATCATTGCACCATTCAATTACCCATTCCAGCTAATTATGGAGCCTTTAATAGGAGCGATTGTTGGAGGGAATTGCGCTATTATTAAACCTTCCGAAGCAACACCACATACATCTAATATAGTGAAAAAAATTATATCGGAAGCATACGATCCAAGTTACATTCGCGTTGTAGAAGGCGAAAAGGAAGAAACTTCTTTATTAATACATGCACCTTTTGATTTTATTTTCTTTACGGGAAGCGTCCAAGTAGGAAAGATAGTGATGAAAGCAGCCGCAGAAAGATTGACTCCAATTGCTTTAGAATTAGGTGGAAAAAGCCCTGCAATTGTTGATCATACCGCGAACTTAGCGGTTGCAGCTAAGCGCATTGTTTGGGGCAAATTTGTGAATGCCGGACAAACTTGTATAGCACCGGATTATGTATTAGTGGAGGAAAATGTAAAAGATAAGTTTATTGAACAGATGAAGAAAGCTATTGCTCAGTTTTATGGTAAGGATTCGCAACAGAGTCCAGACCTTGGAAGAATTGTGAATGGCAATCACTTTGATCGACTTATGGGGATTTTAGAAGCAGAAAAGGAACATATTATATTTGGAGGTAAAACGGATCGCGATGATTTATTTATAGAGCCAACGCTGTTAAATGGGGTTGACTTCAATAGTCCGTCAATGGCTGATGAACTATTTGGACCGATATTACCTATAATTGGTTACAAAGATCTGGGGAATATTATTCGTCAAATTCGAAAATCACCAAAACCTTTGGCTGCTTATATGTTTAGTGAGCACGAAAAAGCACAGGAATTCTTTCTTCAAGAATTACCATTTGGTGGGGGTTGTATAAATGACACAATCACTCATGCAGGCAGTACCTATCTACCATTTGGTGGCGTAGGGAACTCAGGAGTTCAATCTTATCATGGGGAAGCTAGTTTTACTTTATTTACCCATCAAAAATCCATCGTGAAGAAAAATACTTCCTTACCAATTAATATTGTTTTTCCACCCTACAAAAATAAAGTCAAATTAGTGAGAGGTTTACTAAAATAATTTAAGTAATTAAGAAGCACACGAAGTACCAAACTTTGTGCTAAAAAATATATAAAATTTTGATAAGATGGTAGTAAGGAATTGAAGGAGGATACATATGTCATATATATTTCACGCAAAAGATACGGTTTCATTATTAAAACAGTTGGTAGAAATCCCAAGTCCGTCTGGTTACACAAAAGAGATTATGGACTTTATGGAAGGTATCCTAAAACAACTGAAAGTAGATTATATTAGGACAAATAAAGGTGCTTTAATCGCCACAATAAAAGGTACGGATGAAACAAAGCATAGGCTTTTAACTGCTCATACGGATACATTAGGTGCGATGGTTAAGGAAGTTAAAGGAAGCGGTAGATTACAACTTACTATGGTAGGTGGTTTTAATTGGAATGCTGTGGAAGGAGAGTATTGCACTATTCATACTGCAGATGGCAAAAAAATTCGAGGTACTATTTTAATGCACCAAACTACCGTGCATGTATACAAAAATGCTAGTGGTTTACCTCGTGATGAAAAAAATATGGAAGTTCGTATAGATGAAAAAGTATTAACTGCGGAAGATACACGTAAATTAGGCGTAGAGGTGGGGGATTTTATTTCATTCGATCCTCGATTTGAAGCATCTGAAAATGGTTTTATTAAATCACGTCACCTGGACGATAAAGCGAGTACAGCTTTACTACTTCAATTAATAAAAAATATTCAAGATAAAAACGTGGTTTTACCACATACAACTCATTTTTATATTTCTAATAATGAGGAAATTGGATATGGGGGTAACTCCAACGTACCTGCAGAAACAGTAGAATATTTGGCTGTAGATATGGGAGCAATTGGAGACGGACAATCGTCGGATGAGTATACCGTGTCTATTTGTGCAAAGGATTCTTCTGGTCCATACCATTATGAACTAACTCGTCAATTAGTAGCGTTGGCTAAAGAAGAAAATATCGATTATAAGTTAGATATTTATCCTTACTACGGGTCAGATGCATCGGCGGCAATTCGTGCTGGGTATGATATCAAGCATGCTCTATTGGGGCCTGGAATTGAAGCTTCTCACGCATATGAACGTACACATATCGATTCATTAGAAAATACAGCTAAAATCTTATACAGTTACGTAAACACAAAAATTTCTTGAGAGTTGGGTAAAACCGATTCTATTAAATGAAGCTCTAGCGTATTTTTTAAAAAGATAAAACAGAAAGTCTATAAAAATGTAGCATGAAGACTAGGTTTATGAGACTTGAGTGGATGAATAATACTGTGATTTCCGTTTCAGGTGGAGTACAAAGGCTAAGAGCGCCACCTCTTGTGGCTACGCCTTTGTGACCAACATCCTGTTGGCCTCCGCGGGGTGAGACAGATGAGCCATCACCGTCGCTTACGCTTCGAAGTGATATCTCATCTGTCTCACTCATCCCGAAGGAGTCGCCACCCTTCACTACAATCAAACAGTGTGTAGTACTCCACTATAAGATATAGCATAGTTTATCGCTTAGATGAAAAGATTGGTCAAATTTTAGAGAGTGATCAAATTATTTTTAATCGCTTTTGAATTAGAAACACTATTATACAAAGAAGGATGAAGAAAGTAGTTTTTCTTTTATACTAGTGGAAATAAAGTGAAATAGTAAGTGATCACAAATAAAGAATCGAAATAGCGAACGAAATTGCATCTTCGGCCCTCACGATGCGGGTCAGGCAGTCGTTGCGAAATGTTTTTTTATTTTGCGACGAGCTTTGCGCAGGAGCACCATGATGTCGAGTACTTAGACTGTCATCTTTCATCCGCCGCTATGAATAGGATAATATCTTTTCTCTAGTTATCCAAAAACGCACTTACCTGTTTTAAGTAGTTTTAGAAGGGCGACGGACAGGCAAACACCATAAGATTATCGAAAAAAGTGATATTGGTTGTGACGGCTGTCACAACCAATATCACTAAAAATTCACTCGGTAATCATATAGCAAAATGCTTGTTCAAATCCTTCGAAAACGATAGGAACAGGTTTTGTACGTAAAGGACCGGGCGTCTTTTTGCCCGGTTTTTCTTATCAAGCTCAAGCGCATAGCCCACCTGAATCGTTTCAGAATGTCGGATAAAGGAAAATACTGCCTTTACAACCATTCTTCCAACGCTTTTCAGGACTAACATAGGTGCTTGCGCTTTTTTAATCCAGCTCCAGCGCCTAGCCCCTCGAGAAGTTTCAGAATGTCAGGTAAATGCAAATTAGCCTTTACTGCCACTCTTCCAACGCTTTTCGGTGATAAATAGGCGCTTACGCTTTTTTTACTTGTTTTTTCTTCCCTAAATCCATATGATTAGTAAGTGAATAAGAAGGAGACATAACAGAATGGATATAAAATTACAAGATGAAATATTGAAAAGAAGAACCTTTGCAATTATTTCCCACCCGGATGCTGGTAAAACAACTATTACGGAAAAGCTTTTATACTTTGGTGGAGCTATTCGTGATGCAGGTACAGTTAAGGGGAAAAAATCTGGGAAATTTGCAACATCTGACTGGATGGAAATCGAAAAGCAACGTGGAATTTCGGTAACATCATCCGTTATGCAATTTGACTATAATAATTGTCGTATAAATATATTGGATACACCTGGTCATCAGGATTTTAGTGAAGATACTTATCGTACGCTGATGGCAGTTGATAGTGCAGTTATGATTGTCGATGCTGCAAAAGGTATTGAAGCTCAAACGTTAAAACTGTTTAAAGTTTGTCGTATGAGAGGAATTCCAATTTTTACTTTTATAAACAAACTTGATCGTCAAGGGAAAGAACCACTTGCACTAATGGAAGAGCTAGAAGAAGTTCTTGGCATTCAATCTTATGCCATGAACTGGCCAATAGGAATGGGGAAAGAGTTCTTAGGAATATATGATCGATTTCATGGGCGTATTGAGCAATTCCGTACTGAAGAATCGGAAAGATTCCTTCCTATAGATGAAGACGGAGAGCTTGCAGTAGATCATTCGATGAAAGCTACTTCTTATTACACTGAAGCGATGGAAGATATTATGCTGCTAAATGAAGCAGGCAATGATTTTGATGAGAAAAAAGTACTGTCAGGGGACTTAACTCCCGTATTTTTTGGTAGTGCATTAACGAATTTCGGAGTGCAAACTTTTTTAGAAACGTACTTGCAGTTTGCACCTACTCCTCAGCCACGCATGACAGAAAAGGAAGAAGAAATAAATCCGTTAAACGAGGATTTCTCTGGTTTTATCTTTAAAATTCAAGCGAATATGAATCCTGCTCACCGTGATCGTATTGCATTTGTACGCATCGTTTCCGGTAGATTTGATAGAGGTATGACGGTTACTTTGGCTCGTACAGGAAAAACGTATAAAGTGACGCAGTCTACTCAATTTTTAGCTGATGATCGTGAAACTGTTGAAACTGCGGTTGCAGGAGATATTATCGGACTGTACGATGTGGGAAATTATCAAATAGGAGACACCGTAGTTGGAGGTAAGAAAGCTTTCACGTATGAAAAACTTCCTCAGTTTACACCTGAGCTATTTGTAAAAGTAACTGCTAAAAACGTACTGAAGTCGAAGCATTTCCATAAAGGAATTCAACAATTAGTACAAGAAGGGGCAATCCAGTACTATAAAACACTTCATACAGAGGAAATTATTTTGGGCGCAGTTGGGCAGCTTCAATTTGAAGTGTTCGAGCATCGCATGAATAACGAATATAATGTGGAGGTCCGAATGGAACCAATCGGTTCAAAAGTAGCACGTTGGATCGAGAACGAGGAAGAAGTGAAGGAATCCATGACTGGTCCACGTTCCATGCTTGTAAAAGATCGTTATGATAAATATGTATTCTTATTTGAAAATGAGTTTGCCACTCGTTGGTTCCAAGACAAATACGATCATATTAAGCTTTATAATTTACTATAATGGAGAAGGCCACCTTTCAAAAGGTGGCCTTTTATGTTGAATCGCAAGATGCACCTTTCAAATCGCAAGATGCACACCGAAAATCGTAAGGCTGACCCCTCAAATCGCAAGATCCACACCGAAAATCGCAAGGTCGACCTCTAAAATCGCAAGATCCACTCTTAAAATCCTGTATCATGCTTCACTTTTACATAATAAATTTGAACTCTGCTTCTGTAGAGCATATGATAGAAAGAGCAAATAAGAAGGTGGTCGCACGAAAATGAAGATTAGTGACTTTTCCATAAAAAGACCCGTATTTACAACTGTTATTATGTTCTTAATTATTATACTGGGTGGGGTTTCATTTTTTAAAATACCTGTTACCTTAATACCGGATTTAAATCCACCTATTGCAGTCGTTGTGACGAATTATCAAGGGGCAAGCCCCATTGAGGTAGATGAAAAAATTACGAAGCCCTTGGAATCATCCTTGAGTACTTTACCAGGCATTAAGTCTGTTAATAGTACATCGAGAGAAGGGGCTAATTTCATCTTATTAGAATTCGAATGGTCTACGGATATGGATGCAATTCAATTAGATGTCATGCAGCGTATTGATATTACACCTCTTCCAGATGGAGTAGATAAACCAAGATTCTTGAAGTTTGATCCCTCCCAATTTCCTGTCATCCAGCTATCTTTGAATACGACGGATTCTGAAACCGATATTCAGCTAATCGCGGACCAATTAGAGAAAGAACTTTTAAGAACAGAAGGAGTTGCAAGTGTTAATATTTCTGGTTCTTTGGTGGAAGAAGTGCGAATTTTACTGGATCAGGATAAATTAATAAGCAAAGGACTTACACAATCGGATATTGTACAAGTCATACAAGTAAATAATATTTCTCTCCCAGGTAGTCCCATTGAAACGGATGAGGATAAATCACTGACTACTAGAATTATTAGCACATTAACGTCTGTCGAAGACATAGCAAAATTGGTTGTGACAGTTAACCCGTTGGATGGAAAGGCTGTCACTATTGCAGATGTAGCGACTGTAGATTTAGCGAAGCAAGAACAATTTTCCGAAACTAGAGCCAATGATGAACCAGCTGTTTTACTATCTGTTTTCCAGGAATCGAGTGCTAATACTGCTAATGTGTCTACAGCTTTTCAAGAAGAATTAGACAAGCAATTAGAAAAAGAAGCGTTTAAAGATGTAAAAGCAAATATACTTTTTGATCAAGGGGACTATGTAAAACTTGCCATTAGTAATATAGGGACTACCTTAATAACGGGTGGATTATTGGCAATGCTTATTTTGTTTATATTCCTTAAAGGAATTAGAAGTCCGATTATTGTTGGTGTAGCAATCCCATATTCCGTTATTGTGACGTTTGTTCTAATGTATTTTGCAGGTTTTTCGTTAAACATTATGACGCTTGGGGCACTTGCACTTGGCATTGGGATGCTTGTGGATAACTCCATCGTGGTTATTGAGAATATTGAGCGGCATTTAGGATTAGGAAAGACACCTAAAGAAGCAGCTAGTATTGGAACTAAAGAGGTAGCTGGTGCTATTACTGCTTCTACTTTGACAACAATAGCTGTTTTTGTGCCTGTTCTGTTTCTATCGGGTTTAATTGGCCAGATATTTACCGAATTCGCGCTAACGATTTCTTTTAGTTTGTTTGCGTCATTGGTAGTAGCTTTAACAGTTATTCCAATGATGGCAGGTCAGTTATTGAAAAAGCCAAAAGGAAATATTGAAGCGAAAAGAAGAAGATCAAAGACGTATAATAATTTTGAGCGATCGATTAAGTGGACGTTGGGTCATCGTGCAATCATATTAACGATTACTGTTATCCTTCTAGTTATTTCAAGTATTGGATTGTTCCGCACTGGTACAGAATTTTTGCCAGCAACGGACGAAGGATTTGTCACTATTTCCGTAGATCTTGAAAATGGCTCCTCTTTTACAGCCACAGATAAAGTGGTCAATAAAGTGGAGGATATACTACAAAAAGAAACGGATATAGAAGTTTATGTGAGCTTCGTAGGAGGCAGTCAAGAAGGACAGTCTAGAGGAAGCTCAAGCTCTAATACAGCTGAAATTTCAGTGAAACTCAAAGCATTAGAGGATAGAGATCGCTCCGTTTTTACCTTTGTAGATGAAGTGCAACCAAAAGTAATAAAAGCTGTAGGAGATGATGCAGAAATTAATTTTAATGTGCAAACTGCTTCTGGTTCATCTCCAAATGTTGTGTCATTTACCGTAATTTCTAATAATAAAACTAAATTAGACACAGCAGTGACTACCTTACAACAAGATTTGGAAAGCTTAGATGGGGTTGTCAAAGTTACTAATGACTTAAGCACAAAGATGGAAGAGGTCCAGATTACTGTTAATCGAGAGAAGGCCATTGAGTATGGAATTGCTCCAGCCCAAATTGCGCAGACCGTAAATAACATGACAAGAGGGGTATTAACTTCTCAAATTATTGATGATAGTGAAAAAGTATTAGGTGTTTATGTAAAATATGATGAAATGTACCGTAGTAATATGGAACAATTAAAGCAATTGAAATTACGTACTCCATCTGGTCAGTATATTGCACTACAAGAGGTTGCAAATATAAATATAGAAAAAGGACCTGTCGCAATTCGAAGCGTGGACCAAGCTAGTGCTGTCGCATTTTCTGTAAAATACGAGTCAGAATATTCTTTAAGTGAAATGTCTGACTTAGTCGATGGGGTTATAGAGGAACAGAAATTTTCAGAGGACATTGCTGTATCTTTTGGTGGCGATCGAGAATTATTGGATAACTCCAAGAACGATATGATAATGGCGGTATTATTGGCAGTGGTGCTAGTGTTTATAGTGATGGCAGCCCAGTTTGAATCATATAAATATCCATTTGTCATTATGTTTACCGTTCCACTAATAATCATAGGTATTTTCATAGGACTCTTTACTACAAATTTACCAATTAGTATTTCTGCCATCATAGGAATTTTAATATTGGTTGGAATTGTGGTCAACAATGGTATTGTCTTAGTCGATTATATTAATCAACGAAAAGCAAGTGGTATGTCTTCGTACGAAGCAATTATTACATCTGTACGGGATCGTGTCCGTCCAATATTAATGACGGCTTTAACGACAATACTAGGATTAGTACCATTAGCATTAGGTATTGGGGAAGGCACTGAGATTAATCAGCCGATGGCAATAACCGTTATTGGCGGGTTAATAAGTTCCACTTTCCTCACATTATACGTAGTTCCAGTGATTTATAGTTTATTTGATAAAGAAACTAGAAGAAAACAACAAAATATTCTGTGATTTATTATAAAGAGTCTTCAATTGAAGGCTCTTTATTTGTATACTGTAAAAAAGGGGTGTATTTATTGTCATCAGCATTAATAACAGGTTTTCCAGGATTTTTGGCAAGAAATATTACGAAAGAGCTAAGGCAGCAGCATGCTTATTCAAAAATTTATGTACTTGTACTTCCTTCGCAAATCGGATTAGCAGAAAATATGATTGCGGAAATCTATCAAGATCAACTCCATGTTCAAACTATTGAAATAGTAGAAGGAGATATTACACTACCAGATGCGGGGATTCATCCGGATACGCTTGAAAAATTATGTAACGAAATTGAATATGTTTGGCATTTAGCAGCAATCTATGATTTAGCTGTGCCTAAGGAAATTGCATGGAAGGTGAATGTACATGGTACGGAGATGTTTAATAGACTAGTTACCCAGTTCAAGCAACTAAAAAGATATACATATTTTAGTACAGCGTATGTTGCAGGCTTGAGGGAAGGCAGATTGTTAGAGACGGAACTGATCCGGCCTGTTGGTTTTAAAAACCATTATGAGGAAACGAAATATGAGGCAGAATTACTTGTTGAAAATTTAAAGGAAACTTTACCTATTACAATTATTCGTCCAGGAATTGTTAGAGGGCATTCAGAAACTGGAGTAACGATAAAATTTGATGGTCCTTATTTCTTCGTAAATATGATTTCAAATCTAAGGAAACTTCCATTCCTTCCGTATTTAGGAAAATCGACTGCATGTATAAATGTTGTGCCAAGTGATTATATAACGAAAGCAGCAATCTATTGTTCTTTGAGTAACGAGGCAATCGGTAAAACGCTACATTTAACTGATCCAAACCCGTATCCAGTAGAAGAGGTATATAGAGCTTTTGTAAAAGAAGTTACAGGAAAGTTTCCAAAAGGAAGACTGCCGCTTCCAATCGCGAAAACAGCAGTTGCATTATATCCAATTCGGAAGTTTTTGCAGGTAGAAAAAGAAACTTTAGATTATTTAACTTGGAATGCCACATTTGATACGACAAATGCGGAGACCATTCTTGCTAAAGGAAGTATTACTTGCCCAGATTTTATACAAACGATACCGGCAATGATTAACTTTTATAATAAACATAAACATGACTCGTCTTTTCATATTCCGATAAAGTAGTAATTAGTTTACAAGCGCATAAATTATGTTATAATTAACTACATAATTAAATAAACTTTTGACTAACGTCAAGGGGGAGTAGCTATAGGGAAACCTATTTCATAGTCGTCATTACGTGGTTTATGCCACCGGTTATGATAGCAATTATAATATTTTTGCTTAGCAAGACCTTTGCCTTTTTTAAGGCAGGGGTCTTTTTATATGCAAAAAAGGAGGATATTGATGGATACGGCGATAATTTTAGAGTACGGTTGGGTGCTATTAGTTCTAGTTGGTTTAGAGGGATTACTAGCAGCCGATAATGCAGTTGTAATGGCAGTAATGGTAAAACATTTACCGAAAGCACAACAGAAAAAAGCTTTATTTTATGGTTTACTAGGTGCGTTTGTATTTAGATTTTTAGCGTTATTTATGATTACTTTCTTAGTGAATATTTGGCAGGTTCAAGCATTAGGAGCAGCTTACTTGTTATTCATTTCGATTAAACATATTTACGATTCACGGAAACCACAGGAAACACATATTGATATGGAAGATGGAAAGGAACCTAAAAAAGGCTCTGGCTTCTGGTTCACTGTTTTAAAAGTAGAACTTGCAGATATTGCATTTGCTATTGACTCGATGTTAGCAGCTGTTGCAATAGCAGTAACATTACCATATTGGGGAACTTATGAAATTGGAGGTATTAATGGTGGACAGTTCGCAGTAATGTTCATAGGCGGAGTTATTGGTCTAGTAATTATGCGATTTGCTGCACATAAATTCGTTCAATTACTGGAAAAGATGCCTACATTAGAAACAGCTGCATTTTTAATCGTAGGATGGGTTGGGGTTAAACTTGCGGTAATGACATTAGCACACCCAAATATTGCAATTTTAGATGAGCATTTCCCACACTCTACACCTTGGAAGGTAACTTTCTGGGTAGTATTACTAGGAATCGCAATTGGTGGTTACCTATTAGGTGTTGCACAACAGAAAAAAGAAGCGAAATAATAAAAGGAAAAGCGTAAAAGATAGATTAAACTATCTTTTTACGTTTTTTTTTTTTACAATGAGATAATGATTACTCAGAATGCTGAAAGGAAAAAAATGAATGAAGAAGCCACAACTAAAAAAGAAATTGAAATTTATACCAGCTCAAGTAATTGTCACTTATTATTTCATTGCAATCGCTATTTCTGTTATTCTTCTACGTCTGCCAGGAGTGCATAAACCAGGAGTTGAAGTGGCTTTCATTGATAGTTTGTTCACTGCCGTGAGTGCCGTTTCCGTTACTGGTTTAACCGCAGTTAATATTTCAGAAACATACAGTGTTTTTGGCTATTTCATGCTTATCCTAATTCTACAACTTGGTGGAATTGGAATTATGTCGTTAGGGACATTTATTTGGTTGATCGCAGGGAAGAAAATTGGTTTACGTGAAAGACAGTTAATAATGATTGATCATAACCAACCAAATTTATCTGGTGTTGTTCATCTGATCAAAGAGATTGTTAAAATTCTTCTACTTATTCAAATTATCGGTGCGCTACTATTAACTCTACATTTTACACAGTATTTTGATACTGTAAAACAAGCAGCAATGCATGGGGTATTCACGTCAGTATCCGCAACAACTAATGCAGGATTTGATATTACCGGGCAATCATTACTTGCTTACCACAATGACTACTTTGTGCAAACGGTAACAAGTATATTGATTGTTTTTGGAGCAATAGGTTTTCCAGTTTTAATCGAGGTAAAGGAATTTTTGTCGAACAAAAACAAAAATTTTCGTTTTTCTTTATTTACTAAGTTAACGACCATTACATATGGAGCACTTCTTATTTTTGGCACAGTTATGATTTTTTTATTAGAAATGTTTCATTCCTTTAAGGGTATGCCATGGCACGAGAAGCTTTTTACCGCATATTTTCATTCGGTATCTACCCGTTCAGCAGGGTTAACGACTATGGATATCACTCTATTTAGTGAGGGTACCAATTTTTTAATGAGTGTTCTAATGTTTATAGGAGCTTCCCCAAGTTCTGTCGGGGGTGGAATTCGTACTACGACTTTTGCTATTGCACTCCTTTTTCTAATCCATTTTTCAAGAGGAAAAGATAATATTCAAATTTTTAATCGTGAAGTTCACTTAATAGATGTCTATCGTTCTTATGCTGTCATTATTCTGGCATTAGTGATGGTTTTCACTGCTACCCTATTACTTTCCGCTACGGAGCCTGGTGTACCAATTTCCTCTTTAGTATTTGAAATTGCATCTGCTTTTGGAACATGTGGAATGAGTCTTGGAATTACAGAGGATTTGTCGAATGTAGGAAAAACAGTAATTATGATTCTGATGTTCATCGGGCGAGTAGGATTAATCTCCTTCCTTTTTACATTAGGTGGCAAGCATAAAAAAACAAAATATCGTTTCCCAAAAGAGCGAGTAATTATTGGGTAATATGAAAAGCCGAGCAATGAAATTATTGCCCGGCTTTTTAAATTTATATTAAACTAAATTTGAGTTGCGGTTGTTTCTTGAACAAAAGATAAATGAGGAGTTTTCATTTTACCAAATGTAGTTAACAAATATCCTTCTTTTTGCTCAATAGATCCTTGCAAAAATGCATCTACATCAATAGAAATTGGTGTGATAAATGTTTGTTTATATAATTCTCGCTCATTCAACTGTAATGCAGTAAATGATTCTCCAGCTAGACTTGGATCTGCTACTAATAATTTATACATTTTAGATTGTTCTTCTTTACTAAGGTCATTATTCCACCAAGCCTTACGAGGTTGGAACTTTTGTTTTGATAAATAATCTAGTTTCATGACACTTCTAATTATAGGCATTGAAATATTATCAAGTCCTTCTAAAAACGCATAAAGTCTAGTATATAAATCCTCTAATTGGTGGCCGATTCTAGACCAGTTGCGCTCTTCCCAGAATGTGCCGAACTGTTGGAAGAAATCGAAAGGAGTTTCAAATACATATTCGAATAAATACTCCAATGTGCGATCCATCCGATGTGCATTCCAATATTTCTCTAAAACATCTTCTACTTGTTTAATACGTAAAATATCATCAAAATTCAACACATTATTAGAGAATATCTCATATGGAGCTTGATCTACATAAACGTAACCATATTTTTTAGCTTCCACTCGCAGACCAGTTCCACGAAGTAATTTTAAAAATCCTAACTGAAGTTCCTCAGGACGCATCTCAAATACCTCATTAAATGTATTTCTAAAAGAAGCATAATCTTCTTCAGGGAGACCCGCGATTAAATCTAGATGTTGGGCAATCTTTCCACCATTTTTAACCATAGTTACCGTTCGTTTTAGTTTTTCAAAGTTTTGGCGACGTTGAACAAGCTCATTTGTTAAGTCATTCGTAGATTGAACGCCTATTTCAAAGCGGAATAGTCCAGCCGGAGCGTTTTCGTTTAGAAATTGAATAACTTCAGGTCGCATTATATCTGCTGTTATTTCAAATTGAAAAACTACACCGGGATGATGCTCATCAATTAGAAATTGGAACATTTCCATGGCATAACTTCGGCTAATATTAAATGTTCGGTCCACAAATTTGAAGATTTTAGCACCATTCTCCATCAAAAAACGAATATCCTCTTTTACTTTATCTCGATTAAAATAACGTACGCCAACTTCTATAGAAGATAAGCAAAACTGACAAGAAAATGGGCATCCTCTACTTGTTTCCACATAGACGATACGTTTCGATAAATCTGGGATATCCTCTTCAAAACGGAAAGGGGATGGGGATAATCTTAAATCGAGTTTTGGCGGTAGCGGATTTAGTATAAATTTGTCATCTCGTACATAAGCTAAACCAGGGACAGCTTTTATGATCGTTTGTTTATCAGATAAAAAGTCTAGTAAATCTTTAAACACTTGTTCCCCTTCACCAACGACCACATAATCTATTTCTTTTACTTGTCGTAACCAAACATTTGTATCATAGGAAACTTCTGGACCTCCTAAAACGACAACAACAGATGGGTCGACAGTTTTTAACATTTTAATCACTTTTATCGTTTCTTCAATGTTCCAAATATAGCAGCTAAAACCAACAACATTAGGCTTTTTTTGATAAAGATCTGCAACAATATTAAAAGTTGGATCTTTTATTGTGTATTCTACTATTAAAGGGTGATAATCAGGTTCTGCATAGGCTTTTAAACAGCGTAAAGCTAAATTAGTGTGGATAAACTTTGCATTCAGGGTGGTTAAAATTATATTCATTGTTCAAAGCTCCTTTATAAGTACCTCTATTGTACCAATCATTAATCTTGTCGACAATATAGGTCATAAGTATCGTGTAAATATTCCCTTTTTGTGGAATAATCAGAATAAACTAATAATCTCATTTTCCCCATATTTATAACTTTATGTAAGTAATTTTAGAAAGAGTGGTGTAGTATTTCTTGTTAACAAAATACGAATACAAGGAAAAGTTTGATCATATATTTCAGCTTTTTTCTAGTGGACTTATATTTATCGATGACAAGGGAATAATATTAGATTTAAATTCTTATGCTGAAAAAATACTACAAATACAAAAAATTGATTTCATCGGCAAAAATGGCGATCATCTATGGAGTATGTTAAATAATACCGTGGAAGTTAAAAAAAGATTAATAGAAAAACTGATCAACGAAGACTATTTGGATACTCATGTTGAATTGAACACTTTAGAACGCGAATATAAATATATTCATGTTCTAATTTCTAAACAAAGGGAAAGTGGTTTGTATTTGGTCGAAATAACAGATGAAACAGAAAAAGTTTATATGAAGAAAAGACTTGATCAATCTGAATCACTGCGTACATTAGGACAACTGGCTGCAGGAATAGCCCATGAAATTCGAAACCCAATGACGTCATTGAAAGGGTTTACTCAATTATTAAACCAAAATGCGACGGAAGATGCAAAGCGATACTTAAATGTAATAACGGACGAAATTAATAAAATGGAAGATATACTCACGCAATTTTTACATCTCTCTAAACCAAGTAAGTCCCAATTTGTTTTCCTAAATATAGAAGATATAGTATTTGAAGTTGTAAATTTTATGGCTCCTCAAGCACTACTAAAATCTATTAAACTAGTAGTTACTAGTAGCATAGACAAGGGGTGCCAAGTCTACGGAGACAGTCAATTATTGAAGCAGGTATTTATTAATGCTATTAAAAATGGGATCGAGGCTATGCCAAATGGTGGAAATATCGATATTAAAATTTCAAGTATACGTGGAAGCTTTGTTAGTATTTCTATAAGTGACCAAGGATGTGGGATTGAGGATGAGCATATCAAAAAAATATTTCAACCTTTTTTCACTACAAAATCAACTGGGACAGGTCTTGGATTATCACATGTTTATAAAGTTATAGAAGAACATGGTGGAAATATAGAAGTAAGAAGTATAGTAGGTAAAGGTACTACTTTTGAGTTTATCCTGCCTTGCCAATATAGTTTATAAAGTCTTAGTTTTTTGACAATACAATCCATGAACCTATATAATAGTGGGTAATGTATTTTATATAGGTGAGGATGGCGTAATATGACAATTGAACAACCAAACAGTGCATTAAAACTATTTATAGTATTATCACGTGCCCATAAAGTAATTCATGAATGCACCAATCAATTTTTTCAGGAAAATGGCTTAAATCCAACGGAATTTGCTGTGTTAGAGCTTTTATATCATAAAGGTAAACAACCACTTCAGCAAATTGGTAACAAAATTTTATTGGCAAGCGGTTCTATCACGTATGTTGTGGATAAACTAGAGGGACGAGGCTATGTTAATCGAGTATCAAGTCCAACGGATAGACGTGTGACATATGCAGAAATAACTGCAGAAGGCACAAAGTTTATGGATGAGTTATTTCCACGCCATGAGGAGCAATTGGTCAAACTCATGGATGCATTATCGGAAGACGAAAAACTAGAAGTAATTGAGCTTATAAAAAAATTAGGTCTATCTATTAAAAATCTATCATATTAATAAATGAAACTTCGGCCTTGCAATGGGATCGAAGTTTTTTTGTCATAACTTGTAGTATGAAAATTTGTGTGAAAAAAGCGATAGAAAGTGAATATCTCACATTCTATCGCTGGACTTTATTTATTTTGCTCTAATTGTTTCTGCCATCTGTACAAATGTTTCGAGAGCAGGAGAATCAGTTGTGTCAAATACAGTTAGTTTAACAATTAGACCTTCTCGATTAAATACATAACCTGACACTTTACCTTCAGGAGTATCAATTTGATGCGCGGAAGTATTTGTTATAGTTTCATGTGTTGGAATTAGATTTTCATCTTTAATTTCTGTAACAGTTGAAGATTCATTAGATGCCTGTAAAGTAGGAACTAAATTTTCTTGTATCTCTTCAATAGTTACTTCATCTGCTGAGAAAGTTTCGATGCGCATGGACTGTAAATCGTTGTCTAGATTGAACAACATATCTTTATTTGGTTCTTCACCAGTTAACTCAAAGCCTTCCACAACAGTGATGGAATAGTTTTGACTGTCACTATCCGTTGAGGTTCCTTCCAATTGTTTATCAGGTGAAGTAGACTGGGTTGTATCAGCCTCATCTTCTGTTTCTTCCGGCGATGTTGTTTGTTCTGTACTTTCACTTACTGTTCCTTGGGTACTATCTGGTTCCTCAGTCGTTGTGCTTGTACCACAAGCTGCAAGAAGAACGGTTAGTACGAGAATTGAAAGCAATGTATAAATTTTTTTCATCCTTTTTCAGCTCCTTTTTTATATTGACGAAAAGGGTTATCATTTGTTTCAAGTGAAAGGTAATACTAAAAACAATAGAATTAGCAAAGTAATATGTGCAAGTACTATTGCAGTAATACTACGTTTCCACTCATACAGTATACCAAAGATGATCCCAACGAAAAATCCTCCTAATATACCTATCCAAAAACCAGTGAAAATGAACGACAGTCCAAATAGCAGTGAGCTCAAAATAACAGCAAATTTTGGTTGCATATAATTTTTCAATTGTTGTTGGATTAATCCTCTCCAAAAAACTTCTTCTCCAGGAGCAATGATGAATAGGAGCAATAAGTAATGCCAAATGGCTGTTGGACCATACACGCTTAAAAATTTATCGATACTGTTTGTCAAATAAGCTGGTCCCATGTCCATTAAGAGATAAGCCCCAAACATACCCGCATAAGCAATCACCCCAAACATAATCCCAAGTAAACTTAAGCGAATTGAATTGTTGTCTTCTTCTTTTTTGGAAAAATAGAAATAAGCTGCCATCAGGAAAAATACAGAGAAAGTATAAAAGTACCAAAATACTTTTTCGTTTGAAAAAGTAATCCAGGATAAACAAAAGGCGAGAATTAATGGAAGTACTAGCTGATATATTGGTGGTTGACGAAACATACTACACATCCTTTTCATATTTAAAAAAACCCTCCCTCTATTTGAGAGGAACGGCATGACGTTTAATCTTCATTACTATATAATATTTTATAACGCTTGTGATTGACAACTGTTTTCTCTTCTGTCTCTAGTTCGTTAAAGTTTTCCATGTAAGTTAAGTTTACGATCACCGAGTTTTCATTGACTTTTTCTACAATGCCTTGAAGACCATCTTTGAATTCAATAATATTCCCAACTTCAGCTATTTTCATAGAGTGTCCCATCCCCTTAAGAACATAATATAATACAGTTTGCCTTAAAATAAAGAGTACGTAAAGTATTTTCGCTAATCTTCTAGAAAAAAATTTAATTTAAAAATGAAAGGAATGAACATACATGCAACAATCATTTGAAGAAAAACTTAATATGCTAAAAAATGGCGATATTAAAGACGTAGTCATAGAAAAAAATGACTTTATCGATTTTAGAGAAGTGTTAGTTCAACGAGAAGATTTTAAACATTTTTCTGGAAATGCAAAACAAGGTGGACAAATAGTATATACCTATTTAAATATTGCTAGAAGTTGAGAATGTCATTAATTGTCGTACACTTTAAGGTTTAGCAAACAAATTCAAAAGGTATACTGAGTAATAATGAAGGTTTTTTAAAGGAGTGATTCAGTATGTCAGAGAAAAGATTAAACCGATTAGAGGCTACAAGAGAAAAAATGTATAAATCAGCACTAGAAAAAGGTGTTTTAAGCTATGATACGATTAAATTGAGTGAAGAGTTAGATCAGTTATTAAATGATTTTCAATATATAGATGCAGATGAGGAAAAAAACAAAATAGAGTGATAACAAGGGGAGAGAATTCATTGAGTAATATGTCATTATTACAACAAGAACTGAATAAAGCCATTGTTGGAAGAGAAAAAGAAATAAACTTTATGTTAATGGGGTTATTAGTGCAGGGTCATGTACTATTAGAAAGTGTCCCGGGATCCGGTAAAACAATGATGGCTAAGGCATTTGCAGAAGCTATTCAAGGTGAATTTAAGCGTTTGCAATTTACACCGGACGTATTGCCTTCAGATGTTACCGGCATAAGTTATTTTCACCCGCAAAAACAAGAATTCGTTCTTCGCGTAGGACCAGTAATGAGTAATATATTACTTGCCGATGAGATCAATCGTGCAACCCCACGAACCCAGTCCAGCTTGCTAGAAGCAATGGAAGAAAAACAGGTCACCATAGATGGAGAAACGATTCCTCTGTTAAGTCCTTTCATGGTTATTGCTACACAAAACCCAGTAGAATCGCAACAAGGTACATTTCCTTTGCCGGCAGCTCAATTAGATCGTTTTATATTTAAATTGACAATAGGATATCCTTCTCAGGAAGAGGAAAAAAGTATTCTACAGCAATTTGGCCGGACGCCAGGAAAAGTTATTATCGATAAAATGGTTTCATTGCAACAGATTGAAGAGTGGACGGAGCAAGTGAAAGAAGTAACAGTCCATGAAGATATTATGACGTATATCATTCAAATTGTGCATTATACAAGAAATCATCCATACATAGAACTAGGTTTAAGTAGCCGAGCTTCTCTCGCTATGCTACAAGCTGCAAAGGCATATGCTTTTGTGAACAATAGAACTTTCGTGACACCAGATGATGTGAAAATGGTTTTGGAACCAGTATGTCTTCATCGAATGAAGTTATCATCTCAAGGAATGCTTATTCACAATCTATCTGATATTTTAAAAGCAATAGTAGAAGAGGTGGAAGCACCTGTTGAGGCCAGTGCACGATGAATTGGAATCGGCATGGTTCAGGTATGAGGAACGCTAAATTTTACATAGATCTCCTCGTTTTTGCTCTCATTCTCAGTTTTCTTTTTAAACAATTTGTTTTAGTTGCAGTTGTTTCATTTTTATTATTAGTTGGCCTAGTGCAAATAATTTATTATCGTAATGTAGGGAAAAAATTTGAATTTGTGAATGATAAAAAAAGAATACGCTTAATGACGAATACTTCCTCCGACTTTACATTGACTTTCCACAACAAAGGTCTGCCAATTTGGAACGCTGTATTAACCGTATCTTTTCAAACGAATATAGAGCCAAATGGAATTCCTAATACAACAGTGGGGGACTTTCACGAAGTTAAAATCCCTTTTTCTATTGGCTATAATAAAAGTGTCTCCTTAAAGATTCCTATTAAAGGTGTTAGCAGAGGACTTGCCAAGATCAAGCAACTCGAAATCCAAATACCACATCCTTTAACAGATGGATCCATATTATTGGAATTTAAACCATATATCCTTATCGATGCGATTGTATTTCCTAATATATATACTATTAAGGACAATATTGCGCCATCAAAATTGAAGCAAGGAGATTTAGTTTTGAATTCCTCTTTGTTTGATGATCCTTTCTTTCCTATAGGTACTAGGGAATATGAACCTGGAGATCAGTTTCATCATATACATTGGAAGGCTAGTGCAAAGACTCAGCAGTTACAGACAAAGGTATTTACCCGTGTGGCAAATGTGTCGGTTCTATTTGTCGTTAATGTAGGTGACAAGTTTAGTGTTCTTGCTGATTTTGAAGAAAAATTAGAGTGGCTTGCTTCATACGTGGATGCTTGCTACAAGGAAGATATCCCTTTTTCATTTGCTATAAATATCCGTACGACAGGAAAAGTGCCCTTTGTATATCTCCCATTAGGTAGTGGGGATTCCCATCGTATACAGGCAATGGAACTACTTTCCGTCCTATCGATTGCTCATAGTATTATTCCTTTTGATAAATTACTAGCATACTTAGATTTGCATGAGGAGCTACCAGTTGCAACATATGTAATGACGAATAATGCCCATAAGGATACACCATTGCTCCGTCAATGGGAGCAGCGAACAAATGTATTTTATAAGTCGTCTGCGGACGTAGGGGGCATCTCTTATGGTTAATATGAGTATGAGTAACCCCATAAAAGTTCAAGCACAGTCATTGGAGAAATACATGCAAGACATATGGTTTGTTGCGCTACTTTTAGTTATTTTTCAGCATGAAACGGTTTTTGTCTTACCTTTTTTATGGATTATACTTCAACTGATCATAGCAATCTGCATGCAAATAATAATGAGTAGAACAGGACCAAATTCAGTTATTCCGTTTATAGTTCCTACTAGTGTTTTACTAATCTTATTTTTGTATAATAGTCCTCTTTGGTTGTTTGTACTAGGTGCAGGCATATCTATATGGCGTATACAAGTACGGTTTAATAAAATACAAGATGATCAAACAGTTGAAAGCAACTATAATCTGAATTTCTTTTTACTATTTTTAGTTGTTCATTTAATATGTTTTATGCTTGGAATAGAGAACTATATATTCCCACTTTACTGCATAGTCATTTTAGGAATAGTGTTGCCTGTCGCTATGAGGTTGTATGCTGTTTGGATGAGTACGAATAAACAAAACTCCGCTTCCATGCCTCAGGTGATAGGTGGATTTTCCCTAGGATTGCTTTCTGTTATAGGCTTATCTACTGCCATTTATTTTTTGAGTCCGTTTATAAGAAAAGGATTAGGTTTTCTTTTGGGAAAGGTAACGAGTATCGCAATAATCCCATTTATTCCATTATTAGAATACTTAGATAAATTATTAGATAGGTTAGAAATTAAAGTGCCGGAGGAAAGTGAACGTATCCAGTCGGAAGAGCAAACGGAGCTAGAGCCAACTGAAATGGTTTCGGAAAGTTTTGGTAATGGTTTTCCTTTTGAAATTTTCTTCATGGCACTAGCAGTTATTGTGGTCATAGTTTTTGTTCGATTTTTATTGAAAAGTAAACCAGATACATTAGAGGCAGAGCCTAGTGTTATTCATTATTTAAATAAAGAGTTAGAGGATGATCAGGAAGAGAAACAAAGGAATGGTCAGCTTTCACTGTATAAAGTTGATACATCACTATTAAGAGAGCGGTACAAAGAATTTGAAGAAGAGGCCGCTTTGTTTTCTTTTGAGCGGACTAAAAGTGAAACAGTTCGTGAATGGTTCCTACGGATGGAATGGGCAGTGAAGGATGAGTTCATTCAAATTTATGAGGAAGTAAGATATGGTGGTTTAACTATATCCTCGGATAAGGCCGAATTTTTTCTGTCAACTCTAAAAAATATAAAAACAAAATTTTTCTTTGAAAAAGATGTTTAAAAAATAGTGAGCGGGGCATAATAATAAAGAACACAGCAACATTCTCATTTCCCCCTTTTTAAGGACCATCCAAAAGTTATATGGATGGTCCTCTTTTTTTGGTACACTAAATGTATTAAATATAAATGGAGGATTAACTATGTCAAAACAATTGAAGATTGGATTTATCGGTACAGGTGTAATGGGGAAAAGTTTGGTGAAGCATTTATTAAACGCTCATCATGAGGTAACAATTTATACAAGAACGAAAGAGAAGGCAGCTGATCTTGTAAAAGAAGGAGCGATAATGGCCGCTTCTCCTAGCGAAGTTGCACAAAAAGTAGAAGTTTTGTTTACAATGGTTGGTTATCCTCAGGATGTAGAAGAAGTGTATTTTGGAGATAATGGTATTTTTCAAATAGACAAACGTAATTTAGTGGTAATAGATATGACAACGTCTACTCCAACCTTAGCAAAGAAAATAGATGAAAAAGCAAAAGAGAAGGGAATACTGTCATTAGATGCCCCTGTTTCTGGAGGAGATATTGGT
Source organism: Psychrobacillus antarcticus (assembly GCF_029533155.1). Taxonomy (GTDB): domain Bacteria; phylum Bacillota; class Bacilli; order Bacillales_A; family Planococcaceae; genus Psychrobacillus; species Psychrobacillus antarcticus. Next base: position 6,976 of record NZ_JAIZDB010000021.1, on the reverse strand, counting down.
GCACAACTAGGGAAGCTTTCTATCATGTGTGGTGGAGAAAAGTCGACGTTTGACCAAGCCCTTCCCATATTAAATCTCTTTGGTGAAACGATTTTATATCAAGGAACAGCTGGTGCTGGGCAGCATACTAAAATGTGTAACCAAATTACTATTGCAACAGGCATGATAGGGGTTTGTGAGTCGTTAGCTTATGGAAGGAAGGCCGGCTTGGATTTAGATCAGGTTTTGCGTTCTATTTCAACAGGAGCAGCAGGTTCATGGTCACTTAGCAATTTGGCTCCTAGAATGATAGCAGGAAATAATGAACCAGGCTTTTTTATAAAGCATTTCGTGAAAGACATGAGAATTGCTTTGGAAGAGGCAGAAAAGATGGGTCTTTCATTGCCTGGTTTAACACTTGCAAAATCTTTGTATGAGGACTTAATGAATGATGGTTACGGTGAAAATGGTACACAAGCCTTAATTAAACTCTATTTATAATATAGTAATTATTTACTAGTGCATGTTATAATAACTGTATTAATAATTATGAAGGTAGGCGAATCATCATGAACAATCATAAAGGTATATTACTCGAAAGTGGCACAAACGAATTGGAAATTGTAGAATTTCAAATTGGACAAAATAAGTTTGGTATAAATGTGATAAAGGTTAAAGAAATAATCCAGCCTATTGCCATTACATTTATCCCACATGCACATCCACATGTGGAAGGGATTGTTCAACTTCGTGGTGAGGTTTTACCCGTAATAAGCATGAATAGAGTGTTAGGTATTCCTGTCCAAAATAAATGTGAGCAAGAAAAGTTTATCGTAGCAGAGTTCAACAAACAACGTGTCGTATTCCATGTGGATAATGTCACGCAAATTCATCGTATTTCATGGGATCAAATTGAAAAACCATCAGAAATCTACCAAGGCAGCGCATCACATGTTATTGGGGTTATTAAAAGACAGGAAGAAATGATTCTATTAATAGATTTCGAGAAAATTATTGTCGATATTAATCCAGAATCAGGTATTAGTGTGGAGTCCGTGAAAAAGCTTGGAAAACGGGAGCGTTCAGACAAAAAAATTGTGATAGCAGAGGATTCACCCTTACTCCGTAAACTGTTACATGACACTTTGACGGAAGCAGGTTACGCAAACTTAGAGTTTTTTGAGAACGGGTTAGATGCGATTAACTATTTAGAACAACTAACAAAAGTGACGAGTGATATTACAGAACATGTGCAAATTGTTGTAACTGATATTGAAATGCCTCAAATGGATGGCCATGCTCTAACTAAAAAGATAAAAGCGGATAGTAAATTATCAAAGCTACCTGTACTTATATTCTCTAGTTTAATTACGGATGATCTTCGTCACAAAGGAGATAAAGTCGGAGCAGAGGATCAAATTAGTAAACCAGAAATAGCAGAACTTGTCCTGAAGATCGACAAGTTTATATTATAATCTTTGTTTAAAATGTTCTAGTATGAGCAAACATCATTTAGAAGGCAGGGCGTTCCTTTGCTACTAAATTTCAATTTCTTTATTCAAAAATGGATGGCTGTTTTAACTCCTTTAAGCTTAGTTCTAGGAGTACTTTTTGAAGATGTGGGTGGACATCTATTATTCTTAGTTCCATGGCTATTTGCGATTATGACTTTTTCTAGTAGTCTGAGTATGAAGCTTAACGATATAAAGGTTTTTAACACATACCATAAAACAATTTTAGTAAGTATCGCATTTTTACATATTTTGATGCCTATTTGGGCATATTGGCTTTCTAAAATTGTTTTTGATGATCATTTGTTAACGATTGGATTTGTTATTTCTGTTGCAGTTCCAACTGGAGTAACAAGTGTCATTTGGGTTAATATGTGTAAAGGACATTTACCACTTAGCTTGTCTATTGTATTAATTGATACATTATTATCTCCAATAATTATGCCGTATTTATTGCATTTAATTGTGGGTGAAAGTATTTCTATTAATACATCAGCAATTGTCATAGATTTACTATGGATGATAGTTCTGCCTTCTATTCTAGGGATTGTACTTAATGAAGTTTCTAGAGGTGCTATCCAAAGCACCTTAGGAAAACACTTAGCACCGCTGTCAAAATTATGTCTTTTTGCAGTCATTATGATTAATAGTAGTGCTGTTGCACCCTATCTAAAAGATGTTAATTGGGAACTAATCGTTGTAATAATCTTTGTACTCATTCTATCTATTTCCGGCTATACTTTTGCTATGCTACTTGGTCGATTTATCTGGAAGGATACTAGTATTCTAACTACATTTGTTTTCATTGGTGGAATGAGAAACATTGCAGTTGGGGTTGTTGTTGCAACCACTTATTTTCCTGCAAAAGTTGCAATGCCTGTAGTCTTCGGAATGTTATTCCAGCAAGTACTTGCTTCATTATTTAGTAAACTGATCCAAAAAATTCAGTTTAAAAATGATGTTCTATTGGAAAAATGATTCTGTAATCTAGACGGAAAAGGAAATATCTACCTTGATAGAAGAGTTTGCAAAATACATTATATATTATTTTCTATGCAAAAAAACTAACAGGAAGAATAATTTCTTCCTGTTAGTTTCAATTCGATTATAAACTTCTCATCGATCTAAATAGGATTTCATTGTACTTTTCTTTCTTTGCTCACTCATGTAAGACTTAGTGCAAACAACAGGTTTCTTCGAGGACTTTTTCACAATAGGTTGAGGACCGATATATTCGGTAAGTAACTGCTTAGCTATCTTTAAATTCATCTTTCGAATTGGGTTTCGATAGGAATCATCTAGATGTCCAAGATGCGGGAGGTTCTTAAAATCTTCTTTTACCGGAATCATATGAAAATAATAGTCGGCGTACTGGATCAAGACAGAGGATTGTTGTTGACTATGTTTAGGATTTCGAACAAAATGAAGTCCAACTTTCTTCGCTTTGTTTTCAGTTAAAAGTTTATCAATTGTTAACTTTTTTAACTCATATAGTGGCTTGTTATCTAGTGCTGTTTTCGCATGACGGTTTACTGTATAGATTGCTGTTGCTATGTTTTTTTCATCTAATATAACTGACATATAATCTCCCTTCTAAAGCACTCCAATAAGTATATCATACCAATTTTACAGGTAATTGTGTACACAAATCCGAAAAATTATACAAATAAATATATATGGAAGACATTTCTAAAGAAAGTAGTCAATAAACCGATAAATAAAGTAAAGTTATATATATTAAAGTACTTTTAATGGAATCATTGGAGGATCAAATGCATAATTCATCAAATATAAGATTAGCTATCAGTGATTATTTAATAAATATCATCAAGGAAAATCCTTCAATCCCAACATATTTGCTTAAAAAAGATGAACAAAATGGATTTTCTCTTATTTACGTAAATGATGCTGCTTCTTTTATCTTTCAACCGGTTGAACAAAGCTTACTGGAAGATGTATTGAACCAAATACTAGCATTATTGGTGAGCAATCAAAGGTACGAGTTCCATCAAAATATTTCTTTTACCATACAAAATAAATTATATATATATGATGTTGCTATTATTTTGCTAGAAGATGGAATAGAAACTATTTATGGGGTAACGATGTACGATAGGACGAATGACGAAAAAGAAAAAAATGTATTAAAGGGATATAAAGACAAATATCTTTCTTTATTTAATAATAATTTGGATCCTATTATTTCAATTTGTGAGAATGGAAATATCCTTGATATAAATATTATGACATCCAAAATGTTAGGGTATGATCCAAAGGTTTTATTAGGTCAACCAATCGAACAACTTATTGAAGAAAACTCGATGAGAAATTTTCAATTGATGATGAAGCAAACATTGTCTGGCTATGCTACAGAAATGCAAACATGTTTAATACTGCATGTAAAAGGCCATTATTTACCTATGTATTTAAAAGCAATGCCTTTGGAAACAAATAGTAATGTAAGTGGTTTGCATTTGGTTCTTCGAGATATTGCGGAAGTGTCAGATGACCAAGAACAATTGTATTATCTTGCTTATCATGATCATCTAACTGGCTTATGGAATAGACGGGCCTTGAAGGAACATTTACGGGATACTTTAATGAATGCGGTACAAGATAGTGAAATATCTATAGTTCGAATTGATTTAGATCGATTTAAATTGATAAATGAGTCACTTGGCTATAATTATGGAGACGAGCTATTAAAAAAAATTGCGGATAGACTTGGATTGTACATCGATAAATCAAATAACTTATATCGACAAAGTGGAGACGAATTTGTTTTTATCATTAATGGTAAATCTAGAGATGAGACCAGTGAATTTGCAGAGAATATTTTAATAGAACTTTCTAAGCCTCTATATTTAGATCATCAAGAATATTTTGTTACGGCTTCGATCGGTATTTCCATGTTTCCATACGATGGGAAAAAAATGGATGAGTTACTTATAAAAGCAGATCAAGCATTATTTGTAGCAAAAGACAGAGGAAGAGCCCATTATCGTTATTACCAAGAACATATGAATCTAGCCTTTCCAAATGATGCCTTAATGGAATCGCATTTACGAAGAGCGATTGAAAAAGAAGAGTTTTCTATTCATTATCAGCCGCAAGTTAATCTTGTAACAGGTGAAATAAATTCATTTGAAGCGTTACTTCGATGGAATAATAGAAAATTTGGTTATGTATCACCTATGAATTTCATACCAATTGCTGAAGAGTCCGGGATGATCATGCAAATAGGAGATTGGGTACTAGAAGAGGTTTGTAAACAGTTGAAGTATTGGCAAGAAAAAGGGTATAGACCAGTAAGAATCGCAGTAAACATATCCCCAAAACAGTTTATCCAAGACAACTTTGCTAGGAAGATACACGGAAAAATACAAAAGTATGAGATCAGTCCGAGTTCATTAGAAGTGGAGATCACGGAGAGTGCTATGACCGATATGCAGGATACGTTTACTACGTTAAAAGAACTAAAGGATATAGGAGTGATTATTTCCATTGATGATTTTGGAACTGGCTATTCTTCCCTAAGCTATTTAAAGAAATATCCTATCGATATTATTAAAATAGACCAATCTTTTATAAAAGACATGGAATTAGATGATAAAAATGCAGCTATTGCTACAACGATTATCCAACTTGCCCACAGCTTAGGTATGGAAGTTATTGCCGAAGGAGTGGAAAAGGACAGACAAGTAGAAATACTTAAATCCGCTAATTGTCAAAAAGCTCAGGGCTACTTGTTCAGTAAACCTGTTCCAATTGAACGTATCAACGAATCTTATATGCAGCATGAAAATCCGTAAATTCATTATTAAGAATTTACGGTTTTTTTTCATTTTGTATGATAAAATATTGAGTGAATGTTCATTCAATTAAAAAGGGGTGTTTGATTATGCTGAAAGAAAAAACGATAATTATTACAGGTGGTTCAAATGGGATGGGGAAGTACATGGCGATGAAGTTTGTAGCAGAAGGTGCTAATGTAGTCATCACTGGACGTGACTTAGAAAAACTAGAGAGCGCTAAAAAAGAAATTGAAGCATATGGTAATACTATATCGTACTTTCAAATGGATGTTCGTAAACCAGAACATGTAGAAGCGATGATTCAGTTTGCAGACAAAACATATGGTCATATTGATGGTTTAGTTAATAATGCAGCAGGTAATTTTATAGTAGAAGCAGAAAAACTTTCTCCTAATGGGTGGAAAGCAGTAATTGATATCGTTCTAAATGGTTCTTTTTATTGTTCAAGTGCTATTGGAAATTATTGGATTAGTAAAGGGAGTAAGGGTTCTATTTTAAATATGCTTGCCACTTACGCATGGGGAGCAGGAGCTGGAGTAGTACATTCAGCTGCCGCAAAAGCTGGTGTTATGTCCCTAACAAGAACATTAGCAGTTGAGTGGGGGACTAAATATGGAATTCGAGTAAATGGAATTGCACCAGGTCCTATCGAACGTACTGGAGGAGCAGGAAAACTGTGGGAATCAGAAGAAGCTGCGAGACGAACACTTCAATCTGTTCCTCTTGGAAGGCTTGGAAAACCAGAAGAAATTGCAGATCTAGCCACATTTATATTGTCGGACAAAGCTTCATATATGAATGGTGAAATAGTAACGTTAGATGGTGGGCAATGGTTAAATGCTAATCCTTTCTAAAAAAAGTAAGCGATTACATGGGTTTTTTATTCCTTAAATATGCTATGATAGTTACATAGGGTGTTTACTTATGATAGAAGCAAACAAAGGAGTAGGATGCAATGATAACCGTGAGCAGCAAAGATTTTTTACAAATTCCAATTTTGGATTTCATTATTTCTGCGGAAAAGGTTGCGCATGTACAATTAGGAAATAACGCAGAACATGCTTTACTTGTACTTACAAAAACTGGGTATTCTTCTATTCCAGTATTGGATATAAAATATAGACTTCAGGGCTTAATAAGTTCTCAACAAATTACAGATGAAATTTTAGGATTAGAACATATTGAATACGAACGTTTACCAAATTTAAAAGTGGACGATATTATGCAAACAGATGTTGCTGTTATTCATGTCAATGAAAAATTTCAAAAAGGGTTAGATTTATTAGTAAATAATCCTTATGTTTGTGTAGTAGACGATGAGCGAACTTTTTTAGGGATATTAACTAGAAGAGTCATTTTGAAACAAATGAAAAAGTACCTTTATCAAGCACAATAAAATATTTTTAATGTATGGAAGGCCAATCTTAGATGGCCTTCTTTTTTAAAAGATAAGAAAGTATATAAAATGTACCGTGTACACTAGATTCATGGGACTTGAAAGAATGAATAATACTACTGATTTGCGTTTCAGGTGGAGTACAAAGGCTAAGAGCGCCACCTCTCAAAGGGAAGGCAATCTAAGTTCGCCGCGTCCTGCGGCAACGTTTGCCCGCACGATGCGGGTCAGGCAGCCGTTGCGAAATGTTTTTTTATTTTGCGACGAGCTTTGCG
>NZ_JAIZDB010000020.1 GCF_029533155.1 Psychrobacillus antarcticus | reverse complement strand
CATTACGCAAGTAAGTAAGATCCCTCAAAGACGATGAGGTAGATAGGTTCGGGGTGGAAGCGTGGCGACACGTGCAGCTGACGAATACTAATCGATCGAGGACTTAACCAAATTTGTTTAACGTAACAATGTCGTTTATCCAGTTTTGAGTGAACAAGCACTCATTTATATGAGGGTTTCAAGATACAAGCAGTGCTAGGAAACAAGTGAGAGAAGGAAGGAGCGTACTAAAGTACGTGACTGACTGAACGAATGAAGTTGACAACGCAATGCGCCGTATATTGGAAGCCGAATAAGTCTAGTGACGATGGCGAAGAGGCCACACCCGTTCCCATACCGAACACGGAAGTTAAGCTCTTCAGCGCCGATGGTAGTTGGGGGTTTCCCCCTGTGAGAGTAGGACGTCGCTAGGCACAAAAAAAAGTCGTTACCGAATTATCGGTAACGACTTTTTTTATATTTTGTTGGCTAAGTCTTACAAGCCCTGGTGTGTCTCTCTCAAGACAAAAAGCGTAGTTAAGTTTAATAACTTGCCTAATTTATTTAGGTGACGTTAAGGAAAGTAGTTTCTTGTAGATGTTGCTTCAAGATCCATTAAGAAAACTTTAAAGCTTCTTTAACTTTTTGGAATATGGAAGCTTTTTTAAATGGATATAAATGGGGAGCCTTTTAAGCGACTCCAATTCCTGCTGTTCATTGTACTTTTTTTCGATTTCTTTAAGACGCGTTATTTCATCTGGGGAATAAGAGGAGAGACCATTTTGCCCAGCATCTTTAAATTTTTTGATCCATGTCGTGATTGAATTGACACTCACATTCAATTCTTCTGCTACTACTTTGCGTCCTCGTCCATTTTGAAGGACTTCTTGTACTGCGTACATCTTTTGTTCTTGTGTTGTTTGTGTATATCGTTTCCTAAATTGTCCATGCATAGACTGATCCCCCTATTTAGAAATTGAAATTTGTACCTAACACTCAGAGAACAAGTGCTATAACTTTTTTGCATTTCAACACTTCACTCAATTAGTGTATTGTACTATCTTTTATGTTATTTGTCATCGATATCATTGAAGATTTTATTTAACAGATAATAATAATTTTCCGAGCAATATAAAAAGAGAACGAGCGAAGTGAAGTAAATCTAATTTTTTGTGGAAATAGAGTTAAATAGTAGCTATGTTCTAATAGAGAAGACGGGGGAGACCGAAATTGTATTTCCGGGAGCTTTCAGTATAAATAACAAAGCATCTTTTCTCTAGTTATCCAATGGTAATAATGTAGCAAAGTCTGTACAAAGCACTCCAGAAATAGTGAAAAACAGGTTTTCTCTTTTTAAGAGAACTTAAATTATTTGCTTTTAAACAAGATCTATAAGGCGCATAAGCTTTTCTTTTAGTTATAAGCTTGAATTCCTTGAAATTGCGATGCTATATGCGATAATGAGGGACAATATAAAACATATTAGGAGTTGATTGGATGGATTCTTCTGGAATCTTAATGATTGTCATTATTTTTTCTATAAACATTGTTTACGTTACTTTCTTTACCTTGCGAATGATTCTTACATTAAAGGGATACCGCTATATTGCTGCACTATTAAGTATGGTAGAAGTGGTAATTTATATAGTAGGGCTAGGTCTAGTTTTAGATAATTTAGATGAGATTCAGAATTTAGTTGCTTATGCACTAGGGTACGGTACTGGAGTTATTATCGGAACGAAAATTGAAGAAAAAATGGCACTTGGGTATATTATGGTTAATGCCATCTCTACTGATACGAATTTAAACTTACCAGTATTATTAAGAGATGAAGGGTATGGAGTTACGGATTGGCATGCAAATGGTAGACAAGGAGAGAGACAAGCTCTTCAAATATTAACACCTCGAAAATACGAGTTAAAACTGTATGCGAGACTGAAAGATCTTGATCCAAAAGTTTTCATAATAGCGTATGAACCTAAGTCGATTCACGGCGGATTCTGGGTAAAATCTATTAAGAAAGGAAAATTATTTAAATGAAGAAAGAGTCAAAATGGTTTGAAGTTGGAGAGAAGGAAAGTATTACTGAATGTATAGAAAGAATGACTAAAGATGGTTTCCAAGTTGCTGGACGGAGAGAGGAACCGCTTTTTGCAGAGGTTGACGGTCAACCTGTCCCAGTTAGACAATTAATTATGTTAAAAGGAATTAAAGAATGATAATAGTGAAAATAGACCCTAAAACCGAACGATAAAGTTTTCTGAAAATTAATCGTTCGTATTTAAGCGTTGACGTTCTCCTTATAAGTTGTTAAAATAACAATAGAAATAGATGATTATATCCCCATATATGCTAAAGGATTGGCTTTAGCGTCTCTACCAAGTCACCGTAATGACTGGACTATGAGGGAAAGCGACTTATGGATAATGCAAAAGGATGTGTAGTTGATGTTATTTTCGACACAATCTGAGCAATTATATTCCCTAAGTAAACTGCTTTTCTTGCATAGAGAGAGTAGTTTATTTAGGGATTTTTTTACACTTACTGCAAAAACACCTTAGGTTAATCCATTAAGCTCGATGTAATCGCCTGAGTTTTAGTTTCGATGCCGAGGTGAATTTAACAGAAGGGACGATAACAATGAATGCAAAAATTGGTGTGATTATGGGTAGCTCTAGTGATTGGGAAACAATGAAATATAGTTGTGAGATTCTGGAGGAGCTTCAAATACCTTATGAAAAACGAGTAGTATCTGCACACCGCACACCAGATTTGATGTTTGAGTATGCAGAGGAAGCAAGGTCACGAGGAATACAGGTGATTATTGCAGGAGCTGGAGGCGCAGCACATTTACCAGGAATGGTTGCAGCTAAAACAACACTGCCAGTTATTGGAGTGCCAGTTCAATCTAAAGCTCTAAACGGATTAGATTCCTTATTATCGATTGTTCAAATGCCAGGTGGAGTACCGGTGGCAACTGTTGCCATAGGAAAGGCTGGGGCAACAAATGCAGGATTACTTGCTGCTCAAATTCTTTCTATTCAAGATCTTGAGTTAGCAGCGCGTCTTGAACAGCGTAGAGAAGATACCAAAAACAAAGTATTTGAAAGCAATGGTGAACTGCAATGACTAAAGTAATTTATCCAGGACAGACGATAGGGATTATTGGTGGTGGGCAGCTTGGTCGAATGATGGCACTTGCTGCGAAGGAAGCAGGGTTTAAGGTAGCGGTATTAGACCCTACGATAGATTCCCCTTGTGGACAGGTTTCCGATATACAAATTGTTGCCTCGTATAATGACGAAGCAGCATTAGAGGAGTTAGCAGAAGTTAGTGATGTTATAACTTATGAGTTTGAAAATATTGATTATGCTGGGTTAAAGAGATTATCAGAAATTGCTTATGTTCCTCAAGGGGCAGAATTAGTAAGAATTACGCAAGATCGCATTCTTGAAAAAGCAGAAATTCAATCAGCGGGAGTACCTGTTGCGAAATTTGTCGAAGCTAGTACGTATGAAGAGTTAGAGCAGAGAATTGATAAAGTAGGCTTTCCATGTGTAGTCAAAACCTCTCGCGGAGGATATGACGGTAAAGGGCAGCAAATAATTCATTCAAAAGAGCAACTATCTTTTGCAAAATCATTGTTTACGCATTCTGCTTGTATCGCAGAAGCTTTTGTTCCATTTACGAAAGAAATATCTGTCATTGTACAACGTAATGGAGATGGGCAAACGTACTGCTTACCGATTGGTGAAAATATTCATGTAAATCATATTTTGCATGAGACAATTGTGCCAGCACGTATAGAAGAATCCCTTTCTTCCATAGCAATAGAGTCTGCAAAAAAAATTGCTAACCATTTAAATTTAGTAGGCACACTTGCGGTTGAAATGTTTGTATTAGAGAACAATGAACTATTAATAAATGAATTAGCACCAAGACCACATAACTCTGGTCACTACTCGATTGAAACTTGTAATATCTCTCAATTTCATCAGCATGTGAGAGCTATTTGTGGCTGGCCACTAAGAGAACCAAAGCTTTGGACAGAAACAGTCATGGTGAATATATTAGGTCAACATGTAATTCCTGTAACGAATAGCCTTTCTAAATATCCAAACTGGTCCGTTCATTTGTACGGGAAAAGCGAAGCGAAAGAGAATAGAAAGATGGGACATGTAACAATCCTATCAACCAATATTGAACAGACTTTAACCGAAATAGAAAGCTCTAAAATTTGGGTGTAAACTAGGAGGAAATTAAATGATTGAACGTTATACTCGACCCGAAATGGGAGCAATTTGGACAGAACAAAATAAATACAATGCATGGTTAGAAGTAGAAATCCTAGCATGTGAGGCATGGGCTGAAATTGGAGATATTCCAAAAGAAGATACCCTGTTACTACGTAAAAATGCTTCCTTCGATGTAGATCGTATATTAGAAATCGAAAAAGAAACGAGACATGACGTAGTGGCGTTCACTCGTGCCGTTTCAGAAACATTAGGAGAAGAGCGCAAATGGGTGCATTACGGTCTTACTTCTACGGATGTAGTAGATACAGCTCTTTCTTATATCATTAAACAAGCAAATGTTGTGTTGCGTAAGGATATTGAAAACTTTATAGAAATCTTAGAAAACAAAGCGAAAGAGCATAAATACACAGTAATGATGGGACGTACCCATGGTGTTCATGCAGAGCCAACTACATTCGGTTTAAAGCTTGCTCTATGGACGCAAGAAATGAAACGTAACCTGGAACGATTTGAGGCTGCTGCCAAAGTAATTGAAACAGGTAAAATGTCAGGTGCAGTTGGTACGTATGCAAATATTGATCCATTTGTAGAACAATATGTATGTGAAAAATTAGGATTAGCCGCATCACCAATTTCCACTCAAACATTACAACGTGATCGTCATGCGCAATACTTAAGTGTTATCGCATTAGTCGCTAGTTCTATAGAGAAATTTGCTACCGAAATTCGTGGCCTTCAAAAATCAGAAACACGCGAAGTAGAAGAGTTCTTCTCTAAAGGACAAAAAGGTTCTTCTGCAATGCCACATAAACGTAATCCAATTGGATCTGAAAATATGGTTGGGCTATCAAGACTTATCCGTGGGTACATGATGACTGCATATGAAAACGTAGCATTATGGCATGAAAGAGATATTTCTCACTCATCGGCAGAACGTGTTATTTTACCAGATGCAACGATCGCACTTAATTATATGTTGAATCGCTTTGGTAATATCGTCAAAAACTTAACAGTATTCCCTGAGAATATGAAACGCAATATGGATTCAACTCTTGGCTTAATCTACTCTCAACGTGTGTTACTTGCATTAATCGACAAAGGTTTAGCTCGTGAAACAGCATATGACACAGTACAACCTCTTGCGATGCAAGCGTGGAAAGCACAAACTGCTTTCCGGACTTTTGTGGATGCGGATGAGCAAGTTACTTCTTTATTATCAAAAGAAGAGCTAGATGATTGCTTTGACTATAATTATCATATACAACATGTAGATATGATTTTTGAACGTTTAGGACTTAACTAAACTTTAGATTGTATGGGGGAATTGAAAGTGGAAAAAGGTCGTCTATTATACGAAGGTAAAGCAAAACAATTATTCGAAACAGAAGATGAAAGTATTCTGTTTGTATCGTATAAGGACAGTGCTACAGCATTTAACGGTGAGAAAAAAGAAAATATTGATGGAAAAGGCATTTTAAACAATAAAATCACGACCATCCTTTTCGAACAGTTAAAAAGTAAAGGAATTGAATCTCACTTTGTAGAACAGATCTCAGACAATGAGCAGCTTGTTCGGAAAGTAGATATCATTCCGCTTGAAGTAGTAGTTCGTAATATTGCTGCTGGTAGTTTATCTAAGAGGTTAGGAATGGAAGAGGGAACACCTTTAAAGCACACCATCGTGGAGTTTTATTATAAGGACGATGAACTCGGCGATCCAATACTCACAAATGCCCATCTAGAATTACTAGCTCTCGCTACACCAGAGGAAATAGATACACTTCAATCCAAAGCACTGGAAATCAATCAAGTGCTTCAACCCATCTTCAAAGAAATTGGCGTTACCTTGGTCGATATAAAATTAGAGTTTGGAAAAACAGCAACCGGAGAAATCTTGCTTGCAGATGAAATTTCTCCTGATACGTGTAGATTATGGGACGACAAAACAAATGACAAACTAGACAAAGATGTGTTTAGACGTAATTTAGGAAGCTTAACGGAAGTTTATGAAATAATACTATCCCGCCTAGGAGGATTATCCAAATGAAAAAAGTTAAAGTATATGTGACGTTACGTGAAAGTGTTTTAGATCCACAAGGTTCTGCAGTAATGGGAGCTCTTCATTCGATGGAATACAACGAAGTGAAAGATGTCCGTATTGGGAAATTTTTAGAGCTTCAAATTGAAGAGGGAACTAGTGATATAGATACAGTAGTAAAAGAAATGTGTGAAAAACTTCTAACTAATACAGTAATCGAAGACTATCGTTTTGAAGTTGAGGAGGCTGTAAGCAAATGAAGTTTGCAGTAATCGTATTTCCTGGTTCTAACTGTGATATAGATATGTATCACGCGATCAAAGATGAGCTTGGGGAAGAAGTAGAATACGTTTGGCACGATGAGAAGGACTTAAGCGGATTTGATGGTATTTTATTACCTGGTGGATTCTCGTATGGTGATTACTTACGCTGTGGAGCTATGGCAAAACAATCTAACATTATGTCCGAAGTAGTGAAAGCTGCTGAAGCTGGTAAACCAGTTCTTGGTATTTGTAACGGATTCCAAGTGTTAACAGAAGCTGGATTATTACCGGGCGCATTACTACGCAATAAAAACTTAAAATTTATGTGCCGTACCGTGGCATTAAAAGTTGTAAATAACGAAACACAGTTTACTGCTGGATATGAAAAAGACGAAGTAATACAAATTCCAATTGCACATGGTGAAGGAAACTATTATTGCGACGAAGAAACGCTTGCGAGTTTAAAAGAAAACAACCAAATCGTATTTAAATATGCTTCAGAAAACCCTAATGGAAGCATCGAAGACATTGCTGGGATTGTTAATGTTAAAGGAAATGTCCTTGGTATGATGCCTCATCCAGAGCGCGCAGTACATGAACTAATCGGCGGCTCAAATGGACTAGCGTTATTCAAATCAATAGTGAAACAGTGGAGGGAAACCCATGTCAGTAATGCTTGAACCAAATCCAACTCAAATTAAAGAACAAAAAATATATGCTCAAATGGGAATGTCCGATTCAGAGTTTGAAATGGTAGAGAACATTCTTGGCCGTCTACCGAACTATACAGAAACAGGCTTATTTTCAGTCATGTGGTCTGAGCATTGTTCGTATAAAAACTCTAAACCTGTCTTAAGTAAATTCCCTACAAAAGGAAAGCATGTATTACAGGGGCCAGGTGAAGGTGCGGGAATCGTAGATATAGGCGATGGTCAAGCAGTTGTATTTAAGATGGAATCACATAATCATCCATCTGCTATTGAACCTTATCAAGGAGCAGCAACTGGCGTAGGCGGTATTATCCGTGATGTGTTCTCGATGGGAGCTCGTCCTATTGCCTTACTAAATTCACTTCGTTTTGGAGAACTAACAACTCCGCGTGTGAAATACTTATTTGAAGAGGTAGTAGCTGGGATTGCTGGCTATGGTAACTGTATCGGAATTCCAACAGTAGGCGGAGAGATTCAATTTGACGACTGCTACGAAGGAAATCCCCTTGTTAATGCAATGTGTGTAGGCTTGATTAACCACGAGGATATTCAAAAAGGGATAGCAGCTGGTGAAGGTAACACAGTTATGTATGCGGGAGCAAAAACTGGACGTGACGGTATTCATGGTGCAACTTTCGCATCGGAAGAATTAACAGAAGCTTCAGAAGAAAAACGCCCTGCAGTTCAAGTAGGAGATCCTTTCATGGAGAAACTTCTATTGGAAGCTTGTTTAGAAGTGATTAAATCAGATGCTTTAATCGGTATTCAAGATATGGGTGCAGCGGGATTAACTTCATCATCCGCTGAGATGGCGTCCAAAGCTGGCTTCGGTGTTGAAATGAACTTAGACTTTGTGCCACAGCGTGAAACTGGAATGACTGCTTATGAAATGATGCTTTCTGAATCACAGGAACGTATGCTAATCGTTGTGAAAAAAGGTCGTGAGGATGAGATTGTAAAAGTCTTTGAAAAATATGATTTAGATTGCGTAGCGGTTGGTAAAGTTACGACTGATAAAATGCTTCGCTTAATCCATAACGGTGAGGTAGTAGCGAATGTTCCTGCAGATGCACTTGCAGAAGAAGCACCAGTTTACTACAAACCTTCCTCTGTACCTGCTTACTATACAGAATTCCAAGCGATGGAAAATGTAGAACCTGCAGTTTCGGATTATCAGGAGACTTTATTAAGCTTGCTTCAGCAACCAACAATTGCGTCGAAAGAATGGGTTTATGACCAATACGATTATCAAGTACGTACAAGCACAGTGGTAACTCCTGGTTCAGACGCTGCGGTAGTTCGAGTTCGTGGGACGAATAAAGGATTAGCGATGACAACAGATTGTAATTCTCGTTATATCTATTTAGATCCAGTAGTTGGCGGTAAGATTGCAGTAGCTGAGGCTGCCCGTAATATAGTTTGTTCAGGTGCAAAACCACTTGCTATTACAGACTGCTTAAACTTTGGTAACCCAGAGAACCCAGAAATTTTCTGGCAACTAGAGCAATCTGCAGACGGTATTTCAGCGGCTTGTATAGCATTAGAATCACCAGTAATTGGTGGTAACGTTTCGTTATATAACGAGCGTAGTGGAACTGCGGTTTACCCAACACCAACAATTGGTATGGTTGGACTTGTAGAAGACCTTGCGCATGTAACAACACAATCAGTGAAACAAGCTGGAGATATTATATATATAATTGGAGAAACAAAAACTGAATTTGGTGGCTCTGAGCTACAAAAATTAGTTGAAAAGCGTATTTTTGGACAAGCACCATCTATTGATCTTGAAGTAGAAGCAGCTCGTCAAAAAGCTCTCTTAACAGCAATCACATCAAGTGTTGTCCAGTCTGCACATGATATCTCAGAGGGTGGATTTGCAGTAGCACTAGCAGAAAAAGCATTCGGTGCAACTGGTCTTGGAGTAGATGTAACTATTACTGGATCTGCAACGAGTGCGTTATTCAGTGAATCTCAATCACGCTTTATCGTAACGGTTAAAGCTGAAAATGCAGCTAAGTTTGAAAGTATTGTAACAGACGCAGTTCAAATTGGTGCAGTAACAAATACAAATAATGTAATAATTACTAACGAAGACGGAACTACTTGGATTAACGGTTCTGTTGACGAATTCCGTTCCGCTTGGAAAGGGGCAATACCATGCTTGCTGAAGTCAGAGGCTTAAACGAAGAATGTGGTGTATTCGGGATTTGGGGACATCCAAATCCTGCTGCCCTGAGTTATTATGGGCTACATGCACTACAGCATCGAGGGCAAGAAGGTGCTGGAATTGTTGTAACGGATGGAAAAGGCTTCCGAGCTGTAAAAGGTGAAGGATTAGTAAACGATGTCTTTAGTGACGGGAAATTAGAGAAATTGGAAGGTAATGCCGCAATTGCGCATGTTCGTTATGCAACTGCAGGTGGATCGGGAATTGAAAATGTTCAACCATTGTTGTTCAATTCAACGACTGGAAGCCTGGCGATTGCTCATAACGGAAACATCGTCAATGCAACGCGTTTAAAACGTAATTTAGAGCAACAAGGTAGCATCTTTCAAACAACTTCAGATACAGAAGTACTCGCTCATCTAATCAAAAAAAGTAAACTAGCTACATTTGAAGAGCGTGCTAAACAAGCACTACAATTACTAGAAGGTGCATTTGCTGTTTGTATTTTGACGGATCACGTAATGTTAGTTGCACAAGACCCACAAGGGATGCGTCCCCTTTCTTTGGGACAGTTGGATGGTGCTTGGGTTGTTGCTTCTGAAACAAATGCTTTCGATATTATCGGAGCAGAATTCGTTCGTTCGATTGAACCAGGTGAATTATTAATTATAAATAATGATGGTTGTCGTTCGGAACGTTATGTAGAGAAAAAAGATCGTGCTATTTGCACAATGGAATATGTCTACTTTTCACGTCCAGATTCAGATATTGATGGCATTAATATTCATATGGCAAGAAAACGCCTTGGAAAACAGCTTGCGAAAGAAATACAAATTGAAGCAGATGTAGTAACAGGTGTACCAGACTCTAGTATTTCAGCGGCGATTGGTTTTTCAGAAGCTACTGGTATTCCATACGAGTTAGGCTTGATAAAAAATCGTTATGTGGGAAGAACTTTTATTCAACCTTCACAAGATCTACGTGAACGTGGAGTGAAAATGAAGCTTTCTCCAGTTCGTCAAGTGGTAAAAGGTAAACGTGTAATTATGGTGGATGATTCCATTGTTAGAGGAACAACTTCTCGTCGCATTGTAGGAATGTTGAAGGAAGCTGGAGCAACAGAGGTTCATGTTGTCATTAGTTCTCCACCTTTAAAAAATCCATGTTTTTACGGGATTGATATAAGCTCAGATTCAGAGCTAATCGCAGCTAATAATACAATTGATGAAATGCGTGAACTGATCGGAGCAGATTCGTTAACATTCTTATCGGTCGAAGGAATGGTAGAGGCAATTGGAAGATCAGATGCAGAAAAAAACTGTGGACATTGTTTAGCTTGTTTTACAGGTGAATATCCAACTGATATTTTCCCTGATACGAAATTACCACATGAAAAAGAGCTTGCTCGATAGGAGGATTTTACATGTCAAAAGCATATGAAAAAGCAGGCGTGAATATTGAAGCTGGATATGAAGCCGTACAAAGAATGAAATCACACGTCGAGCGTACAGCTAGAAAAGGCATCATGGGTACTTTCGGTGGTTTCGGAGGAATGTTCGATTTATCTTCATTGAATTATAAGGAACCTGTTTTGATATCTGGAACTGATGGTGTTGGAACAAAATTGAAGCTTGCATTTATGACAGACTCACACGATACAATTGGTGTGGACTGTGTCGCAATGTGTGTCAATGATATTGTTGCACAAGGAGCAGAGCCTTTATTTTTCTTAGATTACGTAGCAGTTGGTAAAGCTGTACCTGAGAGAATAGAACAAATCGTTAAAGGTGTTGCGGACGGCTGTGTGCAATCCGGAGCAGCATTAATTGGCGGAGAAACGGCGGAAATGCCTGGCCTTTACGAGGAAGATGAGTATGATCTTGCTGGATTTGCAGTTGGCGCTTGTGAAAAATCAAAAATCGTAACAGGTGAAAATATTGCTGATGGTGATGTGCTAGTAGGTATTGCTTCTAGCGGTGTTCACTCAAATGGGTATTCACTAGTACGTAAAATAGTTTTTGAAGAGCAAGGATACTCTCCAAGTGATGTGGTGGAAGGGTATGAAGCGTTAGGTGAAATTGGGAAAGCCCTTTTAACGCCTACGAAAATTTATGCGAAGCCAGTAATGGAAATGCACCAAGAGCTTTCTATTCACGGGATGGCACATGTAACCGGTGGAGGCTTTTATGAAAATCTACCACGTATGATGCCAGATGGTTTGGCTGCTGAAATTGAACTTGGTTCATGGGAAGTACTGCCTGTATTCAATATGTTAAAGGAAAAAGGCGAGCTAGCGGACCGTGATTTATATAATGTATTTAATATGGGCATTGGCTTTGTACTTGCACTTTCTGCAGAAGAAGCGGAAAAAGCAATTGCGATTGCGGAAGCTCATGGAGAAAAAGCAGTTACAATTGGTCGTGTGGTGAAAGGTGAAGGTGTTATCTTCAACGGAACACATGACGGGAGCTTAGTGTAATGACCGGAATAACGAAATTTGCTGTGTTTGCATCGGGGAGTGGAACGAACTTCCAAGCAATTTATGATGCAGTACAGGAAGGGAATCTTGTTGGAGAAGCAGTGCTAGTAGTTTCCGATAAGCCTGATGCCTTAGTAGTTGAGCGTGCCAAGAAAGCGGGCATTGAAACACTTGCTATGAAGCCGACTGGTTTTCCTTCCAAGGCTGAATATGAACAAGCAATTTTAGAAAAGTTGAATGAGCTAGATGTAGAATGGATTGTTCTTGCTGGATATATGCGATTGATCGGAGATGTTTTATTAGCAGCATTTCCAAATCGAATTATCAATATCCACCCATCATTGCTACCTGCATTTCCTGGGAAAAATGCCATTGGACAAGCAATGGAGCACGGTGTGAAGGTAACCGGAGTGACGGTTCACTATGTGGACGCAGGAATGGACACTGGTCCTATCATAGCTCAGCAAGCAGTAGGGGTAGTAGAAGGCAATAGAGAGCAAACGGAAGATCGTATCCATGCAGTGGAGCATTCGTTGTATACAACGGCGTTACAGCAGTTATTTAGCCGATAATTTGGAGGCTTACTTGCGCTGGGACGGTGTTTACTTACGGTTACTTTAGCTATACTTGCTTAACTTTATCAGATACTTGCGCTTACTGTTCATTTACTGGCTGTCAGGTGGGATTTACTTGCGAAACGGGAAATATATCCATTTCCTTGCTGTGTAGTTGCCTTGCTAGTCGGTAAGGTAGCGTATATTCAGCTATTGCGGATGCTTTGAAGTTTGAATTCTCAGTATTATTTCTCTAAACAACAATGAACACAACTAGAACGACCAATTTAAGGAGGAATTATGGTGTCAAAACGTGCGTTAATTAGTCTTTCAGATAAATCAGGCATTCTCGAGTTTGCAAAAGAGTTGGAACTACTTGGCTATGAAATTTTATCAACTGGTGGGACAAAAGCATTTTTAGAACAAAATGGCGTGGCTATTACATCAGTAGACCAAGTGACAAACTTTCCAGAAATTTTGGATGGTCGAGTAAAAACGTTAAATCCAATGATACATGGTGGATTATTAGCTAAGCATGACGACCCTTCTCATCAAGCGCAATTAGAAGAACATCAAATAACTCCTATTCAAGTGGTTTGTGTAAACCTGTATCCTTTCCGTGACACTATTTCAAAGCCTGATGTGGCATTTGAAGATGCTATCGAGAATATTGATATCGGTGGTCCATCGATGCTTCGTTCTGCAGCGAAAAATCATCAGTACGTAACAGTTGTTACAGATGCATCTGACTATGATGAAGTGCTTGCTCAGTTAAAAGAAACTGGTGAGACGACACTTGAAACACGACGTAAACTTGCTGCAAAAGTATTCCGTCACACAGCTGCTTACGACGCGTTAATCGCAGGTTATATGACTGACTTAACTGGAGAAGAGTTCCCAGAATTATTAACACTTACATATGAACGTAAGCAATCTTTACGTTATGGTGAAAATCCACATCAACAAGCAGCATTTTACAAACGACCACTTGGATCTGATTTCTCCATTGCCTCTGCAACTCAATTACATGGTAAAGAGCTTTCCTATAACAATATCCAAGATGCTAATGCCGCTATTCAAATCGCAAAAGAATTCAAGCTTCCTGCTGCAGTAGCTGTAAAACATATGAACCCTTGTGGTGTTGGGACTGGTGAAACAATCTCAACAGCTTTCAACAAAGCTTATGAAGCAGATTCAACGTCTATTTTCGGAGGAATCGTTGCATTAAATCGTGAAGTAGATGCAGCAACTGCAAAAGTATTAGCTGGTATTTTCTTAGAAATTATCATAGCTCCTTCATTCTCCGAAGAGGCAATTGCTATGCTAACAGCGAAGAAAAATATTCGCCTACTTACTATTTCTTATGAGCAAACGAAAAAGGATGCTTGGAACACAGTATCTGTAGAAGGTGGATTACTAGTACAATCTCCTGATACATTCGGATTAAAAGAAGCAGAAGTGAAAGTCGTTACAGACAGAGAGCCAACTGCTGAAGAGTGGAAAGCATTAGAGCTTGGTTGGAGCGTAGTAAAGCATGTAAAATCCAATGCAATCGTAGTGGCAACTGAAGACATGACTATTGGTGTTGGAGCAGGA
The DNA here is from genome assembly GCF_029533155.1 of Psychrobacillus antarcticus. Lineage (GTDB taxonomy): Bacteria > Bacillota > Bacilli > Bacillales_A > Planococcaceae > Psychrobacillus > Psychrobacillus antarcticus. The sequence goes on along the minus strand of NZ_JAIZDB010000020.1, from coordinate 145,949 downwards.
CAGATGAACCGCGTAGGCTCAGCTAAAATTGCTTTAGAGCAAGCGGGACAACGTGCAAAAGGAGCGGGACTTGCTTCAGATGCATTCTTCCCAATGAACGATACGGTAGAGATAGCTGCAAAAGCAGGTATTACAGCTATTATTCAAACAGGTGGATCAGTGAAAGACCAGGATTCGATCGACAAAGCAAATGAGTATGGCATTGCAATGGTATTCACTGGCGTACGTCATTTCAAACACTAAGGAGGAATATCTAGATGAATATTCTCGTAATTGGTAGTGGCGGCCGTGAGCATGCGATCGCTAAGCAATTCATGGATTCTCCATCCGTAGAAAATGTATTTGTAGCTCCAGGTAATGACGGTATGTCAAAGGATGTTCAGATTGTTTCTATTGATGCAATGGCTTTTGAGGAACTGGCAACCTTCGCAAAGGAAAATAAAATCGATTTAACATTTGTTGGTCCAGAGCAACCTCTTGCAGCTGGTATTGTGGATCATTTCGAAGCAGAGGGGTTACGCATATTTGGGCCAACAAAAGCTGCTGCTCAGATTGAAGGCAGTAAAGCATTTGCAAAAGAAATTATGGATAAATATAATATTCCTACTGCAGCTTATGAAACATTTACAGAAGTAGATAAAGCAAAAGCATATATCGAAAAGCTAGGAGCTCCAATTGTAGTGAAAGCAGATGGACTTGCAGCAGGTAAAGGTGTCGTAGTTGCCATGACTGTGGATGAAGCAAACCAGGCTGTAGAAGACATGATTGGCAATCAATTATACGGAGAATCCTCCTCTCGTGTAGTTATTGAGGAGTATTTAGACGGAGAAGAGTTTTCCTTTATGTCATTCGTACATAAAGGTCAAATTTATCCAATGGTCATTGCGCAGGATCATAAGCGTGCCTATGATGGCGATAAAGGACCGAATACAGGCGGAATGGGTGCCTATTCACCGGTTCCACAAATTTCCTCGGGCATTGTTGATATAGCCTATGAAATGGTTGTAGTTCCAACCGTGAAAGCAATGACAGCAGAAGGAATTTCCTTTACTGGTATTCTTTACGCAGGTCTTATTTTGACGAATGATGGACCGAAAGTAATCGAATTCAACGCACGTTTTGGGGACCCAGAGACGCAAGTAGTACTGCCACGAATGACGAGTGACTTTGGAAAGTTCATGGTAGCTTTAATGGATGAAAAACCCTTTGAATTATCTTGGTCAGAAAAAGCAATGCTAGGTGTTGTAATCGCCTCTGCAGGCTATCCGGTAGATGTGAAAAAAGGTGCTAAGCTACCAGAACTAAGTTCATTAACCGATTCTGGTATGCATGTTTTTCACGCTGGTACAAAAGCAGTTGGGGAAGACTTTATCGCAAATGGTGGGCGTGTCATCCTGGTGACAGCAAGCGAGTCTTCTTTAAAGGAAGCACAGCAGAAAGTATACGCAGGTCTTTCTAAGATAGAATGGGATGGCCTATTCTATCGAAAAGATATTGGCTGGCGTACATTTCAATAATGGATGTAGGGGCAAGAAAAACGAACTGTTTTTCTTGCTCTTTTTTTTAAAAAATATTTAAAAATACAGCATGAACACTGAGTTTACAGAACTTTAAAGATAGATTAATGCTACTGATTTTCGTTTCAGGTGGGGTACAAAGGCTAAGAGCACCACTTCTTAAAAGGAAGGCAATCTAAGTTCGCCGCGTCCTGCGGCAACGATTGCATAACCCACCTCCTGTGGGCCTCAACGCCTTCGTGACCAACATCCTGTTGGCCTTCGCGGGGTGAGCGATGAGCTATCACCACAGCACACGCGTCGCTGTGATATCTCATCTGTTTCACTCATCCCGCAGAAGTCGCCACCCTTCACTTCAATCAATTAAGTGAGTAGTACTGTACTTAAAGATTTAGCATAGCCTCTCGCTCAGACGATAATAGTAATCAAAGTTAATATAGGGATAAAACAGTCTGATGAATTAGAGATATTATGCTATAACGTAGAATGTAGAAAGTGGATTTTCTTTGATATGAGTCCCTATCAGCCTTACATATTTTAAGATGAAACATCTATTTTGTATATTTAAGTGGTTTTATAGCCAATTATCCGCTCATATAAAGTGGAATTAATTGATAGGAGCACAGAGCGGCGACTCCAGTGGAAACAGCGCGAGCTGAAGACCCTGGACTGAGCGTAAGCGAGGGAAGCGGCTGAAGCCGTGCCCACGGAACGCGTCCGCTCGGAGCGGAAATCAATTTCTTATCTACCTTATTCTTTTTAGAAGACCGGGCGTTTTTTTGCCTGGTTTTTCTTATATAGCGTTAGAGATCGATGGTCGAGAAATTTTGAAGAGTAGTTGAAAGAATAGGTGGAGATGAGTTTGCGGTTATCTTCAGCGATACTTATTTTAAGATGAAACATGTATATTTAAGTGGTGTTATATCGAATTATCCGCTCATATAAAGTGGATCTAATTGATTGGAGCGCAGAGTGGCGACTCCAGTGGGGACAGCGCGAGCTGAAGACCCTGGACAGAGCGTAAGCGAGGGAAGCGGCTGAAGCCGTGCCCACGGAAAGCGTCCACTCGGAGCGGAAATCAATGGCATATCTATGTTTCTATTTTTAGAGGACCGGGCGTTTTTCTTTTCTTTTCTTTTATTTTTTGAGTTCCGTGCTTCAATTACCTAATTACTTTGTAAAATTTTGCTAAAATTAGAATTCAATACTTTGCTTTACTAAAGTACTATGCTAAAATTATTTTAATGAGTAAACAAAAAGAAAGGAGAATGGATGGAATGCAATATCCGATTTGGAAAATTGAAGAAATAAGGCATCAAATTGATGTGGTCAATGGAACACAATCACCGGACATTGTGATTACTAATGCAACATTTCTGCATAGTCATTTAAAGAAATGGATTACAGGGAACATCTGGATCGTGAAAGATCGAATTGTTTATACAGGAACTGAGATGCCATTAGTTTCCGGCCAAACAGAGGTATATGATGCAACGGGCCAAAAAATTGTACCCGGTTATATTGAACCTCATGTACATCCATTCCAGCTTTACAATCCACAAACATTCGCAGATTATGCTGCTCAATTAGGAACGACTACATTTATCGCAGATAACTTAACATTATTTTTGATGCTTAAAAATAAGAAAGCGTTTTCAATAATGGACGAACTAAAAGAAATGCCATTCGCTTTTTATTGGTGGGCACGTTTTGATTCCCAAACGGAGTTAGAAAATGAAGAAGAGTTATTTACTTCTAAAACAATTGGAGAATGGATTAATCGTCCTGATGTTATTATGGGTGGAGAGCTAACTGGCTGGCCGCGTTTGCTATCTGGTGATGATCAAATGCTTTACTGGATGCAGCAAGCCAAGACAAATGGTATGAAAATTGAAGGACATTTTCCTGGAGCTTCTGAGCGAACGCTTGCGAAGATGCGTCTACTCGGAGCAGATGGAGATCATGAAGCGATGACCATTGAAGAAGTAGAACGACGAGTTCTTCATGGGTATGCGGTAACACTCCGTCATTCATCAATACGTCCAGATTTACCCCAACTACTAAAGGATATAATAGAAAAAGATCTTCAGATTTTTGATCATTTAATGATGACAACCGATGGTGCCACTCCTTCATTTTATGAGGATGGAGTAATGGATAAATGTATCCAAGTAGCACTAGATGCAGGTGTAAAACCAATTGATGCCTATTTGATGGCATCCTTTAATGCGGCGAAATACTATAATTTATCTAATTTACATGGAGTGATTGCAACGGGACGTTTTGCCAATCTTAACTTCTTAAAGGATGAGTTAAGTCCTGTCCCATTAAGTGTGTTATCCAAAGGAGTTTGGTTGAAAAAAGAGCAACAAAAGACAAGAGCATTAGATCCAATTGACTGGTCATCTTTGCCAGATTTAAACTTGTCATTTGGTGTTTCGGAAGATGATTTTCAGTTCTCGATACCATTTGGAATAGAAATGGTAAATGATGTTATTACAAAACCATACTCAATTAGTCTTGATACGACTGATATAGAGCTGTCTAAAGATCATGATGAAAGTTTTCTATTGCTGATAGATCGCAAAGGGAAGTGGAAAGTTTCTACCCTTATCAAAGGGTTTGCAACTTCTCTAATGGGCTTCGCCTCTTCATATTCCAATACAGGAGATATCATACTAATTGGGAAGAATAAAAAAAGTATGCAGCAAGCCTTCCACGAAGTCCAAAAAATGAATGGTGGAATTGTTATTATAGAGGATGAAAAAATCATTTGTTCTCTTGAACTTCCAATAGGCGGGGTACTTTCAAATAAGCCAGTAGAAGAATTAATAGAAGAGGAGCTAGTATTAAAAAGAGAACTAGCTTCTAGAGGATTTAAGCATGGGGATGCTATTTACACATTATTATTTCTTCAAGCGACACATTTACCTTACGTAAGGGTAACGCAAAGAGGAATTTTTGATGTAATGAAAAAACAAGTATTGTTTCCAGCATTAATGAGGTAGGGGGACGTAAGCTGTGTTCAAACGATGGGGGATTTTATTGGCCGCTAGTGTACTTCTTGTAGCTTGTTCCGAAAAAGAGAAAGGACAAGAAGAAGTAGATCCAGTGGAAGAGATAATAGAAGAAGTTGTGGAAGAAGTAGAAGTGCCAGAAGCTGAAGCAGCAGTACTTCCGTTTATGGCACCTTTCACTGGTGTAGGCTCAGAAAAAGAATTGACTCAAAGACCTGTATTAGTCACTATAAATAATCATCCGCTCGCACGTCCACAGTCGGGGATCGCAAAAGCGGATATCATTTACGAAATGTTAGCAGAAGGCAGTGTAACCAGATTCTTAGCAGTGTATCAAAGTGAGATTCCAGATAAACTTGGACCTGTTAGAAGTGCTAGAGACTACTTTGTAGACATTGCCAAAGGACTGGATGCATTTTATATTGCCCATGGATATAGTCCAGATGCTCAAAAAATGCTGAATTCCAGAGTAGTTGATAATATAAATGGAATGCAATATGATGGCATATTATTTGATCGAGCAAATGAAAGAAAAGCTCCGCATAATTCCTATATTTCAAAAGATAATGTTTTAGCAGGTGCAGAAAAAGTAGGGGCATCGATGGAAATTAGGAAAATACCAAAGTTCTCTTTCGTAGATTCAATTGAAGGGATAAAAATTGGTAATCCAGCATCCAATTTTTCTATTCAATACGGCTCGGGCTCCTCGTTTGAAAATGAGTATACATATATTTCTGAGGAAGGGGTATATGAAAGAGAGACTGGTGGAGTTTTAACAATTGATAAAGAGACAGACGAAGCTATTAAAATTGCAAATATAATATGTATGGAAATGCCACATAAAGTTATTGATAGTTCTGGTCGACTTCAGTTATCTTTAAATGATGGAGGCAGAGCATATATATTTCAAGCAGGCATTATGAAGGAAATCGAGTGGGAAAATATTGATGGTATTCTAATGCCAATGGAAAATGGTGTTCCTGCTCAACTAGTACCAGGACAAACTTGGATTAGTTTTATACCAACAAATCCTGGATTAGAGCGAATGGTTACTTATTTACCTTAAAAAACTAGAGACGTATGTGGGACAAGTGAAAATGAACATACGATTAGCATAGCTAAATTTAAAAAGGGGAGGATGACTGCAATGCAAATTGAAAAAATAAAAGGCAATCAAACGGAACAACTATTTAAAGCAGTATTAGAATTAAAAAATATGGAAGAATGCTATCGATTTTTTGATGATCTATGTACGATAAGTGAAATTCAATCTTTAGCACAACGTTTCGAGGTAGCTCATCTATTACGCTTGAAGAAAACGTATGAAGCTATTAAAAAAGAAACTGGGGCAAGTACTGCAACAATTTCACGTGTAAGACGTGCCTACGACTATGGTAACGGTACTTACGATGAAATGTTAGGGCGCCTATATCCAGAAGAAAACTCGGCAGCAACTATTAAAGAGTAGAAAGAAAAATAGAAGTTTTTAAAATATGTAAGAACATGTACTGAACAGCGATGTCTGTTCAGTTTTTTTGTTATAATGGGATGAATGTTATGTTAACTAATTAAGTGTAGGTGAAAAAAGTGGAATATAAAGATTGGCGACATATATTTAAGTTAGATCCAGCAAAACCTATAGATGCAGAATCTCTTGAAAAGATATGCGAATCTGGTACAGATGCTATTATCGTCGGCGGATCAGATAATGTAACACTCGACAATGTGATAGATTTGCTAATGCGTATTAGAAGGTATGCAGTTCCTGTAGCGTTAGAAGTATCTACAATTGAATCTATTACGCCTGGTTTCGATTATTATTTTATACCAAGCGTGTTAAATAGCTCCGAAACGAAATGGGTAAAGGATTTACATCATGCTGCTACTAAGGAATTTGGAGAGTTTATGAATTGGGATGAAATTATTCCAGAGGGGTATTGTATTTTAAATCCCGATTGTAAAGCTGCAAAACTGACGAATGCAGTGAATCCGGCAAGTCAAGATGATATCATAGCATATGCGGAAATGGTGGAGCATTTATTTAAATTTCCGGTCTTCTACATGGAATATAGCGGAATGTATGGAGATGTTCAAACGGTGAAAAAAGTGAAGAACCGTTTAATAAACACAAAGCTATTTTATGGCGGAGGTATTCAAACGGAGGAGCAGGCAAGACAAATGGCTACCTATGCGGATACAATCATTGTGGGAAATCATATATATGCCAACTTGGCAGAAGCATTAAAAACAGTTGAAGCTGTAAAGACATTGAGTAAACAATAGATTTACGATATGATTGGAGAACAAATGTTCTTGAAAGGAAGTGCACTATGGAAATCATCGCGAAAAACTTATTGAATGGCATGAATAAAGAACAAGAAGAAGCCGTGAAGACAACAGAAGGTCCACTTCTTATTATGGCTGGTGCAGGATCAGGGAAAACGCGTGTACTTACGCATCGAATTGCCTATTTAATCGTGGAGAAAGAAGTATATCCATCGAAAATTTTAGCAATAACCTTTACGAATAAAGCGGCAAGAGAAATGAGAGATCGTATAGATGGCTTATTGGGACCAGGAACTGGGGAAAGAATGTGGGTATCTACATTTCACTCCATGTGCGTTCGTATTTTAAGAAGAGATATTGATCGAATTGGATATACAAAAAACTTTTCGATACTAGATACAAGTGACCAATTAACGGTTATTAAAAATGTCCTAAAAGAACAGAATATCGATTCCAAACAATATGACCCTCGATCGATGTTAAATGCCATCAGTGGTGCCAAAAATATTTGTATAGATTCGGATATGTATCGTGCACAGATGAATGAGATGAATCCGTTTGAGAAGACAGTTGCAAATGTTTATCAAAGCTACCAAAAAAAATTGAGAAAGAACCAGTCCCTCGATTTTGATGATTTAATCATGCTGGCATTGACATTACTGAAACGAGTTCCTGATGTGCTTGAATTTTACCAAAATAAATTCCAGTATATCCATGTGGATGAATATCAAGATACGAACAAAGCACAATACGAATTGGTACAGTTGCTTGCTAAAAAGTTCAAAAATATTTGTGTTGTTGGTGATTCGGATCAATCAATTTATCGCTGGCGGGGAGCAGATATTCAGAATATCCTATCGTTTGAAAAAGATTATCCAAATGCAAAAGCAATTATGCTGGAGCAAAATTATCGATCTTCCCAACGAATCCTACAGGCAGCAAATAACGTCATAGGTAATAACACGAGTAGATATCCAAAGGTATTACGAACAGAGAACCTAGAAGGAGAAAAAATCGAGTTTTTCCGTGCGACGAACGAGTATCAAGAAGCACAATACGTCGTTCAAAAAATGCAAGAGTTAATGGAAGTAGAAAATCGTACATTAAATGATTTTGCTGTTTTGTATCGAACGAATGCCCAGTCACGTGTGATGGAGGAAGTACTCGTTAAATCGAATATGGCCTATACAATCGTTGGCGGCACAAAGTTCTATGACCGCAAAGAGATTAAAGACTTACTTGCTTACTTACGTTTAATAGCAAATAACGATGATGATTTATCACTTGCTCGAATTATTAATGAACCTAAACGAAATATTGGAGCGACGTCTTTTGAACGGATGGCACTCTATGCACTGGACCAGGACCGCTCGATTTTAGATGCATTAAGTGAAGTCGACTTCATGGGTATACCAGCTCGTGCTGTAAACTCGGTTATTCAATTCCAAGCGCTCATCAATAACTTGACTCAAATGCAGGAATTTTTGTCTGTTACGGAAATTGTCGAGCAAGTGCTTGATAAAACAGGCTACCGTACGATGCTTAAAAATGAAAAGACAATTGAAGCAGAAAGTCGCTTAGAAAATATTGAAGAGTTTCTATCTGTAACGAAAGCATTTGAGAAACAGAGTGAGGACAAGACGTTAGTGGCATTTTTAACTGATTTGGCACTTATCTCCGATATAGATAAATTGGATGAAGAAGAGGATATATCTAAAGGGAATGTTATTTTAATGACGATGCATGCCGCAAAAGGCTTGGAATTCCCAGTGGTATTTATCATTGGGATGGAAGAAAACATATTCCCACATTCACGTTCCCTTGGTGATGATGATGAAATGGAAGAGGAAAGACGCCTTGCCTACGTGGGAATCACACGAGCAGAAGAAAGGCTTGTGATTACTTGTGCGCAGTCTCGAACAATTTTTGGACGTGGCAGTTTTAATAGCCCTTCTCGTTTCATCAAAGAAATTTCAGATGATATTATTGATGTCGTTGGTTTTACTAAAGACATTGGCAAAAACCCAGAAAGACATGCAAAAGCTATTGGTAATACTCGTAAAGTAGTAGTTACTCGTCCAGCATATAACGAGTCTGGTGGGGAAAAAATGGGTTGGCAAGTAGGAAACAAAGCGGCTCATAAAAAGTGGGGCGAAGGTATGGTTGTCAGTGTTCGTGGCGAAGGTGAGAATACCGAGCTAGATATTGCATTCCCTGCTCCTACGGGTATTAAGCGTCTCCTTGCAAAATTTGCCCCAATCGAAAAAGTATAATCACAGGAGGACCCTGGATGGATCTGTTAGAACAACGAGTACAAGAGCTACACAAGCTGTTAAATGATTATGGACATGCCTATTATGTATTAGATGATCCTATTGTTCCTGATGCCGTATACGATCAATATTTGAATGAGCTCATCGCTTTGGAGGAACAGAATCCAGATTTAATATTACCAGATTCACCTACTCAACGAGTTGGTTCCATCGTTAGTGAAGGCTTCAAAAAAGTAACTCACGCAAATCCAATGCTTAGTCTATCTAATGCATTCAATGAAGACGATTTGCGTGATTTTGATAAACGTATTCAAGGTATAATCTATGAATCACCAACGTATATATGTGAATTGAAAATTGATGGACTTGCAATTTCCCTATTATATGAGGATGGTCTCTTAGTAAGAGGGGCTACTCGCGGAGATGGTACAATTGGTGAAGATATCACAAGTAATATTAAAACCATTCGTTCCATTCCAATGCGCTTAAAAGAAAAAGTAACGATGGAGGCAAGAGGAGAAGCATATATGCCAAAGTCTTCCTTCTTAAAGCTGAATGAAGAACGCACAGCAAATGCGGAAGTTTTATTTGCCAATCCACGTAATGCAGCAGCAGGCTCCTTACGTCAGCTAGACCCTAAAATTACAGCTAGCCGTAATTTATCGATGTTCGTTTATGGCATGGGTGGCGACGGTGAAGATCAGAATATAGACAATCATTTGGATGCATTAGGTTTTATGAAAGAGCAAGGATTACCGACAAATAATGAAACCCGAAAATGTTCATCCATCGAGGAAGTACTTAGCTTTATAACAGAGTGGACGGAAAAAAGGAGTGACATTCCATATGAAATTGATGGAATTGTGATAAAAGTAAATGACTATGCGCAACAAGAAGAGTTAGGATTTACTGCGAAGAGCCCACGATTTGCGATAGCTTATAAATTTCCTGCAGAGGAAGTAGTCACTAAAATTATCGATATCGATTTAACAGTGGGCCGAACGGGGGTTGTCACTCCAACAGCTATTTTAGAACCAGCACAAGTAGCAGGATCTACTGTACAGCGTGCTACACTGCATAACGAAGATTTAATTCGTGAAAAGGATATTCGAATTGGTGATCATGTCATTATCCGAAAAGCTGGAGATATTATTCCGGAAGTAGTTTCTGTCATAATTGAGGAAAGAAAAGGCACGGAAGTACCATATGAAATGCCAACTAATTGTCCGGTTTGTGATAGCGAATTAGTTAGAATCGAACAAGAAGTCGCACTTCGATGTGTAAATCCACAATGCCCTGCACAAATCCAAGAAGGTATTTACCACTTTGCTTCTCGCAATGCGATGAATATTGATGGACTTGGCGAAAAAGTAGTAGAACAGTTATTTAGAGAACAACTCATTAAGGATATTTCAGATTTATATACATTGACAGTGGATGATCTAGCAAAGCTTGACCGTATGGGACTAAAATCAGCAACTAATCTAGTGGAAGCAATAGAAGTCTCGAAAGCAAATTCAATGGAGCGAGTATTATTCGGACTTGGTATTCGTCATATTGGAGAAAAGGCAGCAAAAATACTGTCGGAGAACTTTCATAGCTTTGATGCGTTAATGAAAGCAACGAGAGAAGAGCTTATGGCTATTTTTGAAATTGGGGAAAAAATGGCGGATTCATTAGCGACCTATTTTGAGCAGGAAGAGGCCCAGTTATTAGTTAGTCGATTAAAAGATGCTGGATTGATGCTACAATATACTGGTAGAATTATTGATGCAGCTGTATTGGAAAGTAGTCCGTTTGCGGGTAAAACAGTTGTATTAACAGGAAAACTTTTACAACTTGCTCGCACGGAAGCAAAAGAAAAAATTGAGTCATTAGGTGGTAAAGTTGCTGGAAGTGTCAGTAAGAAAACAGATTTAGTCATTGCTGGAGAAGAAGCGGGATCTAAACTAGAAAAAGCAATAAGCCTTGGTATCGAGGTTTGGGATGAACAAAAATTATTAGACTCCATAACGGAGTAAGGGAGTGGCGAACATGACCAAAAAATACTTAGGCATGTTGACGCTGGCTTTATTACTAACGGTCTCTGGTTGTACTCCTTCTTTGGATGATAAATCAGAAGTTATACAAAACACAGAAGAAGCAGAGACCAAAACAGTAATAATTCCGAGTTTGCAGCTAGACGAAACATATTACCGAACATTATTACCATATGAGGAAAGTGCGAGCAAAGGGTTAGTCTTATCTAATCTGTCTACTAAATACGATATGAAGGAAGTGGAAAACGGACTCCTTCGTATTTCTCAAAATATGTTCGCACCGGATAAGTATTTGTTCCAAGAAGGACAGTACTTAGATACGAGCACACTAAAGGATTGGCTAGCAAGAAGCAATCAAGAAGAACCCGGATTAAATCCGAGTGATGAAGGTTTAACTGGGGAAGAAAAAGCAAAGAAAGCACCAGTATATATATCGCATATCGTGGAACAAAATTATTTGGAAAAAGTTGATAATACGGTAAGTCTATCTGGAATTTCTATAGGACTGGCGTTAAATTCCACGTATTACTATACGAAGGAAGACTTTGGTGCTACTTACGAAGAGAAACTAACACAGTCTCAAATTGAAGAGAATGGTAAACGAATTGCGGAAGAAGTAGTTACCCGTTTACGCCAAATGGATGGTCTTGCGGATATTCCCATTGTAGTAGGGTTGTTCCAGCAAAATAGTCGGAATGCAGTTGTTCCAGGAACATACTTCGCCTATAGTACGGCTCCTGCTGGAAAGAATGTATCTGATTGGAAACTGGTTGATGAGGAATATGTGCTATTTCCAACAGCTGAATCGAAGGGAAGGTACCGTGATTTAGATGAAATTTTCCGTAACTTCAAACACGAGGTAGAGATTTATTTCCCTAATTACACGAGCATTATTGGCACAGGTTATTTTAAAGACAAAGTGCTACAAAAGTGGACCATCACTATTCCTATTCAGTTTTACGGATCTGCGGAGGTAACCGGATTTACACAGTATCTCGCAGGATTAGTGAAAAAATATTTTGATTCTTCGATGAATATTGAGGTAAAAGTGAATTCGTTAGATGGTGCAGAAGCATTGCTTATAAAAAAACCTGGTGACGAAGAGGCGTATGTACATATTTACTCTCAATAAGCTAGGGTTTTACTCTATTCAAGCAGAGTGAAAAATGATATGATATTTCTTATGGTTATTGAATTCGGAGGTGTTATAAATGGCGGAATTAACAAAAGAAGAAGTAAAGCATGTGGCGCATCTTGCAAGACTTGCAATTACAGAAGAAGAAGCAGAAAAATTTGCACTTCAATTAGGAGCAATCACGGAATTTGCTGAGCAATTAAAAGAATTGGATACAACAAATGTAGAACCTACTACACATGTCTTACCTTTAGTGAATGTGTTACGTGAAGATGTAGCTACAAAAGGATTAGACCGCGACAAGATGATGTTAAATGTGAAAGAACAAGAAGCAGGTCAAGTAAAAGTACCATCAATAATGGACTAATAGATGTAAGGAGGGGAAAATCATGACGTTATTTAATCGCTCAGCGAAAGAACTACAAGCGCTTGTACATAATAAAGAAGTTTCTATTGTCGATTTGACAAACGAAGCTTTTGACCGTGTAGAAAAACTTGATGGCGAGGTAGAAGCCTTCTTAGCTTTAAATAAAGATAAAGCATTAGAAACAGCTAAAGAATTAGAAAAAGTTCCTTTTGAAGAACGTGGACCATTATTTGGTTTACCAATAGGAGTGAAGGATAATATCGTAACAGAAGGATTAGAAACTACTTGTGCAAGTAAAATTTTACAAGGATTCAATCCTATTTATGATGCAACGGTTGTGAAGAAATTACGCGAGGCTGGAATGATTACCATTGGTAAATTGAATATGGATGAATTTGCAATGGGATCTTCCAATGAAAACTCAGCATATAAAACAACAAAAAACCCATGGTCACTTGACCGCGTTCCTGGTGGTTCTTCCGGTGCGTCAGCAGCGGCAGTAGCAGCTGGGGAAGTACCTTTCTCATTAGGATCAGATACTGGTGGATCTATTCGTCAACCAGCATCATACTGTGGTGTTGTTGGGATGAAACCTACATACGGACGTGTATCTCGTTACGGACTTGTAGCATTTGCCTCATCTTTAGATCAAATCGGTCCGATCACTCGCACTGTAGAAGACAATGCTCTACTTTTAGAAGCAATTTCTGGAGTTGATGCAAATGACTCTACTTCTGCAGATGTGGAGGTTCCGAACTTTGCAGCTGCACTAACAGGAGATATTAAAGGTCTTCGTATTGCCGTGCCTAAAGAATATTTAGGAGAAGGTGTAAGTGAAGCGGTACGCCAATCTATAATGGATGCGTTGAAAGTGTTTGAAGCACAAGGAGCTACTTGGGAAGAGGTTTCATTGCCACATTCTAAATATGCTTTAGCTACTTACTATATTCTTTCATCTTCAGAGGCTTCTTCTAACCTATCTCGTTTTGATGGAATTCGTTATGGCTTCCGCGCTGAAAACGTAGAAAATTTATTGGATCTTTATAAAGAAACTCGTGCGCAAGGATTTGGTGACGAAGTTAAACGTCGTATTATGCTTGGAACTTATTCGTTAAGCGCAGGAACATACGATGCATACTATAAAAAAGCACAACAAGTTCGTACACTTATCAAACAAGATTTCGATAAAGTGTTAGCGGATTATGATGTTATTGTCGGACCAACAGCACCAACTCCAGCATTCAAAATTGGAGAAAACGTAGAAGATCCATTGACGATGTATGCAAATGATATTTTGACAATTCCAACCAACCTTGCAGGTGTACCAGCAATTTCTATCCCTTGTGGATTTGAAGATGGATTACCACTAGGGTTACAAATTACCGGGAATTATTTTGATGAGTCAACGATTTATCGTGTAGCACATGCTTACGAACAATCTACTGATTTCCATAAACAAACTCCTCAAATTTGGGAGGGAAAATAATATGAACTTTGAAACAGTTATTGGATTAGAAGTACACGTAGAGTTAAAAACTAACTCGAAAATCTTCTCATCAGCACCTAATCATTTCGGAGCTGAGCCAAACACAAATACAACAGTAATAGACCTAGGATACCCTGGAGTACTACCTGTACTGAATAAAAACGTAGTAGATTTCGCAATGCGTGCAGCACTTGCGTTAAATATGGAAATCGAACAGAATACAAAATTTGACCGTAAAAACTATTTCTATCCAGATAATCCGAAAGCATATCAAATTTCACAATTTGATAAACCAATCGGTAAAAATGGTTGGGTTGAAATCGAAGTAAATGGCGAGAAAAAACGTATTGGAATTACTCGTCTTCATATGGAAGAAGATGCTGGAAAACTTTCACATGCGGATGGCTATTCGCTAGTTGACTTTAACCGCCAAGGAACTCCACTAGTAGAAATCGTTTCAGAACCAGATATTCGTACACCAGAGGAAGCTTATGCTTACTTGGAAAAAGTAAAATCTATTATCCAATATACAGATGTTTCAGACTGTAAAATGGAAGAAGGATCTTTACGCTGTGACGCGAATATTTCGATTCGTCCTTATGGGCAAGAGGAATTTGGTACTAAAACAGAGTTGAAAAACTTAAACTCGTTCAACTTTGTACGTAGAGGACTAGAGCATGAAGAAATTCGTCAAGCAGAGGTATTATCTGCTGGTGGAATCATTGAACAGGAAACTCGTCGCTATGATGAGAAAACTGGTAAAACGATTCTTATGCGTGTGAAAGAAGGTACGGACGATTATCGTTATTTCCCAGAGCCAGATTTAGTAGATCTAGTAATTGACGATGCATGGTTAGAACGTGTACGCGCAGAAATTCCAGAGCTACCAGATGCACGTAAACAACGCTATATCGAAGAACTGGGACTATCTCCATATGATGCACATGTTTTAACATTATCGAAAGATATGGCTAACTTCTTTGAAGCAACCATTGCCGATGGAGCAGATGTAAAATTAGCTGCTAACTGGATGATGGGTGAAGTTTCTGCCTACTTAAATGCAGACCAAAAAGAATTGAAGGATATAGCGCTAACTCCTGCTAATCTTTCTGGAATGATTAAACTAATTTCTGATGGTACCATTTCATCAAAAATCGCGAAAAAAGTTTTCAAAGAGCTTGCGGACAACGGCGGAGATGCTGCAGAAGTAGTAAAAGCTAAAGGCTTAGTACAAATTTCTGACGAAGGCGCACTACGCGAAATCGTAACAGCAACACTTGATGCTAACCCGCAATCTATTGAAGACTTCAAAAACGGGAAAGACCGCGCAATCGGCTTCCTAGTTGGTCAAATCATGAAAGCAACAAAAGGCCAAGCCAATCCGCCTCTTGTTAACAAAATCTTGAACGAAGAAATTACTAAACGCTAATACTAAAGGATGCCCTATTCACTCTGGCATCCTTTTTTGTATGGTGCTCGCTCGTTTAGGGGCGGATGTCTCTCGGATAGCATGTGATTGCTCTCGTATAAGCGTGCTTCTCTCTCGTATAGGGCTGAAAACCACAGTGTCTCTCGTATAGCGTATGATCTCTCTCGGAAAGGATCGCTTCTCTCTCGCATATCTATATCCAAGAGAAAGTATTTATTTCCGTATTTCTGGTGCTATGATGAAGGAATATTATTATAAATTTGGAATGGGGTGCAAACAAGTGGAATTATGTTTTATTGGTGGTGGGCATGTTTTAAAAGGTGAGTTGGATGAGGTATTAGAAGAACTGTCAAAGAGGATTAAACCAAATGCAAAAGTTGTAGTAGTCCCTTTTGCGACGAAGGTTTCTAAATATAACAGCTGGATGGAAAGTCTAGTGCAAGTTTTCTCTAACATTTCAAATGTGACACTGAATTTATTGCATGAAGACCTAAACTCAAAAGAAATGATCTCGATGATAAATGCTAGTGATGCGCTATATTTTATAGGTGGGAGACCTGAAAAGTTACTTAAGTTAATCGAAGAAAAAGAACTTGCTTCAAGTATTAGAAAATATCCAGGGTTGCTGATTGGTTATAGTGCAGGGGCTTTGGCATTTTGTGAGGACTGTATTTTGACAAAAGACGAAGACTATCCAGAGTCCTTAGTGATGAAAGGATTAGGTTTAGTAGACTTTAGTGTGGAGGTACATTATAACGAAGCATCTGATGGTGAATTATTTGTGCTTTCCACTGACCGTATTATTTATGCTCTCCCAGATGGAAGCGCCATTTTTTATAAAAATGGGAATATACATAAAAAAGTAAATGACGTAATCTCATTTCTAGCCAATAAAAAAACAATAGTATAAAATAAGGATATGGAGCTTGTTTGAATAAGAATTGAAAACGAAGTATACTTAGAAAAAAGGGGGCTACTCACTTGTCTACAGAACAACAGTATTTTGAAAAGGCAAAACCACTAACTCAATATATGGACGATATGACTACAAAAAAAGAAGAGTCATTCAGCATCTATGATAAATTTGATGTGCCAGCGGATGATGAGTTTATCCAAGTATTAAAAGAAAAAACACCACATATACTTGTTATTACAGAGGACTGGTGTGGAGATGCGATGATGAACAACGCCATTTTACGTAAAATGGCAGAGGCGGCAAATGTAGAAGTACGTGCTGTTTATCGCGATGAAAATTTAGATTTAATAGATCAGTATTTAACAAATGGTGGGCGTTCAATTCCAGTTTATTTGTTGTTGAATAAAGACGGTGAAGTGATTTCTAAATGGGGTCCACGTGCAGAAATGGTTCAACAGTTCGTTATGGATGGTAGAGCAGAATTCCCTGCAAAGGAAGATCCTTCGTTTGAGGAAATACAAAAAGAATTTTATGCGAAAATGTCCAACGAATTTGTTAACAATCAAGAATTTCACTTAGCTGTATATGAATCGATTCGTAACACCTGGTTACCGGCACTACAAAAATAAATTAGGTGAAGAAATTCTTAAAGGAGTCGGCAGAAGTCGACTCTTTTAATAGTGGCATGAAACTTTTTGAAATGTAATATAGTCTATATAACAAAGTGTGAAGCAGAAAGGAAATAAGTATGAAACGTGCAAGAATTATTTATAACCCAACTTCAGGAAGAGAGTTGTTTAAAAGGCATTTGCCTGAAGTGCTGGAAGCCTTAGAGATAGCTGGATACGAAACGTCTTGCCACGTGACGACCAGTGAAGGAGACGCCCAAGAGGCAGCAAAGAAGGCAGTAGAAAATGGTTTTGATATTATTATCGCTTCTGGGGGAGATGGAACCCTTAATGAGGTAGTTGCGGGTGTAAGTGGATTTGAGAAGCGACCTAAAATTGGATTGATACCCATGGGGACGACGAACGACTTTGCAAGAGCTGTTCATATTCCAAGAGACATAAAAAAAGCAGTGGAGATTATTGTTAAAGGTGATTCCATTCCAGTTGATGTTGGCTTGGTTAATAATCGCTATTTTATCAATATAGCAGGCGGTGGTCGAATTACGGAGCTTACCTATGACGTGCCAAGCAAACTTAAAACTATGCTCGGACAGCTTGCCTACTATTTAAAAGGTATTGAAATGCTTCCATCGATTAATGCAACAAAAGTTCGGATTGAATATGATGGGGAAGTATTTGAAGACGAAGCCATGATGTTCCTAATTGGTTTAACAAATTCAGTTGGTGGATTTGAAAAGCTTGCCCCGAGTTCAAGTATTAATGATGGATTGTTTTCTTTATTAATTTTGAAAAAGGTGAACATTGCTGAGTTTATTCGTGTGGCGTCTTTAGCATTACGCGGAGAGCATTTGTCCGATCCACATGTTATCTTTAAAAAAGCAAAACATATTAAAGTAACGTCTGATGATAAGGTTCTTCTAAATTTAGATGGGGAATATGGCGGCGATATCCCAGCAATATTCCAAAATTTATACAGACATATAGAGGTTTTTGTTCCAATTGATGAAATTCGAGAAGAGGACAGACCGTAAGTTAGAGCTCAGCATATTATATGTTGGGCTTTTTTCTATTCTTTTATAGTTCAATCATTAGATTTTTGGGCAATATGATGATAAAGGAGTGGTGGCATGTATAAGAAACAAGAAAAGTATTTAATGTGGCTTGCTTTTGTTGTGGCAGGAATTATGGTGCTCTCAATTGCGGGAAGAATTTTTGGGAATTAGGATGGGGGAAGAATGATGAACGAAGAATCCGTATTTTATAGTCGCATATTAACCGAAACGACCTTATCGTTTCATATTATTTACGCAACTATTGGAGTTGGGGTTCCATTAATGATAATGATTGCTCAGTGGGTAGGTATTAAAAAAAATGATGAGCATTACATATTGTTAGCGCGTAGATGGGCAAGAGGATTTGTCATCACTGTAGCGGTAGGAGTTGTGACTGGGACTGCGATTGGAATGCAGCTTTCCTTACTCTGGCCAAATTTTATGGAGCTAGCAGGAAATATTATTGCGCTTCCACTATTTCTGGAGACATTCGCTTTCTTTTTTGAAGCTATTTTCCTCGGTATTTACTTGTATACATGGGATCGATTTGAAAATCAAAAGAAGCATCTACTGTTACTAATTCCAGTGGCCATTGGAGCATCGTTTTCCGCCGTTTTTATCACAATCGTAAATGCGTTTATGAACGCACCTCAAGGATTCGATGTAGTGAACGGGGAGCTAGTGAATATTAGCCCACTACTAGCAATGTTCAATCCTGCCATGCCAACAAAGGTAGCACATGTAGTAGTAACAGCATATATGACTTCTGCCTTTGTGTTAGCAGCAATTGCCGCTTTCCGGTTATTAAGAGGCTCTAATCATATATACCATAAAAAAGCATTATTCCTAACAATGAAAGTGGGGCTAGTATTCTCTATCACATCTGCCATTATCGGGGATTTCTCCGGGAAATATTTGGCGGAATATCAGCCTGAAAAACTTGCAGCAGCCGAATGGCATTTTGAGACAGAAGGAAGTGCTCCATTGGTTATGTTCGGAGTATTAGACGATGGCGAAATAAAGTACGCGATTAAAATACCATTTGCACTAAGTATTTTAGCCCATTCTAATCCGACTGCAGAAGTAATTGGTTTAGATCAGTTCCCAAAAGATGAAATACCACCTTTATATATTCACTACTTGTTTGATATTATGGTGACGATTGGTGTGTCGATGGTAGGACTTTCCGGACTATACTGGCTTGGTATTAAGTTAAAATGGGTATTCGTTAACTCTAAATGGTATCGAATTCTCATTGTATTAGGTGGACCAGCGTCAATCATCGCAATTGAAACCGGTTGGTGGCTTGCGGAAGTCGGAAGACAGCCTTGGATATTAAGAGGCATTATGCGAGTGGAAGATGCCGCAACGACCAATCCACATGTCGATATAATGTTAATTTTATTTGCAGGTTTATATTTGGTGCTTGGTATAGGTAGTATCGTAGTTTTGAGTCGTATGTTTAAAAAAAATCCTGTGGAACAGGAAATAGAGGATCGACATGCTGAAAAGGGTGGTGATATTTTATGACATTAGAAATCATCGGGATTTTTGTGTTGTGGACGTTTCTTTTTGGCTATTTGATCGTTGCATCTATTGACTTTGGCGCAGGTTTTTTTAACGCTTACAGTTTGCTCACTGGAAGGCAGCGAATATTAACG
This sequence comes from Psychrobacillus antarcticus, assembly GCF_029533155.1. GTDB lineage: Bacteria > Bacillota > Bacilli > Bacillales_A > Planococcaceae > Psychrobacillus > Psychrobacillus antarcticus. The sequence continues at coordinate 126,142 of NZ_JAIZDB010000020.1, read as the reverse complement.
AATATTATACAGCGTTATTTGTCGCCAGTTTGGGAAGTAACGAATGTATTTCTTGTATTTTTCTTTGTGGGTATTATAGGATTTTTCCCGAAAACCGCTTTTTATTATGGTACTACCTTATTAATACCCGCTAGTATTGGGTTAATATTACTTGCAATCCGTGGGTCTTACTATGCTTTTGAAACGTATGGCTCTAGAGGCCATAAGGGATATTCATTTATGTACGGTATTGCTGGTCTATTTATACCAGCTGCTTTGTCTATCGTTTTGACTATTTCGGAGGGCGGCTTCGTTTATATGATCAATGATTCACCAACCCTTGACTATGTGGCGCTATTTAGAAGCCCGCTGACATGGTCGATTGTTGTGCTAAGTCTTACTTCTGTTCTGTACATTTCATCCGTATTCTTAACCTGGTATGCCAATAAAGCAGGAGATTTAGAAGCAACAAGACTAATGAGAAAGTATGCGCTCATTTGGGCACTTCCAACTATTATTACAGCAGGTGGGATTATGGTGGAGCTCCGATCGCATAATCAGGAGCATTATGAAAATATGGTCGATATCTGGTGGGCATTCGCGCTATCGTTGCTACTGTTTATCGGAACAGTTTGGCTGCTCTGGTCAAGACGCAATTATGGAATAGCATTTGGCTTATTAGCAGGTCAATTTCTAATTGCATTCTTTGCCTACGGATTCTCGCATCTTCCATATTTACTATATCCACACTTAACTATTTACGATAGTTTCACAAATGAAGCAATGGCTATTGCACTCATAGTCGCTTTTATCGCAGGGCTTGCGCTGTTAATCCCATCATTATATTTATTACTAAGATTATTTTTGTTTAACAAGGACTATGTACGAGGGAAAAAAGAAGATAATCACGCATAAGGAGGAGCAAGCGATGACAGAATTTCTCATGTTTTATGCACCATTCATCATTTTAATAAGCTCCATAGTCATAGCCTTTTGGGCAGCATCTAAAGATGGAGCAGTGAAGGACGAATAAAAGCTAGTGACCTCAATCGATTAGATTGGGGTCAGTTTTTTGTTATAAGCCGGATGGTGATAGCCCATAAAAAATCTAATATAGCCCATAAACCCTCAGAGCGAAGAAGGATTCAAAACTAAATTATGTTATAATTACAGCAGTAGGAAAGGGGCAGTGTAGATGAGATATGATGTGCTAATTTTTGATTTGGATGATACATTACTTGACTTTGGAATGACTGAACATAATGCATTTCGTCTTTTATTTGAAGAGTATGGGTTGCCAAATGGTTTAAATGATTATCTAGGTAGCTATAAAGCCATTAGTAAGGTTTTATGGGATGACCTAGAGAATGGACGCACAACCTTAACAGAATTGAAGGTGGAGCGTTTTAAACGATTATTTATAGAACATGCGTTAGATATAGAACCGGTGCTATTCGGGCAGAAGTACATAGAAAACTTAGGAAATGAAGTACATATGATGGAAGGCGTGGAAGAAATGTTCGCTAGTATGAAGGATTTCCGTATTGCCCTTCTGACAAATGGATTTAAAGATGCACAGCATGCAAGAGTAAATGGATCGCCCTTAAAGAATTTATTTGAAGTTATTATCACTTCAGAAGAAACTGGGTTCCAAAAGCCGCAAAAAGAAATTTTTGCATATGCCTTAGAAAAACTTCAAATTTCTGATCCAACTCGCGTATTAATGATTGGCGATTCGCTCACATCTGACATCCAAGGTGGAAATAATTTCGGAATTGATACATGCTGGTTTAATCCAAATCGAAAGCTAAACGAAACGGATATTCAGCCTACATTTGAGATTCATACATGGAATACGTTAGCGAAAATTGTAAACATACAATTAGCCGAAGTAAATAATTAATCACAGACCTCGAAATGAGGTTCTTTTTTTGCCTATTTTTATTCTTCTCATAGAATTTATCCATATCCAGAAACTATACAGTTTTTCGAAATAAGGATAATTGCTTTCAATTAGCACACGATAAATCAAAAGAAGGAAAGGAGGAAATATGTGCATGAGCAAACGTTTGTTAGGTGTAATAGCAGCAATTTTAATGACTTTTGGAATAATGGGATTGTCTTTGGAAGCAAAAGCAGAAATGCAGACGGATGTTAAATTATCGACGGAGCAGCAAGAAGAGATGAAGTCTTTACAGCAAGATGCCCTTAACCAAAAGAAAGAAATCATTAACAAATATGTTGAGTACGGCGTATTTTCAAAAGAAAAAGGCGACAAAATAATAACTCATTTAGAGGAACTCTATATAAAAATGGAACAAAATGGATTTGTTCCAATCTTTCATGAAGACGACTATAAAAAACATCGAAGCAAAGAATCATAATCAATAAATATGAGCAGCCAAAGAAATAATTTGGTTGCTTTTTTTATTCGAATTTTGACTTAGGTCAAGAAATACTTTCATCACCCCCTTATAATAAAGGTAACAAAACAATTAGCCCAGGCTTTACTAGAAATGGCAGATGATAATAATCTGGTTTTATTGAAAACAACAAAGGCTGTGCTTGCCTCTCAGTTGGGGATGTCTCAAGAAACATTAAGTAGAAAGCTAACCTTCTTCCAGGAAAAAGGCGATATTGAGCTAGAAGACCAACGAAAAATAATGCTTTTGAATGTAGAAGAACTGAAAAATATATGATAATGCGTATGGGTCAGCAGACTTGTACGCATTCTTTTTGGTATAATGAATCAATCATAACTAGAACGGAGATTAACATTGAATACACCAGTACAAAAAAATGACCAACTAACAGTTCATATTGAAGATTTAACACATGACGGAGCAGGAGTCGCGAAGGTAGACGGATATCCTTTGTTTATCGCAGGAGGCTTGCCAAATGAAACAGTGGAAGTCCATGTGCTCAAAACGCTAAAAAACTATGGCTTTGCCAAATTAAAAAATATTGTGGAACCTTCCCCATTTCGTATAGAAGCACCATGCCCAGTATTTTACGAATGTGGAGGCTGTCAGCTTCAGCATATGACGTATGAAGGGCAGCTTACTTGGAAAGAAAGCATGGTTCGCAACGTCATGAAACGCATAGGGAAAATAGATGCGCCAGTACTTCCAGTGAAAGGCATGGACAAGCCATGGGAATATCGCAATAAATCTCAAATTCCATTCGACTTAGAAAATGGTCAAGTAATCGCAGGATTCTATCAAGCTAAATCACATCGAATTGCAGACACGAATACTTGTTTAATCCAAACAGATGAAGCAGATCGATTACTAAGAGCAGTAAAAGAAAATGCATTGAGATTAGATCTAATTCCATACAATGAAGAAACGAAAAAAGGGCAGCTACGTCACTTAGTCGTTCGTAAAGGACGGGCAACCGGAGAAGTAATGGTCGTACTTGTAACGAAGCACGCTAAATTATCAAAGCAGGACGCGATTATTGAGTTCATACGTGAAGTAGAGCCGAATGTGAAATCGATAGTTCATAATGTGAATAACCAAAATACAAACGTGATTTTCGGAAATGAAACAAACGTTATCTGGGGCAAACCAGTTATCGAAGACTTAATCGGAGATGTTCGCTTTGAAATTTCCGCTCGCTCCTTCTACCAAGTAAACCCTGAACAAACAGAAGTTCTATACAAGCAAGCACTGGATTATGCACAGCTAACAGGTGATGAAACAGTAATCGATGCTTATTGTGGAATCGGTACGATTTCTCTATTTTTAGCGCAAAAAGCAAAGCAGGTGTTAGGCGTAGAAATCGTTCCACAAGCTATTGAAGATGCGAAACGAAATGCCGAGTTGAATGGATTTACTAATACGTATTTTGAAGCAGGTCCAGCAGAAGAAGTCATCCCTAAATGGTATAAAGAAGGAAAACTAGCAGATGTCTTGGTAGTAGATCCACCAAGAAAAGGTTGCGACGAAGCGTTACTTGCGACAATCATTGAACAACGTCCAAAACGTGTCGTATATGTATCCTGTAACCCCGCAACACTTGCTCGTGATTTGAGAATTTTGGAAGATGGCGGTTATAAAACAAAAGAGATTCAACCGGTGGACATGTTCCCTCAGACTACTCATGTAGAGGCGGTTGCTTGGTTGGAGTTAGTATAATGAAAGAAGAACGAATTCCCGTTGTATGGAATTCGTTCTTTTCTTGTTGTTCTAAAAAAGATTAAATAATTTTTAGAAGGTAACTCCTTAAATACAACCTTTGACTATTAATCAGAGGGTATAAGAGGAAACATCACTAGTTGTAACGGTTTGTGTGGAAAACTTCCGATTGCCCTCTACAATGATTTGTCCCCATACTCACACTTTATTGATGAATGTCTTGAATTACTTTTTCTAGGAATTCACCCATACGTTTAACAGCTGGCTCTGAAAAGTCAAAATTGACCCCAGTTTCTTTATAAATAGTTGCGATGGATTGATTGTAGTCTGCACTTGCACCTTTTTTAAAGGATTCAACTGCTTTTTCTGGGTTGTTCTGATAATTCTCCAGTATTTGTAAAGCACCAAGCATCGAGATGGAGTATTCAATAAGATAGAAAGGAACTTGGAAATAATGAAGGGTACCAGCCCAACTTATCCCAATTTCTTCCTCCAGACCAGAAGTATCAACAGGGTTTAAGCCATAAAGTTTTGAGATTTCAAAGTACTTTTCATCTCGCTCTTTGGAAGTGTGTTTAGGATTTGTATACATCCAATGCTGGAAGAGATCTCCTGCTAATGGTCCGATTAACATTGTAAATGCTCGTCGCAGCTCTTCACGCTGTGCGTTCTTAAAGTCCTCCTCATCTGGATAAAAACGGTCAAGTTTATCCAATAAGAGCAATTCCATCCCATGAGAATAAAGCTCAGCAACTTCACTTCGTCCTTTGTAATCTTCAATGGGGCCGTGTTCGGATAACTGAAGATATCCATTCACTGCATGGCCCATTTCATGAATTAATGCGATAAGAGAGAAAAAGGATGGACTAAAGTTCGCAAAAACAAAAGTATCCCCTGAAACAGGTAAAGAAGTACAGAAACCACCTGGGGCTTTTCCTTTCCGGTTATCGAGGTCAAGTAACCCGTGCTCTCTCATGTAATCGAAACGATCTGCAAAAAATGGATCAGTTTTGCCTAGCATTTCAGAAACGCCATCCATAAGAGTAGACACCTCAGAGTATGGTGGGTTTTTCATGAATTTAGCAGTGTTATCCCAAGGGCGATACTTATCGACACCAAGCTTTGTTTTAAAAACATTTGCTAGACGATTCCAAGCGGGAATAATATATTTCGCTACATTTTCATGAAAGTCATAACAATCCTGAATGCTATACTCACGATTTTTCGCTACAAACATATAATCACGGTAATTTTCAAATCCTGCATTTGAAGCTATTTGATGGCGCAGTTGAATAAGCTCGTCCATGATGGCATCCATATCGGGTTTAATTTGACGACGGACTGACATCATTGTGTGATAAGCTTTTTTTCGCACGGCTCTGTCTAGATTATCTAGAAGGGATTCGATAAATGGAAAAGGCTTTTCCTCTCCCTCCCATTCAACTGTTAGGCTACCCATAATTTCATCGTACTTTGTACAAAGCTCTTGTTCCTTTACAAATAGTGGAATATTCTCTTCTCTGAAAAGTTTAATTTTCGACTCACGAACACGTCGCATCAAGCCATAACGATTTTCATCTAATTGGGTGAAATAAGTAGACTCACAGCATTTATCATTTAACTTTGCTTCGTATTTCATTAAAAGTGGTTGAATGGCTTGCTGATCGTGAAGATAAGTTGACTTGATGTCCGCATCTTCTGTGTTTCGATAGAAGTCGACTTGGTGACCTGTCATCGCCTCATCGATTTTAAATAGTAAGTCCTTTTCATCTTCTAACCACTTTTCTAAATCAGAAATGGATTCAATCGGAACAGCAAGTAAACTTTGAAACTGAGCTTCAATCCCTTCGTCATCTTGTAAATCAATTAATTCTTTATAATAATTAAGATTTATATTTTGTGACATGGATAACTCTCCTTCTATTATAGGATTATTTTAATAATTTTAATTATTAAAACAATTATATTATAAATTGCTAGTTATTAACACTTTTTTAAAAAATAATTAACAAAGGATGCCTTAAGGGAAAAGGTTAGAATTTGCTTTCTTAACGAGTAAAAGTTTATAAAACCAATGTAAAATCCATCAACACGCTTGGGTTTCCGCATACACTCCACACATGTGGAAACGGTCGCACTGCTGGTGGAGTTAAAATGTATCTAAGCATTAGTATTTTTCCATTTAAAATATACTTTTTCCATAGCTTAATAACAGTGAAAATAACCATTTTCCAAAAAAAGCGTGAGAAATAGCGTGAAAATTTGAAATATTGGATACTTTTTTACGGTAAACTAAAAAGCCTAGAAGAACAATTAAAAGAATCTAGGCTTTTATCCGTCCTAGCATAGTAATGTTTTCCATTGGACCAGACCAACAAAATGTTATGGAACCCAAGAATACATTCATTATATATGGAACTAGCTTTAAAATAACGGACATGGAATATAGTGGTGGGATATGGGAACTGTTATTCTACAAAAGACCCAATTTCGTCACGAATTTGGGTCTTTTATTAAAGGTGGACTTTTCATAGTTTCAAGGTGTTTAAGGTGATTTTCCCCCCATTCATGTAAAGCATTCATAAGTGGACCGAGTGTTTTACCGTATTCAGTAAGTGAATATTCTACTTTGGGTGGGACTTGTGCGTACACAACACGTTTTATTAAATCTTGCTCCTCAAGTTCACGTAGATGAAGAGTCAACATTCGTTGTTTAATATCAGGTATTTGTTTTCTTAATTCATTAAATCGAAGTGTTCCGTTTACAAATAAATTTAGCAAAATAATGGGTTTCCATTTACCAACAAATGTATTTAGTGCCGTTACAACCTGACATTGATGAGGATTCATCTCATTCTTCAAGTTATTCACCTCCTAATAGTTCCTTTTTTGATACTATGTAACAAAAATGTGCATACTTATATTATTTGAATGTTCATTATATAATACTATTGATCGTGAAACTCATCAATTATTTAGCAAAGGGGATAATGAACATGACGCAATCATCTAATAAAGTCGCACTCGTTACGGGAGCTGGAACAGGTTTAGGAAGAGCCATTGCAAAAGCCTTGGTAAATGAAGAATTTACCGTTGTTTTAAACGGTAGACGTGAGGAAAAATTACGAGAAGTTGAAAAGGAAATTGGGGAAGGCAAAGTCATTGTTATTCCAGCCGATGTAACGGACGAAGAAAGTGTAAATTCGCTTCGAGACAGACTACTGGAACTAACCGGAGGAAAATTGGATGTTTTAGTGAACAATGTCGGGGGCGTTCCTGCAATGGGGCGGGTTGAGGATCTGACTTTAGAACAATGGAAACAGGTCATTGACAAAAACCTAACAAGTCAATTTTTAGTGACAAAAGCATTTCTTCCTACTTTGCGCAAGAATGGAAATGGGAAAATAATCTCTGTTACCTCGGGCATGGCCAATTACTATATGAACGGATTTAGTGCTTATTCAGCAGGCAAAGCGGGTGTTGAAGCGCTTATGAAAACTATTGCGGAAGAGGAGAAGGACAATGGCATTGAACTTCATTTATTCGATCCGAAAAATGTTATTTCAGAAGCAAATCCTCAGGGGGAGAAAGAACCAATAGAGGTCGTGGGCACATTAATTGAGATGGTAAAATAATTTTTTTTAGAATTTTTAACACGGAGAAGAGGGACCCAGAAAATTGTATTTCATTAAAGACCTCTTATTTTCATCTTTGGAGGACTGTAACTGTAAATTTAAGGTATTAAGCGGTTGAAGCAAAAGCCAAAAAGAAGATCTAATAAAAAATTCCAACTATTATTGGGGATAGTTGGAATTTTTTATTAGAAAAATATCAGTTTAATCTTTTTTTACCGCACTCTTTTTAAATGTATGTATATTCATTAGCAGTAAGCTTACGATCATCAATGGCAGGCCAATTGCAATCCCAAGATGGAATGACTCTTGCAAAAAGAAAATACCTAAAGTTATCGTAATAAAGGGAATTATAAATGTAACCATTGACGCAAGGAGAGGACCTCCTACTGAAACGATTTGATAATAAATAACATAACCAAGACCAGAGCTAAGGGATCCTAATATTAGAAGAGGCAAGATAGTTTCCCATGTGCCAAGCTGCATATATGCACGGGGTTCCGTAAAGATACTAATAAACCCATTAAAAACTGCCGAGATGAGGAGGGTCCAAAAACCTAATACGACAGCAGGGATATTTGTGTAATACTTTTTTATCCAAATAGAATTTAGAGCATATGACGTGGTAACGGCGAGCATAAGAAGAGCATGGAAAATAGAAAATTGACTACCAGAAGCTTGACCAGAAAAATACATTAAAATAATAACAGCCAGGAATCCAATTAATAAACTAGTAGTTTGGTTCCAAGAAGGTTTTGTTTTAAGAATAAGTATGGAGAATATCAAAGCGAATAAAGGAGTAGTAGCATTTAATATTCCACTTAAACTTGTATCGATTCCTTGAAGTGAGAAAGACATAATATTCCATGGAATGGCGGCTCCTAATGCTAAGACAAATATAAGAAATGGGTGAATTTTTATTTGTAACCGATTTTTTTTTAATAATACAAAAGGAAAAAGCATGACTAAACCAAATAAGCAACGAAAAAATACAATGGTAGGAGGCCCAAAGTGGTCTAAAAGTTCTTTTGTCCATAAGAACGAAGAACCCCATAATAAACTAAGAATGAGTAAATAAATGATGGATTTTATCATTTATTTACTCGAAAATATGTGGGAATAGCAGGTTGTGCTCCCATTTGAGTGACAACGTATTCAGCTACTTTAGATGCATATAAAATGCTTTCTCGCAATGAGTTTCCACGACACATGCCTACTGCTAATGCTCCATTAAATGCATCTCCAGCTCCCGTTGTATCTTTTACTTCTACTTGATTTGCTTGAACATGACCTCGTTCATTTTGATTCAAATAATAGGAACCTTTTTCACCTAATGTAACTACTACTGCTCCAACTCCTTTTTGAAGTAGCAAAGAGCATGCTTGAAACAGATCTTCCTCGGTTTCTGTTTTTAAATTAGTTAGAATCGCTAATTCGGTTTCATTAGGTGTTAATATGGAGACTTTACTTAATAATGAATTACTTATTTGCTGTGCGGGTGCTGGATTTAATATAATATGTACCCCTTGTTCTACGGCAATATTAGCAGCAGCCTCGACCACTGCCATTGGAATCTCCAATTGTAACAGAAGAACATCACTTTTTTCGATTCTTTCTCTATCTGCCTGTATTTGTTCTGCTGTAACGAGAAAATTTGCACCAGGGAATAACACGATAGAGTTCTCACCTGAATCCGCCAATTGAATAATAGCTTGACCAGTCAATCCAACTTTTTGAATAGCAGCAGTATTGACCCCTTTATCTTGTAAATTTAGCTTAACTAGTTCTCCGAAATCATCGGCTCCTACATTTCCTATGAAATCAACATTTGCCCCTAATTGACTAGCAGTTACTGCTTGATTTGCTCCTTTTCCACCAAAAAACAACTCATGTTTTGTGCTGTGTAACGTTTCTCCAGCCTGTACGATATGCGGAACCAGGTAAACAAGGTCCATATTGATGCTTCCTACGACTGCGATATTCATGTATTGTTTCGCTCCTTTCTTTAACTACGCCTAGTTAAAATCGCTTTGATTAATTGATCCTTTGATAAAATACCAAAGGGGAAGTCAAGTAATTTTGCCATCTGAGCAACAGCGGGAGGCTTTAACATACTTTTTTCTAGAACTTCTGTATTATAAAATACATTCTGCGCATGGTCATCCACTACTAATTGTCGGTTCGCCATTACAACAATGCGTGTGAAATAGTCACTTACGAACTCCATATCATGAGTAATCGTGATAACGGATTTCTGCTTTTCTTCTAATACTTGAAGTAAATTACCGAGTACCTGCAGACCAATTTTATCCTGTCCAGCGGTAGGCTCATCTAAAATGATTATGTCGGAATCCATTGCTAAAACGGAAGCTATGGTTACGAATTTTCTAACGGAATACGGTAAGTTATAAGGGTTTTCATCGGCAAATTCTGAAATCCCACATAACTTCATAGCCCAATCGGTAAGTTCATCTACTCGTTCTGGATCAAATCCCATATTTTTGGGACCAAAACGAACCTCTGACTCTACATCATTATGGAAAATTTGATCATCTGGATTTTGGAATACATAGCCTACTTTTCTTGATGTTTGCGCTGTCGTGTAATCCTTTGTATCCCAATCTCCAATTAATACAGTACCTTCCGTAGGTTTCAGTAACCCATTCATTAACTTTACTGCAGTTGTTTTGCCTGCCCCATTTTGCCCTACAATCGCTACACGCTCCCCAGTAACGATGGAAAGAGTAAGATTTTCAAGCGCTTTCGTTCCGTCAGGATAGGAAAAGCTTACATTATTTAAATGAAGTTCAGTCATGTATCTTCACTCCAGTCATATTTAATGCTTCTGCTAGTTCTTCATCGCGAATTGGAAGGAAAGCAAGAGGTGTACCCATTTTTTGTAATTGAAGTGCAATTTCCGTAACATGTGGATACTGAATTTGGTATTTTTCAAACTCAGGATTGGCGAACACTTCCCGAACAGGTCCTTGCATAACTAGCTCACCTTCGTGCATGACAAGTAAATCATCTGCATATTCAGCGATTAAATCCATTTTATGTTCCACTAAAATAATAGTTTTTCCACGTTCCTTCATTAATCGAATAATATCAAAAATCTGTTCGGTACCGACTGGATCGAGCTGGGAAGTAGGTTCATCAATTACTAAAATTTCGGGATCCATTACAATTATGGATGCAAGTGCTACACGCTGCCTTTGTCCACCAGATAATTCGAATGGATTTTTTTCACGTAAATGTTCAATTTTAACCAGTTTTAATATTTCTTCTACGCGAACTATAATCTCTTCCACGGGAACGCCTAAATTTTCTAAGCCGTATGCTACTTCTTCAAATACATTGTCTTTTACACCTGATACTTGAATAAAAGGATTTTGGAACACATACCCTACTTTTTCTCCAAGTTGCCCTAATTGGTAATCTAATATTTTCGTTTGATCTACAATAACATCACCTTCTAAATCTCCCTTATAAAAGTGGGGAACAAAGCCGCGTATTGTATTGCATAAGGTTGTTTTTCCAGAACCATTATTACCGATAATAGCAGTGAATTTTCCTTTTTCGATAGAAAATGAAACGTTTTTCAAGACGAAATCATCGCTCACAGGATATCGATAAGATACATTTTTCAAATCAATCATAACTGTCATAAGAAAAACCTCCATACTAATAGACCAACTATAATGAGCACATACACGATCGGAAGAACGCGATCCACATTACTCTTCGTTAATTGGTGTAAGCTTGTCTTTTTAACTGGTGCTGAAAATGCCCGAGATTCTAGAGTTATCGCTCGTTCTTCTGTACCAGCAATGGAGGATAGAATAAGAGGCGTTAATGTCGGTATAAAAGCTTTGGCACGGATAAGTAAAGATCCTTCAGTTTCTACACCACGAGTTTTTTGGGCTTCCATTATTGTGTTTGCTTGGCGCTTCATTTCTGGAATGATTTGAAGTGTAGATAATACAACGTAAGCTCCCATTGGTGGTAGCCCTTTGTCTTCCAACGATTTAACAAAATCGCGCACTTCTGTCATACGGAAAAATAGGATAAAAGAGGAACCTATTGCAAGAATTCGAGATGTTAATAAAAGACCGTAATCTACCCCTTCTTGCTTTATAGAAAATATTCCCCAATTCCACAGCACATGATCTCCAGGGTAAAAAAACATTTGCATAATGAAAACAATGATTAGTACGCTAAGTAGTGCCTTTAATACGATACTTAAAAACTCTTTCGATACACCTGCAAACACTGCTATAAGTACCAAAACAGGGAAGATAGCAAAAGCAAATGAATATCCAGGTATAATGAGTACTATTACTAAAATAAAAAGAGAGAAATAGAACTTTGTCAACGGATGAAGTTGAAGTAATATATTCTGTTTCATATTAAATGCGCCTCCTTATACAAATAATCTCTTCTCGTTCTGTTGTTGTGCTCAACCAGTTGAACGAGAAGAGTAGTAATTATTTCTTATTATTTCGTTTCATATACAAATGACCATAATTCATCTTAGACAAATATCGGTCTGACATACCTTTAACGATGAAATAAACGATTAATACGGAAGCAACTTTATCAGCTACCTCTGTGATAAAACTGGAAGAGAATACAGCCGTCCACAATTGTTGACCAGAAGCTAAGAAAGTTGCCGTAATAAGAGAAGAAGTATTTCCTGTTGCTCCTCCGAATACAAGGACAGTGATTGGAGCAGAGATAATAACAGCTATAAAAGTAATAATGACACCGGCAACAATGGTTTTTGGTATTTTTTTAAAGAATCCATATTTAGAAAGATAACCTGCTCCAACTCCAATCGCCATAGACGTTAATGCATAAGGTAAATAAACTGGATTAAAGATTGCATTGATTAAATTTGTAATAAGTCCTGCTAGTAGTGCAACCCATGGACCTGCAATTACACCAACTAGAATTGTTCCGATTGTGTCTAAGAAAATTGGTAAGCGAAGTACATTGGCTAGCTGAAAGCCTACAAGGTTAACAGCTACCGCAATAGGAATAAGTAACATTGCCATCATATTAAAATCATCTTTAAAACTACGTTTCATACATTTCTCCTCCTTATCATTTTTAGCCGATGTGGCGGCTCATTGTTTTAACGGCATCCAGAAATTGTTTGACGAATTTCTCTCTGTCAACCGTATGTAATACTTTCACATTATGCGGAAGCCCAGTTCGTTGTTCATAGTCTACAACTGTTGTTCCAGCAGTAAATTTGCCATCCAATTCCACTGCAACGTGGCAGTCATCGCCTTCAAATAGTTCCGGTGTCAACACATAGGACACTGCACAGAGATCGTGTAAACGGATGCGACTTTTGAATTCAGGTCCGTGGAAAGCAGTTTGTTTAGCGGCGTGTACGTAAAAATGAAGCATTTTCAATACTTTATGCGCAAAATCAGAACCAATTGCCTCAATTTCATTTAATTCTTCCAGAGTGATAAAAGATTTATGAGTGACATCTAGACCACTCATAATGATAGGAATTCCTGAACGAAAAACAATATCTGCTGCATGAGGATCTACATATACATTAAATTCCGAAGTAGGTGTCATATTTCCTCCAACAGCCGCACCACCCATATAAGAGATATATTTAATTTTTGATTTAACCTCTGGATGTGCTAATAGAAGAGCACCTACATTTGTCAGCGGTCCTGTCGCTATAAGTATGATTTGTTCATTACTAGATAATAGTGTTTCTTTCATCGCTTCAATTGCAGTTCGATTACTTAATTGAATAGTTGGCTCAGGAAAATTGACATTTCCAAGTCCATTATCACCATGCACATCATCAGCAATTTCAAGTTGGCGGAACAAGGGGTTATCCAATCCTCTAGCAATCTCAATATCTTGTTTCATATAACTAGTAAAAGCTAGCGCATTGTAAATGGTTTTTGCTTGAGTCTGGTTACCAGGCTCTGTTGTGATTAATTTGATATCGAGTTCCGGATGTGCAAAAGCTAGCGTTAATGCCATAACATCATCTATTCCTGGATCACAATCGATAATAACTGGTATTGTCATATATCTACACCTCTTTTTAATTTTTTAGTACTTTCTCTGACGATTAAAGTAGGTTCAAAGACTACTCCTTCAGAAGATTTATTTTCAATTTCATTTATTAGTAGCTCTATGGCTTTTCGTCCCATTTCATATGTAGCTTGTCTAATCGTAGTTAGTTTTGGGATTAAAGCAGTAACTAAAGGAATATCATCAAAACCAATGATGGATAGTTGGTCAGGTATTTGAATACCTAATTCATGTGCCGCTTGATAAATACCACAAGCCATCAAGTCATTACTAGCAAATATTGCAGTCACGGTGTTATTCTGTAGAAATTCTTTTGCTAATCGATAAGCTGATTCCATTTGAAAATCACCAATTAGAACGAATGATTGAGGAAGTTGGACGGAGGCTTCCTTTAAGGAGCGTCGAAATCCTAAAAGTCTTTGTTGTGAATTTTGAATTTCAGTTGGTCCAGTCATACACGCAATTTGGGTGTGATTTAAATCTGTCAAATGCTTACCAGCAAGATATCCGCCTCGTTCATTGTCTAGAAAAACACCAGATTGGTTACTAGCTTCTTCTCCTCGGTCAAATAATACGTAGGGAATTTTTCCGCTTTGTAATTGGTTTTTACTAGTCTTGGAGAGCCGATTCTTACTTGAAAGTAAAATTCCATCCACTTGTTGTTCTTGTAACAATCGTAAATAGTTTTCTTCTTTTTGAGATTGATCATCTGAATTACAAATGATGAGACTATAATTTCTCTTATTTGCCTCATCCTCAGCACCTCTGCAAAGCTCTGGGAAAAACGGGTTAGAAATATTAGGAACTATCAACCCGAGCATATTGGAGCGTTTAGTTACTAAACCACGAGCTAATTTATTCGGCTGAAAATTTACCTCTTCCATTACACGCAGAACTTTTTCACGAGTTTTTTGAGACATACCTTCTTCTTTATTATTTAACACTCGTGAAACGGTAGTTATGGAAACACCTGCCTCCCTGGCAATATCTTTAATCGTTAACTTCCCCATACATTAATCACCTGTTCCTATAGTTAAAGAAAACGTTTTACGAAAACGTTTTCTTTAATTAATATTTAGATTATTGCAAACGGTTTCAATTGTCAAGAATTATTTTTATTGTAAGTAAACTTAATGTAGAATCATATTAACCTTGAATCCACTGAAAAATCAAAATGAAAACAAAAGGAATGGAATTTGAATTCTTTCATCACATTTTAAAGTTGTATGATAAAAAATGACCAACTATCGATGCATAGATGTAAAATTAGAACTGACGACTAAATACTAATCACTTATGCGCTAGTGGAGATTTTAAGACTAATACATCAACCTAAAAAAATCTGTATGGGCATTTTTGAAGACAATACGTTTCTATATTTATCATCCAATGAGTCAATTGATTAAGCAAATGAATAGGCGATTGAGAAAGAGTAAGGGACGTCACAAAGTACCCATACCGAAACAAACAAAAATTTGGTTTGGTGAAGATTTGCGATTGTGAGTCCAATCACAAAAGAACATTTCATTAATAAATAAAAATATAAAAAAAGGAATTCCATTCATAATAGAAGAGAGATTCCTCTTTTTGTTTTAACGGTGGTATTTTATCTCTTTTTTGATTTTAAATTTATACTATATATCGCTAGTGCGGTACGAACCGGAAAGAGTGATACGATTTCCTTAGAAGAGCTTAAGTCTATTGCAGATGTGATGGATGTTAAGTTTGACCAGACATTCATTCTGTCTGATGGTAAGGAAATTAAGACAGGAAGTGAGTAAAGGAGGCGGGCTAATATGATGATTAGTCCAGAAGGCTACTATGTAGCGTATCTCGAAGGGAAAACAAAAGAACAGATTATGAGTACTATTCCTAGAGGCGGTTGCGTGGTTAGAGTTAGTATAATTAATAAAGCAAATAAGCGGATGGTTTGGAAGTGCGATGATGCATTTCTAAACTGTCTGCTTTTAGATCTAGCCTAGTGTTAAATCGTGTAAGAATATTGGCAAGTAGGATTCTAATTGTTTTACTGGATAATTCTCCCTTCTGGTGTATATTTAGGATAATTAAAATAAATAATTACGCAGGTATGACTGGCTGCGTTAGTTGAAAGGAATTTACAATGAGAAGGATAATTTTATCGACAGAGAGTGGAGCAGATTTATCGAAAGAGCTGGTTGAAAAACATCAAATTCAAGTAGTACCGATGCACGTCATCATGGATGGAAAAGATTATTTAGATGGGGAGCTATCTGTAGAGGAAGTTTTTGATTTTTATAGTCGTACTAAAAAAATACCATCTACAACAGCGACGAATGTACATGAGTATCATGAGTTATTTACGAAAATTAGAGTGAATTTTCCTGATAGTATCATTATTCACATTGGATATACGTCAAAAGCATCTGCTTCCTTTCAAAGTGCGTTAATTGCAGCGGAAGATTTTGAAGATCTTTTCCTAATTGACACGCTAAATGTTACAGGTGGATTAGGTGCAGTTGTGATGTATGCGGCAACTCTGCTTGAGGATGAGCCTTCCATTAGCCATGTTCACTTAATAGAAAAAATAGAAGCTGTTGTTCCTAAAACAAAGTTGGCTTTCATTCCCGGTAGTTTAGACTTTCTAAGAGCAGGTGGACGGGTAAGTAACGTAGCTTATATTGGAGGGTCCTTGTTAAAAATAAAGCCCTGCATCGAACTAAAAGAAGGAAAGCTTGTTTCAACTAGAAAATATCGTGGGAATATGAGCATAGTTGCAGAAAAGCTTATGCGAGATTACTTAAACCAATATGATATTGATAGAAAACAGCTGTATTTGATCTACTCTATTGGACTTGGTGAAAGTATTAAGAGACGAATGGATGAAATTGCAAAGGAAACAGGTTTCGAAAATGTAACATGGATGCAAGCGGGAGCAATGATTTCTACCCATGCTGGACCTGGTGGTTTTGGCATTGCAGGACTAGAGTCTTAGAAATAGCTTCGAGATAAACATCTTTGACATATATAATGCTAGAAACATAAAGCAGAGGGTATAGCAGTGTGATAGTACACTTCTATACCGTCTGCTTTTACTACAATTTTATAAATAGTATAGAAAGAGGTATAAAATAATGACACTACAACAGTTAAAATATGTTATTGAGGTTGCGAGAAGTCGTTCTATTAGTAAAGCTGCACAAAACTTATTTATTAGTCAGCCAAGTCTTTCGAATGCACTAAAAGAGTTAGAAAATGAAATTGGAATTATGATTTTTTTGAGAACTAATAAAGGAATTATTTTGACATCCGAGGGGTCAGAGTTTTTAGGGTATGCAAGGCAGGTAGTTGAACAAGCTGCTCTTCTAGAAAACCGGTATTCCAATACTCCATCATTACAACAACACTTCTCTGTGTCAGCTCAGCATTATGCGTTTGCAGTAAGTGCATTTGTGCGCCTACTAAAAGAATACAATCGTGACGAGTACGAATTCACATTAAGAGAAACGAAGACTTATGAAATTATTGAAGATGTCAAAAATCTGCGTAGTGAAATTGGCATTTTATATGTAAATGACTTCAATAAAAAAGTGATTCATAAATTTCTTAGAGAGGGAAATCTCCTTTTTCAGGAGCTGTTTGAAGCAAACCCACATGTATTTATTAGCTCCCTAAATCCACTCGCAAAGCAGGATTTCGTGACATTATCAGATTTAATTCCCTATCCGTATCTTTCTTTTGAACAAGGGGACTATAATTCTTTTTACTTTTCTGAGGAAATTTTAAGTACCATTTCTAGACCTAAAAATATTACCGTTAGTGATCGGGCTACGCTCTTTAATTTATTAATTGGAGTAAATGGTTATACGATTTCGACGGGTGTGATAAGTCATGAACTAAATAGTAAAGATATCGTTTCGGTTCCCTTGCATGTAGAGGAACGAATTACCGTCGGTTATATTACACATAAAAATGTGAAAAATAGCCCTTTAGCGAATATTTATATTGAGTATTTAAAAGAAACAATTGCTGAGGAACAAATTCGCCTATAGTTTTAAGCTATAGCTAGTGATACATTTTATGTGTTATATACTTGCAGGTTCATCGTGCTACAATCTCCTTACATTGTAAATCAAATTTTATGACAACGGAGTGGTTATTATGAGCACAGTAAACCCAATTGAAATAGTTAATCAGAGTAAATTAAAAGGTTTTCATTACATTCTTATTCTTTGTTTATTTTTTATTATGATGTTCGATGGCTATGATGTTGTCATTTATGGTGCGACCATACCTTTGTTAAAAACAGACTGGGGAATCACGAATATAGTTGCGGGATCGATTAGTAGTTATACTACAATTGGTACGGCAATTGGTGCTGTGTTATTCGGCCTATATGCAGATCGTTTCGGAAAAAAACGCATTATTATTTTTACAACTTTCTTATTCAGTTTCTTTACATTATTATCTGGATTTGCACCGACACCTATATTCTTTATCATCTGTCGTATTATTGCAGGGTTAGGTTTTGGTGGTGTAATGCCAAATATCGCTGCTTTAATCTCAGAATACGCCCCGGCAAAACATCGTGCTGCCATTATTTCATTCATATTTTGTGGTTATTCCGTTGGTGCAATGTCTGCATCATTTAGTGGACAAGTATTACTCGAACAATTCGGTTGGCAACCAGTTTACTGGATTGGTGGATTACCACTACTTTTATTACCATTTGTCGCGAGAATTCTTCCTGAATCGATTAGTACTCTAATGAAGCAAAAGGATACCAAAAGTCTAATTACTGTCCTTCGGAAAATAGAGCCAATGCTTTCGAAAGATGTCCAAATTACATATGTCCAAGAGAAACAGTCACATAAATCATCGGTTCGTGATCTATTTAAAAACAAACTTGGTTTAAGTACGATGATGTTCTGGCTCTCTTGCTTCTGTACATTTATACTGATGTATTCTTTAAATACATGGCTTCCAACATTAATGATGAATGCAGGCTATGATTTAAAATCTAGTCTTACATTTATTGCAGTCTTACAATTAGGGGCCATTACTGGAACACTGATATTCGGTAACCTAATTCAATTACTTGGTTTCAAACGTGTTCTTATCCCACTATATCTAGTAGGGGCTGTATCATTAGTGCTTATTGGCTACTCGAAAAATATTTATATAGCTTATGGGCTAATTGCTCTAATTGGAGCCGCTTCAGTTGGTTTACAAAACATGTCTAATGCATATGTAGCCGAGTATTATTCAGTCAATGTTCGAGCAACGGCACTCGGTAGTACGATGGCATTTGGACGTCTTGGTTCCATTGTCGCTCCAACTTATATGGGAATTCTATTAACCTTTAATCTACAACCACAGTTTAACTTTTTTGCAATTGGAATTGCTGCAATTTTTGGGGCAATAGCTATGAGTTTTATTCGTGAAGACCGTGCAGACTACGTAATAGAGAAACAAGCAACATCTAAAAAAGTCACTATTTTAAAATCTTCTACGAATAAAATATAAAACTATGTTGAAGGTTTACAACAACTGAGCCGATTGGTATATTAAGTGTTAATATAGAAAAATATTAAATAAAGACTAGGGAAAAGGGGTTTGAAAATGGATGTAAAATACCCAATTGGAGAATTGCAAGTTCCTGAAAAAGTAACATTAGAAAATATTCAAGAGTGGTTAAAAGAAACCGAAACTTATACAATTCGACTAAGAGAAACTGTCGACACATTAAGTAATGAGGATTTAAACAAAACGTATCGTGAAGGTGCGTGGACAGTTCGTCAGCTTGTTCATCATATTGCAGATTCTCAGTTGAACATGTATCAGCGTTTAAAACTAGCTTTAACAGATGACAATCCAACAGTACCAGGATTTAATGAAGAAAAGTGGGCAATACAACCAGATACAATGCTTCCTGTAGAAAGTTCTATAAAAATGCTAGAAGGAATAAATGAGCGTATCGTTTCTCTAGGGCAAGATTTAACGGAAGAACAATTAAAACGAGTATTTACTCATCAAATAAACGGCGAAATAACAGTGGCAAAAAAAGTGGCAAAATTAGCTTGGCATGAAGAGCATCACTTAGCCCATATTAAAATCGCTTTATCAAAATAACATTTAGTTTAATATTCAATGAAACATAAAAAGCAGACGGTTTAGAAGTGTGATAATGCACCTCTAATGGACCGTCTGCTTTTATTTCTAAATTTTCGGTATAATTCAAGCTAATATTGTAGCGAGAAAATTTATTGAAAATATAAAATGAAATTTTGTTGGTCTCGAACCGTCTCCACGTTTCAAAACTATTACTTTATTATTTTTTTTTCTATAGAAGGCATTTTGATATATCCGATGTTGCCTGGGTTTTGAGAACCAACCATTAAGTAGGCATGTCCATTTAAATCATCAATGGCTTGAATACCGGTTACTTCACCGCCATCTGGAGCAGAAATAATTCGAGAAAGTTTTTTTGTATCAACGTTATAAGCCCAGCCAACATTATTTATATGATTGCCGGTGTCTTCAGCAATAAACAAAGTTCTCAGGTTTTCGGAGTAGACAATATTATCCGGATTTGCGATTTTATCAAGATGAGCTTTGTTACCTTCAGCGTCTTCTGGGATGTCTTGACCGACTAAAATGGCTGACATACTAGTAACCACATAATCACTATCAATTGTTCTGCCTTCACGGTCTGTTTGTCCTTTAGCTATATTCATTTCATAAATGCCACCAGCGTTAATTTTTGGTAGGCGAATATCGTCTACAGGATCATTTGGATTTTCCTCCATGGCTTTTGCAATCGTAGACATAGCCATGTAAATTTTGTTATCTGCTTTGTTGAATGTGAGTGTTTCCATCTTATTAAACTCAGAAGTTGCTCCAAGCATAGCACCATAACGGCGAGATTCAAGGAAAGCAGCTGCATTTTTCATACCTGGTTTAACTTTCAAATATTCTTCGCCAGTTGCAGTTTTAATATGGCTGAATCCATTGGCTTTTGCAAAAGTAGCATCATTAGTCGTTTCAAAAATATCACTAAAAGTAAGATTTTCAGCTAATTCTTTAATTTCTTCATCGGTTGCATGTCCCAATTCAATCCACTTCATATTACCAGCACCGCCGTTTTCAGCACTGGTTTGCTCAAATTTTGCCGCATATAACGTACCGGCTGATAAATCCTTAGCTTCGTCTGCAACATACATAAAGGACATCACATAGCCGCCATCATCTCCATAATAAACCGTGCGATTATCTGGAGCGACTGTTACATTTTCAAATGATAAGCGCCCCATACTGTGGTGTTTAACCGCTTCTGCTTTCCCATTTGGATGGACGGATACTTCTGTTGTGTAGCCGTAAAGATAAGGGTTTCCAATTGCATTTGAATTTTGATAATAGTTGCGGGCAAATTGTGTGACGCTGGACTTTTCTGGATTTGCTTCATGGGCACGAGCATTCGGTTCATATTCTTCACTGCCTAAATGAGTATTCCAAGGTGATAAAATTCCAGCGCAAGGTGTCCAAACTCCTCCGTAAGCTGAAAAATCAATTGGCTCGATATCGGTGATTTTCATCTCACCGGTTTTCTTATCCTGCTCTACTGTATTTACATATAACGCCCTTGGGACAGTTCCAATTTCATTATTTGGCATACTTTCAAAATGACTGATCATGTGTAATTTGCCGCTTTTTCCATTTACACTGAGAAGTGAGTTAGCGTCCGGTGAAGTGGAAACTATAGGCTCACCCTTTGCATTTGTAATGATATTGCCATTGACGTCGTGTGCAGCACCTAATATTTTGCCATTAATAACATCTCCAGGCTGTGCTAGCGGAGTGTAATCCAAATCTAAAGTTTTTTCAGTACCATCATTTAATGTAACCTTTACTTTCGCTTCACTGTACATCGTAGATTTTTCCTCAGCAGAAGCAGGTACTGGCATGCCTATAAACTCAACCGATCTTACAGTGTCTATTGGCTTATTTGGTTCGGCCAACACATTGGCAGCAGAAGGAAATAGAATTGCTGCACTTAATAGTGGAATGATGATTTTTTTCTTATTCATTAAATTCACCTCCAATAGGATTAATTAATTTGAATTCCACCTTTGATGTTAAATTTGTAATGTTAAGGAGATATTAAAATGATGTAAAGTTATTAGATTATAATAAAACAAAACTATATCCCTATGTTTTGTAAGGGAAAAAACACAATAATGTAGGTCCTTATGCATTTGCGGTATTTATGTTGAAGGTTTATTACAACGAAGCCGATTGAAAAAATAGGGAAAATAGCTTTGAAAATGGACGGAAAACACCCAATTGGAATTTAAAAGTTCCTGAAAAAGTATATTTGGAAATATTAAAATAACATCTAATTTAGTATTCAATGAAACATAAAAAGCAGACGGTTTAGAAGTGTGATAATGCACCTCTAATTGACCGTCTGCTTTTACTTCTAAATTTCTAGAAGATAAATTAAATAACCTAGGTTATACTATAATAATGACTTAATTACTAACCTATCTACATTTGTTGAGTTGCCACATAAGTAAGTGCATTTTTGCTTTATAAATTTGGGATGACCGTATGAGAGTGTATCCCGTAATGCATAGTGAGAGGATTTGAATATAAATATGAAAGAAAACTTTTGGCGTGATTTACCGCGACCATTTTTTGTACTTGCACCAATGGAAGATGTGACGGATGTTGTTTTTCGTCAGGTCGTAAGTAAAGCAGGTAAACCAGATGTATTTTTTACAGAGTTCACAAACACGGAGAGCTATTGTCATCCAGAGGGACAGAAAAGTGTACGTGGTCGTTTAATATTTACTGAAGACGAACAGCCAATGGTGGCACATATATGGGGAGATAAGCCGGAACATTTCCGTCAAATGAGTATTGGTATGGCAGAACTAGGCTTTAAAGGCATAGATATTAATATGGGCTGCCCTGTACCAAATGTGGCAACGAGAGGAAAAGGAAGCGGCCTTATCCTACGCCCAGATGTTTCTGCTGAGATTATTCAAGCAGCAAAAGCAGGAGGACTGCCTGTCAGTGTGAAGACAAGGCTTGGTTACACGAATTTAGATGAGTGGCAGGATTGGCTAACGCATATATTGAAGCAAGATATTGCTAACCTATCTATACATTTACGTACAAGAAAGGAAATGAGCCAAGCAGATGCGCATTGGGAGTTAATTCCGGAAATAAAAAAATTACGCGATTCTATAGCACCGAACACGCTATTAACTATTAACGGTGACATTCCTGATCGTGAAACTGGGCTTAAGCTCGCCCAACAATATGGGATAGATGGCATTATGATAGGCCGTGGCATTTTTAAAAATCCTTTTGCATTCGAAAAAGAGCAGAGAGAGCATAGCACTGCAGAATACCTTGAGCTTCTAAGATTGCAACTGGATCTTCAAGATCAATATTCAGCAGAATTGCCACGTTCTATCACAGCATTACATCGCTTTTTCAAAATATATGTGAAAGGATTCCCTGGAGCTGGTGAATTCAGAAATCAATTGATGAACACGAAGTCAACAGATGAAGTGCGCGCTTTGTTAGACAACTTTGGAGAAGAAAGTTGATGGGCGGGGTAAACAGTATCATTCCGATCGTCTATTTCCACTGCAAAACATCAAGGGAGATCTATTGTGAAATGCTACACTTAAACTGAAGCAGATCGATAACATATCATCAACTACATTTCTCAATATTGGGTATTTCAAAAAAACAGGGACAGGTTTCGCAGCTAACTAAGCTGAGAAATCTGTCCCCGTTTCTATTATCAAAATAATGACTAGCCTTTGGAGCTAAAATTCACTTTATTTAACAATGTTTTTCTTAATTATTAGGTAGTTCTTAATTTCGAAGTTTAAATAAAATAGATTTGCTCTAATTTCAAATTCTTCTCTTGTCTTCGGTAATTCTGTTTCACGTATGGACTCTTCATATTCCTCTAATTGTTTTAATGCAATGGTTGTATCTCCTGAATCAACGTGTTCACTAATATTGAGGAAAATATTAGCTAGCATTCCTTTTTGTTTGACATCTAACTTTGATGAAGAAACAATGCCTACGATTGCTGTCATTTGTTGTAAGATTTTTAATTGATCTTCTCGCATTTCGAGATAATAATAATCTTTATTTTCTTTTCTTAACAGATGATTTTCTACATCTTGGATAACAATGTTTTTAGCATTATTAAGGATAGTTTCGACTTCGATTAATTCTTTTCCGTCCCAGCTTCGCTCACTTTCCTTTAAAAATGCTGAGAATTCGTAGAGAATCACGCTAAATTTATGTTCAATATCTGTTTTATGTTTTATAATTTCATTCTTAAAGCTTGGCATAATACTGTTAACAAGTAAGGCGATTCCTGTACCGATCAAAATAATATACAGCTCATTCAATAAGTTTTCCAGGTTGGCTTCCTTTACTGTATAAATATGTAAAAGAATAACTATGCTTGTGATAAGCCCCTCTTGAATACGTCCTTTTATAAGAATTGGTACAAATAATAAGATAAATAGAGTTAAGACGATTGGATTATATCCAAATAGTTCAAAACAGATCGAACCAAGAATTATAGATAAAAGAGATGCAAAAAACTTTTTCTGAATAGAATATAGTGTCTTTTTCTTTGTCTTCTCAATACACATAATGACGATGATGGCTGCAAATGATCCGAATTCCAAGTCGAGTAAACTCGCAATCCAAATTGCTAAACCCGCCCCGATTGCAGTCTTAATTGTTCGATATCCCATAAATACCATCCTATTTTCTCTATATTTTCATTAAACCAGTAGATGTTAATTCTAACAGAAAAATCATGGGAATGCATTTAGACGTTTATCCCTTCATTCGGTTAAAAGTGTACCATTTTCAATCGGTGTATATGATCAAAAGTTAAGCGTGTTTTTCTCCATACAAGTAATTATTAAACAGACAGACTCTGAATCAAGAGATTTATGTAATCGTACCAGATAGCGAAGTAATTACTGATAAAAGACAAAAAAACAGAGCTTGGAAATGCTTCTCTAAGCTCTGTTTTCTATACAAAATAACCCATTAACATTAACAAAGCCTTTTTATCATTCAAAAATATAACTGATGGCATCCATCGCTTGATCGACAGTTTCTACGGTTACATTTGCCTTGTTTGAAAGCTCTTTTAGTGGGTGAATTAATGATTCAGGTCTAATAATAATCGTCGGCTTGTTCATGGCGATAGCTGTGCTTGCGTCCATTGCTGTATTCCATTGTTTATATTTTTCTCCGAATAAGGCTATGACGATATCGGCTTTTTGCAATAAGACTTGTGTTCTTAAATTATTAATATCTGACGCTGCATCATCTTTATAAAGTGCGGACGGCTGTTTACCTTGAATTTCTTCGCCGATATTGTCTGAACGATCATGGTTTGTTTGTGGGGCTACAAATACGAGAGGAAGATTTTTTGCCTTTGCTTTTTGTGCAACTTCTTCTCTCCAATCATCATGAATCTGACCTGCTAAATAAACAATAAGTTCCATTCTAATTCCTCCAATGTTATTTGACTCTAATTATATAGTATCTAATTTAATGAGGTTTTCAAAATGAGCACCAAAAAGGACATAACACATTAGCTATATAAAATGTGTTATGTCCTTAATTCGGTTACTTAAAAGAATAGTTTTTCTAATGCTAATGGTTCAATATATTCTCCGTCTTTATAAGCACGCATATTACCACCAGAAATTTCATCAATGAGAACAATTTGTTTATCTTTACCTGTCCGACCAAATTCAAATTTAATGTCATATAACTCAATGTCTTTTTTCGCAAGTTCTTCTTTCACGACGTTTCCGATTTGTTGTGTCAATTCTTTTAATACACTATATTCATCTTTAGATAAGACACCAAGCATATTTAAAGCATCTTCACTAATTGGTGGATCTTCACGGTCATCATCCTTGAGTGTTACTTCGACGAAAGCATCTAATGGTTGTCCTTCTTCAGCGTATAATCCGTATCTACGTAAAAAGCTTCCTACTGCACGATATCGGCAAATAACTTCAAGCCCTTTTCCAAAAACTTCAGCAGGTTTTACCGTCATTGTCGCCTTTTCGATATTAGCTTCAACATAATGAGTAGGGATTCCTTTTTCCTTTAAGACTTCAAAAAAGTACTTTGTAAGCTTTAACCCAGCACGTCCAGCACCTTCGATTTTCAAACCTACAGTATTGGCACCTGGATCAAATACACCGTCAACACCGGTAACATCATCTTTAAATTGTAGGAGATAGTTGCCATCCTCTAATTCGTATACATCTTTTGTCTTTCCTGTATAAACATGCTTCATGTCAGATCTCCTTTATGATTTTAGCCATTGTACTGAAATATCAAGCTTTATAGTTATAATAAATGAAAAAATATAGTTGTACAAGGATTCAATCGGTAAAGTATTACGAATCTCTATCACTTCCTTTTTGGAAATTTTTATCCAATATTGCGAATGCTCGATAGGTTATTGCTTTCTAAATTGTATTCTGTGAGAATAACAAGAACCTAGGTCCGGTTCTATTTACTTTAACGTTACTTTTCCTAAATCCATAAGGACTTTCCATAGAAGCAAGGGGCGTATTAGCAAGTACAATTTGGATTGCGATTTGGTGGATTACAGAAGACATTCCAATTCTAGCAACATCGCTACTACCACTTGTACTGTTTCCACTTACAAATAGTTTAGGTATTAAGTCAGCTGCCTCTTCAGATGGGGGTGAGACGATTTTCTTATTTATGGGTGCATTTGTTATTGCTCTTGCAATGGAAAAATGGAATTTATATTGGCGTATTGCAATTACAATCATAGCGGCAATCGGTACAAATATGGATCGAATTGTTCTTGGATTTATGGTTGCAACTGGATTTCTATCTATGTGGATTTCGAATACAGCAACGGCAATGATGATGATACCAATCGGACTTGCCATTATTAACCAAGTTGCAGATGCATTAAAAGATGACGCCTAGTATGCCCATATAGCTTGTCCTCCTGAATGTTTAGTGCCAATAATACTTATTAGTAGACAATAAGGTTTATTAAATTCACCTTTTTGAAAGCAACATAGCTTGATTATACTTATAGAATACACTAAAAAATGGCAATTAAATTGGGTTTTTTTTAGTTAATTGTCTTAACTGTGAACGAATAATTGAACAAAATAGTGGAGCCTTGAATTTAAAACTAAACTATGTGAAGATAAATAAAATAGGACTAGAGATACAATTAGGAGGAACTAATTTGACAGAGAAAAATACGCAGTTAACACTAGAACAACAGGAAGAATTACTTAGCGTACTGAAAACTCGTTTTGAAAAATATATGGACCGCCATAATGGGATGGAATGGGATAATGTTCAAGCGAAGCTAGAAGCGAATATGGAAAAACTTTGGTCGCTCCATGAAATGGAGAAAACCGAAGGAGAACCAGATGTTGTCGGTTATGATAAGGAAAAGGACGAATACATTTTCAACGACTGCTCAGCGGAAAGTCCGAAAGGCCGTAGAAGTGTTTGTTTCGACAGAGAAGCATTGGATTCCAGAAAAAAATTCAAACCCGAAAATAGCGCAATGGATATGGCAGCTGCCATGGGCATTGAATTATTAACTGAAGGACAATATCGAGAGTTGCAGAAACTTGGAAATTTTGATTTAAAAACGTCGAGCTGGGTGCAAACACCGGACGATATTAGAAAACTAGGCGGGGCCATCTTCTGTGATTGTCGCTACAATACTGTCTTCGTGTACCATAACGGAGCAGATTCCTATTATGCAGCAAGAGGTTTTCGTGGTTCGTTAAGAGTATAAATAAATCGAAATAAAAGAAATGATTTTATTTTGAAAAAGGTTGGAAATTATGAAAGTTAATATTGAAAATACACCGGTAGAATTTAATGTTCAGTATGGAAATGGGAAGAAGCTATCTATTCATATGGATTCGTCCGGTTTCATTACAGTTAAAGCTCCAAAAGACGCAACAAAAGAAATGATTATTAGTGCAATGGAAAGTAAAGGTAAATGGATACTAGAGAAAATTCAAGAAAATAAAAAAGCCCGAGAATTACCAAAATCAAAAGAGTATGATGCACAAGGCAAGTTTTTATACCTTGGAAATGAGCGACTTCTTCATGAGTTAATAGATTGTAGTGAATTAAATGAAGAGATACTTAAAAGAAATCTCAAGAAGTTTTATATGACTGAATGTAAGACTATTATAGAAAAACGTATAAAAATTTATCAAAAGCAACTTAAGGTAAAGCCTAAAGTGATTGAAATTGTAGAATCGAGAGTTAAGTGGGGAAGTTGTAGTTCGGATAGAAAGCTTACCTTTAATTATCGCCTTGCTATGGCCCCAATAGAAGTCATCGATTATGTAATCATTCATGAATTATGTCATATAACCCATATGAATCATGATCGATCGTTTTGGCGACGTGTTGGTAGTATTATGCCGGATTATAAAGAAAAAGAAGAGTATTTAGCAAAACACGGTTATTCGATGACCCTTTAAAAAACGATTATATTTCCAAATAATGCGGCTGTTTTTTTCTGACACAGTTACCAAAATTATTTTCACTGTGCTCTTATCCTCCGTGTTCCTCAGCTATATGCATATTTTATATAGAGGGGAAAGTTATATTTATTATCCTCTTTGATTAATTTATAGAGGGGAGGAATGGACATGCTGTTTTTTGGAAATGAAATACGGAAAGTAAGTAAAAAAATGGGACCGTCGGGATTTAGTACAATGCGTTTACAAGACCCACGCATAAATGGACAATTGCGGAAGGATCTAATAGCCCGGGAGACGGAAGCAAAGGAAACAGAGAATCGTAGAAATCGCTTATTGAACAGAGATCACTAAATTAGGATAAAAGACGTCGCTTCACCCAGAATGGTGTGGTTACGTCTTTTTATTTTATGAATTTGAATCTATAATATTTGTAGAGAAATCCGTACATTTAATATAAGAAATGCAGTATAGTATTACTTAGAATACCGGGAGGTCATATATTGTTACTTTACTTTTGATATGTATCATCTTTCTAATAAGTTAATAAAAATTAGGAGCTGATATATTATGATATACAAAAACTCAACGGGTGATATTTCTTCTGATATGTTAGAAGGCTTTTTTGTGGATTGGCCTAATCCACCAAGTCCTGAAACTCACTTAATCCTTTTAAATAAAAGTAGTAAAGTAATTACTGCGATTGATGACCATACTAATCAAGTAGTTGGATTTATCACAGCGATAAGTGATGGAGTTCTATCTGCCTATATTCCATTTCTTGAAGTTTTACCAGAATACAAAAATAAAGGTATAGGCAAGGAATTAGTAAATCGGATGCTAAAAGAACTTGCTGATATCTATATGATTGATTTATGTTGTGATGATGATCTAGTTTCTTATTATGATACGTTTGGAATGACGAAGACAAATGGTATGGTTTTAAGAAACTATAAAATGCAAGTTGGAAATATATAAGATTAATTTAAGGTTGTGTAGATATAGCGAATCTAAATAGACTTGATCAGAAAAGGAGCCGATAAAATGGACACGAATCATTCCGTAATAACAGTTGAAGCAATTGTACATGCACCAGTTGAGAAGGTGTGGGAGTATTGGACAATGCCAGAACATATAACGAAGTGGAATAATGCTTCTGATGATTGGCATACTCCGCACGCTGAAAATGATTTAAGAGCGGGTGGGAAATTTGTTTCTAGAATGGAAGCAAAAGATGGTAGCTTCGGCTTTGATTTAGGTGGCATTTATGATGAGGTGCGTGTTCATGAGTTTATTTCTTATGCATTAGAAGATGGAAGAAAAGTTGAAATCACTTTTATCCCTCAAGAAAACGGTACGAAAGTGGTAGAAGTTTTTGAGCCTGAAACGACTAATCCTGTTGAAATGCAGCAAGGAGGTTGGCAAGCGATTTTAAACAACTTCAAAAAGTATGCAGAGCAAAAGTAATTTTAAAAAGGTGTCTGGTTCTATTACATTTGAAATTGTGGTAGAACCAGGCACTTTCATTAGTTACAAATAGATTAGGGTTTGAATATTCAAGTGAAGAGGATGAGAGAGTAGAGTAACTGCTTACCTAGATCAAATAAACAGCTTATTTCCAAATACAAAAGAAATGTACTAATGAATTAAATAATTTTCAAACCTCGAAGATTCAACGCTGAATCTTCGAGGTTTTTCCTATTTCTGTATTAAATCGATTTTATTCATTAATACGTAGTAAATGTAAGTGCAATGTATTATATTTTCTGTTCAACTCATCCTATATTATCTTTCAACTCAAAATATTTTAACAATATTTAACGCTAAACATATTGTTTTTAATAAAATTTACAAAACCTTTACAAAGGAAGTATCTAAAATTTACATTTCCCCTTTATTCTACAATTAGACAAAATACGTCAAAAAAATACCCAACATATTTCTTGGAGGTAAGAGATGATTAGCTTGAAAAAAGTAAAAATGGGATTAATAATGTTGTCTATATTAACTGTATTAACAGCATGCACAAATAACAATAACAATAACAATGAAACACAAGATTCCAATGGTAGTAACGCAACAGTATCTATTTCAGGGTCTACATCTGTAGGACCGCTTGCTGAGAAATTAGCTGCAAAATATACAGAGAAAGACAATACGAAAATTGAGATAAATCAAATCGGTTCTTCTGCAGGAATTACCAACGCTATTAGTGGGGTTTCAGAGATAGGAATGTCATCGCGTGATCTAAAGGAAGAAGAAAGAGCGAATGGATTGAATGAAGTCGTAATAGCTTATGATGGAATTGTCGTAGTAACTCATCCAAGTAATAAAGTAAAAGATCTTACTATGGAGCAAATAAAACAGATTTTTACTGGTGAAGTGACCAACTGGAAAGAACTTGGTGGAGATGACTTAGAAATAGTAGTTGTTTCTCGTGAGGATGGATCAGGTTCACGAGATGCATTTCAAGAAATAGTAGATTATAGCTCTGGTGAGTTAATAAGAAATTCAATCATTGCAAGTGGTAATGGAAATATTAAAACAACCGTTGCGAATAATAAGCATGCAGTTGGCTTTATCTCTTTTGAGTATATCGATGAATCTATTTCAACAATCGATATTAATGGAGTAGAAGCAACTGCAGAAAATGTTCTACAAGAAAAATACAGCTTGTCTAGGCCGTTCTTATTTATATATAAAGAAGGACAATTAACAGATGCCGGACAACTATTTATAGATTTTATCCTAAGTGAAGAAGGACAACTAATTGCAGCCGAAGCAGGAGCCATTCCAGTAAAGTAAGTGGCGATTGATAAGGAATACAAGAACATTATTTTTGACTTAACTTTGGAGGTATATGGTGTCTATCCCAACAACAAACAAGCAGGCCGAAGAAATCGGTAAAGCAAATAAAAGGAAGTATATGTTAGAGAGGGCGTCACAAAGAGTATTCTTGCTTTGTGCACTTCTTTCCGTAATAACTTTATTGTTAATCATTGGATTTGTATTTTATAAAGGAGCTCATCCCTTTGTAGCAGAGGGCTATAGCTTTATAGATTTTATTTTTGGTAGTGATTGGGTCCCGAGTGAAGATAAGTTCGGTATATTCCCGATGATTGTTGCTTCCATTTATGCGACAATCGGAGCATTAATCATTGGAGTGCCTATTGGTTTATTTACAGCTATTTTCTTAGCAGAAATCGCCTCGGAAAGATTAGCAAAGATTATTTCACCAGCAGTACAATTGCTAGCAGGTATTCCATCTGTATTATATGGTGTATTTGGACTTGCTATCATTGTTCCGTTTTTACAAGATACTTTTGGTTTAGTGAAAGGACAAAGCTTGATAGCTGTTATTCTTGTTCTGGCAATTATGATGTTACCTACGATTGTAACTGTTGCTGAAACTGCAATTCGTGCCGTTCCACAAACGTATCGTGAAGGATCATTAGCCCTTGGTGTATCACAAATTGGGACAATTTTTAAAGTTATTGTGCCAGCAGCAAAATCAGGGATAATGACTGCAATTGTACTAGGATTAGGTCGTGCTATTGGGGAAACGATGGCAGTTATCTTAGTAGCTGGTAATAGTTTAATCGTGCCAACTAGCTTAACAGATAGTGTTCGTCCATTAACGACTAATATTGCATTAGAGATGGGTTATGCATTCGGTACACATCAAGAAATGTTATTTGCAACGGGAATTGTTTTATTCTCATTTATATTAATACTAAATTTTGTGTTAGCCAAAATAAGTGCAAAGGGAGGTAGCTAAGATGAGACAATTTAAAGATAACTTACTCCGCGTACTTATATGGTTATCAGCTTTCTTATCAGTTGCCGTCCTTGTCATGATTGTAGGATTTATCTTTTATAAAGGTATTGGTTTGATTAACTTCAATTTCATCTTTGGTGATTATTCTCCAGATGGAGGTGGCGGTATTTGGCCAATGATAGTAACAACTATATACACAGTCCTTATCTCTTTAGTGATCGCCACACCTATCGGAATATTGGCAGCTGTTTATCTGCAAGAATATGCTAAACAAGGACGATTAGTAAGACTAATACGCTTTGCCACAGAAAGTTTAACAGGAATTCCATCAATTATTTATGGTTTGTTTGGAGCGGTATTTTTTGTAACAACATTAAAATTAGGTATGTCGATTCTAGCAGCTTCACTAACCTTAACGATTATCGTGTTGCCTGTTATTATTCGAACAACGGAAGAAGCTTTAAAAACAGTGCCAAGATCGTATAGAGAAGGTTCGTTAGCACTTGGAACGACAAAATTACAAACTTTATATAAAGTTATTTTACCGAGTTCAATGCCTGGAATTTTGTCTGGTATTATCCTTTCAGTTGGACGAATTGTTGGGGAATCAGCAGCAATTTTCTTAACTGCTGGAACTGTAGCAGCTATGCCAGACGGTATTCTATCATCTGCTAGAACGTTGACTGTGCATGCTTATTTAGTTACACAAGAGTCTGGGGACATTGAACTTGCTGCAGCAGTAGGTATTGTCTTAATAGTACTTATTTTAGCAATCAATCTTTCCGCAACATATATATCTAAAAAGTTTAACAAAGCAACAAATAAGTAAGAGTATGTTAATGAGTCCATAGTTATAGAACATACTGAGCTAACGACCAAATAAATTAAGTAGGGAAGGTATTTAGCATATGGAGCAACGTAAAGAAGCATCTATAATTAATGTAAGAGATTTAAATTTATTTTATGGTGAGAAACAAGCATTATTTGGAGTCGATCTTGCTATTCAAGAAAAAGAGGTTACAGCTTTAATCGGCCCTTCCGGTTGTGGTAAATCAACTTTTTTGAGAACACTCAATCGTATGAATGATTTAATTGATGGTGTGAAAATTACAGGAGATGTTGTCATTGATCATGAAAACATTTATAGATCAAATGATGTAATTAAACTTCGAACAAAAGTTGGAATGGTATTTCAAAAACCAAATCTATTTCCGATGAGTATTTATGACAATGTTGCCTATGGACCTAGAATGCAAGGTATTAAAAATAAAAAAGAATTAAATATAATTGTGGAAGATAGTTTGCGCAGTGCGGCGATTTGGGATGAAGTAAAAGATCGTCTTAAAACATCAGCACTTGGTTTGTCAGGCGGTCAGCAACAACGCGTGTGTATTGCTCGTGCTATAGCAATGAAACCAGATATAATATTAATGGACGAGCCCACTTCCGCATTAGACCCAATTTCTACATTGAAAATAGAAGAGCTTATCACCAATATGAAAAAAGATTATACAATTGTCATTGTTACACATAATATGCAACAAGCTGCTCGAATCTCTGATAAAACAGCGTTTTTCTTAAATGGTGAAATAGTGGAATACGATGATACAGACAACATTTTCTCCACACCACAAGATCAAAGAACAGAAGACTATGTAACAGGTCGATTCGGTTAAAGTGAAACTTCAATCAATGGTGGTATTCTTCCCCCACTGATTCAAAGCGGAACTCAGGCAAATAACGCCGCATCGTGCGACATTGCCGGAGTGACCAACATCCTGTTGGCCCGAACCATTCGGGCATTTAGCGGCAGTTGATCTCCCACCTCCGCTTTTTGTGTTTTAGCAAATCCATGAAGTGGGAGTCTTACTGCGCGTTAATGCGGGATAAAAGGAGGCTACAAATGGGTATTCGTGCAAACTTCGAAAATAATTTACAGGAATTAAAGAGTAAAATTACTGAAATGGGTGAACTATCAGTTGTTGCTCTAGAAAGATCTTTTACGGCTTTAAAGGCACAAGACGTGGAGTTAGCTTTAAAAGTTATTGAGGGAGATACAGCGATTGATAATCTTGAAATAGAGATTAATCAGTTCTCCATATGGATTATGGCAAAAGAAGCACCTGTTTCCAGAGACTTACGTGAGATTATTGGTGTACTTAAAATTTCATCTGAAATTGAAAGGGTTGGAGATTTTGCTGTAAATATTGCAAAATCAACGATCAAAATCGGTAATACAATTTCTTTATTGGATATTACGGATCTTGAGAAGATGAAGAATATATCGATTGAAATGCTCCGAAAAGCAATACAATCTTTTTTAGAAGAAAATATTTTACTTGCTAAAGAAGTTGGAAATTTAGAGGACGATGTCGATCAATATAGTGCTGAAACGTACAAAAAACTTACTACTTATCTAAGTGAACATCCAGAAGAAACAAACCAGCTTGTACAGTTATTATTTGTTAATCGTTTTCTGGAGAGAACAGCAGACCATATAACGAATGTCGCTGAAAGTACAGCATTTTTGATAAAAGGCCAAATATATGATTTCAACTCATAAAACTGTTTAGGAAATGAAATCGAAAACTGGAGGAGAAAAGAGTGATTTTCTCTTCCAGTTTTTTTATGCTAGCTCATATTATAGCGGAAGTGCTATTCTAGTAATGATTAGTTATTAGTTTCCGCGTGTTGTCACTGACAGCTCGCAGAATGAAGATACGAACGACAGTAAGAACTGAATTCATTGTTCATAACAGGAGGTTTATAAATGGAAAATAATGATATATTAATCAGATTGAGATATGCCCTAGATATAAAAAACAAAGATGTGGTAGAGATTTTTAAACTTGGTGGCGTAGAAGTTACCAAAGAAGATGTGCTCAAAATTCTTACAAAATCAAAAGAAGATGTTGATGGAGAAGAAGTAGTAGATGATGAAAATCATATGAAGTGTAACAATAAAATGCTGGAATCATTTTTGAATGGCTTAATCACGCATAAAAGAGGCAAACAGGATCCGAAACCGGATCAATCTGCCAATTCGGAGCCTGTAGAACAGCAGAAGGATCATGTGAATAATATGCTCTTGAAGAAACTAAAAGTAGCACTACAACTAACAACAGAGGATATGCTAGATGTACTGCATGATGGCGGTATTGTTGTTTCTAAAGGTGAACTAGGCGCTATTTTGCGAAAGCCTGGACATCGTAATTATAAAGAATGCGGGGATAATTTTGCTCGCAAATTCTTAAAAGGCTTAGCGATAAAATATAGAGGTTAAAGTTAAAGGCTAGTTAAAGGTAATAGTTGATTGTGTATAAAAATGAGCTGGGAGAAGTAATTCCAAGCTCATTTTTTCCTGTGTTTTATATTAAAGTACATGAGAAGTTTAATAAAAAAGAACAATTAAGTATTCCTTTTGATACCCTTTATTATAATACTCCTTATACTCTTCAGATGTCATGGCATCTTCCTGTCCCGCTTTATAAGAAAATACCTCGTCAAGTGTACCATCCTTAAGGTATGGAAACACTGATTGCCAGTCGCCTTCCCAATCCAAAAGTGAACGATCACTCACTTGGCTGTCTTCAAAAAAACCGTGATAAATTTGTTTTGTTTTTTCATCTGTGCATGGCTATGTTCGGGATCCGTATTTCAACAAGCGACGAATTTAAAATCCGCTCTAGTAGTTCCCACAAAAATTGTATTGGGTATTCAAATGAAGTTTCAAATGGCAATGCTATTTGAAATAATGTAGTCGGAAATTGCTTCTTCCCCATAAACTTTCTCCAACTTTTGCCGTGATATATTTTGGAATGACTTAAAGTACTTTTTGGTGAGTAAAAAAATCCTTTGAAATTGTGTAAAAATAGATTTTTGATATCTTCACAGACACTAAAAAAATCCGATACATAAGTATAAGGAAATAGTCTGTCATTTTTTTATTACAAGAATGTGATGAAAATCCTATCTTTAGAAAGGAATTTATCAAAAAAAGAGAAAAAAGTAAAAAAGGTGGTCTATGAGATGAAGCTAAAAGGAAAGTTGATTAGTACATATTTGATAGTTACGGCATTCATTTTTGTAGTGGCGGGTGTATCTTTGTTGGCACTTGGCACTGTTAACCAAAATTCAAAGGAAATGTATCATAATCGTGTGATACCTTTAACGGTTGTCATAGAATTGGAAAGTTTAACGGAAAATACGAGGGGTCAAATTCTGTCTGCGGTATTAATCGAAAATCCAGAAAAGACCCAAACTGTCAAATCGAATATGGAAAAAGTGACAGTGCTCATCCAAAAATATAGGGAGCTAGTATTAGATGAGAATGAGGGAAAGGCGATTACAAAATTTGAAGCAGACTGGAATGCATTTAAATCAACAAATCAATCTATTATTGATTTGATTAATGTAGGTGACTACACTGGTGCACTTGCTGGCATAAGAGCAAGTGATGAAGTATTCGCAGATTCTCAGGAAAGTTTACTAGTATTGAAAGATGGAAATATATCCCGTGCAGAGGAACTGAATAATTCCAATAAGTTAGCCTTTGAAACGAATAGAATCATTGTCTTTTTTATTGCATTGTTTGCTTTGGTTGTAGCAGTTGTAATTGGCATTATCATGGGCAATAGTATCGGAAATCCAACACGAAATGTATCGGAACGTCTGGTTGTGATTGCATCTGGTGATTTAACCAAGTCTCCATTAATCACTAAGCGAAAAGATGAAATTGGAGTATTGGTCCATGCTACAAATGAGATGCAACGAGATTTGCAAAATGTTATTTCTGAAATACACCTGGCTTCCGATGCCTTGTCAAGTCAATCGGAAGAATTGTCTCAATCAGCGGAACAAGTTAAAGTCGGCAGTGAGCAAATAGCAATCACAATGCAGGAGCTTGCTAATGGCGCGGAAACTCAAGCAACAAGTGCAACGGATATTTCTGAAATGATGGGTGTTTTTGCACAGGCCATTCAAGATTCGGATGAATCGAGTAGAGGTATTGTTGATGATTCACATCAAGTGACGCTAGGTGCGGAGGAAGGACAGCAGTTAATGGAGCGATCCGTGAATAAAATGAAAGATATTGATGGAATTGTGAAAGACTCTGTAGAAAAAGTAAAGGGCTTAGATAACAAAACGAATGAAATCTCTACACTAGTGGAGGTTATTCAATCTATTGCAAATCAAACGAACTTATTGGCTTTAAATGCAGCCATTGAAGCAGCAAGAGCAGGAGAACAAGGAAAAGGGTTTGCCGTTGTAGCGGATGAGGTCAGAAAGCTTGCAGAGCAAGTATCGCATTCTGTTGGAGAAATTACCGATATTGTCGTTTCCATACAAGCTGAATCTCAATCTGTAGTCACTATTTTAGAAAACGGGTATAAAGAAGTAACAGAAGGAACAGGACAGATTCAACGAACTGGGGAAAAGTTTCAAGAAATTACAAATGGAATTCATGCAATGACCGAAAAAGTAGAGCAGATTTCTCAGAATCTAGTAAAAGTAAGCTTGAACAGCCAAAAGATCAATGCATCTGTGCAAGAAATTGCTTCCGTTTCTGAGGAATCAGCAGCAGGGGTGGAAGAAACTGCTGCTTCAGCTGAGGAATCTGTGGGTTCAATGGAGGAAGTCGTAGCTAGCTCTCAGTATTTAGCAACGATTGCAACCCAACTTGCTGAAACTGTAGCGAAGTTTAAAACAACTGGTTCCCATGAGTAGGTACCTTTAATGGGAAATTAATCACTTATTAGGGAAGCGATTTATCCACTAGGCAAGAAAAATTGAAAAGACATTTCTTGAAATTATTGATTTCAAGAAATGCCTTTTTGTGTATTGAAAAATAGAACAAAAAAAACCCGAAGCACAATGGTATAAAATTTGCTCTTTTTTAAGATGATACTGTCTCTAGCTGTGCAGATAATACTTCTTGTAAAGAACTTAGCTCTTCATTATTCAAAGGAATCATAGGTAATCGAACGCCTCCTACTGGAACTCCTTTTAAATTTAATGCTGTTTTTACAGGTGTTGGATTTGGTGCAGCAAATAATGCTTTCATGACAGGTAGTAGTCTGCGGTGATCTTGAGCAGCCTCTTTTACATTGCCACTGTTGAACTTATTAATCATTGCTTGCATTTCATTACCAATAATATGCGAAGCAACTGAAATAACACCTGTTCCACCAATGGATAATACTGGAATTGTTAAACCGTCATCGCCACTATACAGTGAAAAGTCTTCAGGTGTATTGCTAATAATTTCAGACATTGTATCCAAATTGCCGCCAGCTTCTTTAATAGCTACGATATTCGGTATTTTCGATAGTCGAATAACTGTCTCTACTGACATGTTGACGACACTACGACCAGGAATATTGTAAAGGATAATTGGTAAAGAAGTAACTGCCGCGATTGTTTGAAAATGTTGATACATTCCTTCTTGTGATGGTTTATTATAATAAGGGACAACTAGCATAATACCATCCACACCCGCATCAGCTGCACGCTTTGTTAATTCGATGGACGCTTTTGTGTTATAGGAGCCAGTGCCAGCAATTACTGGAACTCTGCCATTTACAACTTCCACAGTGAATTTAAATAACTGAACTTTTTCTTCTTCTGTTAACGTTGGAGACTCTCCGGTTGTACCAGATACAACTAAGCCCTCTGTTCCATTGGCAATTAAGAAATTTATTAAGTTTCGTGTAGCTGGAAAATCTATCTCCTCATTATGATCAAAAGGAGTCACCATAGCAGTTAATATTTGTCCGAAATTCATACCTCTCCACATCCTATAGTTTTATTTTTAAAAATTCAGGGAGAAGGGCAATTATCAATTTAGCCTTGGCGTAATTGCGTCCAGATTTTAAATTGCGCTTAGGCCTGCGTGATGCAGGTCAGGTAGCCTTTGTCGCATGGATGCGACGTACTTAGGCTATCATCCATAGATTAACTCCCTTCAAAACCTGTGACATCCGCCGGAGGCTTAACTTGAATAAATTTAGTCAAGTTGTAGACGCAAAAAAGCAACAACGAGGGCTCGTTGCTGCAGTAGAAATAACGTAATATTTCTGTGCGTAAGATAGCCCTCCATATAGTCTCCTATATGACAATCCAGTTTTTATTCAACAACTGAACCAGCTTCAAGAAAAATGAGATTCTTTCGACTTCGGCAAATTCCCCTTTCCACAAACGTCCTAGGATCTCATTATCCTCCGAATGTGTACTGATGGTTTTCGCGCCTCTATCCCTACTTCAAATGTATTTGAAATAAGAGAATATTTAATTACCAAAAGAATACATGTTTTTTGATACTATTGCAACCGATTACCTGTAATATAAATATTAAGCTATTGAAGGCTAGATCTATTAATAAGTTTCTCACGTAATAACCATACTATATTAGAGGTGAAAAGAATGTATAAATTATTGACTCATAATGATTTAGATGGCGTCGGATGTGGCATATTAGCAAAGCTAGCTTTTGGAGAGCAGGTGAAGGTGCGTTATAATTCGATTTCATCCCTTAATCGAGAGATTGAATATTTTTTAGAAAATGATGAGCCTAATACGTTTTTATTTGTAACTGACTTGACTCCAAACGAGGATAATGAAAAAAGACTAAATGACTTTTACAATGCAAAAGGACAAGTCCAACTAATTGATCATCATAAATCTGCTCTACACTTTAATGATTATGAGTGGGGCTATATTTCTGTGGAAGATCATGATGGAAAACTAACTTCTGCTACTTCGTTGTTGTATGACTATTTAATAAAAAATAAACAGTTAGAGCCCACTGCTGCAATCACAGAATTTGTTGAGTTAGTCAGACAGTATGACACATGGGAATGGGAAAAGAACGGGAACCAACGAGCCCATTCGTTAAACTCTCTGTTCTATTTAATCTCGATAGAAGAATTTGAAGAAAAAATGTTGGAGCGACTTCAAGCAAACGACCATTTCAATTTTGATGAATTTGAAAAGAAAATATTGCATATGGAAGAAGACAAGATCAACCGGTATATTCGACGGAAGAAAAGAGAGATTGTACAGGCAAAAGTAGGAGAGCAGTTAGCTGGTATCGTATATGCAGAAACGTACCATTCAGAGCTAGGCAATGAACTAGGTAAAGAATATCCTCATCTTGACTACATAGCAATAGTAATCATGGGTGGAAAAAGAATCTCGCTTCGTACGATTTATGACCATATTGATGTATCTGAAATTGCTGGACAATTCGGTGGTGGAGGCCACCAAAAAGCATCTGGCTGTATTCTAACAGAGGAAGCTTATAAATTATTTGTTTTGGATACTTTCCATCTGTCATCAATACCAGAAGATGCAAAAAGAAATCAATA
Source organism: Psychrobacillus antarcticus (assembly GCF_029533155.1). Taxonomy (GTDB): domain Bacteria; phylum Bacillota; class Bacilli; order Bacillales_A; family Planococcaceae; genus Psychrobacillus; species Psychrobacillus antarcticus. The sequence continues at coordinate 85,606 of NZ_JAIZDB010000020.1, read as the reverse complement.
TAATTTGAAACAATCATCATTTGGTTCGTTTTATAAAAATAGAAATAACGATACGTTCATCCTATATTCTAAAAATGGGGAGGATTGGATTCTGGAAAAAGATAAAGTTGCAATCGAACAAACCTTTACTAGCTTTGATGAAGGTGAGCGCTACCTTAAGCGGAACTATGCGGCTGCTTTAGTAAGAGACGATCTGTTTGTCGATTACTTAATGAGTGAAGTGAAAAAAAGAGAGAATTCCTGATAATTAATCGTTCATTTTAAACTCTTCGCAGTTATTTATTGCCTATTCGTCCTTTACTTGCGTTCAACTGTCGAATACTCGCTCTCATAAAGTGGTACTGGCGGAAGAATTTTGATTACTTGCTGTCAATCGAGATTTACTTGCTCTCAACTCACATTAACTTGTGAAGTGGAAAATTTATCCGAATAATGCTCCTTCTAATGAAACTGGAAAATTGAATATGAATAGAACGATAAGGTATGATTAAAGCCGAAAAAAGTTCTAATATAAAAACAATGAACCGCAGAATTTAAGGGGGCAAATAAAATGGAAATTGGAATAACTACGTTTGTAGAAACAACTCCAGATGTAAAAACTGGCAAAGTAATCAGTCATGCTGAGCGTATTCGTGAGGTTGTGGAAGAAATTGTATTAGCAGATAAGGTAGGCTTAGATGTCTTTGGAGTAGGTGAACATCACCGAAAGGATTATGCGGCTTCTGCACCAGCAGTACTTCTAGCTGCAGCTGCTTCACAGACAAAGCAAATACGACTCACTAGTGCTGTTACGGTACTTTCTTCGGATGACCCAGTGCGAGTATTTGAGGAATTCTCTACATTAGACGCTATTTCCAATGGTCGTGCTGAAATTATGGCTGGACGTGGTTCATTTATCGAATCCTTCCCACTTTTTGGCTATGATTTAAAGGACTATGATGAATTATACGAAGAGAAGTTGGATTTACTTTTAAAAATACGTGAATCTGAAATGGTTACATGGAATGGTAAGCACCGGGCTGCCATTCAGAATCGTGGGGTTTATCCGCGTCCGGAACAAAACCCCCTGCCAGTTTGGATTGCAAGTGGTGGAACCCCGCAATCTGTTGCGCGAGCTGGATTCCTAGGGTTGCCACTTGTGTTAGCGATTATCGGAGGAAGCCCACTACAGTTCGAACCACTTGTGCAGCTGTATAAGAAAGCTGCTACTCAAGCAGGTCATGACGTATCGAAGCTGACAGTCGCATCACACTCTCACGGGTTTGTGGCAGAAACTACGGATATTGCAGTAGATAAATTTTTCCCGCCTACACAGCAAGCGATGAACGTTATAGGAAAAGAACGTGGATGGGGTCCATATACTCGTTCTACATTCGATGCTGCACGTAGCTTGGAAGGTGCTTTATACGTTGGAGATGTGAAGACAGTAGCTGATAAGATTATATTCCTTCGTAAAAACGTAGGTATCACGCGCTTTATGCTGCATGTACCAGTTGGATCAATGCCCCATGAAGACGTGATGAAAGCAATTGAACTACTTGGCAAAGAAGTGGCACCAATTGTTCGGGCAGAAATAGATAGATGGGAATCTGAAGGTGAAGGTGAAGTTGAAAGTAATTAATTTATTTCAGCGTAATAGTTTATAAAGAGAACAAAAAAGGGGACGATTTTCGTTCTCTTTTTTTATTTTTGCTATTATGAACCAACCGTTTGGCTCATAGAAATAGAAAGAGGAGTAATTCTGTAGTTTAAAGTAAATCATCATTACGTTGAATGTTATACTTATAATAGTAATTGGAGTGGAATTTATAAATAAGAAGTGAAGGTGAGTAATGATATGAACGAAGAATTAATCATTAATACCGATGCTTGTTACAAGCAGGCAGAAGAGAAGGCCAATCATTATTTTCAATCACTTTATACGCAGGTCCAGCAAAAGACTTACGCGAAAATCCTTACAGAAGATATACAACTTTGGAAGGTAAATCATATTCGACATCACTCCCTATTTTCTTTTTTTTCACGAGGAAATAATAAAACGAGTTCAAACGGGTACCACCATTATATAAGAGGGCTAAACTATACAGGGAAATTAGATAATTATTTGACTCGAAGCATTTCCTATATTTTTATGCGAGATCTTGGAAAAGCATTGAACTCTCCAGACACCGAGGATCGGATTCGGAATGTAGTGGAAAGTTTGAAAACTCACCTTACATCTACAACTTCTGATCAAAATAGTGATGGAGAGATGATCAGCATGACTGGCTTGTACCGCCTTGCTCAGAAGGAGGGGGTGGAGTCGACCTTTATATGGCTGATCAACAAGCTGAAGATCGTATCCGCAAATATTCCAACAGGAATGGATGCGGAACATGCCCAGCGAAAACTTATTAAAATCATTGCTGGGGTAATCATGCAGGAGATTGAAGAGATGAACGATGAGGTTTCTAAAGAAGAGCGGAAGCAGAGGCTTGAGAAAGCGATTAGGCTCGGTTATTCCTATGGACTGACCTATCCGTTTATTGACGATCTTCTAGATTCAAAAATTTTGTCTGACGAAGAAGAAAGAAAATATGCGAATCTAATACGTACTACACTTACTAAAGGAGTTGTCCCAGAACTAGAAGATTGGATTGGAAATAATGCAGAGTTGATCCGTTATATTCATACGGAACTCCGAGAAGCCTTTGAATATATAAAGGCGCATCAGCAGAAGGAGACAAGAACTAATTTCTTTGAGCAATCCTATGTATTTTTCCATTCACAAGAGGTGGATCGTAAAAAAGATCTGACTTACGCAAAATATACGAACGAAGAGCTATATATACCAGTTATTTTAAAATCTGCTTCTTCCCGATTGATTGTTCGTTCCGTAATTGGTGCTCCTGAGGATGAGGGATTTGATAGCCGAACCTTTTATTATGGCATTTACAATCAACTCGCAGATGATTTTGCAGATATGTTTGATGATATGAAGGAGGGGGCAGTAACTCCCTATACGTACTACTTGAAGTATCACGATAAACGGTCGGATCTAATAAATCCATTTGAAATGTATTGGACAGTAATCTCTAATTTAATTCATCAAGTTTATCATTCCGATAAAATGACGCGTGAAGTAATTTTAGATCGAGCTATAAATGGGCTAAAACGCTTTAAGGAGCGGGCAGGTATGGAAAAGTACAAAGAGGTAATGGATCTTTTTGCTTCCGGAGATGCTAAATTCAATAAACTAATTCAACAGATGGTACGTAAAGCAGATGATGTAGATTTCTTCGACAAGCTGCTGCGCGATCATATGATTACAAGCTTGAAAAATGACAGACAGGGTCAAGAAGATTTTATCAATACTGCGAAAACTATACGTAGTCAGATTAACGAAGTCCTGACTATCCAGAAAACTAATGGGATGACAGATTCGATTATAGATGCTGCAAACTACAGCCTTCAAGGAGATGGAAAGCGATTAAGACCAATAGTCACTTGGTTCATGGGAGTAAACGCATATGGCTTAAATAAATCTGTACTAGAACCACTTTTAAAATCATTGGAATATATGCATACAGCCTCTCTGATTTTTGACGATCTTCCATCCCAAGATAATGCTTCCCTTCGCAGAGGTCGTCCAACCCTCCATGAGGTTTATACTATTTCAATTGCAGAGTTAACTGGCCTTTTCCTGACTCAAAAAGCTATTTGGGAGCAAACTACTTTGGAGCAGTTCGATTCTAAAGCTGTGCTTAGACTAATCCAATATTCAGCTCAAGTGACAGCGGATATGTGTAGAGGCCAAGCAATGGATTTAGATTCCAAAGGCAAACAATTGACTTTAGCACAATTAAATAATATGTGCTTTTACAAAACTGGACTAGGATTTGAAGCATCTATTCTAATGCCAGCAATTCTTTCAAATACTAGTAAATTAGAAATAGAAGCATTAAAGAAATTTGCCCGCCATGCAGGCATTGCTTTTCAGATTAAGGATGACCTTCTAGATGTGGAAGGAGATACTGCTTTACTTGGAAAAACGGTTGGGAAGGATACAGAAAATAACAGCTCTACTTTTGTATCCATATTAGGTGTGGATGATGCAAAAAAAGAAATGTGGGAAAATTACTGCATTGCGATGGAATCATTACAAGACGTACCGCGGGATACCACTTTCTTAAAGCATTTTTTGGATTATATTATTAATCGAGATAAGTAGGCTAGATTATCGCGTTCAAAAGAGACTACCCACCAAAGTCATGTTTAAATGACTTGATGGGAAGTCTCTTTTCACAATTAAGGGCGTATAGAAACCGGAGTTCCTATTGGGACAATACGAGCTAATTCCTCCACATCTTTATTGAACATACGAATGCAACCATGTGATACTGCTTTACCGATGGAAATAGGATTGTTTGTACCGTGAATCCCATAATGTTCTTTTGATAAACTCATCCACATTGTGCCGAATGGTCCACCAGGATTAGGTGCTTTGTTTATAATGATAAAATCCCCTACAGGTGTATTGTATAATATTCTTCCTACAGCTATAGGGTACTCTTTTTCTAAAACACCATATCTTCGTAATCGTAGCTGCCGATTGTTTATGGAAACCTCGATTTGATATGGAAGCGAATTTGGGTCCGGAAAACCTGGAATAACAATGGATTGACCAATATAAAGCATATTTGGATTTATGGATGGGTTAGCGCTAATGATTTCGGATAGTGGTGTACGATAGTCCCTAGCTATTTGACTTAGTGTTTCTCCTTGTTGAACAGTATGAAACAGTGTAAACATCTCCGTTCTAATTAAATAGTACATCATATGCTAATTTTCAAAAATGCTTCATCATGACGCATTTTTATTATGGGCTCGTAGATAATCTATTCATGTAAGTATAAGAACATAGTTTCCCGAATAGAATCTCTTATAACAGATTCTAAAGGTGGAATGAGATTGAAAATACTATTTATATTTCTATTATTCGTTGTCTATTTTGCATTATCACTTTCACTAGAAAGTAAAAACGCAATTGGACTGTATCTGATTATTTCATTGGGATTATTCTTTTGGGGAGTCATAGAATGGAAACTTTTTATAAATAGAAGAGACGCTGAAAATAGAAGGAGATTAGAGGAACAACTTGCAGAAATTCCTCATACACAGTCTCTAATCTCAAACAATTTGTTAAATATCATGTTAATAGACGATGTAGGAAACTTTCTTTATATACTCCAAAGAGATTCCTTAGGAGAAGATTTTAATATAGATCCTATTTCCTTTTCTAAAGTACTAGAGGTTGCGTTAGTAGAGGAAGGCGAGATTATAAATTTATATCCGAAGAAAGGTTTGTTAGGCAGTACACTATTGCAGGACCAAGCCGAAATGGAAGAAGATTTTGACGAGGAAGATGAAGAAGATGATGATGACGCTGAATCCATAGAAGCATTATGTTTGAGAATAGTAGTGGATGATTTGATAAATCCTATTTTAGAATATCCATTTATTGCAGATGATCACTCCTTTGAAATAGATTCGGAAGAATACGCAGAAGTAAATGCACTTTGTAACGACTGGTATCAAAAAATATGTATCATTATTAAACGCTATGAACATACCAATGTAGCTGTGAGACTTTGGGAATAAGCTTGCCTATAAACATCATCCTTTAAAAGAAGAGACTGTGCTAATTAATTAGCACAGTCTCTTTTGTATTTTAAGATGTGGGTAATTTATCAGGATTCATCATAATATAAAATTCTTCAATTTTGTCACTTTTAATGTAAAAGCTAATGATACTGTGTAACTTATTATTCATATAATTTAGCATTGCAGGCTGACCATTAACATTTCTAATCTCAAAATAATAATCAGCAGAAGTTTTCTTCGCAATACCCAGTAAAAATGCCAACACATTCGACAAAGAATGGATAGGTCGTATAGCTGCTTTAACTTTTCCTCCTCCATCTGAGTAGAGGGTAACGTTTTCGGATAAAAGCTCTAGCAATATATTCATATGTTGTCGTTCGAAAGCTTGGATAAATCGGTCAACAATAAATTTGTTAGCTGCGTAGTTGAGACTTTCAGCTTCTATACCAGCGACTTTTTTCTTTGCTCGACTAAATATTTTACGGCAATTTTGCTCTTTCTTCTCTATGATATTCTCAATTTCCGAATAAGAGAAATCAAAAACTTCTCTTAATAGTAAAACAGCTCTTTCATCTGGTGCTAAATGTTCCATCATTCTTAAGTAAGCAATACTCAATCCCTCATTTTGTAGGACAACCTCGGATGGATTTAGACCATGTGATTCCTCAAGCAATAAGGGTTCTGGATTCCATGGGCCAACATATTCTTCTCGTTTATGTCTAGGGGATCTTAAGCTATCAATACAGCGGTTTGTCATTATCTTACAAAGATAGGCTTTTATATTTTCAATTTTGTCTTCTTCAATTTGATAGACTTTTAAAAAAGTTTCTTGCACAATATCCTCGGTTTCAACTATCGATCCGAGCATACGATAACCTATTGAAAACAATAACGGTTTATATTGTTGGTAAATTTCATTACTAATTTGCACAACATCACCTCTGCTCTTTTTCTATAATTTCTTCTGCAGCTTGCTTCGCGCTACTTATAGCTCCTTCTGACAATATAGAGTGAGATGAGACCCAGTCTCCAGCTAAGTATAATCCCGGAACCCCCAATTTAGAACGCTGTAAATTTTGTTCATCCCCTATCTGAGGTAATCGCTGGTTCACCGTAATAGTAGGCATAAAGCGACTTGAAATTTTGTGTTTCTGCCAACAGGGCTGTATCTTTTCTAAAAATTGTTCTAGTTCATTTTGAATTTCTTTTCCAACTATATTATCATCTGGATGAAGATATTTGAACACGTGTAGTACGATATTATTTTCATTTTCAGAGAGAATAGCAGCAGTGGAATGTACGGAATAGTAAAAGGGTTCCCCTATTTCCATGGCAAATAGTCGATTTGGTTTAGGGAGCTTTGTTAGTGCAACATCTAAAGCAGCTCCTTTAACCGGTATTATTTGCTTCAGGAAATCCAACTGAGTCTGTGAAATATTATTACCAACTATTTTTAGAAGCTCTTGAGGACTAATTGTACTGAGTACATATTTACACGTTAGCTCTTTTTCAGTAGATAGAGTCACTTTAAAGGTGTTTTCTATCTTATAAATTTTATTTATTTTCATGCCTGATTGTATTTGTATTCCGAAAATTACCGCCTTGTTGTGAAGTTGGTCAATAATTGTCTGCCAACCTCTGTCAATATAAAGTACACCATTCATAACCGTCCTTAGATGAGAAACTATTACACTAGCACTTACTTTCTCTGGAGCATGACAGTATGTTGCAAGCCTACCTAAAATAAGGAGTAAGTTTTGGACATTTTTTGATCTGGTCATCTTTTGAGTCCATTGCTGAAACGTTTGGTCAGAAAGGTTTTCGATCTTCATGCTTTTAATTTTCCATAATACCATCAACCATTCGATACGCTCTTTCCAGTTCAAAAAACGTGTTGTCAATACTCCCACAGGGGTAAAAGGAGCAGTATATTCCAACATATTATCTGTTAACAAACCACTAAGCTTAGGTGATTTTCCATTTAGTTCAATGCCTAATTCCTGAAGAATTGGTACTGCATTCCCTTTTGTATAAAGTGCGTGTGGTCCTAGATTAAATAACTCCTGACCAATTGCATCGGTTCTTGCTCTGCCACCAACTTTTTTGTCTTTTTCAATTAGTAAAATAGACATACCACTTTTAGCTAAATAATTTGCTGCCACATAACCTGCCAAACCACCACCGATTATTACAACATCCCACTCACTTTTCATAACATGAATTCCTCCCTAGATTTTTTTATAAATCAAGACGGAGTAGGAGAATGATTTGTGACAGTTTTCATTAAACTAATTTTTATATTGGCCAGTAAAGGAGTGCCAGATTAAACTTGTATGTGAGTTATTAAAGCCTATACGAGAGCACCTAGTTCTCACAACTAGGAATACCTGGAACAGCTCCACTTGTTGGAGTTAATCTTTTTTGCTTACATTGTTCTTGAAGAATACTTACTAATATTTTCTGTATCACTTTTGATTCTGGTGTTTCATTTAGATGAAATGCAAGATTGCATTCTTCCGTTGGATCCCTAGTGACATTATATAATTCATATTGATCGTCGACAGGGGACTGTTTAGTGGTAGTTATACAAATAGCAACTTCCTTCATATCTGAAACTGGTGTGGAGTCCTTTTGATTGGACACTTCATCCTCTTTACCGGGATTGCTCCAAAACTGAGGATTATCAAAATAACGAGTAAGCTTCCAAATCTCATCCGTTTTTTCTTTCCCAGTAGGCAATTTCAAAATAACGGTTTCTAGATGATTTGGTTGAATAACTGATTCATATGGTTTTCCCGTAACGGTAAACTGGTTCAATCCTTTTGTCACTTCATCATCTGTCATAAAATATATAGGTTCGTTGACGCGAGAGAATTTGTTATTTCCATTTAACAACTCGGAGAGATCTCGTCCAACCAATGGATGCACCTCGCTATGACTTTTTTTAAGTTCGTTTTGAGCATCTACTGCATTAATATTAGCTAGACCTAACAGAGTAGGGACAATGTCTAGATGGCTTGTGATCATGTTGGTTTCTCTTGGGGTAGAAAATTTTGGACTATGAATAATTAAAGGAACATGCAGGGATTCTTCATAAGCATTATGCCATTTTTGAAATAAACCACCGTGAGCTCCAACCAAACTTCCATGATCTGCAGTAAAAATGATAATTGTATCCTCATAAAAAATGGATGATTGAAGAGCTTGAAATACTTTATACATCTCATCATCTACCTTTTTTTGAAGTGAATAGTAAAGTTGTCGATAAAGGAGTGAATCGAATGTTGGCTGAAGCGCTTGTTGATAAACATCACGATAACTCAACTGCACGGATGGTTTAGTGAGTAGGTTTTCATTTGCCGTAGGAGCAGGTGGAACGAAAGGAAGCGTAGGATTAATCTCAAAATTAAACGTGGGATTGAACCGAGTATATAGACCAAGAAGGGTAATATCATGTGGATTTACAAAGGAGGAGACAATGAGCCACGGTTGGTCGTCAGCTGCATTTGTATTTTTTGCAAGTGTTTGAATTAAATCCACGACCTCCTTTGCGTAAATTTCATCTCTTCCACTTATTCCGACACCTGCAGAAGATCCAGAGTTTCGTGGGTTTTTTCCGTGGGGTTCAGGACCAATCCACCCATCAAAGCCATAGTTATTCAACCTATTGGCATTTTCATAAAGTTGCTCTTGGGTAAGATTAGGTATTCCAGTTTTTGCGTCATAGCTTGGTAGCGCATTATGTGTACCAGGGATAAAAATATCCTCATCAGAAAGATGCCATTTCCCTTTCCAATAGGTTTGATAGCCGGCTGTACGAAAGTATTCACCTAAAGTAGGTACTGTACTATGATCTAGCCAAAATACATCAGGATCAAATGCACCTTTTGCAACACCAGTCGTTTGTGTCACTCCGTGAAGTGATGGGTACTGGCCGGTAAAAAGCGTAGCTCTACTTGGTGAACACGCGGTACTTCCAATATAATGATTTAAAAATGTCATCCCGTTATTCCGCAAAAGCTCCTGTGTTTTTAAATTTTTCAATCTCCATGCATTTAACGCATCGGTTTCATAAACAGTTGGAAATCTCTCTTCATCTACAATCATAAAAAGAATGTTTGGTTGCTTTTGTGGCCGATGAGAATTTGAAAAGACTTCATTTGAGTTGGTCAATTTAATAACTCCTCCACTTATTTTGTATATCTCTTTATCTTATGAAATATGAAGCAGGTGAAATGGATATTTAGTCTAGTGAAATGTTCAATTAACGTAAAAAGCTACAACGACAATTAGTCATTGCAGCTTTTATTAATTTTTTCATTTTCAACCCATAATTATTTATTTCACTTGTTCCAACATTTCCAGGAAAGCAGCGGGTATCGTTATTTGTTGATTTGAATTGCTTATTAACTTAGTAAATTCATCTATTTCAGTTATTTTATTTTCACTTTTTATTACTTTAACCTCATTATGCAGACGCTCCATTTTCTCGTCTAATGCAAATGCGGAATCGGCAGCTTCTTTTAACTCAATTAATAATTGTTCCGGTACAAACTGATCATATTTATAAAAAATCTTATGTTCAAGGCTTGCCCAAAAATCCATTGCAATAGTTCGAATTTGTACTTCAACAGTCACAATTTCCTTGCCATCCGACATAAATACAGGAGTTTCTAATAAAACATGTAAACTCTTATAGCCATTACTTTTAGGGTTTTTAATATAATCTTTTACTTCCAATATTTTTATATCACTTTGTTTTTCCAACATGTCAAATACCCGATAAATATCAGAAATAAAAGAACAAGTGATTCGCATTCCTGCTATGTCTTTCACATTTTCTCGGATGCTGTCTACTGAAATACTTTTACCTTTCCGATTAAGTTTTTTCAATATACCCTCTGGGGATTTCAATCTGGAATTCGTATGTTCAATCGGATTATAGTCATGGATCATTAAAAATTCTTCTCGAAGAATTTCAATTTTTGTTTCAAGCTCACTTAATGCAAACTTATACAACAGCATCATTCGCGTCATTTTCTTTTTCAACTGCTGAAACTGTTCTACTTGCTCTGGATTCATCTATAAGCGCTCCTTCAAATATCTACCTGTAAAAATGATAACAAATTTATCATTGCTAAACAAATATATCGATAGGTAGCGAAAGCGAAATGAACCGTATTAACCTACTATCGGATTTATTTTTTAGTATCTAGAATCTTTACAAGTGAATGCTGACTGTAATTTCATATAATTATATAGCTTGCCAGCATTTCTTCCTTTTTGGGTGTAATTATTGATTTTAGGCTCTAGCCGTCGGAGAAATTCTCTATCACATTCACACCTATTCTTTCTCCTTCTATAACATTCGTCATGTGCTTTGCAAGCTGCATCTACATCATTTATAGGGACACCAGGTCCACTACAACCTGGTCCACACCAATTGTATCCGGGAAACACGCAAAAACGGGGTTTCCCATTTCTTCTACGTGCCAAATTTAAAGACCTCCTTAGAATTGGTTTACTTTCTTATAGTCTATTCCGAAATTTTGACAGTGTATAAACTTCCAACCCAATAAAATAATATCCATCAGTCGTGGAAAAAGCACTGAAAAGATGTTGAAAGCCAAAACAAACTTCATAGCTTGGATGCTATGAAGATTTTTTTATTTTCTACCGTATCTAGAAAGTCTCTTGAAGTTCTCACAACATATTTCACTTCATTTAACTCTCTTTCTCTATTTACTATTATTAGCACAAGACGGCATGTCTACACATGATGAAGTGAAGGTTAGAAGCTAGACTTTTTTCTATTTCTAATTTCTATTTAAATATCTTTTCAACTGTTTCGACTAAATGCTGCTGGAATAATGGCATTATTGAATGTCGTAATACTAGCATATCGAACACTATACTACGCGTCGTATGTATCGTTAAAAATTCATTTTTGGATTAGCTATGCTTATTTGGCAATGGCTGAATATGTATAACGATGATTGCAATGCAGTGGAAAAAAGCTCAGTCTAGTAAATTACAAAACATAAACTATACTCTTTCATGTATAGTGGCATTCTTGCTAGCGGCATTAGTGATAGGGTGGGAACTTTAATAAATTTTAAGCATATAAACTATATTAAGTATTCAAACGACTAATTTTTAAGAGCCCAGATCTTACAATGATACTGTTAAGTTCATGCCTTTTATTTCATTTATTGTCTTGACTTCAAGATAATGAATCCATATACTTAACTAAACCAAGTGAAAAACTATGATTAATAGAAAAGGATGATGAGATATGTCAGAGACACAAAAACAAGTTCCGACTGAAGTGGATGAAAAGGGTAAATTTATTCGTCAAACAAATCGTTTTGCAACAACTTTTGGAAGTGAATCAGGGGAGCTACCGATAGAAGCAGGGAAATATCGTCTTCTATGGGCTGCGGTTTGTCCCTGGGCGCATCGCTCTGTCATTGTGAGAAGTTTACTTGGGTTAGAGGATGTTATTAGTTTAGGAACTGCAAGTCCAATGCGTCCGAACATTGATCGAGTAGATTGGGAATTTTCATTGGATGAAAATGGAGTAGATCCTGTTTTAGGTATTAAATATATAAGTGAAGTGTATCTTCAAGCTGATGCAACATATGAGGGCAGACCAACAGTTCCTGTCATTGTCGATGTGGCAGAGAAAAAAGCCGTGAACAATGATTACTTACGATTAACAAATCATTTAGAGACAGCTTGGAAACCGTTCCACAAAGAAAATGCACCAGAATTATATCCAGAGCATTTACGCGATGAGATTGATGCACTAAGCGATGTTATTTTCCATGAAGTAAATAATGGTGTATATAAATGCGGATTTGCTCGTTCACAGGAAGCATATGAAGAAGCATATGATGTTTTATTTGCACGATTGGATGTATTAGAAAAACATCTTTCTACGCAACGCTTCTTATTTGGGGACTATATTACAGATTCAGATGTACGTTTTTATGCGACACTTGTCCGCTTTGATGTTGCCTACTATTCGGCTTTTAAAACAAATCGAAATCGTATTGTAGATTTCCCGAATCTATGGGGCTACTTACGTGATTTATATCAAACACCAGGCTTCGGAAATACAACAGATTTTAATGCGATTAAAATGCACTATCATTTATCGAACCATATTGCGAGCAACGATCAAAAAGGATCAAATAACATACTTCCAAAAGGTCCAGATACGGCCATTTTCAACTTAGCACATGATCGCGAAGCTTTGAGTGGCAAGGTAGAGAAATTTCTTATTAAGCAAGGGGATGCGAAACTTGATCATACGTGATTCGAAAGAGGAAGAATTAGCATTTATTCGTGAAATGAGATTACAAGCATATGAGGAACATGCTCCTAAAATATCGGAAGCGCATTGGAATGCACTCAAACAATCCATTTTGTCGGATGCAGATTCAAAACCAGGTATTGAACGAATCGTAGCAGAAATTGATGGAGAAATTGTAGGAAGTGTTGCCTTGTTTGCCACGGATAAGCAAGTATATGAGGGTTTATTAGATGGAGAACAGGATTATCCAGAACTACGTATGCTAGCTATTTCGCAAAAGGCGAGAGGAAAAGGTGTAGCAACAGCACTTATCAATGAATGTATGAAGCGCACAAAAGAGAAAGGTTTCACAGAGATGGGACTTCATACTGCAGATTTTATGGAAAATGCCATTACTCTCTACACTCATCTTGGCTTCGAACGATTACCTCAATTTGATTTTGAACCAGCAAATGATGGAATCATCGTTAAAGCTTTTCGTATCAAAATATAATTTGAAAGTTACCAAATTCTAAATAGCTTGGATCCTGTTTATAACACAGTATCCAAGCTTTTTTTGTTTTGGGCATATAATCGTTCATTCGGTTACACGCTAACCTCACGTAACATTAGAATCTATTGATATTTAACTAGTCTGAATATATTATTAAGGTAGATTAGTAGGTGCATCTAGATGAGTAAAGGGGGATAAAAATGATTTCAGAAACCCAAACATTAATGACGGAAATTAAACAAGCAAGACAAATCAATTTAAAAGATCCAAACCGAGCATTTAATCTTGCTTCCATTGCTCATGAAAAAGCACTTAAATTGGGGGTAAGAAGTCTAGAAGCGGCTTCCCTATTTGAAATGGCATTAGCATGTCGTTCCATGACAAAATTAGAAAGTTGTTATGTTTTTGTATACGATGCTTTTCAAATATTTGAAGAGTTGGATGACAGTGCTGGTATTGCATCGTCACTAAACTTAATCAGTGTTGTTTATTTTTATAATGGAATGTATGAGCAATCATTAGAAAAACTCTTACATGCTAAACAACTCGCACTAGAAATAGAAGACGATGGAATCTTAACCCGCATTTATAATAATGAAGGTGAAGTGTATCGTGAAGTAGGAGAACCAGAGGAAGCTCTTTTAGCTTATGAGAGAGCTTTAGAGATAGCTCAAAAGCATAATAATATTCGGAATCAAGCAGTTATTTTGATGAATATGGGATGGGTCTATTTTGATAAAGGAAATTTGACTACAAGTTTTGATTATTATCAAAAAAGCTATGCGATGCTTCTTGAAATAGATGAAGTAACTGGACTTGCCGAAATTGAGAATAAGATTGGTAAAGTCTATTATTTACAAAACAATTACGAACAAGCGAAGCATTACTATATGCAAGCTTTAAATAGATTAGAATCGATTGGAAATAAATACTACACGCTTGATATACTTATTAACTTAGCAGAATTTAATAAGCAGGAAGATGAAGAAGCCTATTTAAACTATTTATTGGAAGCAATCGATCATGCGGAAGAAATTCAGGCTAGCCAACATTTAAGTCGAATTTTTAACCAATTGTCAGCTTTTTATGAATCCAAAGGTCTTTATGGTACGGCATTAAAGTACTATAAAAAGTATCATCATATAGAACAAGTAATAGGTTCTACAACGATGTCTCAGAAACTGGAGTTAATGAAAATCGGATTAAATAAAATTTTTGCTGGGCGGGAATTAGAGGAAATATCTAAATTGAATGCCCATTTAATCAATGAAATTTCCACACAAGATAAAATCTTACAGGATCTGGAGCGTAAGAATTTACACTTAAGTGGGGAAGTATTTTACGATGAATTGACGAAACTAGCAAATCGTAAATACTTCACCAAACATCTAAACGAATTATGGAGTGATGTTAACGACTCGAATACTCATGTAGCTTTACTTCTTATTGATATTGATCATTTTAAACGCTACAATGATTTTCACGGTCATATCGAGGGCGATTATTGTTTACAAAAAGTAGGGAATTGCATGAGAACTATTATTGAAAACTATGGAGGGATGTTAGGTAGATTTGGTGGAGAAGAGTTCGTTGTTTTTTTGAAGCATATTAATGAAAAGAAATTGGCCCAAATCACTGAAGAAGTGAGAACTGCTGTTGAAACAATGTCGTTACTTTACTGCTGGGAACAACATGCATACCCTGTGACAATTAGTATTGGTGGAATCCATGGTATAAGGAAGCAGTTTGAAAACAAAGATGAAATGTATGTAATCGCCGATAAAGAGTTGTATAAAGCAAAAACAACTGGAAGAAACCGAGTGAGCATTTTCTCTGAAAATTGAATTCAAAAGACGAAAGCTACTAGATGAGGAAATCAAGTAGCTTTTTATACTTTACTTTTGGACAAGGAAATTCAAAAGCTATGGTCGAATATGAATAGAGTAGGAGTGGGGGTAATCTGATTGGTAGCTGTATTTGAAATGTTTTCAGTTACACATATAAGTTCCGTAGTTATTTTGTGCTTACTTATCCTTCTGTTATTTTCCAGTAGAAATAGGTGGCCTATTCAGCAAAAGAAAGTCCAATTCATGGAACGTTTTTTCGCTCTTACTTTAGTCGTCATGGACGGCTGTTATTATATATGGCTTGTTCAAACTGGAAGATGGAATTGGGGCAACTCGTTACCACTTGAACTATGTAGTATTAGTTTAATCGTAACTATTATTTTACTATGGACTGGAAATAAGAAGCTATATCCATTTGTTTTTTACGCAGGTATTGGTGGAGCTATTCAGGCTGTTGCCACACCAGTTTTAGATATGAATTTTCCTCATTTTAGGTTCTTTCACTTTTTCTACACGCATTTTGGAATCATTTTAACTGCCCTTTATTTTACATGGGTGAAAGGTTATAGACCCACATTCAAAGGCATTATGCAGACGATGATTACGTTAAATGCATTGCTGCCATTCCTATTTGCCATTAACTTTTTAGTGGAAGGGAATTATATGTTTTTACAGGAAAAGCCAAGAGGTGGAAGCTTGTTGGATTTTTTAGGTCCGTATCCTTGGTATATATTATCGCTAGAGTTAGCCGCCTTTATTGTTTTTAGTTGTTTATGGCTTTTGTTTAGAACGAAAAAGAATAGGGAGGCTACATATGAAATTACATGATTAGTGGCGCATAATTGGCATTGAGCAACATCGAAATGATCCGCCAGATTTAATGATTTCCGAGAAATCGACCTCTAACACTTCATATCCATGCTGTCTCAGCTGATGATTAACATCATGATTTATTGGCAAACTAAACACTCGATTATGACCAATAGACAGTACATTCGTACCCATTGAGAACTGCTCCCTTTCACTCACTTCGATTAAATGATACATGCTCCCTAAAAGGGCTACGATTTCTGAGTCGAGTGCATCAGGATAAATCAACGCATCTTTTGAGGAAAGAATATTGAACACACAGTCTAGGTGCAAATATTTGGGGTTGAAAGGAATAGGTAGAATCTCAAAATCCGGTAATTCACTTTGCAAAGCTTGAACAGCGTCTTTACATGTACGATCGCTAATTCCGATAAATACCCGATTGCCATCCACTATTACATCGCCACCTTCAATGGAATGCGTTGAAAGCTTTTTATATGAAATATCATGTTCTTTCATCCAATGAGCTAACACTTGTTCTTCCCCTTGACGAATGGGACTTGCCATTTCGGAAATGAATAAGCGATCGCCTAAAGTAAACCCAATATCTCTAGTGAAAACTTGTTCAGGATAGTCTTTACTTGGTTTTAGTTTAATTACTTCCACACCCACATTCCGTAAAGCTTGTTCAAATACCCGATGCTGAGAAAGGGCAAGTGAACGATCAATATTTTCATTTATATACTTTTTTTGAACGTCATTAATTACTTCTTTTATTTCCATATATTGAGGATCACATAATACGACTTTTTGAAGCATTCCATATTCACTTTGACAATTTATTTGAAAATGATCTTGAATTATTTTTCCCATCATTCATCCTCCACTTCTTCATGCCTTCTTTTATATTCCCTAGATTTTTCATTTCATAACCTTTTCATGAAAATTATTTTCATTTGAAGAAGGTTGTTTTAGGAATTTTATGATGGGGTAAAGACTAGACATATAGAGACGCGAATACAGATAGTGGAGGCGATTGTATGATTACGAAGAAACAGGCTTTATTGACAAAAGAGGATTTTCAGACTAGAACTGACTTGCCTAGTTGGCTCTATAAAGAATATGAAACTTTTCATAAAACGGTAACGGATAAGACGTTTCCATGTTTTTTTGGAATGAATGGCGAGCTAAAAGGTGAACTTCGCTATGCTTATATCAATCAAGCTGACTGGAGTAATTTACCTGCTGCAGTAGCAGGCTTTTTAGATTTGTTTAAATTACCAAATTACAAAAAACATGGACTCTTTGTATTTGTTGAGCCCCTTGAGCAAGAGGGTTCTATCGACGATTATCGAAAGCAATTTTGGGATATTCTTCAATACTTACATGAAGTAGATGAAATTGAATGGCCGAAAGACAGTCCTCGCGACCCTGAACACTATTTATGGGATTTTCGATTCAATGGAGAGCCAATTTTCGTGTTCGGAAATACCCCTGCCTATAAGAAGCGAAAGACACGTCATCTAGGAAATGCCATGGTCCTTGGATTCCAGCCTCGAAAGATATTTGAAGGATTAGAAGGAACTGAAAAAGGTGGTATTATGTCACGTGAAAAAGTTCGTAAACGTGTAGAAGTTTGGGATCAGCTCCCTAAGCACCCGGATATCGGACACTTCGGTGACCCAACACATAATGAATGGAAGCAATTCTTTATTGGCGATGACATTGAGCCAATTCAAGGGAAATGTCCATTCCACCATAAATCACAAGCATAATATATCAAATCCCCATTTTCATAGGGGATTTTTTTGTGGAAAATAATGGTCAATAAAAAAAGGTACCAAACAATATTATGAGTCTTTGTAGCACTTCATATTACTACCTCTTTATGGTAAATTGTTTAAATGTGTGAAACTTTTTATTTTACAAAAGGGTCTAATTAATAAAGGAGGAATTTACGGTATGAACTTATTTATAAAGTCAGGTTGGAGCATGGTAATTCTAGTAATGGGAAGCATTATATTGCTAGGAGCCTGCTCGGAAGAGGAAACATCAAAAGAAGAAGAAACCACAGGTAAACAATTAGCTATCATTAAGAATTATGAGCTACCTACAAGAAATCTAGTTTTGGATGAGGTAGAGTGGATCGAGGAATCCGACACAGATAGGATTAAGGAGTTAGGATTAGATGTGGAGAAGGATTTACCTACTGGATTCGTGATTTATAATGAAACAAAAGAAGAAACTAGCATGAAGTTAGCCGAGGATGCAGAGTTCTTAATCATTAACCAAGAAGATCCTTCTAAGCCTAGAGAGGTGGATGAGAAGGAATTTATCACCTATTTATTGGGCGTCAAAGGTCCTTATTATGTAACAGTTAAAGATGATGTAGTAGTGAAAGTCGAAGAAAAGTATATGCCATGATGATAAAAAAGCACTTAGGTACTGTATATATACAGTACCTAAGTGCTTTTTTTGTGTGGGGATAGCAGTGATCTCGGGCGTTCACTTGACCTCGGGCGTATAGAGCAGAGTCTCGGGCGTAAGGAGTGAGATCTCGGGCGGATAGCAAGTAATTGCGGGCGTTCACCAGACCTCGGGCGTATAGGAGAGGAGGGCGGGCGTAAGGAATGGGATTCTCGGGCGTATAGCAAGTAATCGCGGGCGTTCACCAGACCTCGGGCTTATAGAGCAATGTCTCGGGCATTATTTTCCTCTATCATTTTTGTAGGTGTACCGATTATTATATTTATCGTTTTACTATAAGTTTTCTATATAGAGCGAGTTTGATAGGAGGAGAAAAAGGATGAAAATGCATCGGGCAGAAGAAATTTGGCTAATCATTGGTGTTGCTATTTTAGTAATTTCGATGGCAATCACGGGATATCAGGCTTTTGTTTTGGGCATGCGGACGCCTAGTGGGCTTGAGACAATAGATCCGCAGAAGGTTGATGAAACAGCTACGAGAGAGAACCTCCAGCATACGAGAGCGATTTGCATCTATACGAGATGCAAATCGACTATCCGTGAGAAATCTCTATCTTCCAAGTGGACTAGTTATTCAACATGTAGTGCCATACATCACTTTATACAATAAGCATAAAATATCCGTATAAATTTTTTATTAAAAAAGGGTTTAAATGCTATTGGTAGAATGTAATAGAAGTAATCAATTAATAAAAGGGATTGAATTCTAATGTATAGATTGGAAAAAATGACACAGGAACAAGCTGAAGGTATAGCTAATAATTGGAATTATAATGATGAATGTTCATTTCATGGTATGGACGGAAAAGAATACGACGGTTTAATTAAGAAGAAATACTACGATGTTTTTTTGTGAGAGGAGAGCTTTGTATAAAATTTAAATTAATTATCGTCATGGTATGTTTAATGATTTTATGGGGCTGTACAGAAAAACAGCTTATATCAGAAGAGTCGATTCGTATTGGAGTTATTGGCGACAACATAGAACAATTTGAGTATTCAAATGTCATTTATGAATCTTTAGAGGTTGAGGAAGTACTCACAAATGACGAGTTGAAAACAAAGTATAATTTTCTAATGATTAGTAATGAACATTTTAATACTGTATCAGAAAGTGATTATATAGCTCGTTTTGAAAGTATACAGATGCCTGTTTTATTTGTTGATTCAACAAAAGGTTGGATGCCATTTATTAGTCCAATAACTTTACAAATGCCTAAATTATACAATGAATATAACAATGATCCATTTAAACAATCTATTGTTTCAACTTATGAACTTTCGGGAGTATTTAGTGGAATATCAGTTCGATACTCAATTGATGAAAAATTATCACAAGAAGAATTTGAAGAACTAGCGACTTATATTTTCAGATAATATAAGCAAGCGAAAGTGGAACCTAAATATTTATGTTTCAATTTTGGAGGGGAAAATGGAAATCTTTCAATCAATGAATAAAAAATATACTAAGGCAACAGAGTGGGTTACAGAAAATTCATATGAAATAGATTCATTAACGGAATGCGAAATAGAGTATTTTCTGTTTTTAGAACAAGTTCTTAAGGACAAGCGGATAGTCTGGCTTGGTGAAAATGGGCATGGGATTGCAGAACATTCCTCTTTAAAATCGAATCTGATTAATTTTCTATATAGCAAAATGGGATTTAAAGTCGTCGCATTTGAAAGTGGATTAAGTGAATGTTATTGCTCTAACTACTTAAAGGATAAACTTTGCGTTACGAGCTAATGGATAAGTCCATTTTTTCTTTGTGGAAAACCGAAGAAACATTACCGTTGTTTCAACAAATAAAACAGAATATGGACTTAAAGCTTATAGGTTTTGATTTTCAGCCATCCAGCAAGGAAAGCTTACTTTTAGATTTCCTTGAAAGTGTCGACATTGAATTCACATTAAAATTTAAAGAGAATATATATAAGGTAGACGAGAAGATAATAGGCTGGTATAGAAACATTGGAAAGTATAAAGCGGTAGGGAAAAAGGTTCCAAAAGATGTTTCCATAAGTTTTCAAAGAAATAAAAAAGAACTCTTTAACTTGATAACTCAGATAAGCATAGAACTGGAGACTTGGAAAGAAGAATTCCTTCGCAAGAACCTATATGTTCCATATATAGTAATGCAAAAGATACTAGATAATAAACGGAAATTCTTAGATATATTAGGTACTAAAAATGGAGAGTACTTTAAGTTTCGTGATCAAATAATGGCGGAAAACTTAGAGTGGATTTGCAATACATTATATCCAAATGAAAAAATCATCGTTTGGGCACATAACACACACATCTACAAAAATATTCAATCATCATTCTATAGCTACAAGCCAATGGGTTCATTAATGAGTCCTGATTTGATCAATCAATCCTATTACCTCGGTCTATTTATGTATGAAGGAAGTGCAGCCTTAAATAATAGAAGTGTATATAGATTACGAAAACCTCCTAAGAGAAGTTTGGAAGATTACTTAAATCATAATCTTTCTCAAGTATCATTTCTTGATTTTTCTTCCGCACGACCAATTGAATCTAATAACTGGATTTTTAATAAAACAGTGATTATGGAATCAGGAACGATACAACAAGTAATTACTCCTGCAGAGCAACTAGACGGAATATTCTTCACTAAAAAAGTATCACCCCCTCGTTATATCTAAAGCTTTATCCAACGTAGTGGAGGATGACATACTATTTTACTTTTTATATAGAGGAGAGAGATATAGAATGGACTTTGGTACTCTAATAGCGGAAGGAAATACCGCAAAAATATATCAGGAACAAAACCTGGCTTACAAAGTATTTAATGAATCTCTACCTAAAACAGAAGCTACTTACGAGGCGAATAAGCAAGAGTTTGCCTACTCGTGTGGTCTTCCTGTCCCTCAAATTATAGATGTCATCGAGGTTGATGGGAAACAAGCTATACTTATGGAATATATTAAGGGAAAAACATTAGGAAGCATGCTATTAGAGAATATGGAAAAAGCCGAATATTACATGGAAATATTCTGTAATGTGCAACAGCAAATCCATATGGTTGTTCCGAATTCACTTGAACCTATGTCCCGAAAATTAAGAAGACAGATTGAATCGGCACCTATTCTAGATCAGAAACAAAAGTATATATTAATTAATAGACTTGAGTTGCTGTCATATGAAAATGAAACAAGCCTTTGTCATGGAGATTTCCATCCTTTTAATCTGATTGTGTCTAATAAGAAAATGACAATAATTGATTGGGTTGATGCGAGTGCAGGAGACATTCGTGCTGACATATATCGTACTTATCTATTATATTCACAGTTTTCTATGGAATTAGCGGAGATGTATTTACAGCTTTACTGTAGGAAACTTGGTTTGCCGATAGAAGAAGTTGTTGAATGGGCACCAATTATGGCAGGAGCAAGATTAGCTGAAAATGTATCAACTGAAAATTCTCAACGCTTGTTCGAAATTATAAAGCGTTATTGTCCACTTTAAATTTTCAGTACATTACTAGGAAATGGAGCAGAAAAAATGACAACTGAAAACCTAAAACAGAATAAGAGGAGTTGGGATAAGGTTGCTCACCATTTTTATGGTGTAGATGCTTTACCTAGTTATGGTCCCTTTGCCCAAACGGAAGATGAATTAGGATTATTGGAAGAAATGGCAAACAAAAAGGTGCTAGAGATTGGTTGCGGCAGTGGACATTCATTAATGTATATGGCTGACAGGGGGGCTGGCGAACTATGGGGAGTCGACTTTTCTGAGAATCAGATTAAGGCTGCCGAGGAAACGCTAAAAGATTTAGACACTCATTTATTCTGTTCCCCGATGGAAGTTGATATTGGATTGCCAAAATTTTATTTTGACTGTGTTTATTCTATTTATGCTATTGGATGGACTACTGATTTGACTTCTACCTTCCGATTGATTCATTCCTATTTGAAGCAGGGAGGAAGCTTTGTATTTAGTTGGGATCATCCGTTATATACTCATATTATCAGTAACAATGGCCAACTAAGTCTTAATGGATCATAC
The DNA here is from genome assembly GCF_029533155.1 of Psychrobacillus antarcticus. Lineage (GTDB taxonomy): Bacteria > Bacillota > Bacilli > Bacillales_A > Planococcaceae > Psychrobacillus > Psychrobacillus antarcticus. The sequence continues at coordinate 62,972 of NZ_JAIZDB010000020.1, read as the reverse complement.
CAGGAGGAAGGATTTACAACATATCCGAATTTTAAAGGAGAAGATGCTCCTATGGTAATTCCTAATAGAAAGCTTAGTACATATATAAATGAATTGATAAAAGCAGGATTTACGATTGACTCTGTAATAGAAAGTGATGTATCAGTAAATTATGAGTCGGCTAAGGAAGAAATATCTGATCGATATTATTCTTTATACAAAGCAAAGAGATTCCCGACTACTATGATTATTAAAGTCATAAAAAAGTAGTCTAAGCTTAGCTGATGGAGGAGAGAAATTGGAGGAGGAAAATAAGTTTACTTTATATTTTCATATGTGTGCAGGTGCATTAGGTCCATTTCTTATAACATTAACTATATGAAACGGCTAACTCTTGTTCAAACGGTTACCTTAAGTTATATATCTCACAAACTTGTTCTATGTAAAAGAGCGAGTCGTTCCGCCGTTAATTATAGAAAAGTGTAATATTGCACACAAATTCCTTTAAAAAAATAGCCTTTTTTTATAATGAATATACCCTTAAAGTAAACATTTAGGGTATATGAAGTTTATCCCGTTAACAAATGAACCTATTATATTTTTGAGAGGTAGTTATATGAAAATTGATTCACCAAAAATACCAAACGATTTACCTTCAATGAATTTCCAAGATATTTTTTATCAAGAAGAACCAGAACTTGAAATGTGCATAATTAATGATTCCCTTTTTGCCAATGAATTGTTACATAGAGTTCGATTATCTAGAATGTTCATAAAAAATTGTAGGTTTAACAATACTAATTTTAGTAATATCGATATTACTGATGTTATATTTGAGAATTGCGATTTTTCAAATGCTAATTTGAGTAGTTCTTCCATACACAGGGCAGTATTTAAGGATTGCAAATTATTAGGTATAGATTTTACAGAATCTCGCTTTGGCAATGTTGAGTTTGATAATTCTTTACTGAATTTATCCGCATTTGGAAATTCAAAATTAGAAAAGGTTAAATTTCAAGATACTTCATTAGTTAGTTCTGATTTTTATGATTGTATATTTAAGAACGTCGAATTTAGATTATGCAATATTAACGGTGCAAACTTTGAAGAAACATCACTTAAAGGGATTGATATTAGTAATTCTAGTTTTGAATCACTTACTGTATCTCCCGAAAATCTTAAAGGCTGCAAAGTAAATTCTTATCAGGCAATTCAATTTGCATCATTATTAGGCTTGGTAATTATTGATTAAATACATATTATGCTAACTTGATTGTACAACTAATATGCTTTTATTATTCTAATATTGACTAAGAATTAAAAATGTGTATAATACAAGGTAATTACATATCTTAAATGTTTTCTAGGGTTCCGCAAATGCAATGTTGGTCTGGTCCGAGAGAAAACTCATAGCTATGCTGTGTCACGGAAGGATAAAAGCCTGGGAGAAACTGTTTTTCAACAGTTATCTCTTAGGTTTTTTTTTGTTTTTCTGGTAAGAATAAAATTGGAGGTGTCTTTTAGATGAATAAAGACTGGATGAAAGTATTTATTGCTGCTTTCTTTGAAATTTTTTGGGTTATTGGTTTAAAACATGCAAATGACTTTTGGACTTGGGCTGGAACTTTTATTGCTATTATCGTTAGTTTTTCTTTAATGATTATGGCTGGACGAAAACTTCCGGTAGGAACTGTATATGCAATTTTCGTTGGTATAGGTACAGCAGGAACTGTCTTTTCAGAATTTCTATTCTTTGGAGAACCATTTAAAATAGCAAAAGTACTCTTGATTTTACTTTTATTAGCAGGAGTAATTGGATTGAAGTTAGTTACAACAGACAAAGTTCAGGAAGGGGATGAATCCTAATGGCATGGTTTTCATTAATCTTAGCAGGTTTGTTTGAAATGTTTGGTGTTGTAATGATAAATAAGTTGCATAAAGATCGTAATTGGCAAGCATTAGTACTTTTGATTCTCGGGTTTGGAGCAAGTTTTCTTCTTCTTGCTTATTCAATGAAAACACTTCCTATGGGTACAGCTTATGCTATTTGGACAGGAATTGGTGCATCTGGTGGAGCAATTTTAGGTATGGTTTTATATGGTGAATCAAAAGATTGGAAAAGACTTGTTTTTATTGGCATGGTTCTAGGTGCTGCAGTAGGTCTAAAGCTCGTCTCATAAAAGAAATTTTAGATTATAATTTGAAGAAGATACTCGTTCTATTTCGGCCTTGGTCAATATCTTTAAATAAGGAAAAACGTTGTAGAAGTGCTTGTATCGATTCTACATTCATTTAGCTCATCCTTTCTTCCTAAGACTGTTCTATTCATTGTACCATCAAAATTTTTATCTTTGGAGAACAATAACAAGTGATTTAAATCATAGTGGCAATGTGTTTTTTCTCACTTCGCTTTAAGGTGTTAAGCATTATGATATGAACGGAATCATAAATATTGGAGGAAGCCAAAATGAGTTATTTACAGTTTGCAGTAAAACTAAACCCCCAGATATTGAGCCGAGAATTCGTCATTCAAGAATATTTGAAGCATTTGATGCTTTATAGTCTGGAGAGTTTTTAGAGCTCTCTAATGACCATGATCCAAAGCCATTACTCTATCAGTTTATGATGGAAAGAGCAGACACATACACATGGGAGTATCTTGAAAATGGTTCCGATCAATGGAGAGTTGCTATCGGCAAAAACTAAGATGAATTATATAGAAAAGTGTTTTAATGGTTATCTAAACTCTCAAACTGCGTACCAAAGGAGTAAGCGATTGGAATGGATGTATATAGAGACAAGTAATAGAGTAAAAGCTATTACTTGTCTTTTTGTTTTACTTAGTTCCACCCTAGGCAAGCCCAACTAAAAACGAGTAGAATAGATGTATTAGTCAGAAAAATAAAACGAAAGAACAATGAGGATTAAGTAATGGCAATTGAATTAGTAAGAGAGTATTTTAAAGAATTTGGAATGGACGATAAAATACAGGAATATGAGTCGTCGAGTGCTACCGTAGAATTAGCAGCAATCGCACTGAATGTCGAACCCGCTAGGATAGCTAAAACACTTTCTTTCAAGGTTGAGGATGGATGTATACTCATAGTTGCTGCTGGTGATACAAAAATTGATAATGCGAAATTTAAGCAGACTTTCGAAGTGAAAGCAAAAATGCTGCCTCCTGAAGAAGTACTAGAACAGGTGGGACATGCAGTTGGAGGCGTTTGTCCATTTGGAATTCCAACACATATCAATGTGTATTTAGACGAATCATTAAAACGTTTTGATACGGTTTTTCCAGCTTGTGGGAGTAGTAATAGTGCAATTGAGCTTACTTGTGAAGAACTTTTTACCTTTGCAAAAGCGGTTGACTGGGTTGATGTTTGCAAAGGATGACCGATTAATTTTTCGGAATAGGGGTGTTCAAATGGATATATCTTTTAAAACGACTGAAGGTAGATTTAACTATCCCGCATTAACGGGCAGTAAGACACCCACTTTAAGGCTTGCCCAAGCAACAAAGCATAAGTGGGAGATAACTGCCCGTAAAAGCCCGAATGGTTCAACTAACAATCAGTGGGGATGAAGAAAACCCCCACTGATTGAAGTTTCACTTTATCGTGTAGCTGGATTGTTGGTACAGGATGGAAAATTGCTTATCATGCAAGATAAAGGTCAACCGCATTATTATGTGCCTGGCGGTCGGATCAAGATGAACGAAAAAAGCGAAGATGCCTTACAGCGTGAAATAAAAGAAAAGCTAGGAATAGAAGTGAACGTAAACCGGATGCTTTGGGTAAATGAAAACTTCTTTAAAGAGGATACAGTTCAAGAACAGTTTCATGAAGTTTGTTTCTTTTATTTGCTAGAGTTAAAAGATGAGGAAGTCCTTAAAAGAGGCAGTGAATTTGAGGTTAACGAAAATGAAAAAATACATATGTATTATTGGAAATCGTTGGACGAAATTAATCATATAAATTTATATCCACAGTTTTTGAAGGAGAAAATGATTGAATTACCTCAGCATATAAAACATATTGTGGAGACCTGAAAAAAGCTCGTGAAATCATGAGTGAACTTGCGATCTAGTATACAAGTTGCAAATAAAAGTATAAAATTTGAAACCTTTTGAATATTCGAACGTATTTATGATACAAGTACTTTTCGTTAAGGAGGGATTTTATGAGCATTATATTTATGGTGATTTTTACAGGTATTGCCCTAACAGTCCTATTTAAAATTGCCCATCTAATATACTTATTATTTAAGCTAGGTTTCAACTTCGAAGTGATCAAATTCCTAGCGGTCCTTGGAGTCATGACAGCCTTTGCAGCGTTCATATTAATCGGTACTGATTTTAGTACAGCTGGTTTCGTTATAGCGTCAATCATAGGTGGTGCGTTGCTACCGTATTTATTTGACATTACTAAGATGAAGCCTAAATCTCATTATGGGACAGCGAAACCAAATAGCGTATCCGGAAGCAGTTACGCATGGAGCTACTACGGTGGTGGAAATGTGGATTGTGGAAACGTAGGTTTTAGTAGTGGTAGTAGCGCAAGTTTTAACAGCGATAGCGGTGGTGATTGTAGTGGAGGTGGGGGAGGTAGCGAGTAACCATGAACAACAGAAAAAAGAATCCATATGAGTCGTATTTATGGATTCTTTTGTTGTATTTTATTTGGTTAATGTAAAAATGTATAGGATGTTTACCTAATATGAATAGCTGAAAAATTAATAAGTAGTCACTTTCGCAAACTTTTGCAATGTATAAATCCATCGTTGCCACCAAGTAAAGCTATCTTGGAACTCTTCCAATTCTAACGTATACATAGCATCTTCATTATTCCAAAGTCGTTCAAAGTATGTTTCCATTTCGATTACTAATTCGCTGTCATTTGGTGCGATTACCTTTAAGTTATTTTCTAGATTATAATCGTCTAATGTTCTTTCCGTGTAATTAGAGGAACCACTTGAAATAATAGTATGCTCATCAGATTGAATCCAAATTGCTTTGGTATGGTATTGACCGATAACGGTATTGTACCATCGTATTTTTAATTTACCCTCTGTGTCTTCGATCATTTCTTGCGCGACTGGACGATTTGGAAGTCCAGATTTTTCTCGGCCGAAGGAATTTTCGTTTGGGTCGAGAACCATATTAACTTCTACACCTCGATTTGCTGCATCTATGAGAGCATTGACAATATCTCGCTTCGCTACAAAAAACATACCTAGCCAAATTTTGTCGCCTTCTTTTGTGGCAGCTAAGTCAGCAAGTAACGCATCTAGGATTTTCTTCTCTGTTAAATACTGAACTTGATATTGTCCGTCGGATTCTTCTATATCCACACGGGGCAATTTAGGTCCTCCGGAAAACAAAGAAACTGCTTCCTCTGACTCTAAAATATCATTTAATATAGGACCGGTTACTTTCAATGCGATATTTCCATGAAATCCACTGGCATCATGAGGGTTAGAAGACGTCACCATTGCCTTTTTCTCCGTTACTATACCCTTCCGATGATTTGCTTTTACATTGAGTAATGTCATATAGGAGGCAATCGTCATTTTAGGAGCCTCACTTGCCATCGCATTTGATATCCAGCCCTCTCCTCCAAAGTCAAACCACTGGAAAAAAGTGCGGTAAATACCCGAATAGACTGGGACAGAATCGCGCAAAAGGTCTAAATCGGTATAAACAATTTCTACGCCAGCTTCTCTCATTTTCTTAAACCATTTACTTTCATAGGATCCATAGCCTTTGTTAATTGGATCCGTGATAAATATAACAGGCATATCCGGATGGTCTAATTTTTTATTAGCTAATGTTGTAGACAACGTGTCAGCAATCTTCGGGAAGTCTTCCTTTTCATCGTAAAACCCATCAATTAGAAAGAAATCTACTACGACAAATTCTTCGGCTTCCTCGATCATCTTATAAACTTCATCAAATATATTATTTTCGTGTACCATGCCAGTTCCTTCTTGGTCCTGTGCGTAGGTTAAATCAGTAATCATCTCAACCGTATCTGTATTATGTAACTCTCCTTTAAAGGAAACCCCTTCTGGTAAAGGTTTATATGTATGCCACAGTATAGCTGCAATATAAATAAGTCCAAATATACCTATAGAACCCATCACGATCCTCTTCCGCATACTCCATGACTTTTTTTTCTTTTTAGCCATTTTTCTTCCCCCTACTAATTCTCTTTTAAATGCTTTTCCCTTAAATTGAGAAATACAAACCACTTACAGAAAACTGGGAGTTGAATAGTTAATGAATATACTGGCATTCTTCTTGTTATTGTTCATAATAAACCAAGGTTGTATTCCAAGATAAAAAAACTCCTGACGGCAAATTAAATGCGAGTCAAGAGCTCTCTTATAGAATAACTAGTCGGCATTTATGCTTTAACTAGTAATCCGCCTTCTTTTAAATATTTTTGAATACCTTCTGCTGCACGATAAGAAAGTGCACCTAGAGTACCAGTTGGGTTAAAGCTACTATTATGTGGGAATGCAGATGAACCTAAAACAAATACGTTTTCAGCTTCCCACATTTGTAGGTAAGTGTTTAGCGCTGATTTCTCAGGGTCTGTTCCCATAATTACTCCACCTGTATTATGAGTGTTTGAATCTTTGTTTACGTTAAATGGACCTTGCTCTTCATTTGTATCAATAATATCTGCACCAATTTCTTCTGCAAATTTACGCGTGATAGCCGACATGTATTTACCCATCGCACGGTCATTATCTGTATATTCATATGTCATGCGTAATAATGGATATCCAAATTCGTCTTTAAATTCTGGATCAAGATCTAGATAATTTTCTTTATGTGGTAAAGAAGCACCTTGCGTCTTAACTGGGAAGTTTGAATTTGCATATTTAATCGATTTCTCTTTGAACTCAGCTCCCCATGTTGGTGTTCCAGCAGGTACACGGTTTACTGCAATTGGGCGGTCCCCGTATTGTGTTGAACGAATACCAGCGCCATGTATGAAGTCTAGGTCAGTATGATCAAAGTTATCGCCCATATATTCAGCAATTTCCATTCCTAATGCACCAGCACCACCATATAGATTAAACTCTCTATCCTCGAAGAATAGCTGAGAACTTCCAGAAGTTACTTGATAACAATAGTTTTTACCAATTGTCCCCTTACCTGTATTTGGATCATAAGGTGTACCAATACCAGAGTTTAGAAGTAAACGAGAATTGTTGAATACATAACTTGCAACTACAACTACATCTGCAGGTTGTTCAAACTTCTCTCCAGTTAGCATATCTACATAAATAACTCCGTTTACTTTCCCACCACTTTTAGTTAATTCTAAAACATTAGAATGAGTACGAAGATCTAGCTTACCTGTTTGTTTTGCAACCGGAATTACCGTTACAGCAGGGTCACCTTTAGCTCCATATTCACATCCGAAGTTTTCACAATATGCACAGTATTGACATGCTCCACGAGAGATGCCATCTGGATTTGTATATGCTTCAGAAAGGTTAGCAGCAGGAATAACGAAAGGTTTGTATCCGAAGCTTGTTGCTGCTTTTTCGAATTCTTTCATTAATGGAGTTTTCACTAAAGGAGGCGTTGGATATGGATTAGTACGTTTCCCCCATAGTTCGACTGTTTCACCTGAAATACCAGCCATTTTTTCAAAGGTATCATAGTATGGTTCCATTTCATCATAAGTGATACCCCAGTCGTTAAGACCTTCCATCCAAGCAGGAATTTTTTCGATTCCGTAACGCTCAATTGTTTTCGAACGAATTTCAAAGTCATAAGGCAAGAATCGATATGTTTGTCCATTCCAGTGACTACCTGCACCACCAACTCCGTCTCCTACTATGAATGTACCGTAGTGGCGCATCGGTAAAGCTTTACCTGAAACTGTATTTCTATAAGTAACAGTTTCCTTTGATAGATCTTGCATTAATTCTTGACGATGTTGGTAACGAAGTTCATCATGTCCCATTGTATAGTCAGCTGTTGTACGGTCTTTTCCGCGTTCTAATCCAACAACACTTATTCCAGCTTTTGTTAGTTCAGCTGAGACGATTCCACCAGCCCAACCCATCCCTACTACTACTACAGGTACTTTAGGTAATTTTGCAACCATTTATATGTCCGCCCTCTCTATTATTAGTGTCCCATATGAGAATTTAAACTTTGTGGTTCAAGTTCGATAAATTTCTCATCTTGTATTTCAGTCACATATTGCATACGAGATCCTGGGTACTTACGCATACTCCAGCCAACCATTTCATTATTACCACCATACATTGGGTCCGCATATACACCCTCAATAGTTAATGTGCGTAGTAAACTGAAAAATTGAGCAGAAGAAACTTTCCCGTATAATTCAACTTTACCTTCACTAAAAGCAAGTAGAACTTCATCTTGTTGAGCTGCTTCTAACTCTTTAAAGTTAACTTCAAATTGTTTATTACTATACTTGTCTAAACTATCTAAACCAGCTAAGAACAAATCTTTACGAAGAATTTTAATTTGTGGACCTTGGTTTTCTTCTGCTTTATAAAACGCCCCTAAACGGTAATCTTTTACGTTAGAACCCCATGGACCAGCCAATTGGTGATCAATATAAACAGCAGCATTAAGTTCTTTGGCACCAGGGCCATTTGCATCTTCAGGGAAAATACGTTCTACTGCTGCTTGAGTAACTTGATATTGGTTTGGTGTGAAGAACATTAGAGCTACATTTGGATTAGCAGCAGGCGTTGTTGCGTGTTTCTGAGTTTCCGTAGTAGTTGTTGTTGATTTTTCATCTTTTATTAGAAGACTTCCTAAAGCTCCACCTAAAACAACTCCACCTACTGTCAAACCAGAATTTTTGATAAACGTACGTCTAGACGAAAGTTTGTCTAAAACGGAATTTTTCTTTTCTTGTTCTGACATATTAAAACCTCCCATTTAACTAGATAAATAAAAAATGTGTAAGAAATTTTCTTCCTTTAATGCACAATAGAGCTCCAATTATAAACAATTGTATGAAGAGCCGAAAAAACAAGTAATGAAACTATGAAAATAGTGTATTTTCTTCCTGACCAACAAAGCACAATAATGGCTAAACCAATTTCAGAACCTAATAGGGCAAACCAAGGGAATGGACTATTATAAAAAAAGAGTAAAAGGGCAAAATCAGCTACGATAAAAAGGGCAAGTAGCATTTGATTGAGCATCCTCAATTCTTCTAAATTGTACTGCGTCATACTTATTCTCCTTTCTTATGCAATAAATAAGAACTATTTTAAAAAGATGCTTCTTTTTGTATACAAAACAATTCTTTTTGTATACAAAATGACATCATTCATTTTACTATAAACGTTTGTTGTTTGTACACATTTAATAATTTGTATATGAGGATAAATAATTGTTAACTAGTATAAAATCTATAAAATAAATTGGATATTTATAGTAAAGTTTAAAAGAGGTTTTGAAGTTTACTTGAAAACTTTCTTAAAAGATAAGAAAGTATATAAAAATACAGCATGAACACCAGTTTTGCAGGGCTTTTAAGAATGATTGCTGCTACTGATTTGCATTTCAGTGGACGCTTTCCGTGGGCATGGCTTCAATCTCCTCGGGCCAACAGGATGTTGGTCACGAAGGTGTTGCCACACGATGTGGCGCTCTTAGCCTTTGTCCCTTTCAAACGTTCCTGCGGGGCTTTCAGCTCGTGCTGTTCCCACAGGAGTCGCCACTTTCACTCCAATCAATTAAATGAGTAGTACTAAACTAGGGGATATTGCATAGACTCTCGCTTAGATTATAATAGTAGCCAGATTTAATATAGTGAAAAACCGTCTGAAGCATTAGGGATACTATTCTGGAAAGAAGGATGTAGAAAGTAGATATCCTTTTATACCAGAGGAAATAAAGAGAAATAGTTAGTGTTCACTAAATAAAGAAGCGAAATAGCGAACGAAATTGCATCTTCGTGAGCTACTTCTCTGTATAGGAATTTAGCTTTTCTCTAGTTACCCCAAAAATGAACTAACCCGTTTCTAAAAGTTGTAGAAGGGCGACGGACAGTTAATAGCCATAAGATTACCGAGAAAAAAAGATGCTGGTCGTGACTTCAGTCACGACCAGCATCTTTTAAAAAATCAAACGGTAATTATATAGCAATAAATCTGTACAAAGCCCTTCGAAAACAGTAGAAACAGGTTTAGATCCTAGAGGACCGGGCGTTTTATTGCCCGGTTTTTCTTAAAGGGGGACTATTGCTTTGGATCATAAAGGGCGGAGGTATGGAGTTTAATGGGTATTCTTTAATGCGAATAGGTTATCTCTTATACTATTCGTGGTGAGTTGAACTTTAATGAAAAAATAATAAAACAAAAAAGCACTAAATCAATCGCTGATTGGATTAGTGCTTTTTTGATAGTAAATTGCAATTTCATCAAAGTATAAATTGCTTAAATATTTAATAATGTCCTTTTCTACCAATAATCTCTAGAGTGAAATTCATGTCTTTATATAAATGTTTGGCCATTAGTTCGCCGGCAAGTAGTTCATTCTTATTCTTAATGGCTTTGTATATTTCCTCATGCTCATCTATTAAATGTGGGCGATTATATATATCAAGCCTTAGGCTAAACAAATAGAAAATTGTCTGAGCTTTTTCTAATTTTTCAATCATTATGGGATTTTGGCATTCATTTATGATTAATTCATGAAAGCGTTGGGTTTCATTGTATATATTTTTTGAATGTCCTTCCATAAGCAAACTACGAGATTTCTTTATGGTATTCTCAAGTTCTATTACCGTTTCTGTTGTCATATTTTCCGCTGCTCTTTTTGCTGCAAAACTTTCTAGTACTATGCGTAACTCATATATGTATATCAAATCCTGTGCAGTGGGATTATAGATTTGCTTATTTTTAATCAAACCTTCTTGCTCTAATCTTTTAATTGCTTCACGAATTGGTGTACGACTAACACCAATCTCACCAGCAAGACGTTCTTCTACGAGCTTCATTCCGCCTTTATAAGTTCCATCCAGCATACGTTCTCGAATGTATTCATAAGCCAATTTTTGTGCATTCATTTTATCTGAAGCCATATCTTAACCCCTCAAAATTATTTTAATTAAATACTCACCTATTATACTTTATAAATTATTTTTATTGAAGAATACTACATCCTCAGGTAAAAGATTACTTTTTATAGACTAGTGATGAGTTATATAATCTGATAAAAGATGAGTAAAAACGTTATGAAGGTGTTACGCATGGTTGTTTAGGAAAATGGACGCATCTCGATGAATATAAAGGATTTATAGATTTATAGGGGATTTTTTATAAAAGAATTTTCTAGTTATAAAAGTTAATAACAGACAAAGAAAAGTGCCCAAATGGGCTCTTTTCTTTGCCTATTATTTAGAGGAAACGACAAGAAAACGAATTGGTTTTTCTGAATAGTTATACCAGTAATGAGATTTGCTTGCATCGAACATGATAGATTGTTGCTCCTGTAATTCCTGTTTTTCCTCATCTACAACAACGGTCAAAGTCCCTTCTATGACAAATAAAAATTCATGACCGCCGTGTGAAAAGGCATTTCCTTCATTTTCACCTGGCTGTAGTGTTACTAGTATAGGCGCATAGGATGCTTCTTTTATACCGCAGGATAAGTCCTTGTAATAGAATTGCTGTCTTATTTCTTCTAATTCCTCTGCATTCGTGTTTTCAGGGAAAAATACTGTTGGATTCACTTTTAATGCATCGGCAATTTTTTTAAGGGATTCTAGTGTAACGCTAGACTTTCCGCGTTCTACCTGAGAAAGGAAGCTAATGGAGACATTTGTCTGTTCTGCTAGCTCTTTTAACGTTAGTTTACGTTCTTTTCGAAATTCTTTTAAAATCTTTCCTATTGAATGAGAAGACATATATTATTCTCCTTAACTGTTAAGTATATCTATCATACCTTACTCTATTTAATTCTTTCTATAAATTTAGTAAAACTCAGTTGACAGAAAATTCGAAACTATTTAGAATAAAGACGGAAAAATTAAAGTGTCACTTCAATTTTAATAAGGGGAGATGTAAGATGGATCCAAAGAGTATGAGAAAAATATGGATAGCTAGTTTGGTAGGAAGCTCAATAGAATGGTTTGATTATTTCTTATATGGTACAGTGGCAGCACTAGTATTTAATCAAGTATTTTTCGTTACAGAAGACCCATCGGTAGGGCTTATACTAGCGTATGCATCCTTTGCTTTATCGTTCTTTATCCGTCCATTTGGAGGGATTATCTTCAGTCATATTGGAGATAGAATTGGACGCAAAAAAACACTAGTTGTTACGTTAACGCTGATGGGTGTTGCTACATTTGGGATGGGGTTACTCCCGACTTATCAGGCAATCGGTATTTGGGCACCAATTCTGTTAATCACTTTACGCTTAGTCCAAGGGATTGGTATTGGTGGAGAATGGGGAGGGGCATTGTTATTGGCAGTTGAGTATGCACCAAAAGAAAAAAGAGGATTATATGGATCTATACCTCAAATGGGTGTGACTATCGGAATGGTAATGGGAACAGTTGCGTTGTCGATCATGACCTTACTTCCGGAAGAATCATTCATGACATGGGGCTGGCGCGTACCATTTTTATTAAGTGCTTTACTAGTAATTTTCGGATTGTGGATTCGTAAAGGTATTGATGAAACTCCTTCATTTAAGAAAGTGCAGGAATCTGGAGATATTCCTAAATTACCAATTTTAGATACGTTAAAGTATCACTGGCGTGAGGTATTAATAGCAATTGGTGCAAAGGTTGTAGAGACAGCACCATTTTATATTTTTGGAACATTTGTGGTTTCATATGCAACAACGGAGTTAGGTTTTTCACGGACTACAACGCTGAATACGGTTATGGTAGCTACAATTATTACGACCATTCTTATTCCTATCATGGGAAGCTTATCGGATAAAATTGGACGGAAAAAAGTATATGTTACCGGAACGATAGGGATGATTCTATTCGCATTCCCGTACTTCTGGATGCTTCAACAACAATCAGTTGTTCTGCTGGTTGTGGCAACAGTAATTGGATTAGGAATTATTTGGGCTCCTATTACAGCGGTACTTGGTACTATGTTCTCTGAAATTTTTAATGCGAAGGTTCGTTATACAGGAGTCACACTAGGTTACCAAATTGGAGCAGCTTTAGCTGGAGGTACTGCACCATTAGTTGCAGCAAGCCTAATGCTACAGTTTAACGGTTCTTATGTACCAGTTGCAATTTATATTATTTTCACAGCAGTTATTTCGTTAGTAGCTATATGGGCAGTGAAAGATCGTAGTCAGGAAAATTTAGATGAAGAAAATGAAACAGTAGAAAAAGATAAAAAAAGTGTTTTGGTTAATAAAGGATTAAGCGGAGTTTAAATAACAAAACTCGTCTTTGCTTTTGATGGAAAGACGAGTTTTTCATCATTGGAGGAATACATAATGTTAGTAGTAAATGAACAACAAATTATGCATACATATAATATGAAAGAAGCGATAAAGGATATAGAAGATGTGTTGAAGGCCAAAGTAGCAGACAAAATTGCAAATCCACATCGAACAGTTATCGAATTTCCACAACATGAAGCATCGGCACTTTACATGCCGAGTGCGGATTTAGTAGAGGAAGTAACTGCAGTTAAAGTAGTAACCATCTATCCAAACAATCCATCTAATGGGAAACCGACGACCCAAGGGGTTGTATTATTATCGGATGCACAAAATGGAGAGCATGTGGCAATGTTGAACGCTTCTTATTTAACTCGATTACGTACAGGTGCACTGAGCGCTATTGCGACAAATTATTTAGCAAGAAAAAATGCAAATGTATTGACGATTATCGGTACTGGGGCGATGGCTTTTGAACAAGCTTTAGGTGTCCTTGCTGTCCGAAATATCAAACGTATTATTTTATTTAATCGGACTGCTGAAAAAGCACGTAGATTTGGAGAAAAGTTAAGAGATTTTGGAGTAAAAGTTCCATTTGAAATAGTAGAAGATGTATCGGTAGCAGTACGTCAAGCACATATCATTTGTTGTGCAACTCGCTCTAATGAACCCGTATTTAATGGAGTGGATTTACAACCTGGCACACATATCAATGGTGTAGGTTCTTATTTACCCCATATGTTGGAGATGGATGTAACAACTATTAAACGGGCTTCTAAAATAGTTGTAGATGATTTAGCTGGAGTGAAGGATGAAGCAGGTGAACTGATGCATGCAGAGAAAATTGGGGAGTGGTCATTTAATGATGCCCACGGGGAATTAGGACAGCTTGTTGTAAAGGACATAATTGGTCGAGAAAATGAAGCTGAAATTACCATATTCAAATCTGTTGGAGCAGCCTATTTTGATTTGGCTGTAGCTAAAGGTGCTTACGTAAAAGCCAAAGAACAAAACATTGGAACACATATAGAAGTTTGATGAATAAGTAGAAACTGTCTTAACAATAGGACAGTTTTTTTATTGGCGAAAATAAACTAATTGGTGTTTTCTTTTATGGTTTGGTGGAAGAATAGAATTGTTGACATGTTTAATTAACAATGTTAAAATTACTTTGAATTAGAGATGTTTAAATTAAAGATAAAATATTGGAGGAATATATATGAATCATTTAAAAGGTATGCACCATGTTACTGCCATTACAAGCAGTGCGGAAGAAAACTACAAATTTTTCACTTATGTATTAGGTATGCGACTTGTTAAGAAAACGGTCAATCAAGATGATATTAAAACTTATCATTTGTTTTTTGCAGATGATGTTGGTGGAGCAGGGACGGATATGACGTTCTTCGATTTTCCAAACATTCAAAAGGGGACACATGGTACAAATGAAATATATCGTACGGCCTTTCGTGTACCAACAGATGCTGCTTTAGATTATTGGGTAAAACGTTTCGATCGCTTAGATGTGAAGCATTTTGGGATCCAAGAGCAATTTGGAATAAAAGTACTGTCTTTTGTTGATTTTGACGACCAACAATATCAACTAGTATCAGACGAAAAAAATATTGGAGTAGCAGCAGGTACACCGTGGCAAAAAGGTCCCGTTCCACTAGATTATGCTATTACTGGTCTAGGTCCGATTACTATTCGTATTGCTGAATTTGACTATATGAAAGAAGTGCTCGAAAAAGTTTTGCTATTTAAAGAGATTGGACAAGAAGGATCATTCCACTTATTTGAAGTAGGTGAGGGTGGAAATGGTGCACAGGTTATTGTGGAGAAAAACATCATTCTTCCTCCAGGTCGTCAAGGTTTTGGAACAGTTCACCATGCAGCATTCCGAGTAGAAGATCGAGCTGTGCTAGATGAATGGACAGAGCGTATAGAAGGCTTTGGCTTCCAAACATCAGGATTTGTTGATCGTTTCTTTTTCCAATCATTGTATTCGAGAGTTGCAAACGGCATCCTATTTGAATTTGCAACAGATGGTCCAGGATTCATGGGAGACGAACCATATGAAACACTAGGAGAAAAATTGTCATTGCCTCCTTTCTTAGAGCCAAAACGCGACCAAATCGAAGGTCTCGTGCGATCAATCGATACAGTCCGCAGCACAATTGAGTTTGTAAAAGAATAATTTTAAAGAAAATCGTTTCCTGAAAGGGAGACGGTTTTTTGTATGACTGAATCAAGTACATATATATGGGGAAATTAGCCGTTTAGCAAGTAAATGATCTACGAGCGCCGGTAAATACAGTAAATGAGCAAGTAACCCGGCTAACAGAGCAAGTAAAGATCCGGCGAACGCCAGTAAACAGTTGGTAACCGCAAGTAACAAACAGTATGGAGAGCGATCAGCCATTATACGAGAGAGAGTGTGTTCTATACGAGAACGAATAAGTCCTATACGAGAGAGCCACTGCTATACGAGAGAGAAAGTGCTATATACGAGAGACCGCACCAAATTTTTTCACGAAATGGATAAAATGAAGGCTTTATCTCGAACTTTTTAGGGTAAACATGATGAAGAGTAAATATAGTAGAAGAAAGGAGGTAAGGGAGTTGATTCGTTTTGAAAATATTATCAAAGTGTTTCCAGATGGAACGAAAGCTTTGCAGAATGTCTCATTAACAATTCCAAAAGAGCAATTAGTCGTCATCATTGGACCGAGTGGATGCGGTAAAACTACACTTCTAAAACTTATCAATCGCTTAGAAACTCCTACGTCTGGTGAGGTTTACGTGGAGGGGAAAGCGATCTCCACTATAGATCCTGTGGAACTAAGGAAAACGATTGGATATGTTATTCAACGAATTGGATTGTTTCCGCATATGACGATCGAAAAAAATGCAGGACTCGTACCAAATTTGAAGGGGTGGGCAAAGGATAAGACGACTGCTCGAATTCACGAATTAATGAATATGGTTGGACTTGAACCTGAACAGTATCTGCATAAATATCCGCTTGAGCTAAGTGGTGGGCAGCAGCAACGAATAGGTGTAGTGCGTGCGCTTGCTGCGAATCCGGATATTATATTAATGGATGAACCATTTAGTGCACTTGATCCGATAAGCCGTGAACAATTGCAAAATGAGATGAAGTATTTACAGGAGAAGATCAAGAAAACAATCATTTTTGTTACGCATGATATAGATGAAGCACTAAAAATTGCGGATATGATCATCGTCATGAAAAATGGAAAGATTGAGCAAGTAGCAACTCCAACAGAGTTAATAGAAAATCCTATGAATGACTTTGTGAAAAACTATATTGGTGTCGAACGAATCAATAGGAAAAAATCGGTTGGCAAAAGAGAATTACAAGACTTTGTGTCATTTTTTGAAAGTGAAACGGCAACACATTATATAGAGGTTGATGCTTCTATGTTAGTGGAGGAAGCTATCGCTTTATTGGAAAACGACAGTACGAAGGGGATACAAGTAAAGCGAAACGATAGGGAGCTAGGCTTTGTGAATCAATCTATACTTCTTCGAGCAATACTTGCAAAGGAAGAGGTGCGATAAGTGAGCAACTTTATAGAGACGATTCAAAGTCGTTCAGATTTAATACAAGAGGCATTTATTCAGCATATTTACTTATCCTTTATTGCTTTAGCGATCGGAATTGCCATTGCCTTACCTCTAGGAATATTAGTGGCAAGGTATCGTAAACTAGCAGAGCCAGTTATAGGAATCACCGCTATCTTTCAGACAATACCTAGCTTAGCATTATTCGGATTTCTTGTTCCACTCATTGGAATAGGTGCGAATACAGCTTTAATTGCCTTAATCATTTATGCACTTTTACCTATTTTACGTAATACATATACTGGTATTTCAAATATTGATGAATCTATGATAGAGGCGGGAAGAGGGATGGGCATGACGAAAAGTCAGCTGCTTTGGCAGATTGAATTTCCGCTTGCTTTGCCATTTATAATGGCAGGTATTCGAACGGCTACAGTTCTGACTGTAGGGATAGCAACACTGGCGACATTTGTTGGAGCAGGTGGGTTAGGGGATGTAATATATCGAGGATTGCAATCATACAATAACTCGCTTGTTTTAGCAGGTGCATTACCTGTAGCATTATTAGCAATTCTGTTTGATTTATTATTAAAATGGATTGAGAAAAGAGCTACACCAAAAGGAATGAAAATGGGAGGTTAATGGGATGAAAAAGTTAATGGGGATAGTGGGACTTGCAGCAATAATGCTTTTAAGTGCTTGCTCGGATTCAGAGGAATCATTAGTAATTAGTGGGAAACCGTGGACGGAACAATTTATTCTGCCTCAAATTTTAGGGCAATATATTGAGGGAAATACAGATATCAAAGTGGAATATAAAGAAGGTCTTGGAGAAGTAGCGATAATGACTCCAGCATTGGAAAAAGGCGATATTGACCTGTATGTGGAATACACTGGAACGGGTTTAAAGGATGTTTTGAAAGAGGAATCTGAAGTGGGAGAAAGCTCAGATAGTGTGATGGAAAGAGTAAGAAAAGGCTATGAGGAGCAGTTTGAAGCTACATGGTTAAGTCCACTAGGGTTTGAAAATACGTATACATTAGCTTATACAAAGGATAATGAGTACAATGCGGAAACTTACTCTGATTTAGTAGAGGCTTCTAAAACAGGCGGTATGGTTTTTGGTGCACCTCATGCATTTTATGAAAGAAAAGGAGATGGCTTTGATGATCTAATAAATACGTATCCATTTGTATTTACGGAAACGCAAAGTCTAGACCCAAATGTTATGTACGAAGCATTGAAAAATGGAGATGTGGATGTCATCCCTGCATTTACGACGGATGGCCGAATTGAGCGTTTTGATTTGCAAACGACAACCGATGATTTAGGATTCTTCCCTAAGTATGATGCCGCTCCAGTTGTTCGTATGGATGCACTGGAAAGATTTCCAGAGCTAGAAGATACGCTAAATGAATTGGCAGGAAAAATATCGGAAGAGGATATGCTGAAGATGAATGCGAGAGTAGATATTGATGGTGATAAACCGGAAGATGTAGCTCGTGACTTTTTAGTAGAAAAAGGATTAATAAAGGAATAACAAAACACCCGGTTCTAGATTTCCTAGAATCGGGTGAAATTATTTAGATGAGTGTTTTGAAATTCAGACGCTTGTTTAAAGCAAGCATAAGCGGAGTACCAACTGCTAGGACACCGAATTCACCAATGGCAACGGTTAGCCACGTATATAAAAATGGTATATCAAACCAAAGCATTAATTCGAATGCGATAATAAACATCGTAAATGTAAATAAAATGGTATTAATAGCTAAACGAGCAATATTTCCTTTTACATACTTCGTCGCTAAAATCGATAGTGATAACGTAATGATCGAATGTGCTACTCCAAACGTTAGGTCATAAGCCATCATTGGGGAGAATAAATTTGTGATAAATACTCCTAATACAATTCCTAAAAAGTATTTTTTATTAAATACGATTAAGTGATTAAACATCTCCGCAATACGAAACTGTACTGCACCAAATGCAAAAGGAGCCACTAGTAGAGATACCGCGACATAAAGAGCGGCAATAACACCAGTTACTGCTATAGTTTTTGTTTTCATTATTCATTTCTCCTTAGTTTTTTTCCGTGGGAGGTTCTCGAACCACGTTAGTTTTCACAATCTGTTATTCTATGCGAAATGTTAACAACTGTCAAGGTATTTGTCATAAGTAAACCTTGTTTTCCTATGGTAGAATGAACAAAGTACGTAAAGGAAGGTTTTAGATGAGAACAAGTTAACGGAGGGAATCTATATGGAGCAAGAGCTACTTAAAATATTTGACGTGCATCATAACCAAATAGGTGTGGAGACCCGGGAGAAAATCCATAAAAATGGTTTGTGGCATGAGACTTTCCAATGCTGGTTTATAGGTGAACGTGATGGGAAAGAGTATGTTTACTTGCAGTTACGAAGTGAAATGAAAAAGGATTATCCTGGGCTATTGGATATTACTGCGGCTGGGCATTTATTGGCGAGTGAAACCGTTTTTGATGGGATAAGAGAGGTAAAAGAGGAGCTTGGGATTGACGTGCTCTTTGAGGAATTATATTCACTTGGTATTATGAAATATTCCGTAACAACGGGTGAATTATTAGATAATGAATTAGCCCATGTATTTTTATATAACTGTTCAGCGGAATGGGAGCAATTTACGTTGGAAGTAGAGGAAGTTTGGGGAATAGTTCGAGTGGAGCTTTCCGAGTTTGTGAAACTATGGAAAGGTGAAATAATGGAAGTAGGAATTTCCGGTTACAAATTAAAAGAAGATGGTGCTAAAATTCTGATTCATCAACAGGTTGGAAAAACGAGTTTTGTACCGCATGAGCAATCTTACTACGAAGACATTTGCAACCAAATGATAAATTTTACATTAAAAAACCAACTTTCCAGTTAAGAAAGTTGGTTATATTTTATTCTAAGATTTTAATTGTCACACTTTTACGACCCCATTTATAGGCCTCGCTTTTCGCTGCGAAAAATACATCGATTTTATTACCTTTAATGGCATTTCCTATATCTCCAGCTACTGCATATCCATAACCTTCCACATGAACTTTTGTACCAAGTGGAATTACTTTTGGATCTACTGCGATGACTTTTACATCTGGATTACGTTTAAGGTTAATGCCTGTGCTAGTGATACCAGAGCATCCGTTGCAGTTTGCTGTATATGCACTTGCAGAAACAATAATTTCTTTCACTACTTTATCATCGTTAGATCTAGACGGGATTTTCTTTTTCTTTGTAGCAGTTGCCACTTTTGATGAAATATTTAACTTTTGATCGGTCTTAATCGTATCTGATTTTAAATTATTCGAAGATATTAAAGTTGATACGGACACTTTGTGTTTTTTCGCAATTTTATACAAAGTATCTCCTTTTTGAACAGTGTAAGTTGAAGATGCGGCTAGGCTTGTGCTTGACCCGCTAACCAATATTGCAATTGTGATGATGAGTGTCCCAAGAATTCTTCTCAAATACTCTTCTCCTTGCTATTTAGTCTAAGAATATCTTACCAGTACTTTATTACGAGAGTATTACGGTAACTTACCAATGTCATTACAAATCCGAATAATATTACATATATTAACATTAGTAGATTATAGTCTATTAAATAGATTTGAATTTTATACCAAAACTTATAAAGGGCTGTAATTGTTTATAGCCCTTAACACGTCCAAACTCGCCGCTTATACCAATGAAAGCCCATAAAGTACTCAGTTTAGGCCATAACTGCTCAATAATAGCCCATAAACTCACCAACATAACCCTTAACCACTCGATTCATCCTACAAATAATACAAATAAAAAAACCTCTCTAGTTTTCACTAGAAAGGCTCTCTACCTATTATTACACTAAAATTTCTCCATCAAAGACGGTCACTGCAGGCCCTGTCATATATACTCCTTCATCGGTGTAGCGGATGACAAGATCTCCACCTAATAGTTTGACGGTTATATCGGAATCTTTGTCGCAGTGACCATTTAGGACTGCTGCTACCACTGCCGCGCAAGCCCCAGTTCCACAGGCAAGTGTTTCTCCACTGCCGCGTTCCCATACGCGCATATGAAGCGTGTTGCGATTTTCTACCGAGACAAACTCTATATTGACACTTTCCGGGAAAAAAGCATGGTGTTCAAATTTTGGTCCAATCATGGGTAAGTCCACTTGCATTGGGTCTACTACGAAGGTAACACAATGAGGGTTACCCATTGATATGGTTGTAATGTGGTAAGTTTTATCCTCCACCTGGAATGGGAAGTTAATTAAAGGGTTTGATCCTTTTGACTGTACCGGTATAAGTGCTGGTTCTAAAATGGCTTTGCCCATATTTACTTTGGCGGAAGTCATTTGTCCATTTTCGATAAAGAGTTCAATTGTTTTTATACCACTAAGTGTATCGATGCTTAACACTTCTTTTGTTGCAATATTACTATCGTACACGTATTTGGCGACACAGCGAATAGCATTCCCACACATTTTCCCTTCACTGCCATCTATATTGAACATGCGCATCTTAGCATCTGCAATATCGGATGGACATATTAATACAATCCCATCTCCACCAATACCAAAATGTCGGTCAGATAGATGCTTGCTTAGCGTATAAGGGTCATCAATAGCATGCTCAAAACAATTAATATAAATATAATCATTTCCGCAGCCATGCATTTTAGTGAATGGAATTTTCATGATAAGCGTGACTCCTTTTGTCTAAATCCTCTTTTATTTATCCCATTATAGCATAGGAATTAATGAGGAAATATACTATGGAGTTTTGCTATTAAACGTGTCCCCACCTTGAATCGTCCCGTTTTCATAGCCTTTATAAAACCAACCTTTACGTTGCTCAGAGGTACCATGCGTGAAACTTTCAGGAACGACATAGCCCATCGCTTGCTTTTGAAGTGTGTCGTCACCAACAGCACTTGCAGCAGTCAGTGCTTCATCCAAATCTCCTTCTTCTAGATATCCCATTCCTTGCGCATGCTTTGCCCATACTCCGGAGAAGTAATCAGCCTGAAGCTCAAAGCGGACAAGGTATTTATTGAATTCTTCCTCATTAAGTTTTTGACGTAGGGGCATTACTTGTTCAGTTGTTCCTAGTAAAGTTTGGACATGGTGACCGACTTCATGTGCAATAACGTAAGCCATCGCAAAGTCCCCAGGAGCATTGAATTTTGTTTGTAGTTCCTGATAGAAACTTAAGTCAATATATAATTTTTGATCACCCGGACAATAGAAGGGCCCAACTGATGCACCAGCTGCACCACATGCCGAATTGACACTTTCTGTATATAACACTAAAGTTGGCTCCACATATTCCATTCCGTTTTCTTGAAATATTTTAGTCCAAACCTTTTCTGTATCAGCAAGCACAACGGAAACAAATTCCGATAGTTCTTTTTCTTGTTCGGTTTCCTCATAAGGCACACTGTTTGATTGACCGGTTGTACCAAGGTTACCCATCAGATCTTCAGGGTTTCCACCAAGTAACGTAATAATGATTACAATAATTAGCCCTAAACCACCGCCTACGCCAGCGATGGCTTTGCCTCCACCCATTCCCCTGCGGTCTTCTACGTTGGAACTACCTGTTCGACCTTTCCATTTCATTACTCACACATCCTTTTCCACTTCAAATTGTATGTATATTATTTTTATACCCAATAATATTTAAATTAGACATTCAAGGACGACAGATTGCTTTATAATGAAAAAAAGGGGGATTTATGATGCTAATAAAACCAAAAATGCTAAAAGCTGGCGACAAGGTAGCGACAATTAGTTTGTCATGGGGAGGAGCAGGCGAACCCGATTTACGCTGGAGATATGAACAAGGAATAGACAGATTACAGAATGTGTTTGGTCTGGAAGTTGTAGCTATGCCAAATAGTTTAAAAGGTGGAGACTATTTATATGAAAACCCACAAGCTCGTGCAGAAGACCTTATGAATGCATTTAAGGATCCTTCCATTAAAGCTATATTTTCAAATATTGGTGGTAGTGAAAGTATTCGATTACTACCATATATTGATTTTGATGTAATTCGAGACAATCCTAAAGTTTTTATAGGCTATTCGGACTCTACTGTAACGCATCTATTTTGTCATAAAGCAGGGGTTTCCTCCTTTTACGGACCAGCTATATTAACGGATTTCGCGGAAAATGTGGAAATGCATGCATATACAGTTAAGGCATTGAAAAAGACTTTGTTTGCAAATGAGGCAATTGGTGAAGTAAAGCCAGCAACTGAATGGACGAGTGAACGATTAGAATGGAACATTGGAAACAAGTATAAAAAACGTCAAATGAATCCCAATAAAGGCTATGAATTATTACAAGGTTCTGGAGTAGTAAAAGGAAGATTAATCGGAGGTTGTATCGAAGTATTAGAATTTGCAAAAGGCACATCACTTTGGCCAACAGAAGAATATTGGAGAGACAGTATTTTATTTTTTGAAACGTCTGAAGAACTACCTTTACCTGGGAATTTGGAATATTGGCTTCGTAATTATGGTACCCAAGGAATTCTTCAGCAAGCAAAAGGAATTATTTTTGGTAAGCCCCAAAACGAGAAGTACTATGAGGAATACAAAGAGTCCATTCGTTTAATCATGAAGGAGCTTTTCTTAGAAAATCTGCCAATTTTGTATAACTTGAACTTTGGACATACGGAACCTAAATTCGTACTACCATATGGGGCAATGGCAGAAATTAATTGTGAAAATGTAACGTTTTCTATTTTAGATAGTGGAGTGGAGTAATCGATGACTTCTTATGTAGTTATAGGTGGGGGGATTCTAGGGGCATCAACTGCGTATCATCTTGCGAAACGAAATGTGAAAGTTACGCTTATCGATCGTCAGGATAAGGGACAGGCATCTGCTGCAGCAGCGGGGATCATTTGTCCTTGGATTTCCCAACGGAGAAATAAAAAATGGTATGAATTGGTGAAAAATGGAGCGAACTATTATAATCAGCTTGTAGGGGAGCTAGAGGCTCTAGGAGAGACTTCCACAGGTTATAAAAAGGTGGGGGCAATTGCTCTTCAGAATGATTCCAAAAAACTACAGAAAATGCTAGAACGAGCACTTGAAAAAAGAGTGGATGCACCTGAAATAGGTGAACTGAAAATATTATCACCCGAAGAAACGAAAGTCCGATTTCCTCTAATATCAGAAGATTTTACTTCTTTGTATGTGGAGGGTGCTGCTCGAGTGGATGGAAGTGCGATGCGGGATGCATTAATAAGTGCTGCTAAAAAATTAGGGGTAGAAGTAATTTACGGCAATGCCACCTTGTTAAATGGTGATTTAACAGTGGATGGTTACCTATTGGAAGCAGATACGATCGTGTTAACTGCAGGTGCATGGGGTAATGAGTTACCACAGGAGCTAGGTGTGGATATGAAAGTTAGTTTTCAAAAGGCACAGATCATGCATTTTCAAGTGGATAATATGGACACTGGAGAATGGCCGGTTGTATTGCCACCTACGAATCAGTATTTATTAACATTTGATAACGGAAAAGTTGTAGCCGGGTCAACATACGAAGAAAACACTGGTTATAATACAGAGGTCACAGAGGCAGGTAAGAACGAGCTTTTAGAGAACGCTATAAGTATCGCAAGTTCACTAAGTAGTGCAGCTATTACAGAAGTTCGTGTAGGATTTAGACCATATACGCCAGAATTTCTCCCTATAATTGGGAAGTTACCTGGTTATGAGTCCATTTATTTTTCCAACGGATTAGGGGCATCTGGTTTAACGGCAGGACCGTTTGTTGGTTCAGAGTTAGCTAGATTAATCTTAGGGGAAGAAACAGTTTTAAATCTGACAGATTATGCACCAATGTAAAGATTTATAGGGGGGTTGGAGTTTATGAATTATTCACAAGTAGAAGAAGTAAACGATATGTCAGTGGTTGAGGCTTTAGAAAAGAACTTAGCTATTATCCGATTCGATTTAGATCGTCGTGTTGCTTATGTTAATGAAAATTTTGCGAAAGAAGTCGGCTATTCCGTTAGCGAGTTAATGGGGAAAAATCATAAAGAACTATGTTTTCCAGTTTTTTTCACAAGTCCAGAATATGAAAAATTTTGGAAGGATTTAATTGGTGGGAAGAACTTTCAAGATAAGGTAGAGCGTAAAACTAAACAAGGTAATAGCGTTATGTTAGAAGCGACTTATATGCCGATATTCGGCTCTACTGGTAAGGTGCTAGGGGTCACAAAAGTTGCAACAAATGTAACGGAGCGTCATGAAATATTGGTGGGTGTGACAGAGGAACTGAAAGATATGTCAATCGACTTAAGTACGCGCGCAGAGGTTGGCACAAATAGAAGTGAGGAATTACTTCAGCGAATTGATGAAATTGCAACTAGATCAAAAGAAAATACAGAAACGTTGCAAAGTCTACAAGTTCAAGCCGATTCAATCCGTGGAATCGTGCAAACAATCCGAGAAATTGCTGCTCAAACGAACTTACTTGCATTGAACGCAGCAATAGAAGCGGCACGTGCAGGAGAGCATGGACGTGGATTTAATGTCGTTGCTCAGGAAGTGCGAAAATTGGCTGGTAGAGTGGAGAACTCAATCGTAGAAGTACGTGAAAATATCGAAGGCATTGCGAAGCAGGTTGAGAAAGTAACGACTAGTAATAACAGTTCCCAGGCAAGTATAGAAAAAAGTCAGGAAGAAATACGGTCTGCTTTGGAGGAGTTCAAAGATATCTCCTCAGCAGCGATTAAATTAGAAAGTCAAGCTGCTGAATTTGTGAAACTGATTTAAACAGGGAGAGCCATCAATATGTATATTCCCACTCCAATCATGCTAAACTAGATGAGGTATAGGAGGTACAGCGAATGAGTACATATTTCATAGGGTATATTGAAATTGAACGACAAATAGATTTCTATTTTCAAATGAAGCAGATTGAAAAACAATTCGAACTCCAGTTAACAATGGATGGAATCATAACTGAGCGGCATAAGTTTAAGCTGCAACATGTGTATGATGTATCTCATAAACCATTCTCGTTTGGAGGCGGCTTTTTGTATCTCCATACAAATCAAGGCGTTTTTTCATTTCAAATTCAAGAAAATCCATTGCACTTTATACAAGGCTTCAAGTCATTGAAAACTGAACAATCGTAAACATCTACGTTTTTAAATAAGCGTGGGTGTTTTTTTGTAGGGAACGTATAGCAGTGTGGCTCGGGCTTATGGGCTATACTCTCGGGCTTATAGCGCAAAATGGCGGTCGTTCGTTTACCGCTCGGTCACATACGCTTTTATCCTAGGCATAAAATCCCATTGGTTGTTATTTCGACTGAATTTTATGAATCATAGAACAAATCATTAAGCGATTGTAAATGTATTGGTGAGTGCTATAATGAGAAATAATAAATAGAAATAACTCGTATAATAGCAGGGATATGGCCTGCGAGTATCTACCAGCTTACCGTAAACAAGCTGACTATGGGTGGCGATGGAATACTTGGATTATGGCACTTTTGTCACGATTGATTTTATTTCGAATTCGATTTTTTAGCTCGAATGACATTGCTCCACTCCATAAATGAGTGGCTGCGATTTCAATCGGGCTTTTTGTTTGTCCAAATTAAAACTGGAGAGGAAACGATTAATTATGAAATTACTACAAGATAAAATTAAACAAGATGGTAAAGTCCTGTCGGAAAATGTATTGAAAGTAGATACTTTTTTAAATCATCAAATTGATCCAGTATTAATGCAAGCAATAGGCAATGAGTTTGCAGCTCGTTATAAGGATGCTGGAATCACAAAAGTACTAACGATTGAATCTTCTGGTATTGCTCCTTCTATGTTTGCTGGTCTTACATTAGATGTTCCTGTTGTGTTTGCTAGAAAGCGTAAATCACTAACACTCTCTGATAATTTATTTACTTCTAAGGTGCACTCTTTTACTAAAGGAGAAACAAATGATATTTCTGTATCAAAAGATTTTATCCATAACGAAGACAGAGTATTGATCATTGATGACTTTTTGGCTAATGGACAAGCTGTTTTAGGACTTTTAGATATTCTAGATCAAGCAGGAGCGAAAACTGCGGGCGTTGGGATTGTTATTGAAAAAGGTTTTCAACCAGGCGGAAAACTTATTCGTGAAAAAGGTATTCGTGTGGATTCGCTAGCGAATATTAAATCATTGGCAAACGGCAAAGTGGAGTTTTTTGAGGAGGAAACTGTAAGATGAATAACGCTTTAAAAAACACTGCTCTTGGTATTCAGCATGTCCTTGCAATGTATGCAGGAGCGGTAATTGTACCGTTAATCGTTGGAGGAGCAATTGGTCTTACAACAGAACAGCTTACATATTTAGTAGCTATTGATATATTAATGTGTGGTGTGGCAACCATTCTACAGGTTATGAGTAATCGATTTTTTGGGATAGGACTTCCTGTAGTATTGGGATGTACTTTTACAGCAGTTGGACCAATGATTGCTATAGGAGGAGATTATGGGGTATCCGCAATTTATGGAGCGATTATTGTTTCTGGTATAGTCGTTATATTAATAAGTGGATTTTTTGGGAAGCTTGTAAGATTTTTTCCTCCGGTTGTTACAGGTTCGGTTGTAACTATTATCGGGATTACGTTAATACCTGTTGCTATTAATAATATGGGTGGCGGACAAGGAGCGGCTGATTTTGGTTCCATTTCTAACATTTCATTAGCCTTTGGTACCCTTCTATTTATTGTGTTGTTATACCGATTCTCTACAGGCTTTATAAAAGCTATTTCTATTTTAATAGGGATTGTTGGTGGAACGATTGCCGCAGCATTTATGGGGAAAGTGGACTTTTCTCCTGTGCGAGATTCAGATTTTTTCCATATAGTTCAACCATTTTACTTTGGTACACCGACTTTTGAAATTTCTCCTATTATTACAATGACGTTAGTAGCAATAGTATCGTTAGTTGAATCTACAGGCGTGTACTTTGCGCTTGGAGATATGCTTGGGAAGAAAATTGAAAAAGAGGATTTAACGAAAGGCTATCGTGCAGAAGGAATTGCGGTAGTATTAGGTGGGATTTTCAACTCATTCCCTTATACTACATTTTCTCAAAATGTAGGGCTTATGCAAATATCTGGTGTGAAATCGAAAACAGTTATTTATATAACTGGTGCAATGCTGATCGTACTTGGCTTTATCCCTAAGATTGCTGCTCTAACAACAATCATTCCCGCTTCTGTATTAGGCGGAGCAATGATTGCTATGTTCGGGATGATTGTGGCACAAGGGATAAAAATGTTAAGTAAAGTAGTGTCTGATACTGAGGACAACTCGATGATTATTGCATGTTCAATCGGTATCGGACTTGGTGTAACAGTTGTTCCTGAGTTATTTGCTGAATTGCCAAAGAACATGGAAATATTGACGAGTAATGGGATTGTAGCTGGAAGTGTAACTGCAATCGTTTTAAATATCGTATTCAACATGATTCCAAGATGGAAAAATTCATAATTTTTTAGAGACTACGAAGGAGATATTCCTTCGTAGTTTTTTATTTTGGGATCCATAAACACAAAAGAAGTTTTTCTCATACTATAATGTGAGGTGAGAAAATGCCAAGAATAAAGTATCGAGATGTGGACGTTGACTTAGTGGCAAGGATGATGAGAGCGGAAGGCGAAGGCGAAGGAAACCAAGGAATGTTATATATTGGGAATGTAATTGTCAATCGTGCTGTAGCAGATTGTTTAGATTTTAGAGATGTAAGAACAATTGAAGACGTCATTTATCAGGTGCAGGGAGGAAATTATTCTTTTGAAGCTGTTCAAAAAGGTAATTTATTTTATTCGCCTGCGAGAGAAAATGAAAGGAAATTAGCAAGACGAGTTTTGGAAAATTGGAGAGAACACCCAGCGAAATTTGCACTGTGGTATTTCAATCCATATGGCGAATGCCCTCCAACATGGTACGATCAACCTTTTACAGGTCAATTTAAACAACATTGTTTCTATGAACCAATAGCCGGAACATGTGAAAGTGTTTATATGGGGTAGGTAAAAGTATTGTTTACTTGATTTGTATTTAACCAATTTAATGAGCCTTACTACATAGTGTCATGTAGTAAGGCTCTAGTTTTGTTGGCTTCATGCTTGTAAAGAAATTGTTAAATATTGAAAAATGTGAGGAAAGTCACTGTGGACAAAATACCTATTTGGTAGCATGGATAGTAGTGCTAACCACTTTGGAGGTAATAAAATGTTTAGGAAAAAACGAATTACACCATATATCAATTTGTTAAATAGACCGGATATACACTTCGATATCAGGGATAAAGATATACTGATTCAACTGCAGTTGATTGATTTCACCGAAAAGGATCTTGCTAACCTTAAGCAAATGGAATCATATTTGGTACCCCATATTCCAGGAGCAGTGAAGAACTTCTATGACTCCCTAATGGCAAATGAAGAATTACTCGATATTATAAATAAACATAGTTCACGCAATCGCTTAGAACAAACATTAATAATACACATTGGGGAGTGGTTTGCTGGAGTTTTAAACGAGGAGTACATAGAAAAACGAAAGAAAATTGCTAAAATGCATGTGCATATTCAGCTGAAAACGAAAAGCTATTTAGGAGCATGTTATCAGCTTCAAAACAGTTTAGTGGAAAAAATACAATTAGCTCAATTGCCAATTGAAAAACAACTCGAATTTGTAGCATCTATAAACAAAATAATTAACTATGAGCAACAATTAGTTGTAGAGGCTTACGATAAGTATCTCGAGGAGCAAGTAAGGGAAAAAGAAGATCATATAAAAAGAGCTATCAAAGAAACATTGGGAAGTATCGTTACTAACCTAGAATATCAATCTTCTGAGACAACCACCTCGGTAGAAGAGCTAATTGGAACTACAAAAGATGTGGAGATAGAAGTAGCGAAGGGAATCGAAATCTCACAGAGGACGATTGAAAAAGCCGAAGATGGGAAGCGAATCATACAAACCTTGACGGGTCATTCGCAGGAAATTTACGACAAAACAAAGTCGATGTCAAGCTTAATTATCAAATTAAACCGATCCTCTCAAGAAATTCTAAATGTCGTAAAAATAGTCAAAGATATTGCGACAAAAACAAATTTGCTCGCATTGAATTCAGCGATAGAAGCAGCAAGAGCTGGAGAGTATGGCAAAGGTTTTGCAGTAGTAGCAGAAGAAGTACGTAACCTTGCAGAACAAACAAAAAACTCTGTAGAGCAAATTGACTTGCTAGTTGGCGACTCGAATATTGCGCAACAGGGAGTAGTAAAATCTATTGAAGATGTTCAACGATTAGCGAATAATGGTCTGAACAAAAGTGACCAAACAGCCACTTCTTTAGCGAGTATTTCCTCCATGATTCGTGAAGCAGCGGCTGAATCAGAGATTGTCGGCAAAGATATTAAAGACTTAACTGTTGCAGTGGAATCCATTGGTGCAGCATCCATTCAAATACTAGAGTCGACTAAACTTTTGGATGAGACCATTCAAAAAATCTAGCTTATGTAGGGAATCGGTCGAATAACATCAACAATCGGTTGAATGTCACAAAGAATCGGTCGAATCCAACGAACAATCGGGTGAATTACGCTTACAATCGGTCCAATCACACTCATAAACGGTCGACTAGCACGGGTTTTCATACAACCCTCATTCATTAGTTATAAAAATGTCTATTTCGAAAATCGAAATAATGTGGTAGGATAGTCTAATTAATCAATGAGTTGTGAGGAAAAGAAAATGAGAATAAGAGATTGGGATCGTAGTTTGCAGGTCCGTTTATTTGGTGAGTTTTTTAGTAATTCAAGTTTTTGGATGGTATTTCCCTTTTTAGCGATTTATTTTGCTGATGAATTTGGTACGAGCATGGCAGGGATTTTACTGGTTGCATCGCAAGTATTTTCGGTTGGTGCTAATCTAATAGGAGGTTATTGTGCAGATAGATTTGGTCGGAGGACGATGTTGTTTTTCTCTGCAACAGCAGAAGGGTTAGCATTTATGTTATTTGCGTTTGCGAATTCGCCTTGGTTCGATTCACCGATGCTAAGCTTTGTGGCATTCACGATTGCCGGGATGGCTGGTTCGTTGTATCACCCTGCAAGTCAAGCGATTGTCGCCGATGTTGTGCAGGAAAAAGATCGAAGTACTGTATTTTCGGTGTTCTATACGTCCATCAATATTTCGGTAGTTATTGGACCGATAGTAGGTGCAATATTATTCTTTAATCACCGTTTTATGCTTTTATTAGTTTCCGGAATTATTTTCTGTTTGGTTGGATTGGCTATTAGATTTTTAACCGAAGAGACATTACCGACCGAGGTAAGGGCCAAGATGGCAAGCGGCTCGAATAATTGGATTCAGGTAGTCGTCGATCAGGTTAAAGTTTACGGGTTGATCGTGAAGGATAAGGTTTTCTTCTTATTTGTTATTGCTGGTATTTTGTTAGCACAAACATTTATGCAATTGGATATGCTTATACCAGTTTATATGAAAGACGCGATCGATAAGCAAGTGCTTGGTAATTTGTTTAACAGGGAGTGGTCAGTAACTGGAGAAGGTTCGTTTGGTATTTTGCTTTCTGAAAATGGACTATTAGTAGTGTTGTTCACGGTATTTGTTACGAGATGGATGACGAAGTATCCAGAGAAGTGGGTGTTTTTTCTATCCTCATTCTTATACGCAGTGGCAATGCTTATATTCCCGATGACAGCGAATTTTTGGGTCTTCCTAATTGCGATGGCAATCTTTACATTTGGCGAATTGGCGACAGTTGGATTACAGGAAAGCTTTGTTTCCAAGTTAGCTCCTGCGGATATGAGGGGACAGTACTTTGCGGCAGCAAGTCTGCGCTATACAATCGGTCGTACAATTGCACCTTTAGTATTCCCACTAGTCACATGGATTGGTTTTACATGGACATTTGTAATAGTAGCAGCATTAGCATTACTGAGTGGATTCATCTATCTATTGATGTTTAAAGAATACAATAAACGCCAAAAAGAAATGGCTGCATAAATTGGACAAGGGGCGCTCTCATAATGAGAACACCCCTTGATTTTGTATAGGTATAACATAACTTTTGAATTTTAAATTTCATCCCGAAAAGCTCGGGGAATAATTTCCATGAAAGGTTCCTCTTTCAATGCCGCGGTAAATTGTTCCACTGGTTGCCTTCTAACCTAAGCAACGTAAACCCTACCTTCTTTTACGTCCTTGCGACCCTATAGCCGCTCCAGTGTGAATAAGTATTATCAAAAACACATATAGCAGAATGCCAATCGAAAAACTATGTCGTACCAAATGTTAACTGAGTTATTATCTCACACAATAAAATAAATGTCAAATATGGTCAAAAATAAGGAACTAAAATGATATACTAATTTAATCAAATACTGAGTTAAGTGGGTGAAGAAATGGAGCAGTGGGATATCTTAAATGAGTTTAGAGAGAGCACAGGAAAGGCATGGATAAGAGGAGATGAAATGACTGAAGGAGACTATCATCAAGTAGTTCATATTTGGATTGTGAATGAAAGTGGTCAGTTTCTAATTCAACAGCGTCAACCATGGAAAAAGGGATGGCCAAATATGTGGGACTGTGCTGCTGCAGGTGCTGTTTTAGTTGGAGAAACTAGCGAAATGGGTGCTATTCGTGAGGCGAAAGAAGAAATAGGCATAGAGTTACAAATGGAGCACGCGGAGTTGGTCTTTGCCTTAAAGTTTTCTCGTGGTTTTGACGACCATTGGCTA
The DNA here is from genome assembly GCF_029533155.1 of Psychrobacillus antarcticus. Classification (GTDB taxonomy): domain Bacteria; phylum Bacillota; class Bacilli; order Bacillales_A; family Planococcaceae; genus Psychrobacillus; species Psychrobacillus antarcticus. The sequence goes on along the minus strand of NZ_JAIZDB010000020.1, from coordinate 30,172 downwards.
GTAAAACAAGATATAGAACTAACCCAATTAAACCTACAATACGAAGAGGTAGCAGATGCTAGATGGGCAACAGTGGATGAAATACTCGAACTGGTCGAAAGTGGAGAATTCATTCCTTATCATATTTTAGAATCTCTATTTGAGATTAGTCAATCACCTATTTCTCTGAAGAAAGCTAGTTTATCAGATGCGCAGGAATTATTTAAGATGCAGAAGAAGGTTTTTCAACCTATTTATGAAAAATATCAGGATCATGACACGAGCCCAGTGTTCCAAACGTTTGAAAGGTTTAATGAACGGTTGCAAAAAGGGCACTACTTTAAAATCTATGAATATGGTTTGTTGGTAGGAAGTGTTCATGTTTATCCGAAGTCTCCGGGTATTATGCGATTACATATGATAAATATCCTCGAAGAGTTTCAAGGAAAAGGTATCGCGCAAGAAGTCATGAGACGTTTAGAAGGTATGTATCCTGAAGCAATTAGCTGGGAGCTAGATACGATTAAGCAGGAACAAAGAAATTGCTATTTATATGAGAAAATGGGCTATGTGAAAACAGATGATGAATGGAAGGTAAATGACCAGATGACCCTCATTCACTATATGAAAACAAATAGTTTAAATCATTTGAAACCAATATAAAACAGGCTATCTCTATGCGAGGTAGCCTGTTTGTTATCCAACTGTTACTGCAGAGAAAAATTCACTGTATAGGGCACGCACTATTTTGTTCTCACTACTTTCTTGAACTCCAAATGAAAGGCTGACCTCTGAAGATCCTTGGTTAATCATTTCAATATTTGCACCAGTATTTGCTATGGCGGAAGCAGCACGAGCTGCAAGCCCAGTACTATTGTTCATACCTTCTCCAACAATAACAATCATCGAAAAATGATGACGGAAATGTGCATCATCTGCTTTTAGTTCGTTCATTACACGGTTCATAATACGTTCTTCTTTTTCTGAATCGAGTTGATGACTACGCATGATAACGGAAATGTCGTCCAATCCGGATGGTGTGTGTTCATATGAAATATGCTCTTCTTCTAAAATTTGAAGCAGTTTACGACCGAATCCGATTTCACGGTTCATCAAATACTTGCTTACATATAATATAGAAAATCCGTTATCAGCCGAAATTCCAGTTACAGGACGTTTGTTTGCTTTACGTTTAGCTACGATCATCGTGCCAGGTGTTGATGGATTATTTGTATTTTTAATACATACGGGAATACCGGTTTTAAAAACTGGCATTAATGCTTCATCATGAAAAACGGAGAAGCCGGCATAAGAAAGCTCACGCATTTCACGATATGTAATTTCTTCGATTTCCGCAGGATGGTTCACTACTCTAGGATTAGCGCAAAATACAGAATCTACATCGGTAAAGTTTTCATATAAATTTGCTTTGACAGCAGCTGCTAATATAGAACCAGTGATGTCTGAGCCTCCACGATCGAATGTGCGAAGAGTCCCGTTTGGTGTATATCCAAAAAAGCCCGGGAACACAATAATGCCAGGAAGATTGTTTAATGCATGAAGATTGTCGTATGCCTGTGGCAAAGCTTGTGCTCGTTCAGGAAAATCATTGACAACTAATCCAGCAGTTTTTGGATTTACATATTGAGCTTCAAGTCCAATACTTGTGAAATAAGTAGAAATTAGTTTTGCGTTGTTATCTTCTCCACTTGCTTTAATATTGTCTACAAACAATTCAAGAACGCTTTGGTCTTCACTGATACGTGCACGTAGGTCATCTTCAATGACTTCACAAATAGTTTCATCTAGTTCTAAACCCTGTGCAATTTCCTTATAACGTTCCAATACTTGACGGAGTTTTTCTTCTACTTCTTCATTATGTATCGCTGCAACTGCCAATTCAATCAATAAGTCGGTTACTTTTTTATCATCATCGAAGCGTTTACCGGGTGCAGACACAACAACGAATTTTCGAGATGGATCTGCTTTAACAATTGCAGCCACTTTTTTTATTTGTACTGAGCTTGCAACAGATGTTCCGCCAAATTTGCTTACTTTCATCTAATCAAATCCTTACTTTATAATATAATTGTATTTATGGAAAAAACAAATGGTTTTATACAGTGTACAAATTATATCAATGAAGGTCAATAACTTTATAGTTATTTCTTTAAGTATATTTTTTATAATGCGAACTTTAATTGTGTATTAACTATTATAGTTCGTGTTTTATATCGAAAAATGTATACTAACAAAATTTATACTGAAAATACTACTAGAACACGAATTATGAAAAATAAAAATATTTTTTTAAATGAGAAAACTGCATGAAATCAACGTTTTTTGATGGAAAAATAAAATGGTAGCGTTTTCAAGTTATTTAACTATATTGACAATTTTTTTAATGGTGAGTATGATGTATTTAATTCAATAACACGTGAACAATTTTGACGGAGATAGACTTTACAAAGTGGAGATCTAAAGAGAGCTGATGGTTGGTGTAAATCGGTGGTTTCGTTTGTTAGGTAGCACTCTAGAATTGGTGGACTGAAAACAGAGGATTTAGGTTCATCCGTGAATGCGCGTTAAGCATACTAATTGAGATCTGCGAGATGATTGCAGTAAAATTTGGGTGGTACCGCGTGAGTTATTTATAAGCTCTTCGCCCCTTACATGATTGTAGGGAGTGAAGGGCTTTTTATGTTTTCAAAGGCTATGCAAGAGGACAAAAATATTGTAACAAAAGGAGAAATATAATATGACATTCAATATTCTAATCAGTGATCCACTAAGTGAAGATGGTATTTTCCCATTAAGAGAAGCAGAGGGATTTAATATTGTTGTAGATACCACGCTAACTCCAGAGCAGCTGGGCGAAAAAATTGGCGAGTTTGATGCATTATTAGTTCGTAGCCAAACACAGGTTACTCGTGAAATTATTGAAAAAGGGACTAATTTAAAAATTATTGGTCGTGCGGGAGTTGGGGTCGATAACATCGATTTAACTGCAGCCACGGAGCGCGGAATTATAGTAGTTAATGCTCCAGACGGAAATACAAACTCAGCAGCAGAACATTCTATTGCTATGCTTATGTCTCTTGCTCGCAATATTCCACAAGCCTTCCATTCTTTGAAAAATAAAAAATGGGATCGCAAAACATTTATAGGTGTAGAAGTGAAGAACAAAACGTTAGGTGTCGTAGGCTTTGGAAGAATTGGACAAGAAGTAGCATTTCGTGCCAAAGGACAACGTATGAATGTCATTGCGTATGATCCATTCCTAACGGCTGAAAAAGCAGAGAAATTAGGCGTTCAATTTGGTTCAGTAGAGGATGTTATCAAGGCGGCTGATTTTATAACAGTACATACGCCTCTTTTAAAAGAAACTCGTCATATTCTTAATAAAGAAGCATTTGAAAAAATGAAAGACGGCGTTCAAATTATAAACTGTGCTCGTGGTGGAATTATCGATGAAGATGCATTATACGATGCAATCGTGTCAGGTAAAGTTGCTGGAGCAGCACTAGATGTATTTGAGGAAGAACCATTTGTAGAGCATAAATTATTAACACTACCACAGGTTATTGCTACACCTCATTTAGGTGCCAGTACAATAGAAGCACAAGAAATTGTAGCAATCGATGTTTCTTATGACGTTGTCAGCTTCCTGAAAAATGGGACTGTGAAAAATCCAGTTAACCTTTCTTCTGTACCAAATGATGTACTTGCTAAAATTGAGCCATTTTTTAACTTAGCGGAGAAATTAGGTTCATTCCTAAGTGACCTTGCAGAAGGAGTACCGGAGGAAGTTAATATTACTTATTCTGGCGAATTAGCAAATTTAGATACTCGTCCATTATCACGTAATGCTGTAAAAGGCCTTCTAAAAAGCAAATTAGGTGAATCAGTTAATGATGTAAATGCAAAATTCCTTGCAGACCGTTTAGGAATAACTGTAAACGAATTAAAAACAACGAAATCAAAAGGATTTACTAGTTTGATAACGGTTGAAATGAAAACAGCATCTGGAACAAGAAAAGTTGCGGGTACATTGTTAAATGGCTTAGGTGGTCGTATTGTACGTATAGACGACTATATCGTAGACGTAGTCCCATCTGGTTACTTATTATTTATCCGTCATAAAGACCAGCCGGGAGCTATTGGGCGTGTAGGGACATTACTTGCTTCTGAAGGTATTAATATCGCTGCGATGCAAGTGGGACGTTCAGAAGTAGGTGGGGACGCTATTATGATGATTTCTATTGATAAACATGTCGAAGAGTCAGGTATTGATCAACTTAAAGCATTAGAAGACATCTTTGATGCAACACCAATTGATCTATAAGGGGATTGTTATTGATTGTTATCCGCCCGAGAGCAGAGCGCATACGCCCAAGCTAAGTGGCTATCTGCCCGAGATGCGACGAAAAGCCCGAGGTTGATCGTTATGCGCCCGAGAGCAGAGCGTATACGCCCAAGCTAAGTGGCTATCCGCCCGAGATGCGACGGAACGCCCGAGGTTGATCGTTAAGCGCCCGAGAGCAGAGCGTATACGCCCAAGCTAAGTGGCTATCCGCCCGAGCCACGACGGAACACCCGAGGTTGATCGTTATGTTCCCGGGAGCAGAGCGCATATGCCCGCAACAAACAAAAAAGGTGGATCTACGACAAAGTAATTGTCGTGGATCCACCTTTTGCTTATGCAAGCAGGGTTAACAGCTCCCGTAAGTTTTCAATTGTATAGGTAGGCTTTACTTCTTCACTGCTAAGCTTTTCCTCGCGGTTGATCCAAACAGATTGCATGCCGACTCTAGAGGAACCTAGAATGTCGGTCATTAGATTATCACCGACCATCAATACTTCATCTGCCGTTAGACCGACAATTTCTAGTGCGTGTTCAAAAATGGATGGATCGGGCTTCCCTTTACCGAAGGATCCAGAGATAAGTATATGGTCAAAATATGGGGCGATCTCCGGAGTAATTTTCAGTTTAATATTTTGTAGACTTGGTGAACCGTTTGTCATTAGTAGCAATGTATACTTTTCTTTTAATTGACCTAACACTTCATAGGTTTCTTCATATATAAATGGACTTTCTTTTCGCATTTTTGGAAAGTATTCTGCTAGTTCTCTTCCTAATTTTTCATTATCAATCCCTAGTTTTTTTAATCCCAGTGTCCATGCTAATCGTTGATACTCCGGTATGATGACTTTCATTTTTTGGAAATCCTCTGAAGGGTCGTCAAATGTTCCCCATAATCCTTCAAAGGGGTTGATGCCGATCATTTGAGTGAATGGACGTGTTTCGTATGTATCGTATAATGCACTTGCTTCAGCACGTACTTTTTGTTCTAAAGCAAGTGGATCTACATGAACTTGTGTCGCTGCATATGCACATGTTTTGTGAAACGCTACGGCCACGCTTTTATTATCCCATAGTAACGTATCATCTAAGTCGAAGAAAATTGCTTTTTTCATTCACCATAAACCTCCAGCACGTATTTACTTAATACTTTACCGTACTAAAGATATCGTGTCACTAGAAGGAAAGGAATTTTTCGAGAATTCCACCTTCCAGAATAATTCCTTCTATATCTTTGATGGTAATCGGAAAATAAGGGAAGCCATACGCGTATGGAGTCAATTCATACAATTGGAAATAAATAACAAGTGAGTGATCTGCGATGTAAAAATCTTGATCAGTTCGTATTTGTGTAAAATCTTCTATCAGAGGCACATCCCACTCGACCAATTTTTTGTTAATCATCTCAGAGAGAATTTTTACATAATTACTACCCGGTTTAAACAGCTCACTTAGTAAGTATTGTTTACCTGTCTTTACATCGAAAGTGAGTGATCTTGTGATGGTATGTCCGTGCGCGCCACCTGCAAATGAATAAACGGTTAAACTTAAGCTTAGAACCCCACGATTATTCGTTTTGATCTCATAGTTACCGATCATCTCAACTAAAAACTCACTGTAAAATCCTTGATCGATTAATAGTGTGTTTAGTGCATGAATAATAGCTGCATTTATCTTTTTTTCTACTGCAGGATGAGGTAAGTTAGTTACAATAGGATAATACACGTTAATCTTTGGTGAACTTTTTCTAATATATTTCGTTTCTATACGAACAGGTAAATTCAAGGCACACAACCTTTCTTCGGTAATAATAAATAATATGAGTGGGAGAGGAATCATATGTTTTTAAATAGAGTAACCCTTTTCAAAGAACCTCAAATGGAAAGTCAATATCCATTCACAATTCCAGCTATTAATAACTTTAAAGAGTTAGAGTTAACCTCTCCGGTAACTTTTTTTGTAGGAGAGAATGGGACAGGAAAATCGACTTTATTAGAAGGAATCGCGGATAAGTGTGAGTTTAATACAGCTGGAGGAAGTCGGAATAACTTATATGATGTGGATGCTGCAGAAAGTGCGTTGGGGAAATACCTAAGACTTTCCTGGATGCCAAAAGTAACGAATGGTTTCTTTTTACGGGCAGAATCTTTTTACCAGTTTGCTTCACATATGGACGAACTGGAAAGAGAAAATCCTGGTAAGGGTGCACTAGATGGTTATGGTGGAAAATCCCTTCATGAACAATCACATGGAGAGTCTTATTTATCTTTATTTCTAAATCGCTTTAATGGGCAAGCTATCTATATGTTAGACGAGCCGGAAGCGGCATTATCACCACAGAGACAATTAGCTTTTTTACGTATCATGCATGATTTGATCAAGGAACAGAATTGCCAATTTATCATTGCAACACATTCTCCTATAATATTAGGATTTCCAGAGGCAACGATCCTAAGTTTTGATAACGGTGAGATTGAAGAGATAGAATATGAAATGACCGGGCATTATCAAATTACCAAATACTTTTTAGACCATCGGGAAAAATTTTTAGAAGAGCTATTTGAAGGTGAGTAGATAAATGCATGTAATTATAAATTATTTAGATGATATGTTATTTTTTATAGGGATCGCGTTCCCGTTGATTGTCATTTGGCGACTGCTCCGCTGGAAGAAGAGAGGATTCCAGTTAAAAGAAACTTTACATGAGCTTGGAATTTTAGTGTTTTTCTCTGTCCTTGTTGGTCTGTTTTCTCAAACAATAATACCTAATACAGATGATGTGCCTGCCTATACCACTGGTGTAAACTTAGAGCTATTTCGTGTCGTAGAAGAAACGTATAATTCCATTGTTTATTTAGGGTTTTGGCAGCCGTTTTATATTAACTTCCTCGGTAATATTATTCTTTTCATGCCTATTGGTTTTCTGTTACCACTTCTTTTTAGAAGGATGGAGTTTTTTATATTTCCAGTATTTGTTGGATTGTGTATCTCTTTGTTCATTGAAATTATGCAGATTCCGCAAAGCAGGAGCAGTGACGTTGATGATTTATGGCTGAATACGCTCGGGGCTTTTCTAGGCTATGTATGCTATTACTTTATTCGGAGAGCTTTCCCATCATTTACAGCTGCTTTCAAAAGAGTAAAAAAAAGCAAGTTTATGAAACGTGAAAATGGGTAATTATATAGTTGATAAAACTTTGTAAGGAGACATTGAAATGAAGATTATGAAAGAATCACAAACAGAGCAAAAACGTGAGGACATTATTGAAGAATTTGTAAACAAAGGTGTATATAAAGTTGATGGTAGACAATTATATGAGTTGAATTTTTATGAATTAATGAAGGAATATACAATTGAAGAGGAAAGTAAATAAGTGCCTGTTTAAAGGGCACTTTTTTTTGAACAAACCTCTATTATCTATAAATAATAGTCGATAAAGAAAATATGGTACACTTGACTTAAATACAGATAAGGTGGAAAAAAATTTGACTTTTATAACTAATTTAAATGAGACATTACAAAAAAAATGGCAGGATGCAAATTTTGCAACACCAATGCCAATACAATCCCAACTAATCCCGCATATGCTAGATGGCTCTGACGTCGTTGCAGAATCTCCAACAGGAACAGGAAAAACACTTGCTTTCGTACTCCCAATATTGCAGAAAGTTGATCCTACCAAGAAACAAATTCAAGCAATAGTAATCATTCCTTCTCAAGAACTTGGTATGCAAATTGTGGAGGTATTCCGTGAATGGGTAAAAGATACAGACATTTCGGTTGCACAATTAATCGGTGGAGCAAATATTAACAGACAGATTGATGTGCTTAAAAAGAAGCCGACAATTATTGTTGGTACTCCAGGTAGATTACAAGAACTAGTGAAGATTAAAAAACTAAAAATGCATGAAATAAATATCGTTGTTCTAGACGAGGGAGACCAACTTTTAAGCAGAGAGCATCGTACAACTGTGAAAAGTTTAGTAGACGCAACAGTAGAAAGCCAACTAATTGTAACTTCTGCAACAATTACGGAAGAAATAGAATTAGTAGCTGAACGTATGATGAAGAATCCTGTTCGAATTCAAGTTTCCGCAGAGGATATGCCTTCACAAGGGGAAGTTATACACAGTTTCGTGAAGACAGAACCTCGTGATAAAACTGAATTATTACGTAGAATTTCTTATTTAAAAGGCATGCGGGGCCTAGCGTTTGTAAATAGTCTAGATCAGCTATTAATGAAGGAAGCGAAACTTTCCTACAGAGATGCACCGATTGTATCGCTTCATTCTGAAATGAAAAAAGACGAACGCAAGAAAGCACTAGATGATTTTAAAAGTGGTAAGGTAAGTTTACTGATTGCTACAGATGTGGCAGCAAGAGGCTTGGATATTACTGGTCTTACACATGTTATCCATGTAGATGTACCACATTCAATTGAACAGTATTTACATCGATCAGGACGTACAGGTCGTGCGGGAGCAGATGGAGAGGTCATGACATTATTAACTTATGCCGATGAAAAGACCTTTAAAAAATGGACAAAAGAGCTTCCGAAAAAGCCCATTCAAAAAGTATGGTATAAAGGCGAGTTAATCGAAGGAACATCTAAAACGATTACTCAAAAGGGGAAATAGAGATGGATTTTCAACAAAAACTGGAAGAGTATGCAGAATTAGTAGTCAAGGTTGGACTAAACATACAGCCAAATCAACCACTTCTTATAAATACTACTACGGACACAATTGAATTTACACGATTAATAGTGAAAAAAGCATATGAAGCTGGTGCAAAACGCGTAGACGTAAATTATACAGATGAAGTAAACGCACGTGCATTTTATGATTTAGCTCCAGATGAAGCGTTTGATGAATTCCCGAAATGGGCTGCTCTGCAACGTGATGAGCTAATCGAAAATAAAGGCGCACTATTATGGATTGATGCGGATAACCCTGACCTATTAGAAGGTGTATCCATTAATCGTATTTCAAAATTCCAAAAGGCAAGTGGTAAAGCGTTAGAGAACTATCGTAAAGCAGTGATGAATGATGTTATTACATGGTCAATCGTGGCAATGCCTTCAGAAAAGTGGGCGGCTAAAGTATTTCCAGACCTGAAACCTGAAGAACAAATGCAAGCACTATGGGAGCTAATTTTCCAAGTTGTGCGTATCGGTGAAGGTACAGCTGTTCAAAAGTGGAAAGAGCATATTGATAACCTTGAAAGTAGAGCAACACTTCTAAATAATAAACGATTCAAAAAGCTGCACTATAAAGCAGCAGGAACTGATATTCAAGTCGAACTCCCTAAAGAACATATTTGGTTATCAGGAGCAAGTAAGAATGGTCAAAACGTTCCGTTCATAGCGAATATGCCGACAGAAGAAGTATATACTGCGCCACTTAAAACAGGTGTGAATGGGTATGTTAAAAATACAAAGCCATTAGTTTATCAAGGAAATGTAATAGATGATTTTACTTTGGATTTTGAAAATGGCAAGATTACTTCTATTAAAGCTGCAACTGGTGAGAAGCTATTACATGAGTTAATTGAAACAGATGAAGGAGCAAAGTATTTAGGAGAGATTGCTCTAGTTCCACATGCATCACCAATTTCCGCTTCGAATGTATTATTCTTTAATACGCTATTTGATGAAAATGCATCCAACCATTTTGCTATTGGCGAAGCATACCCTACATGTGTAGAGGGTGCTCGTGGTTTAACTCAAAGTGAATTAGAGAACATAGGTATTAACACATCCTTAGTTCATGAAGATTTTATGATAGGTAGCGGAGATATGGATATTATGGGAGAACAAGCAGACGGAACAATGGAGCCTATATTCATAAAAGGAACTTGGGCTTTTTAAGGAGTGATTAGCTTGAAAAAAATGCTTTGTGCTTTAATCATTTTAGCTGTTTCATTTGGGACGATTACAGTAGAAGCTCAGGGGTCAGAAGTTTATATCGCACTCGGTGATTCCTTGGCAGCCGGTCAAACACCGAATCGTGCTATAGATACTGGCTATACTGACTTAATAGCGCAAAAACTGACTAGGACTGGACAACTGGCTTATTATTCGAAAGCATTGGCGTTTCCTGGTTATACTACAGCCGATGTGCTAGCAAGGGTTCAGTTAGATGAATCAAAGCAATTATTAAAGAACGCTACGTTAGTTACCATTTCGGCGGGAGCCAATGATTTACTTCAAACTGTGCAAGTGGATGCAACAAGCGGCTCCATAGCCTATAAGCAAATTACAGCTGATTTTGCGTTAAATAACGTTCGAAAAAATATAGAACAGATCATTCAAGAGGTACAGGCAATAGCTCCACAAGCAAAAATTTATGTAATGGGTTATTATTTTGCCTATCCTCATGTGAGAGCATCGCAAAAGGAAGGTCTTAAGAAAGAATTAGACCGATTGCAGACTATTTTAAAGACGCAGTCTGTGGCTAATGGGGCGACATATGTGTCCGTAGAGGAATCGTTTGGTCAGGGTGCCACAACGCTATTACCTAATCCTGCAGATGTCCACCCAACGATGGAAGGATATCGTGTAATGGCAAATGCATTCTTTTCGCAATACAACAACCGATTAGTAGTGACACAAAATGAATTACCAGCACCTAATCCGCTTACTTTTGAGCAAATTCTGAATGCAGATAAAGACCAAGAGAAATCTCCAGTGTCAAAATCAGAAGGAATGGTCAAATACTATTCATTAACAGAAATGAAGCCCCTTATTTAGTATTGGCTTTTGCATTATTTATGGATAGTTGCGCTTAGGTATTTGTAAGTTGCTCAAACAACATATGATGTTGCGTATAAGGATAAGAAAGTTGCACAAAGTTCATCGCATAAAAAAAGCTGTTCTCCTATTTAGGAGAACAGCTTTTCATCGTACGGTTTTTTTTGATTTTATTACTTTGCGTATAATGGGATAAACGATTGGTGCCCATTTAACTGCTGTTTTAACTAAGTTTTTTACATTCATCGTAATCGCTCCTTGGCTTTCAATAATAATAGTTATGTACCCACAAAAGCCTATACATAAACTTTAACATTACCGTAAAACTTTAATGCCTTGAACGATATTCCAAATCATTACAATTACATATACCAGCATGTAAATAGCGATAAGTATGAGTGGTCCGGCAGCCATCCATAACGAAGTTTGTTCATTAAATCCCGACGTAATAGGTATAAGGCTTGTAAAAACACTAATGAATAAAACTACTAACAAAATAACCGGAATGATATGGGATATTAATGATTTTTTGGCATGATATTTAACGTCAGAGTCCTGTGATACAAAATAAACGATAATGGGCAATAAAAAGGGTGCAAACAACACACTAAAATAGGAAAGTGCAGACAAAATTTTTGGATTATCCAATCTATTCAACCTCCTGTTCTTCTAAAATATTTTACCCGTGAAAACGGGCAAAATAGCTATATGGATTATTTCTTAACTAATGAAACTAAAATATTTTTATAGGCTTCCGTTGAGGAAATAGATACATATTCTTTTTCCCCATGCCAATCTCCACCACTTGGTCCAAACTCAATGGCACCCGCTCCAGTTTCTGCATAGAAGCGAGCGTCTGCCGCTCCATGCTGGCCAAATAATACAGCAGGCTTTCCTATAAATTGTGAAGTGACTTGAGCTATACGTTCGATATATGGGTTGATAGCTTCAGTAGTCACTGCAGGAGCAGTCGTTGAAATATGTATTTCACTATTGGGAAACTCTTCGGACAAAGATTGAAGGTCAGCAATAATACTCTGCATATCTTGTCCAGGAACGAAACGAAGATCATAGCCTACTTTGCACTCGTCGGGTACAATGTTATAGCGTTCACCTGCTTGTATTTTCGCCAAGTTTAAGGAAGGATAATCATAGAACTCATTGCTTGCTGTTAAAAAAGAAAGTGTGCGGAGCTGTTGGTCAAAGAGAAAAGCCTGCTCAATAGCATTATTACCTTCCCATGGACGACTTCCGTGACTTGATTTCCCCTTGAGTTTCACATCAAACTGAATAATGCCTTTTGCTTGTAAGCCGATTTGTAGATGGGTAGGCTCCCCACATATTACAAAGTCTCCGGTATATCCCTGGTCCACTAAAAACTTCGACGTCTCCCCACCTGTTTCTTCATCCGTAACAATATGTAATTGTATTTTTTTCGTAAGATTTTCAGGTTCTTTAGAGAGCTCATAAAAAGCTTGCATCATCGCAGCAACTCCAGCTTTCATATCAGCTGCTCCACGACCATATAAAAAATCTCCTTCTATAAAAGGCTCGAACTGTTCAGAGTTTCCTGGAACAACATCCACATGGCCATTCCAAATCATACATGCATCACCATCTCCAATTGTTGCCACGAGCATTAGTTTTTCCTCATGTTTTAAGATTGTAGTAGCAATCCCTCGCTGCTCGAGCCACCTCTCACAGAGTAGTAAAGCGCTATTTGCACCTTCGAGTGTGTCACTCTTTATACGAACCAAGTCTTTTAATAATGCAATCATGTAAATATCCCCCAATGCATATAGTATTTTTACTAGTATAACAAATCAATCAAAGGAGGTTGCAATACTTATTTTATTCAGCTACAATGAATTCGAACTAAATAATTCAAACCACAAGGGGCGCCGTTTATGCGGCTGAGATAGTACCCTTCGAACCTGTAAGTTAATACTTGCGTAGGGATGTGGATGGAAACTGACAATCGCGCGATGTCTGGGTCTATCCCGGGGTCGTTTTTTTGTGGTCAAAAAAGGGGATTGTCATGAAAAATCAACGAGTATTAATATTAGTAGAAATCGCTATTTTTGCAGCATTAGGATATGTTTTAGATATGATTGGCTTTGGAATGCCGCAAGGTGGATCGGTCACATTCGTTCTTGTACCAGTTATTTTAATGGCCTTTCGTCGTGGTATTGTTGCAGGATTAGCAACTGGATTTTTAATAGGCGTATTGCAAGTAGTGACAGGTCGTTTTTATGCTGCACCCTTATCATTTGAAATAGTTATTGCACAGGTAGCAATCGATTATTTCATCGCATTTATGGTTGCAGGATTTGCTGGGTTACTAAGACCTGCATTTATACAAGCATTTGAACAAAAAGATAAAGCTAAAATGATTAAAGCAGTTGTGATTGGCGCATTTATCGCCGCATTTCTTCGCTATTTGGCTCATGTGGCATCGGGTATTTTATTCTTTGGTGAATTTGCTGGTGATCAAAACCCAATCTTGTATTCGTTAATTTATAACTCTACTTATATGATTCCAGTATTTTTATTAGCTGCTTTCATTTGTTCCATTTTATTTGTTAAAGCTCCGCGCCTTGCACTGCCGAATTCTCACTAAATATGGTATAATTAGAACACATTTAGTGAAGAAGGGATCTTGTTAAGATGATTGTAAAAACTGACGAAGAGTTAGTCGCATTAAAAAAAATAGGTCGTATTGTTGCAGAAATTCGAGATGTGATGAAAGCTGCAACGAAACCTGGGATTACAACGAAAGAACTGGATGAAATCGGTGGGAAGCTATTTAAAGAGCATGGTGCAATTTCTGGACCAGTGGGTGAATACGATTTTCCAGGGTACACTTGTATCAGTGTTAATGAGGAAGTAGCTCATGGAATGCCAGGTTCTCGTGTTATTCAAGATGGCGATATCGTGAATATAGATGTTTCTGGATCACTTGATGGTTATTTTGCGGATACAGGAATTTCTTTTGTTATAGGTGAAGGATATGAAGAGAAGGAAAAATTATGTGCTGTAGCTGCTAGTGCATTTGATCGTGCAATGCTAAAAGTTAAGGCCGGTTCCCGTTTAAATCAGATCGGAAAAGCTGTAGCAAGAGAAGCGAAAGATAATGGCTTGCATGTTATTATGAACCTAACTGGACACGGTATTGGGAAATCATTACATGAAGCTCCTCAGCATGTATTGAATTATTATGATGCATGGGATCCTACGATATTAAAAGAAGGAATGGTTTTAGCAGTAGAACCGTTTATTTCTGAAAAAGCAGAGCATATTGTGGAATCTGGTGATGGTTGGACATTTGTAACACCTGATAAATCATTAGTAGCACAGATTGAGCACACGATAGTTGTGACAAAAGGTGCTCCTATTTTATTAACAAAATTAGATTAAAAAAACGCCTTCGAAATTTACTTTTTCGAAGGCGTTTTGTTTAAGAAGAATATTCCTACAATTAGGACACAGCTTAGAAAAAGAGAGGCTGTGGTTAGCAGTAGTTGATTAATATTATGGTGAATTGCTACTCCTATGAAAGTCCAGATAAAAACAATGGACATGAGACGGTCGAAATAATGATAACGAAAATGAAGAGCTATGGCTGTCGCAAAGGTTAGGAAAATAACTCCCCAAAGCGATTTGGTTATTCCAAATCCACCAAATTCATAAAACGTCAGGAGATAAGATAGATTTGTGAAGAAACTGATAAATGTCCAGCCTAAAAGCAAGGAAATTGGCAAACGGTTCTTTCGATTTCTATCATCTAAAGGATAGGTTAAATACAATATAAACAAGCAGCCTAGTAAGATAGAGATGGTAGCAAAAGCATATCCAAACTGCTCATAATGCCAACTAAATATGAACAAAATATATAAAATAGAGGCTATCCCATATAATAAAATACGTTTAGTAGGTATAGGACGAGATGATTTGTAATCCTTCATCATATTCCAAATCCACCACGCTAATGATATAACAATAAAAATCCAAATATAAAATACATAATATGCTGGAGTAAAATAGACGGGAAGTCTATTAAATATCTCACCACTAGTTTGATCATTTATGGGATGTAAAATAGATAGTAATTTAACGATTACAGTAGATATAAAAAATAACAGTAAAAGGATTATTTTAAACATTTAGCTGCCTCCTTCTATTTAATAAGTATACCTTTGATATATAGCAACAACAAATTACAATTATGAATGTTATGTGACGAAAATCAAACAATCTGCATAAGAAAACATGATATACTAGAATTCTAAAACAATTTTTTATATAGGAGGAATATTTAGATGATTGAACAAACTTATCCGATTGTCTGGGATCTAGATCGCTTTTTTGAAGGTGGTAGTAGCTCGCCAACTCTAAGAAATCATTTAGATGGAGTAAAAGAAAAGCTAAGTAACTTTGAAACTAAACTGAAAACCTTTGAATCTCCGTCATCCATAGCTGAGGTCTCAAGTATCGAGCAAACAATTTATGAATTAAAAGATATTGCGACCAGTTTATCAGAAGGTGGAGCAGTAATTGGCTGTTTTTTAGCACAGGATACAACGGATAAGCAGGCTGCATTATTACAGGGAGAGGTAGGATCGTTATATGCTAAGCTCTCTTCCCAAATGCTAACCATTCAACAAGTTCTTAGCAAAACGAAGGAAACAGTGTGGGAGGGGCTACTTCAAACAGCTGAACTTTCTCCATTTGCATTTGTATTAAATGAATGGCGAGATGAAGCAAAGAGAATGCTTTCTGAAAAAGAAGAAGACATGATTACGACACTTGGAGTAGATGGCTATCATTCATGGGGACAGCTTTATGATTTACTAGTTGGTGATATTCGCATTAAACTGACTATAGAAGGTGAAGAAAAAGAAATGTCGGTTGGTCAAGCGAATAATCTTAGTTCCCATGAGGATGCTTCAATTCGAAAAGAATCATTTGATGCGCTAGAAGCTGCATGGACCGATAAAGAAGAGTTCTTTGCGAAAACACTGAATCATATTGCGGGCTTCCGTCTTGCAATTTACGAAAAAAGAGGGTGGAATTCTGTTTTAGAGGAGCCCCTTCACATTAATCGCATGAGTGAAAAAACACTAGATGCAATGTGGGGTGCTATATCGAAAAACAAAGCACCATTCGTAGAATACTTAAACAAAAAGTCGGCGATGCTAGGCGAAAAACAAATGCATTGGTATGACTTAGATGCACCAGTAAGTACATCCACAGAGAAAATGGATTATCAACAAGGTGCAGAGTTTATCTTAAAGCATTTTAAAGAATTTGGACCAAAACTAGAATCATTTTCAAGAAATGCGTTTGAAAAAGGCTGGATTGAAGCAGAGGATCGTCCAAACAAACGTCCTGGAGGATTTTGTACAGGTATGCCTGTATCAGAGGAATCACGCATTTTCATGACATATAGTGGATCAATGTCCAATGTTTCTACTCTTGCACATGAATTAGGTCATGCCTTCCATTCATATGCTTTAAGACCGGTACATTGGATGAATCGTCAATATGCAATGGGTGTTGCCGAAACAGCTTCCACATTTGCAGAAATGATTGTAGCAGACGCAGCTGTAAAAGAAGCAAAAACGGATGATGAAAAAATTGCTCTACTTGAAGATAAAATCCAACGTAGTGTAGCGTTTTTTATGAATATCCATGCTAGGTTCTTATTTGAAACGAGATTTTACGAGGAACGTAAAAACAGCATCGTTTCTGCGGCTCGATTAAATGATTTAATGGAGGCAGCTCAGCAGGAAGCTTACGGTGATGCATTAGACACAACTCATCCACATTTTTGGGCGTCTAAACTGCATTTCTATATAACGGAAGTGCCATTTTACAACTTCCCGTATACATTTGGTTACTTATTCTCTTTAAGTATTTATGCAAAAGCTATAAGTGAAGGTGCAAACTTTGAAGAGAAGTATATTTCTTTATTGCAAGACACTGCAGTGATGTCCGTAGAAGATTTAGCATTGAAGCATTTAAATGAAGACATTACTCAGGAAGCATTTTGGAAAAAAGGTATTGACCTGTGTATTCAAGATGTCAACGAGTTTATCCAATTAACTAATGCAAAAGGGTGAAGGTGTTTGATTTATCTAGAAGGAGATACATGTTATTTACGAACATTAAATACAAAAGATGCACCAGCCCTAGCGGATCTAACCTATCGTAATAAGATGTATTGGTCCGTATATGAACCGTTACATCCAGACGATTATTATACGACTTCTGTGCAACGGGAGAAAATTAGAGAATCTCTCATTTTATCGAAGGAAAAACGAGAATATAGCTTCGGTATTTTCGAGCATCTGACAGATAGAATGATTGGCAGTGTGTCGCTTTACAGTATTAAAAGAATGCCATTTTCAAGTGGGCTTATTGGGTATTCTATGGATGAATTTTATATTGGAAAAGGAATTGCTTCTGAAGCAGTACACTTAGTGAAAATATTTGGATTTGAGCATGTTCAATTAAATCGTATCGAAGCGTATGTATCTCCTCAAAATAATGGCTCCATCAAAGTCTTAGAAAAAAATGGGTTCATGCAAGAGGGCCTACTACGAAGTCTGCTCTATATAAATGGTAAATGGAAAGATCATTTTATCTATGCATCTTTAACCGACGAGTGTTGAGAGAAATAGTCTATTTAATAAAGTGAAATCCCGGCTATTCATGAACAATGAATAGCCGGGATTTCTTTCATCCTATTGTCGATTTCCCGGGAAATAAATTACTTTTTGTCAATATTACCATCAGTTACTAAATCTAGACGACCAGTTTCAGGGTCAATAATTAGTCCATGAACTGGAATATCAGAAAGCATAAGTGGATGATTTCTTATCATATCCACACTATGTAACACACTACTCTCGACGTTTGAAAAACCTTCTAACCAATCTTCTATGTTTACGCCAGAATTTTTTACAATGTCTAATACAAGTGGATTTACGCCGCGGTCGATCATCTTATCTAGAATTTTATCTGTTTCAATTCCACTCATTCCACAATCATGATGACCAATTACGTATATCTCATCTGCTTGTAGCTCATATACAGCTACGATAAGACTACGCATAATTCCACCAAATGGATGGTTGATGACAGCACCTGCACTTTTCACAATTTTCACATCGCCATTTTTAAAATTCATGGATTTTGGAAGCATTTCTGTTAACCTTGTATCCATGCAAGTTAAGATGACAATTCGTTTGTTTGGAAATTTCGTAGTTAAAAATGGTTCATAAAGTTTATTTTCCACAAAGTAATCATTGTATTTTAAAATTTCTTTTAAGCTTGGCATCATATTCCCCCTTTAGTTGTAATTATATTTTATAGGAAATGAAAAAGAAATGCTTTATTTTATACTTGATATTGTCCCAATAAAGTAATTCTAGATACTTAATAAGGGTCAATACTACTGATTTTCGTTTCAGGTGGACGCTTTCCGCGGGCGAGGCCGAGCCTCCTCGGGTCAGCATGATGCTAGTCATTATGGAGTTGCCGATGTTAAGTTGTAAGCCTTCATACCTTTATATGCTCCCAGCGGGGTCTCGACTTTCTCGCTGTTCCCGCTGGAGTCGCCACCTTTCACTTCAATCAAATAAGTGAGTAGGTTTTAACTTGGTAATTAACCCGAGTACATATTTTAAATAACGATGTTAATTCTAAGGATAGTTTCATGGTCATCAACTAGCGAAGAGTGTTGATTATGAATTTAATTCTTGCCCAATAAGTGAGAAGTCTTGTTATAAGTTCGACCTTCAATAGTATTGAGTTTTACTGGCAAACATATATAATCTGTCATATTAGAAAGTAATTTCCTTATCAGCCCGCAATCTCCAGGATGTGTGCCTCCCAGCCGCAAGAGCGCGAAGAATGAGACTTCATAAAGGATGAAGGAGCGACAGCGATCATCCTTGAAGGCTCATGCGTAGCATGCGGCAAGCGCACATCCTTGTAGAAAGGAACTATATGGATAGATTACATTTTCATCAACATCTTTTTGAAGATGGTACCTATAGTCTATATTCTTGTTATTTATAAAAAAAGCAATAAGGTTGTTCATCGTAGTGAACAACTCTTTTGCTTTTTATTTGGAGATTTTTTATTCGAGATAGATTTAGCTCTGAGAAATAATATAATACAAGTTTTACTCCTAGAGGTAATTTCTATCTTATCTTGCTAGTTTTTGTTTTCGATCTGTTAGTAATAAAGCCTTTCCAGTTCCGATAGCAACAGACTGTAATGGCTCTGGAGCAATATGAACTGGTACTTCGATGACCTGGGTTAACCATTCGGCAATATCTTTTAATAATGCCCCACCACCTGTTAATATAACTCCGTGGTCGACAATATCTCCCGCAAGTTCTGGAGGGCAAGTTTCTAGTGTCGCGCGGATTGCCTCTAAAATAGTTTCCAATGATTCAGTTAGAACACCTTGAATCTGAGTAGATGATAAATTAATAGTCTTAGGAAAACCACTCACTACATCTCGTCCCGTAACTTGCATTTGTTCAACTGCATGCGGCACTAGAGCATGTCCAATAGTCATCTTAATAATCTCAGCAGTAGGTTCGCCAATTATGACATTATACTCTTTTCGAACAAAGTGAATAATTGCATCATCCATACGATCCCCAGCGGCCTTAACTGTATTAGATGCTACTACTCCACCGAAAGAAATAATCCCCACTTCAGTAGTGCCGCCACCAATATCCACAATCATACTAGCTACTGGCTCGTTGACTGGAAGGCCAGCACCAATTGCTGCAGCAACGGGCTCTTCCATCAATTGAACTTCTTTTGCTCCACTTTGTCTAACTGCATCTTGTATAGCTCTTCGTTCTACAGAGGTTGCACCAGATGGAGTACTCACAACTACAGTCGGTTTTCTTAACGAAGTACCAAGTTTTTTTGACGCTTTTTGCATAATCAGTTTCAATAATTGTGTTGTAATATCAAAATCGGCAATTACCCCATCCTTTAAAGGACGAATTATCTCAATAGAAGTTGGTGTTTTACCGATCATTTTTTTTGCTTCTTCTCCGAAAGCTACGATTTCACGAGTTTTCGTATTAACTGCTACTACTGTAGGTTCATCTATTAATAAGCCTTTGCTTTTTGTGTAAACTAACGTATTTGCTGTACCTAAATCTATTCCAATATGTGAGTTTGAAAACATTGGTCTTCCTCCTATTCCAATCATACTGTATAAGTATAAGGGATAAATTGAGACTTGCCATTTGTAACATTATGGTATTTTACATATATTTCAGGAGTTTTTAGGTCCTTAGATGTGAATTAAAGATAAAAAATGAATGAATAGTAATGGTTTGTCATCTATGTGTAATAGTCCTGTAATCAATTTGAAAAGAAAAAGAGATAAGATAACATAAAAAAACAACCGTCAGATTACTTGACGGTTGTTTTGTAAAGTTATTGAATAGGTTTTGAATCTATTGTAGAAGCATCTTTTGTATTCATACCTTTTGCAAAGTAATGTAAAATTACAAATCCTACGATTCCTAATATTGCAGAAAAACCAAGTACTGTAACTATGAATAAAGCCATTCTATAACACCTCACTAGTTTTCTTATATTTATTATAACGCAAAAATGAAAGAATAGTAACTAGAAATATATAGAAATCCAGTTATAAATTAAAACGCCCAGTTCCCATTACGGAATATTGGCTCTGATGTTCCATCTTCTTTAATACCGTCGATAGCCATTTTCTCTGAACCTATCATGAAATCTACATGAGTAATGCTTTCGTTTAAGCCATTTTCTGCTAGTTCTTCTCGACTCATTTTCTTGCCACCTTCTATACAGAAAGCATATGCACTACCGATTGCTAAGTGATTAGAAGCATTTTCGTCAAATAATGTGTTGTAAAATAATAGATTCGAGTTAGAAATTGGTGAGTCATGTGGTACAAGTGCTACTTCACCTAGATAATGAGAACCTTCGTCCGTTGCCACTAAGTTTTCTAGTACTTCTTTCCCTTGTTCAGCCTCGACTTTTACAATGCGACCATTTTCAAATGTAATTGTGAAGTTATCAATAATATTGCCACCGTAGCTTAATGGCTTAGTGCTTGCTACATAACCGTTAACACCTGTTTTTAATGGAACAGTAAAGACTTCCTCAGTTGGCAAATTAGCCATGAAAGAATATCCTTTTTCATTTGTACTGCCAGCTCCACACCATAAATGACCTTTTGGTAATTCGATCGTTAAGTCAGTTCCCGGAGCTGTATAATGAAGTTTTTGATAATTTTTGTCGTTTAAATAATCTACCTTTTTGTGTAACAGGTTATCATGTTCTATCCATGCCTCGGTTGGGTTTGTAACATCAGCTCGAACTGCTTGGAAAATTGCCTCCCATAATGCAGGCACTTGCTCGTTCTCTGGTAATTTAGGGAATACCTTTTTAGCCCATTCTGTAGATGGGGATGCAATTACTGACCAACTAATTTTATCAGATTGTGCATACTGGCGATATTTACTTAGAGCTTGACCAGCTGCCTTTTGGAAAGCGGAGATTCTAGAAGAGTCTATACCTTTTAAAAGGTCAGGGTTTTGGCTAATAACGCTTATAAATGCAGCGCCACCTTCAGCTAACAATTCTTTTTCTTGCGCTTTCCAAGAAGGGAAGAAATCAAATGAATCACTAGGTGCAAGCTCGTAGCGTAAGCGCGTGATTTGATCATCAGTAAGATCAACGAATACTTGTTTTGCTCCAGCTATGTAAGCTTTTTTTGTAATCAAACGAACTAATTCCACGCTATCAGTGGAAGCTGCGATAAATAAATTTTGTCCAGGTTGAATATTAACTCCTACTTCTACAACAAGCGAAGCATAGTTTTCTAATTTCGTATTAAAAGATGTCATATGGATACTTCCTTTCTATATTATCTCCATAATATCAGTTTTGAACTTCTGTTATCAATAATTAGTCGAAAAGGTTTTATTTCGTTCATAATTCGGAAACTTTATATAAACATTCTGTCGAAATTTATTAAAAAAAGTTTAATTTAGCCGAAATAAAGTAAAGAAATAGAATGTGGGGGAAGTTAAATGGATAAGTCTACAGTTTTTGGTTTAATAATAGGTTTTGTATCATTATTAGTTGGGATGGTTTTAAAAGGTGTAACCCTGAGTGCATTATTAAATCCTGCAGCAATCTTAATAATCATATTCGGTACTATAGCTACAGTAGTTATTGGGTTTCCGACGGTCGAATTAAAAAGAATACCAAAGCTTTTTGGAGTTATTTTCAAAGAAACAAAACTAGTAGAAGATGTAGAAGTAATTAAAATGTTCTCAAGCTGGGCAGATTTAGCAAGACGAGAAGGATTATTGGCACTTGAAAGTAAAACAACAGAGGTAGAAGATCCATTTCTAAAAAATGGTCTTACATTGGCTATTGATGGTCAAAATGCTGATTATATTCGAGATGTTTTAACAGAAGAAGTAGATGCACTTGAGGAAAGGCATTCAGGAGGAGCTCAAATTTTCACTCAGGCAGGTACATATGCACCGACTTTGGGTGTACTTGGTGCAGTAGTTGGTCTGATTGCTGCCTTAAGCGATATGAGTGATATTGATAGATTAGCTCATGCTATCTCGGCTGCCTTTGTAGCTACTCTATTAGGTATATTCACTGGATATGTTTTATGGCATCCATTTGCAAATAAACTAAAACGTAAATCTAAGCTAGAAATCAGACAGAAGACGATGATGCTTGAAGGAATTCTTTCTGTATTAGAAGGAGATGCCCCGCGAGTTATTGAACAAAAACTGGCTTCCTATTTATCCATGTCAGAACGTAAAAAAGTATTAAATGAAAGCGGGGAGGCTGGCCTTGGCAAAGAAGCATAAGAAACATAAGCATGAAGAAGAAGTAAGTGAGGCATGGTTACTTCCTTATTCTGATGTTTTAACGTTATTGTTAGCCTTGTTTATCGTTTTGTTTGCTACAAGTTCTGTAGATCAACAAAAATTGGAACAAATGTCGGAAGCCTTCAACCAAGTCCTAAATGGTGGAACTGGTATTTTTGAACAGCCATCTCCTATTGAGGTGCCAGATGCTCCTAATGATTCAGGTCAGGGTGAAGATGGTGAGAGCACTGCCTATATGGAAGATCAGCAAGCTTTGGCTGAAATTCAAGACAGTGTAGATGAATATATCGCAGTAAATGCACTTGAAAAACAATTCGTTACAAAACTAACCGATGAAGGCTTGCTGGTTACAATTAGAGATAGTATATTATTTGATACTGGTGAAGCAGATGTCAAAGGGGAATATCGTCAGATAGCAGAAGATATCGCTGATTTACTAGTGTTTGATCCCCCACGACATGTTGTAATCACAGGTCATACTGATAATATCCCAATATCCAGTAATGAGTATTCCTCTAACTGGGAGTTAAGCGTTATGCGTTCAGTAAACTTCCTGAAAATATTAGTAGGAAGTAATACGATAGATCCACTATACTTTAGTGCAAAAGGTTATGGAGAATTTCGACCTGTAGTCTCCAATGATACTCCAGCAGATCGTGCCAAAAATAGAAGAGTTGAGGTACTTATTCAACCTCTTGTTTTGGAAGACGGTACTTTAAACGATCAACCAGAATAATTATAAAACTGACAATCATAAGATTGTCAGTTTTTATTTGACTTTCAAAAACAAAAGTTTATAATTAAAACAAAAGTTTGAAACGAGAGGGAGGTGGACACAAAATGAATACAAAAGAAGTAAACATTTTAAAGTACTTGCGTGAAAATCCATATGCATCCCAAATGGAAATAGCAAATGAACTAAAGATGTCTAGACCAGCTGTTGCTAATATTATTTCCCAATTAATTAAAAATGGAAATATCACTGGGAGAGCTTATATTTTACCCGAGAATAAAGAAATTATTTGCATTGGTGGGGCGAATGTAGATAGAAAATATACGTTGAACAATAAGCTCCAAATGGGTACATCTAATCCTACATCAAGCTTACAAAGTGTAGGAGGGGTTGCAAGAAATATAGCAGAAAACTTAGGTAGATTAGGACATGCAGTGCGCCTGTTATCAGTTGTTGGCAAAGATATGGAGTATGAAGCGATAGAAAAAAGCTCTAGTAATTGGATGAATTTATTTTCTATTGAAAAATTACCAAATTACACAACAGGAACTTACTCAGCGGTGCTAGATTCGAACGGAGAAATGCTTCTTGCTTTAGCAAATATGGATATTTATGAACAGTTGACTGTAGATTATATAAAAAAACATGAAGCTCATTTAACGAATGCTCAGCTCATCATTATAGATATGAATTGCTCCAAAGAAGTCATTGAATATATCCGAACTGTTTCGAAAGGGTATAATGTACCACTGGCGTTAATACCTGTATCTTCCCCGAAAATGGACCGAATGCCTGAATCATTAGAGGGGATTGAATGGTTAATCGCCAATAGAGATGAAGCAGAAACGTATTTGGGCATAAGTATTGAGGATGAAGAATCGTGGGAAAAGGCAACAAAACTATTTGTTCAAAAGGGTATTTCCCATGTCATAATAACCTGGGGTAGTGAGGGTATCATGTACGCAGGTAGTGACATGGAAACGTCCTATTTTCCAGCAATACAAGTGGATGATGTAATTGATGTAACGGGTGCCGGAGATGCATTTGTTTCCGCTACTTTATATGCCTGGTTGAATGGAGAGGAAATCCCATTCACCATACAAACAGGAATGATGAATGCAAGTAAAACTATTCGCTCAAGCGATACGGTACGTACAGAGCTTTCCCGAAATAATTTAACTAATGAGATGGAGGAAATTAAAAAATGAAACAATATATCACTTATTCAGAAGAAGTAGCAAAAGGTATGCAAGAAGGAAAGGCTATCGTTGCGTTAGAATCGACGATTATCTCTCATGGTATGCCATACCCACAGAATGTCGAAACAGCTAGAAAAGTAGAACAAATTGTACGTGATAATGGTGCTGTTCCAGCGACTATTGCTATTATGGACGGAAAGATTAAAATTGGTTTATCTGATGAAGAATTAGAAACGCTAGGAACTAGTAAAGATGCAAGAAAAACTTCAAGAAGAGATCTTGCGTACGTGGTATCTTCAAAAGAAATTGGTGCAACTACAGTAGCAACAACAATGATTTGTGCAGAAATGGCAGGCATTAAGCTATTTGTTACAGGTGGAATTGGTGGTGTGCATAGAGGCGCAGAAACAACTATGGACATTTCAGCAGACTTAGAAGAACTAGCTAATACAAATGTTGCAGTAGTATGTGCTGGTGCAAAATCTATTTTAGATATTGGTTTAACACTAGAATACCTAGAAACGAAGGGCGTTCCTGTAGTTGGCTACCAAACAGATGCATTCCCAGCATTTTATACAACGACAAGTGAATTCAGTGCAAACTTCCGTTTAAACAATGAAAAAGAAGTGGCAGAAATGCTGAAAGCTAAATGGGATCTGGGGTTAAACGGGGGAGCAGTAATTGCAAATCCTATTCCTGCAGAGCATTCAATGGAAGACTCTTATATTAATACGATTATCCAAACTGCTCTACAAGAAGCTGAAGATAATGGCATTAAAGGAAAAGACGTAACTCCATTCTTGCTAGGAAAAGTAAAAGAACTAACAGAAGGTAAATCTTTAGAGGCTAATATCGAACTTGTTTATAATAACGCTCGAGTTGGATCTAAAATTGCAGTAGAATTAAATAATCTATAAAAGTAAGTAAAAGCTAACTATTGTCAGTAAGATGACAATAGTTAGCTTTTTTTAGATTAACATATACGTTAGAAATGGAAAAGAAACCTTTCGGCAAGTAAGTGGTAATCCAGTTGTAATAAACTTTATTCGGAATTACTACTATTTACGTATTTATGAAATTGACCCAGGTAATAAGAAAGATCGGACAAAAGAGATGCCCAGCTCATTTAGATAAAAACTTGTTTCTATCGTTTTCGAAGGGCTTTGGACAGACGTTTTGCTATATGATTACCGAGTGAATTTTTAGGGATGTTGGTTGGTTGACGCTCGTCACAACCAACCAACATCCCTTTTTCCCCGGTAATTTTATGGAGAATTTCTATCCGTCGCCCTCTTTCAACTCTAAGAAACAGGTAAGTGCATTTTTGGATAACTAGAGAAAAGATACTTCGTTATTAATAGAGGAAGCTCTCGAAGATACAATTTCGTTCGCTATCTCGCTTCTTTATTTAGTGAACACTTACTATTTCTCTTTATTTCCACTATTTTTAAAGAAATCTTACCTTTTTCATCCGTCCTTAAAGAGTAGTATCCCTAATACAACAGATGGATTAATAACAATATGAACAGTGACTACTCTTATCATCAAAGCGTTAGACTATGCAATATCTTAAAGTTGAGTACCACTCACTTAATTGATTGGAGTGCAAGGTGGCGACTCCAGCGGGAACAGCGTTAGGCGAAGACCCCGCAGCGTAGCGAGGAGGCTGAGGCAACGCCCGTGGAAAGCGTTCGCCTGAAACGGAAATCAGTAGTATTATTTATTCTTTCAAGTTCCATGAACCTAGTGCACAAGATACATTTTTAATTATTTTCTTTTAATAAAAAAGTTGATCCTGAGTTTATTCAGGACCAACCACAATGTTTATTTTCTTAAGTTTCCTAGTTCTGATGCAATTGCTTGCATTTCACTTGGACTGAAAGTATCTCGTTTTTTCACCATTTCGTATAGATAAACAAGATCTTCATACTGAGTTGCGTTAAAACTTTCTGCTTTCATTGCGTCTACGTTGACCATACGAAGTTTTTCTTTAATTGTTTCAACCATATATGTTACATTTTCTGCTGAGGGTTGTGATAGATTCATCCGTTTTGTAACCTGCCTTTCATACAATAGAATTAATCATTTCATGCAACGCCCACAATGTCAAACACTAAATAGATTTTCCAGCCTCTTTTTCTTCTTTTAGCTTCTCTTGAATTTTCTTCGTTTCATAAATAATTACACCAGAAAGTCCGAGAAGACCGATTAAGTTAGGAATGGCCATTAGTGCATTGGTAATATCAGAGAAAGTCCAGATTAAATCTAGCGAAATAACTGATCCAACAAATACCATTAATACAAATGCAATACGATAAACAATTAGTAGGGAAGGATTTTTGAATAAATACTGGAAACACTTTTCCCCGTAATAAGCCCAACCAATAATCGTAGATGAAGCAAAGAATATCAATCCAATTGCTACTACAATAGGTCCAAGATCACCTAAGAAGTGACCGAATGCTCCTGTTGTAAGTTCATTTGCAGCTAAACTTTTATCAGTATATATTCCAGACATTACAATCGTAACACCAGTAATGGAACAAATGATAAATGTATCAAAGAACACCTGAGTCATCGAGATAAGCCCTTGTCGACCTGCAAGATCTGTTTTTGCTGCAGCAGCAGCAATTGGAGCAGAACCTAAACCAGCCTCATTGGAGAATACCCCACGCGCAACACCATACCTAATTGCAGCACCGATAGCACCACCTGCAGCCGCTTCACCTGAAAATGCCATCTTGAAAATCGTAGCAAATGCTTCGGGAATCGCCGTAACATTCATAACCATGACAACTAATCCAGCAGCTACATAGAAAATCGCCATTACAGGCACAAAGATTGCCGTAACCTTACCAATGGATTTAATACCACCTAAAATAACTAAAGCAGCAAAAACAGTTAATACAATCCCAGTAATCCAATTTTCAATCCCAAATGTTGCGTTAACTACTCCAGCAACGGAATTGGATTGCGTACCGTTACCGATTCCAAATGCTGCAATAGCTCCAAAAATTGCAAATAAAACAGCTAACCACTTTTGTTTTAAACCATGCTCTAAGTAATACATAGGTCCGCCGGCCATTTCACCATTAGCATCTTTCACACGATATTTAACAGCTAGTACCGCTTCCCCATACTTTGTCGCCATTCCGAAGAATGCAGAAACCCACATCCAAAATACTGCACCAGGACCACCTAAAACTACCGCAGTAGCAACCCCAACAATATTACCAGTACCAACTGTTGCAGCTAATGCTGTCGTCAAAGCTTGAAACTGTGAAATATCTCCTTCTGCAGACTTATCATGATTTTTGGAGAAAACTTGCTTTAACGCAGCAGGTAACAAGCGTAATTGTAAAACTCCTAAACGCACTGTCAAATAAATACCGGTACCTACTATTAATACAAGAAGTGGGATGCCCCATAAAAAAGATGATACCGAACCTAAAAACTCATTCAATTTTTCCAAAAACATTACCCCCGGTCTTTTTGTCTGTTTACAACATATAATTTATGAACCTTTCAAACTATTCTCCTTAATTACAATATTCACGAAATATTAGAGTTAGTCAAGACAATTTTTAATATAACTAAAATTTTTGTTTGATTATATTTTTGTGAGGGTATAATTAAAGCATCTATATAGTTAAACTTGGAGGTAATTTGGATGAGTGAAAATAAATTTGTAAAAGGAATTATATGTGGTGCAGTTGTTGGTGGAGCTTTAACGATGCTCGATAGAAAAACAAGAGATTCTGTTATGAACAAAACAAGATACATGCGAAATGAAATTCAATATTACAATAAAAACCGGGAAGAATTAAAAACGAATATGCAACAACAAGTAACAAAATGGAAGTCTATCTATGATCAATTTTCTTCGGATGCAATGTATTTAACTGAAAAAGTGAATGAGGCAAAGGAAATCACCCCTCAAGTTAAAACCTTATTAACAGATACAAAAGACGCCTTCTCTCAATCAAAAGAGGAGTACAAATCAATAGTAGTTCCAGAAAAGGAAGAAAAAAGTATTTTTGAACCAAAAAAGTAATTACTGTTCTAGAAGGAGGGGATGGAGTGAAAGAATTCAATGATAAAAAAGAAAATAATAATACTTCATCCTCAAGCAACAGTTGGTATGAGAAACTCAAATTCCTAAATACAGAGAAAAAAGAGAAGAAAGAAGTGCAACATGATCTAACGACATGGTCAGGTTACATTAATCATTTAATATTACATATTCAGAAAACGGATATTCCAGGGTTTGCAGCTCAATTAGCCTATTTCTTCTTGCTATCTCTATTTCCATTATTAATTTTTATCATAACCTTGTTACCATATTTAAACATAGACGAGGCACAAGTCTTCCGTCTCTTGGAAAACTATGCTCCACAGGATGTATATATTCTTATAGAGGATACATTATCTGAGGTTTTTGTAAATAGGAACGGTGGGTTACTATCTATCGGGATTATTGGTACAATTTGGTCTGCTTCTAATGGGATGAATGCAATAGTAAAGTCGTTAAACCGTTCATATGAACTCGAAGAAACTAGACCATATTTCATCGTCAGGTTTTTATCTATTGTCTTTACATTACTAATGATTATGTTATTTTTGGTAGCACTAGTATTACCAGTCTTCGGTCAGCAAATTGGAACAATTCTCTTCTCATACTTTGGATTTGAAGAAAGCTTTTTGAAGCTTTGGAGTAATTTAAGATGGACGATTAGTCCGTTGATCATGTTTATCATATTAATCGCCTTATACTGGATTGTTCCGAATACGAAACTATTCTTAAGAAGTGTACTACCAGGAGCTGCTTTTGCAGCAATTGGTTGGCTTCTTGTATCCTTAGGATTCTCTTTCTATGTTAGTAACTTCTCTAACTATACTTCCACGTATGGAAGTATCGGAGGAATTATCGTCTTAATGTTATGGTTATATATATCGGGAAATATTTTGTTAGTTGGCGGTCAAATAAATGCAGTAATGCAGGAACGTAAAATAGCATTACAAAAAAAAGAAACAGAAGGACGCATTTAACTGTGAACTGAGCCCTATAAAGTAGACAACTTAATAAAAAGAGAGTTTGTAGTTTAGACTGCGATGAGATGGTTTCGGTATGCTTCCGGAGCCATCTTTTTTAAATCCCATTGCTTTCGTTCTGAGTTGTAATAATCTATATAATTTCCTAT
>NZ_JAIZDB010000002.1 GCF_029533155.1 Psychrobacillus antarcticus | reverse complement strand
TGTAACCGTCAAGTGAAAACATACAGTTTTTGCTCGTTTGAAATGAACACTTTTGCTTAAAATACATGCTGCCTGTTTTTCATGCGATAGCTATCGCCCTCCATGTGAATAACCTCCACACGGTGTAATAAACGATCTAAAATGGCAGTCGTAATTCCTTCATCTCCCATTAACTCCGTCCATTGATCGGGGCTTTTATTTGATGTTAATATAATGGAACTTTGTTCATAAAGATGATTAATCAATTGAAAGAACAGATTTGCTTCCCGTTGATCCATTGCCATATACATCAAATCATCAATGATTACTAAATCAGATGCTTGAATTCTCTTAATTTGCACTTGTGACTTATGGGTAAACTCCTGCGATTTTAATAGATGTATTAATTCTCCCATTGTCACGAAATACACTTGAAAACCTCTTTGAATCGCCTCTATTCCTAGCCCTATGGCTAGAAATGTTTTACCAACACCAGGTGGCCCTAATAGAATCAAATTATATTGTTGTTCTAACCAACTAAACTCTTGTAATTGGGCTAATTGACGATCTGTTAAGGCTGTCTGTTCCTCTACTTTGAATTCCTGAAGTGTTTTAT
The DNA here is from genome assembly GCF_029533155.1 of Psychrobacillus antarcticus. Lineage (GTDB taxonomy): Bacteria > Bacillota > Bacilli > Bacillales_A > Planococcaceae > Psychrobacillus > Psychrobacillus antarcticus. The sequence goes on along the minus strand of NZ_JAIZDB010000002.1, from coordinate 220,689 downwards.
AGTAAGGAAATCGAGCCCATTTAATACGTCGCTCAATGCTTTTTGTTTCTCGTTTATTTAACTCAAACGATGTAATGGCTTCTAGAAATTCTAAATATGTCCAAGATGATTTTTCAGCTTCTCGAAGGAGCTGGGGAAGCTCCTCAGAAGTTTCTGCTAAACGTAATTGGCGAAAATGATCTTGTAATTCCTTCACCGTTTTATTCATTGGACATTCCCTCGCAAGATACTTGTATATGTACTAACAGAGCGTGGTGTTACTTGAATATTAGTTTTAGATGTAGGTATTTTTTTAACTCCCTTAATTGCTACAACTGATTCTTCACTCGACTTTTTCAAATAAATTACTATATCTCGGAAATCATTTGCACTGTAAAGTTTTTCACTGATGCATTTTTGAAGAGCCTGATCAATCCATACTGGATCGTTCTTAATGACTGTTTGAAGAATCGCTAATTGGTCTCGGCGATAACGAACGTATTTTAGGCAAATTTCATCTAGATACATAGAGATGGCCTCTTTTTCTTCGAAATAAGAAATGACGTTGCCTTTTAACTCTTCAATTCCTTGGGAACGATCACGAGAATGGCTACGATTTTTAATGAGCTTTCCTTTTTCAGAGCTAATTTGATGTTCCGCAATAACCGCATTATCTGGTCGCTTGCAGATGACAAGGGTATTTTGTTGTTCTCCTTGTATTTCCAAGTACACTTGATTATCTTTTTGCGATCCATAAGTTCCTACGGGAACTGAATAACGGTTGGACTTAAAGCGAATCGTATTGTCCTTATTTACATTCCTTGGTATAATTACTGTATGGTTACTTTCTAATGATAGTAATGGAGAGACCGGTTGTAAGTGTTGCTTTTCGACGAGAAACACTTCTACTGGTCTCTTTTTCGTTGTATTGTGTACATTCTTATTTCCAGTACGCTCTAACCACTGTAAAGCACTTATGTTCCAACTTTCAATGTCTTTAAAAACTCGACTGTCTGCGAAATTACCTTTTATGTATTTCACCACATTTTCAATCATTCCTTTAGATTCTGGATCCGCCTTACGACATAAATAAACTCGGAATTTGCGATCCTTCACATATGCTTGAAATTCAGACGTCAAGATTAAGTCGCCGGCATTTTCGCTAACCGTGAGTAAATGATCCTGGTCGTAAACAATTTCCTCCGAACATCCTCCATAAAAACGAAACGCATTTTCATGACATCTAATGGCATCCTTTGTTGTGAAGGGGCGGTCTTGCCACTCCATATATTTATACCGTGAATGAGTTAACACAAAAGCGATGAAATACAACTTCAATTCTTTTTTCTTGGTGGTTTTCTGCTTTGTCTGCCCCCAATCAACCTGTAGCTGTTTACCCATAGGCTGTTCTGGAACGGACTCATACTGTCTAGTGATGGCTTTTTTCTCTATCTGATATATTTCACGAATTTCTTTTACATAAGAGCGTACTGTGCTTTCGCCTATTTCTAAATCATGATGACGCTCTAATAACCAATCTTGAATTTGAGCTGCACTTAAATGTGGAAACTCTTCTAACCAAGCGACAATCCAATCCCGATAGGGATCTAGTTTCTTAGGTTTTCGAAGAGGGTTACCTAAATACTCCTGTGCCTCTTCAAAAGACATTCCCAAATATTTATAGACAGTACCTCTGTTTACTTTTAAATGTTTAGCAATTTGTGCAATCTTCATTTTACGTTTTAATAACTGATGAATTTCAACATATAACACTAACTTTTCCTCCAAGTCTCCTGCCTCCAGTAAACGAATAATACTAGTTTACTAGATGGGCTGTTAGAATGGCGAAAGTGTTCACGGCATCTCAGCGAAAACTGTCTATTTTAGTATAGCGGTTACAAACGCCCGGTCCCCTAGGATCTAAACCTGTTTCTACTGTTTTCGAAGGGCTTTGTACAGATTTATTGCTATATAATTACCATTTGATTTTTTAAAGATGCTATAGAAAAAGACTGTCGACAAGTACCTTCGACAGTCTGAGGGAGGGAATTTACTCTGCCCTTTAATTAGTTAAGTATTAATTAGCCCAATATTGCTGGGCAATACGTTGTCCTTGTTTAATTTTCGCCCACTGTTCATCTTCCGTTAATTCATTGCCGCCATCGCAGGACGCAAAACCGCATTGATGAGAAAGTAATAATCTATCCTTCTCAATAATTTTCGATGCCTCATCAAGCATTCTAACTACACGAGCCTCATCGTCAAGCGTATTGGTTTTAGAAGACAACAATCCAAGTACAATTTCCGTTTCAGGCTTATCTTTAAACACCGCGAGCGCATCGAGTGAGCCTGCACGTTCATCATCCCATTCAAGGAAAAAGCGATCGTATTTAAGCTGCTTCAAAAACAGATTAGCAATTTTGTCATATGAGCCACCGCCCATATTACGGGAATCATAGTTACCACGACAGTTATGAGTCCACATTTTCAAGCCTAAGCTATGACCAAAATCAATTATTTTATTGTTGATGTCAATAAATTCTGTAGCTAGACCCTGTACTTCCTCTTCATTGATACTCTCGCCAGTAAATGGAGAGTTCGGGTTATCATCTGCAAATAGCTCCCATAAGCAATCGTCGAATTGAAGGATTTTCCCTCCAACAGCAGCAAATTCCTCGACAAATTCTTTATACGCCTTAACAAGACCGTTTTTAAGCTCATGTATATCACTATAAACTGCATCTTTGCCACCAATGTTATCTGACCATGATAACTCACCAAAAATATGAGATGGAGAAGGTACGCACAGCTTTGTTTCACGGTCGCCAGCAAGGGTTTGAAGTTTTTTATATACATGAATAAAATGATGGTTTTTCCCACTCAATTCATCTGTAATGCGTAAACCAATATCTTTTCGAGTCTCATATTTTGAAGTTCCATCGGTATCTCTGAAAAAATATCCATGATCCGCTATATAGCGGCTAGCCCCTTGGAAGCCCCAAACAAAATCCAGATGCCACATGGATTTGGAGTATTCTCCATCAGTGAGAATGGACAAATCATTTTTAATTTCTTTGTCGACTACAGCCTGAATCGCATCAGATTCACACTGCTCATACCCCTGGAAATATTGGTAAAATGGATAACTGATATCGTCACGATGTTCAATCTGATGTTTATATTCCAATAAATCTGTCGGACGCAACAGGCTACCTACGATTTGAAATTTATTACTCATGAAAAATCCTCCTCATTTTTACAAATGTCTTTCTGTACTGTTTTAATTCTAGCATGGAGAAATACTATCTACATAATACTTAAAAAGAATAACTAGTTATAGCTAAAAGCTATAGCAAGTATCTAATCTTTAAGAGTGAGCTATATAAACAAAACCCAAACTTAGAAAAGTTCGGGTTTTATGCTTCTTTATAAAGTAACATTTAGACTCTAAACACTAATTTGTTCAGTATGAATAAACCCTTGCTAAAACGCTCCCAATCTCTCACTCTTCCCTTGTTCAGGTGAATGAGATCTTGTTACAAATCCGATTTTATTACATCAATATTTTTGTCCCTGCGTTAGAAACAAACATGAAAGTTCAAACTTCGCACCAATCAAAGCGCTCTCTAGTGCAAAGTTATAAGATTGCTCTTGCAGTTTTGATTCATAATCTGTTTGAGCTTTCCGGTTAGCCTCTTGCAATTTAGTGACTTCAGCTTGATCTACTTCCAAGGCTATAACGTTAAAAAGCGAGTAAGAGAACGACTTATCGTACTCTTACTCGCTATGAAATACCTTTGAGGACTTTTTCGGTGGTCAAGATTTTATTCAAAACACTTTCAAAATTACCTACAAAGAAATTTAGTTTATTGAGGTTTCATCTTGATTATTATTTGTAAAATCATTTACTTTTGAAGTATTAAATGCAATCAAGGTTACTTCAAGTTTTTCTTCTAGTTGATTAATTTCTAATAATTGTTCAGGTTCTAGTTGTGCATATTTTGATTCTCCCATGAAAAACACATCCTTTCACACATTATTTATGAGATAAGTATGTGAGTTTTTAGCCCATTTAAACAATAAATTAATGGTATTGAAAATAGAAATCGATTTTTCGTTCAATTGGGGCTAAATGTTGCTAATAACCTTTTGTTTATACAACGGATTTACGTAGTTATTTCCTATATATCCATTTCTACTTGTGAAAGATCCAGGTTCAAATACAATGCAGAAGCGTTTCAGAACCTGGTACCCTACACTAAAAACCTGATGAATTATCAAAATGCGTATCTTGTCCGTTTAATTGCACATTTATAGTGTCATATTCTGCATCGCCACGAGTAATTTTATATGCAAACTGTTTTAACTCATTATTTTCTTGACTTGTACTTTCTAACTTTATGTTTAATACGTTCTCTATCACTTCTAGCTCGGCTGTAACTGTTCCTGTAGATTGAAAAATAATATAGGCGTTCTTCTTTTCACTATCATTAATTATTTGATGTGTGTAATCAGAGTTAATGCTCTCTTGTACTTTATTAGGGACACTTTGAATTTCCCTAATACTCAATTCTGTTGAATTACATGCTGCTAATATCATTGTGACAAGTATCATTAAATATAATAGTTTTTTCAATTGAATTTTCTCCCTTCTTTTTTGTGATCATACATTATTCCAATAGCATCGTTAGGTACCTATTGACTAACAGTAATGCAATTGAGGCTCATTAGATACACTATACAGATTATTTCTTTGTAAAGCGCAAAAAATTTTCCCATATTAATCATTAACGATAAAAAGATTTTAATAATCAATAAAAATTTATTGTTTCTCGGTAAATAACATGTTAATATCTAATAAGTAATACACTTAATAGAAAGTTAGTTTTTTTTCTTATGTAAATGTGAAGGCAAAAGCGATTCGATTATCAACTTTAGATGGGATTTGTAAGGCTTTAGAAAGTCAGACTGGGGATGTTTTAGAACACAAAAGTGATGAAGTCATTTTAAAAAATTTGATAATTATTAGAGGAGGTATAAACGTGAATAGCAACAATTTTATTATTAAAAATATTTCTAACCCTCAAGAGCTGGAGAGAATGTTTAGAAATGACCCCAAAACCTTTAAAAAGTCATTCTCCGACGCATGGGAACAAAATCCTGATTCGCAGGTCCTTGCTGTTTGGTATGAAAGATTGAATTTCAAGGAGACGGCACATATAGAAAAAGCTTCCCTGCTTCAGAAAGGTTTCTTATTCATGGGCATATTAGCCATTCTGGCCGGGATAAGCACCAGGATCATTTTCCACTTTGTCGAACAACAAGCAATTTCCCCAATTAACCTTGCTTTTGGTATAATTCCCTTCATTGCTGCCTATTTTGTTTACAATAATACTCCGAAAAAAAGTATTATTTATTCCCTTGTAGCGTTGTTCCTAATTTCCGGTATTTATCTTAATATGCTGCCATTAAATTATAAAGACAGCATTATCCTTGCTTATTTACACCTTCCCATATTCTTATGGGTATTGGTAGGGCTTGCATTTACAGGAAATGAATATTCAAAAGGCCTTAAAAGATTAGCCTATATTAAATTTAACTTGGAGTATTGTATTCTCTACGGCAGCATGGCAGTTAGCGGAATGGTACTAGCGGCATTAACTATGCAGTTATTTAGCTTTGTTGGTCTGGATATAGAAGAATTTTATTTTAGTAATGTCGTTTTATTTGGTGCTGCCGCTCTCGCTATTGTGACTGCATACCTGGTATCAATGAACCTTAAAATTGCTAAGAATATTACACCATATATAGCTAAAATTTTTAGTCCTCTTGTTCTGGTCACATTGTTGGTCTATCTTATAACGGTTATATGGGTCGGAAAAAATCCATTCTTGGACAGAAATTTCCTGATAGCCTTCAACGGAATACTCCTTGGTGTATTGGTCGTTACCATATTTTCAATTACTGAAAGCGACTCAGACGAGAAAAAGAACATTTCAGATTATATAAATTTCGTCTTAATTGTTCTTGCGCTTATCATTGACAGTGTGGCTTTGTCGGCCATAGGGTTCAGACTTTCTTCTTATGGGATTACGCCTAATAGACTTGCTGTTTTAGGAGTAAACATACTCATCTGGGGAAATCTTATTTGGATTATGGTCTCCTATTTGCGTTTTCTACAAAACAAGACCGGACCTTCACCCATCCAAGATGCGGTTACTAAGTATTTGCCAGTCTACGGACTTTGGGCGGCTTTCGTTATATTTACTTTTCCTTTCATTTTTAATTAGAAAGGCTTTATTAATGTTACGGATGCTGATTTTCCTTATAAACGCCAAAAATAATCAAGGTTCTATTCATAACTTGTTCATTTTCGGCTTTTTATTTTTCTAAATAATTACATTCTTCCTAGTAGAACAAGATCTTACAATCATAAAGTTTTTTAAAAGCCTAATTGTACAATCTCTTATGTTCTTAATCGTAAAAAGGTAGAGATTTAGTTAAATATTTAATACAAGTGTCTTGTAAAACATCCTCTGCATCTTGCTCATTGCATAGAATAACAAAACATATTCTAAATAGCATATTGCCATATGCATCAATAATTCGCTCTATATCTAGTTCAGTCGACGAACTAATTGTTGCAACATCTATCAACTCCTTTAACTTATAACACACTTAAAGATACCATTTGGTGACTTTCTATATAGAATAATTTCAAGAAAATACTTTATACGTGGGTTATTTTTAAATACTGGGTGTAACTGTGCAACAAAAAAACGTGAATGTTTTGCTCTTCACGTTTTTTCTGTGTTGGGATTTGGTACCCCCTCTAGTTAGCTGTGTTCAGATATTCACTTATTCGCTGTTCTGGGGAATTTTAATGGTTACCGTCGTTCCACTTCCGACAATTGAATCGATAGTTATACCGTACCCTTCACCATAATAGAGCTTGATACGCTCATCAACATTTTTAATACCAACTCCGCCAAGTTTAGCGACATTATTTGTATTATTCACATCTAGATGATAAAAGCCTTCTCCGTTGTCTTTTACGATTAGAAGAATATCCCGATCGCTTTCTTCTGCCCGAATCTCAATATGACCTTGACGTGCCATACCACGTATACCATGATACAAAGCATTTTCAACGATGGGTTGTACTAAAATTTTAGGCATTTGCATCTGTACTAACGCTTCATCACAGATAATATCATAGGTCAACTGATCGCCATAGCGTTCTTTTTGGATAAATAGGTACTGGCGCACATGATCTAGTTCATTCTCTACAGTCGTGAGTTCCTTGCCACCACTAAGTGACAACCGGAAAAACTGTGCGAGTGCCTTCGTGATTTCAATGACCTTCTCACTATTATTAAACTCTGCCATCCATACAATTGTATCAAGCGTGTTGTATAAAAAGTGTGGATTGATTTGGCTATGTAGTACATTGATTTCGGAAGTTCTTAGATGCTTCTCTTTCTCCGTTATTTCCTGCATAAGCTTTTCAATTTTTCGAATCATGAGATTGAAATGTCTTGCTAAACTTTGTGCTTCATAACAACCTTTGTCGTCTATCGGTACTTCTGATAAGCCATACTCGATATCTTGCATTACTTTTTCTAATTTTTGAAAAGGTGCAGTAATTTTCCCTGCAAATAATCCTACACTTATAGCCGCAATGATTTGAAGGACAATCCCTACCAATAAAAAGATTTCGAGAAGTTGTTTTTTAATAGCGAGCAGACCGTCTTGAGAAGACACACCGACGAGGAGCCAATCGGCATTTTTGAGTGAATAGGTATGAGTCAGTGTATTTTGTTTCTTGTCATAACTCTCTTTATTTGCAACAATATTTCGAAGTGTGTTTTGTTTAACAACGTCTCTAAAATAAACAGGATCCTTATGGTAAACGACCTCTGATTTGTCATTGATAATAAAAGAAAAACCGGATTTACCTAATTCCAAATTCGTGAGGTAGTCATCAATTACCTTATATTCAATATCAATAAGCAACACACCAATATTTTCACCTTGCGTGTTCTTCATTTCGCGACTGATGGAAATTACCCAACTGTCTTTGTCCATAGAAAAATTCTGCATTCTTGCAGAAGTGAGTACAGGCTTGCTTCCACTATGAATTGCAGAGGTATACCATTGTTCCTTCATCATATCGCTGGACATGCTCATATTTAAGTTACGTTCATTCGAAAGAATTTGTCCATCCTTACTAACAATAATAATCGACTTGATGAAGGCGTCTGAAGCAATGGTTGTCTCAATAATTTTATATAGGTCTTCCTTCTCTAAGGGATCACGCTCTTCGGTAGATAAATAGCTAACGAGTTGTGGATTTTCAGAAAGTAAGCTTGATACAGCTTTTAAACGATCAATATAAAGGTCAATATACATCCCACTTTTATCGACAGCCATTTCTGTTGTAGTGACCGCTTCTCTTAATACAATAGAGGAAATACTAGAATAGAGGATAAACCCCATCGCTAAGAGGGTGAGTGCACTTGTTATTAAATAATGGAAGGCAATTTGAACTCTAAGTTTTTTCATCATTTTAGATGTAAATAGCTTCATTCTTTCGCCTTTTCTTTGAATTGATTTGGAGATGAATTGAATTTCCGCTTGAAGGTTGCACTGAAATAGTTAGGATCGTCAAAACCTACTGCTCGAGCAATTTCATATACTTTCATCTCTGTACTGAGCAACAAAATTTTAGCGCGATCTAGTCGAATCCTAAGCATATGATCTTGGAATGTAGTGCCATAAAGCGTCTTAAATAGTGTGCTTAGGTAGGAAGTACTTAAAGACATTTGTTTCGCTAAATAGGCTAAAGAGAACTCAGCATTTGAAATGTTCTGAGCTATTTCATGTTGAATTTTAGTTTTATAGCCCGTATCTTCAGAAGTATTCGAGTTACTAATGATGTCTTTTACAAGCCGAGAAATCTCTGAGCTACTTTGATCATTTTTAAGCTTTTCTATGAGTTTTTTTAATGTATCTTGAATGTCTTTTCTTGATACGGGCTTTAGTACATAGTCATCAATACCATTCTTTAAAGCCGTTACCGCATAGTCAAAGTAATCATAACCGGTTACGAGTGCTATTTTCACATCCGGTTTAATGGATTTTGCAGCAATAGCAAAATCCATTCCATTCATTTTGGGCATATTAATATCAGCTAAAACAAGATCAGGTAGATGGGCTTTAAAGCTTTCAAGCGCCATTTCACCATTAAAAGCTTCGTAAACTTCCGAAATCGAAAGTGCATCAAAATCTACAAAGGAGCGAATACCTTTAATAATGATAGGTTCATCATCAACTACTAATAATTTATACATTGGGTTCTCCTTTCAAAAAGGAAATCGTAAGCAATTAATTTATACTGTTTTTAAGATAGCCGTAACCAGTTGCTTCCATTTCTGCTTGTGGGATGAAGTCTATCGCAGCGCTATTAATACAATAGCGTAATCCCCCTTTGTCTTTAGGGCCATCTTCAAAAACATGACCTAAATGGCTATTTCCTGAGCGACTTCTTACTTCTATTCTAATCATATTATAGCTCTTGTCCTCAAGTTCGACTACTACATCAGGGTCAATTGGTTTAGTAAAACTTGGCCATCCACACCCCGAATCATATTTGTCGGATGAAGAAAAAAGAGGTTCTCCAGTAGCGATGTCAACATAAATTCCAGGTTCATAATTGTCCCAAAAATCATTTGAAAAGGCCATTTCTGTTCCATTCCCTTGGGTCACCTTGTACTGAATATCAGTCAACTTTTCTTTAAGTTCGGTATCGCTCGGTTTTGGGTATAACGCAGGATCAGTAAGGCTAGGTATTTCCTGATCTTCCAGCGAGTCAAATTCTATATGACAATAACCGTCTGGATTTTTCTCGAGATAATCTTGGTGATATTCCTCTGCAAGTGTGTAGGACGTTAATGGCTCCACTTCTGTCACAATGGGGTCATTATATTTTTGTTGCTCTTTTGCTACTACTTGATCAATTATATCTTTGTCAGTGGTTTTTTTATAATATACACCCGTCCGGTATTGTTCCCCTCGATCATTCCCTTGTCTATTTAAGACAGTCGGGTCAATCACTTTAAAATAGTGCGTTAACAGTTTTTCCAAGTCAACTCTCTCTGGGTCGTAAAGTACATGAACTGTTTCTGCGTATCCTGTGTCTCCTTTAATGACCTTTTCATAAGTAGGATTTTCCGTATTTCCATTTGCGTAGCCAGAAGTGACATCAGCTACACCATACACCCGCGCCATAAAAGCTTCAACTCCCCAAAAGCACCCACCTGCAAGCCAAATTTCCTCTAATTTATCATCATCATACGTTACATTTACATTTGGATTTGCAGGATATTTGGAAGTCGCTTCAGCTGATTTAAGTGTAGTATCTGCACCGCTTTTTAATGTAGCGTTCGATGTTGCACAACCCGTAAGTAGAATCATTAACCCTATTAATCCGACGATCCATTTAAATTTCATTGTTTCTCAAGCTCCCTTCGTTAGTGGCTTTAATTTAATTGTGTTCTGATCTGTTCATTGCTTAAATGTCCAGCTTGCGTTTTGATCAGTTCTCCATCTGCATTTATGAAGGCAGAAGTAGGATATCCCCTTACCTGGTATTGTTTGGCTATCGAGCCATCCTCATCTAAAAGAACAGGTATAGAAGAGACATCTTCAACGCCTTTGAACCATTTAATAAAGTCATCACTTTTCTTTTCATTGTTATAACCAGGTGAAACTATTGTTAGCACAACAAAATCCTTTTCTTCAACAGCTAATGTATTTATTTCTTCCAGGCCTGATAAACAGATTGAACACCAAGATGCCCAGAACTTAATATATACTTTTTTACCTGCATAATCAGAGAGACTATGAGTATTTCCATCTACATCCATTAAGTCAAACGTTGGTGCTTGATTTTCATTGTTTTTATTCTTAGTCGTTAGATCCTTTTCGCTGGAGCATGCTGTTACTAAAAAGACTAGAGCGAGAAGAATAGAAATTTTTTTCATCACAATTAAACTCCCCTTTACTGTGGAATTAAAGATACGAATAGATTTAAGTTGTTCGTCATCAGAAAAATCCCCATGATGACAATAATTACACCGCCAATAAAGCGTATTGTAATCATATGCTTGTTAATTTTCTTTACTTGTTTTAGTAAAATATCCGAGAAAATAGAAAGTATTAAAAAAGGGATCAATAAACCCAGTGCATAGAATGACATGAGAATAGCACCATAAATTGCTTGACCTCCACTTGCGGATAATCCTAATACTGCGCCAAGGATTGGTCCGATACAAGGGGTCCATCCAAAACTGAATGTAAAGCCTAGTAAATAGGTTCCTATCAAATCTCGCTTGCCACTTCTTTTTAGTTCAACCTTCTTTTCGCGGTTTAATAGAGTAAGGTTAAATAACCCCATTTGGTGTAATCCAAGTATCACCACGATTGCCCCGCAAAAGCCGATAAACCAATCTGTATTAATGAAAGATCCAAGAGTCCCTGCACCAAATCCTAAGATGACAAAGCTTGTAGATAGTCCTAAAACAAAAATGATTGTCTTAAAAATCAACCGCGGATTTACTTGCCATTTGCTCATTTTTTTTAAAGGTTGCTGGTTTTGTTTGCCATTTTCATCCGTTGAAAGGATGGATATATAGACAGGCAGTAGGGGAAGGATGCATGGTGAAAAAAAGGAAAGCATCCCAGCGACGAAAACTGTGCTGATTAAAATTTGTTCGGTAATCATAGAAGTAGAGCACCGCCTTTCGTCTTTATAGGATAATTGTAGAGGAAACGATGGAGGAATTACATAGATTTAGGTTCTATAAATCTTAGATATGATTCGTTCTATTTGCTAAACAAGTATTAAAAAAAGCCAATAAGAAAAGCCCCCCTTAAGGCAGCAGCTTCTTCAATTTTACTTTGCACAATGCAATTGCTCGTTGATTTGTTTAAAAACACCTAACTGTATGAATGGAAAAGGGATTAAGTCATTCTAGTGTTTTTTCTTAACTAAATCGATTAAATAGTAAACAAGAACGATCAAAAATGACAGTAGTATGATAATAATTGTACTAAAAGTAAAAATCCAAGTTTCGAGGTGGTCTCCTCCATCAAACATACCAATTAATAGAAAAAATAAAATAACACAAGCTAGTAATGTTAAGAAAAATTTACTAATATATTTGGACATATATACACCTCCACCATGAAAATTTCCTTGTCTTACACCCCACTTAAGAAAGAAAATGCTCTATTCATTTCGTTTGTATTATCGTAGTTGTGTTCATCGACTTCAAATGTATCTTCAGTGGAAGTTGATGAACGAACAGACTGTAAAAAATCGCCACCTTCTCGAACCGCTTAAAGGGTTTCCAATCATTTATTTACAAAACTAAACCCTTTAAGCTCATTGATGTTATACAATGCACCTTCGATATTGAAGCTTTCTATAAAACGATTTACTGAAAATGGATCAATATTTTGTTCTGTTTTCCCTGATACAATTAAGTCACTTAAAATCTGTCCAACGACACTGCTAAATTTAAATCCATGTCCTGAGAACCCTGATGCAATCGCAACGTTTGAATATTTAGGATGCAAATCGATAATAAAATCTTCATCAGGAGTAAGTGTATACATACATGTTTTCCCATATTTCAATTGTCTTTGAAAAGGCATATAGTTATTCACGAATTGCTTTAAGTCTGCTTCATCTTCCTCTATTTCTCCAAACCCAAGTATAGATTCTTCTGGATTTACTTTTTCCCCTCCGTCATGTCGGCCTACTTTCAATCCAGCACCATTGATGCTTGGAAAACCATAATAATGGCCTGCTTGTGTTTCAAATGAGAAACCCGGAAAAATTTTATGATTATATAAATTTTCGTTCGTATCAAACCAAGCAAATGTTTTTCTTACCGGTTCAAGAGGAAGGTTCAAATCTAGCATAGAAAGAAGATTCCCTGACCATGCCCCTGCTGAAACAACTAACGCATCAGAGTAGAAAGTCTGTTCCTCGGTCTTTATTGTTACTCTTTTGTTATGTACTATTATTTCTTTCACTTTACTGTTTGTTAAGATGGAAGCTCCGTTCAGCTCTGCAAGTTCCCGATATGCCTCTATACATTCCTCACATTTTAATATGCCAGATGTAGATTCAAAGCATCCAATGTAGTCGTTAGGTAATGTGATGCCAGACCAACGCTTTTTAATTTCACTTGCATCCATAATCTTAAGAGGCAATGAGTATTTCGTTGAACTTGATATTATGTTCTCGATAAAACCCGATTTTTCTTCACCAACGTTGAGAAACCCTGTTTGGTAGAACAATTGCCTTCCGGTAGCTTTTTCTAGATCATTCCATAATTCTTGAGCTTTAAGAACTAATGGAACATATTTTTCCCCTTCTCCATAAGCATGTCTAATAATCCTAGTATCCCCGTGGTGACTCCCCTTGTTATGTGGTGGGTTAAAGGAGTCTAATAATAAAACTTTTTTTCCACTCTTTGATAAGAAGTATCCTGCTGCCATTCCCATTGAACCTGCTCCAACTACGACTACATCATAATGCATTTTAGTTGACCCCCTTATATAAATACCTCTGCTGAAGTATTATTTTTTTCTCTAATACCCCAACACTGCTACGAAACGAGGTTTTTAGGAGCAAAGTACATGTATGCCAAAAACTATCCGATTAGCTATTGACTGTTAGAGTGCTTTGAATTTAGTTAGCTTGAAATAGTAGAACCGTAAGGGAAACTGTTTTATTATTAAACCCAAACCAAATTTCCTAGCATCTCTTTACTATATATGAAAATCGTAATGAATAAGATGAATATTAATAAATAATTCATAATTAACAGTAATTAAACTTTTTTTGAATAGAGAAATTCCCTTGTAAAGAATAAGAATACGAGACTAATCAATCCTCGCAAATTTTATTTTCTTTTTTAAAAGAAATGGATGTTGATTGTAGGTCAGCCATTCTGTTATATAGCACTTGAACGTTTTGATTTATAAATTTTTTTAGAGTAAGTAGTTCCCTTTTCTCAAATCCATAGTGCTCTTTTTCATCCTTACATTTCATTACTTTTATAATTGTAAATCTAAACTCTTCTGGTAAAGATGATAGGCCCCAGTTAGCAGCTTCTTGCTTGGATGAAATAACCCCTTCTTTAAGGTACCAATACACTCTTATTAAATTTATTACACAATAAACGGTATCCTCTTCAATATTCTCCAAACAATCCTGGTAATCACCCATAATAGATGCTATAAAATGCGATTGTGGAACATAAGGAAATACTTCAGCTATTGGAGGTCCTTCTAATCTAAGCCCTCGATGATTTATTATAGTAATATGTGCTGCTAAATCTGCATCATTTCGTACATCTCCATTTAAATAGTGATAGGAATTTTTTGACAAGTCTTCTTGATACCTTCCTCTCCAAATTTCACTAAAATGAAAATCGAAAAGGCCAGGATGTGTCCAATTATTCAATGGTTCCATATTCATAAAACTTATTTCTATGGGGAAAGGCTCATTGGAGCGTCTTAATAATAACTCAGCTAGCTTTCTTTTAGTTCCAACAGTCATTGTTTTATTCGTTATAACCAAAACATCTATATCACTACTTTTAGAGTTAAATCCCCCCATAGCCAAAGAACCATGTATATAAAATCCAACAAAATCTTCATTTAAAATTTCTTTCATTTTGTATAAGAGACTAATAACAAAATCCTTTATTTCCATGGAATATGCTCCCCAACTGTTAACCATATATAGAAATCCTCCATTATATTTCGGATTTTTAGTGAATTGTAAAAGAAGCTCTACTCCACCCTAGAAGTAAAGCACCACATAATCATTTTTAGTACTAAATATTGTTGATAATCTAGTAGCCGATTTAGTCGAAGAAGAAAGACCTCCATCCATTATAAAATAATGTTTTAATAACCTTTCTTTGCTAGCTTTATATAATCTTGTATATCTTTTAAGAATTTCTTAATTGACCCTTGCCAAAAATTTGGTTTGGCTAAATCTATATCAAAATGTTTTTTTACTAATTGATCAAGTGGAATAACTCCAGTTTCACTTAAAAACTCTTGGAATCTTTCAGCGAATAGTTCATCTTTTTTTGCAATTTCGATGATCCCTATACTAAACAAGAATCCAAAAACGTAGGGATAGTTATAAAAGGGAGTATCAGCTTGATAAAAATGATCATATTTAATCCATACAAAAGGTTCATATTCACTTAAACTATTTCCGTAAGCCTGTTCTTGGCATTTCAAGGATAGTTGTTCCATTTGAACAGGATCTACATCTCCATTCTTCCTAAGCTCGTAAAATTTCTCTTCAAATAAAAAAGCACCTCTGATGTTCATTAGGTAATTTAAACAACGCTGAATGTTTGATTCGAGATATATTTTCTTAGCTGCTAAATCATTTGTACTTTGAGCTATGTAATCTAGGTAAACTGTTTCAAAGAAAATCGAGGCTGTTTCCGCCATAGTCAATTCAAATGAGTCATCCGTAAAACAAAGTGAAGGAGCATCCTTCATCTGTTGGTAATGCCAAGCATGCCCTAATTCGTGAGCAAGTCTTCTGGCACTGTCAATCGTATTATCAAAACTTAAAGAAATTCGCGACTCCCCTTCATCCAAAAAAGGAGCACAAAATCCTCCTGGTTGTTTTGTATTACGGGGTTCGGCATCTACCCAACCATTTCTAATGCACTTGTTTATGAATTCAATCATATTACTATCTATGTTTTCAAGAGACTTAGTGAGACCTTTTACAGCTTCTGAGAAGTGAAATGGAGGATATTCTTCAACAGTAGAAGACATTAATTCATACCAAGATAGTTTTTCCTTCCCTAATTCTTCTGATTTAATACGTAAGTAACTTGAAATTTCAGTTATATTAGCATCTAACACTCCCCAAATAGCATTTAATATTTGTTTCGAAATACCATTTAATTTTAAAGATTCATCAAGTACACTTACATTTTTTTTACCATCTTTTAGCCTGATACCTACCATCTGATTGTAAATGGAGGCAAAACTATTAGCTTCTTTTTCTAATGATCGATTTAGTTCTTCAAATACTCTCCTTCTTTTATTATGATCGGGATCATTAAATGATAAATAATTGGCTTCTGAATACGAAATTTCCTTATCCTCGCTCTCGTAAACATTTTTTACTTTTAAATCTCTCTTCATTTGCCTATAAGTAGCTGCCAATGAATGTAAAGACTCATTTAATCTATTTTTTTCTACTCGACTCCCTTTTTCCTTATTTTTTTTAATTTCATTCAGAAGGTTTATTTGCGTAATATCTTTAGACCAGTTAGTAAATTGCTCTTCACTCATGTTGTTTAAGTTCACTTGTGCGATAGACAGTATCACTCGAATTTTAGATTTTAAAGCCGAAATATTTCCAATTAAAGGAGATAAGATATTTTGATCTACATCTTCTGTAGTTAGGCAATAGTATAGTGATTCTGCTGATTCAATCTGTTTTATTACCTTTGAAAGAGTAATTAATTCATTTTCGGAAATCTTAAATTTTGTTATATCTGTTTGAATTTTTGTTAATTGCTCGTTTATAATCATCAACTTATCCTTGAAGCTTTCTAAGTCAAGACCACCCTGAAGGTTATCCAATTTCCAACGCACTGTATTAATCTGTTCCATTTCCTTCACCCCTTTTCTATTAAGATATCTGTTCCCTCATAAAATAACAATATTTTACTTTCAAGAGTGAAAAGAAATACTCTATAGTACTTTGCAGGGTAGCAATTCAAAAATGTCACTACTTTTGGCTATTTTATAACGTTTAATCACTAAACCTCCCGTAATAAAAAAAGCCGCCCTTACAGGCAGCCATTGGTTAATATATCCTTTTCGTGATTCTTCTCTAGTCGATGAATAATTACTATTTCCCTGAACTTTGCGACAGCCAAATCATATTTGGGTCCTTAGTAAAATTAGCAACATTGTACAAAAATAACACTTCCGAAATCTTCTGATCATGTAAATACGTCAGTACATCCTCATGGTAATAGCGAAGATCAACTATATGGATTTCCTCAAAGTGATTTGCTAAAAAAGGAACGAAAGCATGCGCAAAAGAATCTTTAATTACCGCTATCTTACGGTCATTCTTAACTCCTGTTTTAATCGTGACAAGTGTATGATTCCCATCCAGGAATAATGAATACTTATCTTTCTTATCGAGATAGTCCCATTCATACAGAGAGTCTGACTGCCTGCCATCTTCATATGTCACCGTTTGAGTAGCCTCAAATTTTGGTAAATAAACTTCAATTTTGTCCGCCTCAACGTCCATTGTATTTGCCTTGGCGTGAAGTGTACCGTAAAATTGGGCAGATACCGTTTTAATGAGAAAATCTTCCTCCGCATACGGTTTGATGCCCATCGCTTTGGATGCTTCTTTATAAGCTAAATAGGCACCACGCATCGTCCAGTGGTGATCCGTTTTAAAGTAAATATGCTCATCACTATGTGATTTTAGTGCATCGTGTACATCAATTACTTCTGCGAAGGAAGCTAATTTTTCTTTTGCGGTTTCATAAGCATCTGCTTCGCTTGCAGTTTGTGCAAAAAGCGGCAATTTCTCCTCGTATATAGCAACAGAAGTTGGAGCTAACAATACATACGAATGAATCCCTTTCGCAATGGTCGCAAAATTTTTCACATAGTCTATGTTTTTAACAAACTGATCGCCAGGTTTATCAAACGACTCAATAAGAAATCCATCTTTGCCCAAAAATACACCGTTGTTTTCTTTTTTTAATGAAGCTCTTTCCGCCATCGCCTTTAGTTTCACCCAGCTATCCTTCCAAACAAACTGATCAGCAAGATATGTATCAAAACGCGTCGTGAACTTACCAGATATAAAGTTATCCACTGTCCATTCAGGCATTTGTGCTAATGGACGGTTTTCTCTCTCTGAAAAAGAACGGTCTCTCGATACTATATTGAAAAACCCAATTCCAAAAATAAACAGAAGGAATACACCTATAAATATTTTTTTATGTATCTTCAATGCGTTACCCCCTAGAATCGAAAATAAAGAAATGGGTTGTATGAATCATCCACTAAATAAGCAGTAGATAATACAAGAATAACTAAATAAAATATAGGTAGCACAATATCGTCAATTATTGGATGCCAACGAGTTAGTCTAGACCTTAACAATTTCCAAATTGGAATCATTCCCAAAAAAGCCGAGAGGAACAAAATTGCATTGGTATATATGTCGTACATGAATCGCTCATTTATCAGTGCTTGTCCTGAAAAACCAAACATCATTTTCAAATAGACCAGGCTCTTGGAAATGTCTTCAAAAACAAAAAATGTCCAACTTATCATGACAATGACGAACGTATAGATATGTTGAAAAATTGGATGCACTTTTTCAAGAAGCATCAGCAGTCCCGCTTTTTCAATCGAAATTACTACACCAAAGTACAGACCCCAAACTACGAAATTCCAAGAGGCACCATGCCATAGCCCCGTCAGACCCCAAACGATGAGTAAGTTTAGATAGAGCCTGTATTTCCCTCTTCTACTGCCACCGAGCGGAATATATACATAGTCTCGGAACCAGGCACCAAGTGTCATATGCCATCTCCGCCAGAACTCCGTTATACTACGCGAAACAAACGGATAATGGAAGTTTTGTGGAAAACTGAAGCCAAACATTTTCCCCAAACCAATCGCCATATCGGAATAACCACTAAAGTCGAAATAGAGCTGTAATCCAAACGCCGCTATCCCCATCCAAGCTGACAGTACTGATAATTCGGCAGGACTTTGTTGCTGTATTTCACTCCATAGAAATCCAATATTATTTGCAAGTAATACCTTCTTTCCAAGACCAATTAAAAATAATCTAACACCATCTGAAAACTGATCGAGTGTGACACATCTATTTTTCAACTCGTGTTCAATAATTTCGTAGCGGACAATAGGCCCAGCAATAAGCTGTGGAAATAAACAGATATATAGCGCAAGCGTAAACGGATTTTGTTGTGCCTTCACTTTTCCACGGTACACATCAATGGCATACGACATTGTTTGAAATGTGTAAAAAGATAAGCCAATAGGTAATGGAAGATCAAGTGTATTTACCTGCGTACCCAATAGGTAATTTATATTTTCAATAAGAAAATCTGCATATTTGAAAAAAGATAATATTCCTAGATTGATAACGATCGACGACAAGAGACCAAGCTTTGCCTTGATCGGCGACGTCAAACGATACTTTTGAATTATCAACCCATGAAGATAATCTACTATAGCCGAAAAAATCATTAAGAAAATATAAATAGGTTCTCCCCAGGCATAAAAAAAAAGACTCACAACAAGAAGAATGCCATTTTTCATCTTTCTTGAACCACAAAAATAAAGGAGCAAAGTAGCTGGTAAAAAGAAAAACAGAAATAATAAGCTACTGAATACCACACAACCACTCCTTACTTTCTGCTATATTATGTATAAAGGCTCTTAGCGCCTT
Source organism: Psychrobacillus antarcticus (assembly GCF_029533155.1). Taxonomy (GTDB): domain Bacteria; phylum Bacillota; class Bacilli; order Bacillales_A; family Planococcaceae; genus Psychrobacillus; species Psychrobacillus antarcticus. The sequence continues at coordinate 201,122 of NZ_JAIZDB010000002.1, read as the reverse complement.
TAAATTTATTTTACTTCTTCATCAAAGATTTTCTCAACTGCATCTACATTGTCATATGTCACATATAAAATATAATTCCCTTTGGTTTTTAACACATTTTTCTTCACTTTTTCATATTGCTCAGGTAGATAACGTTCCCATGTTTGAATCTGTGCATCTAACTCTTTTTGTAACGATGCCTTTAGGGTATCCACACTCTTAGCATCCTTTGCTTTTAAAACGATGATTTCATCTGCATTTACATTAAACGCAGAGATAATCATTGAACCTTCTGCAAGTAACTCTTTGTCAAGCCCAGTTCGTTCGAAAAACATTTGACCAAGTACATCGTCAGTTGTAATATCCACTAAATTTGTTTCCATGTATCCTTGAAGGATGTCTTCATCTGATTGTCCATCGTCAAAACCTGCATCTTTTATATCTTGTACAATTTGTGCCTTAATACTAACCATTATGTCCTTAACAGTGACGTCAGACGCAGTCGTTCCACCCTCGTTTTCCCTTGTACTTGAACAGCCTACCATTGCAAAAACAACTAGTGCACCTATCATTATTCCAAGCATTTTTTTCATTATAAAATTCCTCCTCTATATTTCAACTAACCACTATGTGGCCTGTCGGCTAATTTGACGAATGAACACTTTTTTTGTTTCACACTTTTCTCGATTTATTTATAGACACCTGATAATCATAAGAAGGTAAAGAAATAAGGTATTATTTCTTAAAAATATATCTACAGAATTATTTTGCAAATTATAAAAGAGCTGTTTGAGTTGGATATACAAGATTGTTTTGCTGCGTTAGAATAAAAAGTTCAACAAAAAGAACGTTAATGCCTTCATTCCAGAATCAAACTCCTACTTATTTTATCCCTACTCTACAAACTCTCTTCTTCAGGTTCCACTCGTTCAAAAAACAGCTTTTCTTCTATTTATTCTTCTACTTCGCTCCGAATTTAGTCGTTTTTGCGTTAATCAGATCAAAGCCGCTTACCATTCCAAAAGTATAAAGCAAATTCTTTAAAACTGACAATAGATTTAATGTTTTGGATTAATATTTTCTTGCTTAGTCCAATATTTTGAATATGTAACGGCATCGAATTACTTGTTTGCCAGGAGCAGTAGTAAGTATTAACGCACCTTTATACATATTATTGGATAGACTATTCAGATGATATATCACGATTCTCATAAGATAGCGGTGGATTTTAATATTGATAACACTCTGTCGATATCCGCTTGAATTGGGGTTGGAGTGGAGCAATGACGTCGTATTTTTCATAAGTAAACAAAATAAGGCAACTTCTCTCCATATTGAAGGGGAAGTTGCCTTTTTGTTCATTCACTTATTTGTTTTTAATATAGTCCATACCTTGCGCTGTTATTGCTAAAACCAGGTTATCTGAACCTTGCCCACTATCTATGGCATATTCCTTTTCGATAAGGTATTCAATAGCTTGTTTGCTATTGACGTCAGCATTTACCATTGCTTTAGGTAATGTGTAACTACCGCCATTATTAGCAAAATGATAATCATAGAGACTTTGTAACAAAATATCTGATAGTTTATTTATTTCTTCGTTAATCATGAATAATCCCTCCTAGTAATCAATATACAACACAGGAAGGATAAATTCTTTAATTTTGCTTTTACACCTAATGTTCCGAATACGAAAAACAACATCTAACGCTTCTTTTCTCCATTATAAAATACAATAACGATATGCATTATTCCATTTTTCAAATGTGTTTGGAACTTGGCCCTAAATTATTCTACAAAATAAAAGAACAACTATATCGAGTTGTTCTTTTGTTAATATTCACTGTTATTACTTAGTCTGTTAACATTTCTACTTCAATAGAATATAAAAAGTTCACTTTGCTTCCATGTCCGATGTGAAGATAATCCCATCTTCGTCTGGTACTAAGTCAATAGTTGACTCGACTCCTAAAATGTTTGCTATCGTTTTAGGAACGTGTAGCGTACAACTTGATCTCTTTAAATGATCAAATTTTAACTCATGTTCTGGTTTAAATGAAATATCTTCAGGTTCTTTAACAATTTGTCCTTCTGAAAATAGAATTTGTACATCGCCCTTTGTTAAATGTGGATATTTTTCTAAAATGTGTTTTTCAGTTGTTTTTGAAACCTCTATATCCATATTGACTTCCACTTCCTCTTCTATAACAACTTTAGTTTAACACATCTCACACGCAATAATTTCTTTCGAGAGATATTTAATTTCTCCGCTATGTCTTCCCATTCAAAAAAGTCTTCATCTTTATCCCAGTAACCCATGTCGACAAAGCCTTAGACAGCAATATGAAGTTAAGTTTCCAACTGTCTTCAAATGCGATATTGGTCGTAGCACCTTTTATAATAAGTGGAAAAAGTCCTAAAATGTTCAAAAGTGAATATGATAAGAAGGTTATATGATGGAAATTTGCTAATGAAATAGGTTATATTAGTTCAAGTGGGTAAATAAGGAGCAATCAAATTCAATGAATATACAAACACAAAAGACATTATGGGCACAAGTAGTTAAAACAGGAATTATCAAGTCCAATCTGATTCCAATGGTCGCAGGATTAATGCTGGCTTTATATACATATCAATACAGTTTTGTAGATAATATTTGGAATATAGTTTTTGCACTTTTAGGAACAGCGGCCGTTATCGCAGCGGCTGGTTCGTTTAATAACATTTATGACCGCGATATTGATGCCGTTATGGCCCGTACAAAGATTCGCCCAACTGTTACCGGTGCTATATCAATTAAAAAAGTTTTAAAAGTCGCCACTTTATTATTATTGGTTGGCTTAATTTTATTATATTTTGCCTCTCCTTTAGCATCTTTACTTGGGATTTTAGGGGTGTTTTTCTATGTAGTTCCATATACAATGTGGACTAAACGCTATACCATTTGGAATACGGAAGTTGGAAGTATTTCAGGAGCAATTCCTCCTTTAATCGGTTGGGCGGCAGTTGCCCCAAATATTTGGCATCCAGCGTGTTGGGCTTTATTTTTAATAATGATCATATGGCAAATGCCTCACTTTTACGCTATAGCTATTCGTAAGAAAGAAGATTATGCTGCGGCACACATCCCTATGCTTCCCGTTGTCAAGGGGAGAAAACGTACGTATATCCAAACAAATTTCTATTTAATTTTGTTAGTGTTCTCTAGCTTTTTATTTTTACCACTAAGCTTAGGTCTAACTTTAGTTTCACTTGTTTTAGGCTTATTTTGGTTGGGGTTAAGCTTATTTGGCTCACGCAAAATGGATATCAAAGACTGGGCAAATAAAATGTTTAAATTCTCATTGGTGTACATGATAGTTATTTACTTTACAGTCATTATCTATGCTGCAATTGGCCTTATTTTACAAGCCTTATAACCTTTATTGTTATTTGGCATACCTATTTAATAAAACAAAAAGAAACGGTTTCCTATTTGATTTCTAAGAAAGATTCAATCAGGAGACCGCTTTTGATTTATGAAGTTATATAGAAAAGGAAAGGATATTAAACATTCAAAAGTTAGTTCGCTACTCTTGTTATTTATCTTAATCCTCCCAAACACTATCCATAAGTGACTTTATCTCTTTTTTTCGTTTATCTGTTTGTTCTTTCTTCGATACCCATTTTCCGTTCACCAATTCCACAACATCACTAACTTTCACATCTGTATTCACCATGTCTTTCGAAATATCTTGTGTGTGCCCATTAATCTCAATGACAACGATATTGCCCTCAAAGCGGTCAACAATTCCTTTCATGTCTACACATCCTTTATCTTGGTGTAAAGTCTATTTTGGCAGTAATAGTGGAACCATTATGAGTAATAGTAATATCACCATTTACTGTGAATCCTTCAGCTGCTCGTCCAATTTTAAAGGACATGGAGGCTACTCCATTTGCATTGGTTACACTCTCATAAGGAGTATCTTTTGACTTGAATGCAAGGTTCAAATGAACATTTGCTCCATTTACAGGTATACCATTTTGATCTTTTACCGTAACCGTCACCGTTACTTCTTCATTTTGATTTGGACTTGGATTATCAATAGTTGCAGTTGCTTTTAAACTACCCGGTGATTTTGATTCAGTAGCTGGTGGCGTAACTGGTGCGACAACTGGTGTAGCTGCTTGTGTTTTTGCCACAGGTGTATGAGCAAAAGCATTTTTATTTACTTCCATCTCTTTACCATCTGTTTTAAAAACAATCGTTCCATCTGTATCATTACGATAAATGCTAACTTTATGATTCGCTAGTCGATCTAATACTTCGCTAGTCGGATGACCATACCCATTTTTCCCTACTTGTATAACTGCATACTTTGGTTGAATTGCTTGTATGAACGCTTCACTTGAGGAATGATCACTTCCATGATGACTTGTTAATAGAACAGTAGATTGTAGTTTTTCACCTGATTGAATTAACTTATCTTCCGTCGGTATCCCTATATCTCCTGTTAAAAGGAAAGATTGTTCGCCGAATTGCAGTCGTACAACTGCACTCAGTTCATTTGCATCACTATTGGTTTCTTCGATAGGAGAAATCATTTTTACTTGTACCGTAGGATCCAAATCAAGGTCTAGCCCTGCTTTAGCAGTTGTTACTTTCAATCCTTTATTTTGAATTGATTGTAATACAGATTCAAATGTTATTGTATCCCTTTGAACTTTTGGCATATAGATTTTTCCAATGTCAAAAGAATTAATCACTGCATCAATCCCGCCGATATGATCCGCATCTGGATGTGTTCCGATTAAGATATCCACTTTAGAAACACCTAATTGTCTTAAATAAGCAACCATTTCTTCCTCATCGTCGTTATTCCCACCGTCTATAACCATTACCTTTTTGTTCGGCATAATAATGACTTGTGCTGCTCCTTGACCTACATCTACGAAATGTACTTCTAACTCACCTTTTAATGTCTCCTTATTAGAAGCATCACTCTCTGAAGTAGGAACAACCTCTACACTCGGTGTTTTTTTCTCTCCTATTCCTTTAGACGTTTCTTCTTTCTTCGTTTCTTTCTTTTTTTCTACATTTGAAGCTACTTCTTCGTCTGCTGGTACGGTGATGGAAGAATCACTCCCTAACATAATTGCACCTACAATAAATACTACGAAAGAAGCACCGAGAAATAATCCACTTGCCTTCCTAGAACCTAATTTTAGGAATTTTACACTTCCCTTAACAACACCAATAAGACCTATAATAAAGCTAACAAAAGCTAATAACATTAAAAGCAATCCAAAGTTCCCCATTATTTTCCACCTTATATTCTCTATCTATCTTGTATACTTAGTGTATCAAACAACTAAATTTATAGTAACCCGTTGACATAAAAGGACCTCCCGTTTAGAAAGTCCTCTGATTACTATGCCATTGCGTTTAAGAATGTCTTTACTGAATTCTAATTTCTTTTTTTGGGAGCCATGATCTTCGTCATCAATTGTATTTTTCACCCTCTCATTTTCTAACTCTCTGCCAGCAATAGGTCCTGCAGCAGAACAAAATGGATCAAGAGCAGTAGCATGGTACCCCCAGGAAAAGCACCAACACTAAGTTCCTCATCATTATTATTGGCACGTTTTCGTTTGATGTTATCGCCCATCTATTTCACTCCCTCGTTTTTTCTAGAGAAGTGCTTTTGAATAGCAGCACTGTCCATTACATATTTTGTCCAATAGCGAAAAATTTATGAGGAAGGGCTAATAATTATCTGCAAATTTTTCTATCACCCTCCGTGATTCTAGTGTTGTATCACCCTAATAAATTCTTTCGAATTTTCACAATCGCCATATTTTCACTACGGTTTAGTCGGAATCCAAAACTACATGGTAAAACATTCGCTATCTCTTAATAAAAATTCATACTATTGGAATGGATTTTGCATTGGCCTTAGGGATGATACTTATTAAGTAATACATCTAGTTCTTTGCTACATTTGACAACATCGGGATGTGTGAGTCCTAAACGCTTCGCTTTTGTATACATAACTTTTCTTTTGATCTCAATTACAAACTTCAATTTCCTTTTACCTAATAAACTTTTCAAAAAATTCCTCCAATAGATGGTGATTTTCGAATGTTTGATTCCTATGTCTCCCAATCAAATGAGTAGCCACTTATCTTTATGGCTTTTCCGATAAGAATATTCGCTACTATCCCCTGCTCTGACTTCTTTCCACCCGTAGGAATATACTCGTCTATAACGATTTTGGGACTTCCCCGTATTTTACAAGGCTATCCCGCACTAGCAGTAGCTATACATTTCTGTCACTACAGCATGTTAGGTACTTTCACCCGTTAGAGAAAAGTGTTGCCAAATAAGAAAAACCAGGCAATTAAAACGCCCGGTCCTTTTGGATCTAAACCTGTTTCTATTGTTTTCAAAGAACTTTGGACAGACTTATTGCTATATAATTACCTTTTGATTTTTTAAAGATGCTGGTCGTGACTTCAGTCACGACCAGCATCTTTTTTCTCGGTAATCTTATGGCTTTTGACTGTCCGTCGCCCTTCTACAACTTCTAGAAACAGGTTAGTACATTTTTGGTTAACTAGAGAAAAGATACTACCTAATAATAGAGGAGAGATGATAACAGTCTAAGTACGCAACATCGTGGTGCTCCTGCTCAATATCAAAAAACATTTCGCAACGACTGCCTGACCAGCATCGTGCGGGCCTGAAGATGCAATTTCATTCGCTATTCCGCTTCTTTATGGGTAGAAGGTATTTTTATATACTTTCCTATCTTTGCAAAAAATCCTAGAATCTAAAGCAGATTCTAGGACATCAATAACTCATTCAGTTTGGATTCTTACTTTCGCTTATACTAGAGAGTTAATCACCTGACTACCAATTAATGTTAAATTTTCAACTCAATCTTGGCATCTTCTTTTAGTTCTTCCATGTGGGTAGCAAATATTTCTTGCTGTTTTTGTTGTATAAGAATTCCTTTTATTTCTTCACTTGCTTCTTCAAGTGGTGGGAGTTCCTGTTCAGCTTCTTTTGATTGCACTGCAGCTTGATCGTAGTATTCTTGAATCTCTTTATCCGTAACTTTTACTCCATCTGCTGGCACAACTTTACCTTGATATTTTTCAATAAGGAGAGACTCAGCAATTCCCTCTTTTACTGTTTTAACGTCCATACCTTCTGCTTTCAATACTTTTTTCATTTCTTTTTCTCCACCAAATTGTTCTTCTAATGTTGCATATCTTTCATCAATTTCGGCTTCAGATGCAGTTATGGCCTCTTCTTTTGCTTTTTGAAGTATCAATGTGTGGTTAACTAGCGCATCAAGTGCTTGTTCTTTAACCTGTGCAGCTGCTTCTTCGCTTGTTGGATCTTGTCCAGTTTGTTGCATCTGACCTTGGATTGACGTCAATGAAGCATTATATTCTACCCCAGTAAGTTCTTCTTTATTTACAACAGCTACGATTTTGTTCTTGTCTACTTGCTGCTCAGCTAACTTGACTTGCATATCTTGAGCGGTTGCTGCTTCTTCTTTCGTACCTTTTTCATTTTCTTCTACTTGTGGTGTTTCCTCATTTGCCGCTTTATCTTCTTCACTGCAAGCTGCTAAACTTAAAGCTAGTGCACCTGCTGCAAATGGAAGTAGTACTTTTCTTAATGTCATTTCATATAATCCCCTTTCGAATCTAAATAAACTATTTTTAACATTCGTTTTCATTTTGTAGTACCTTTTTCAAACAGCTAAAACACAGCGTTATACTTTGCAAAATTCGTTAAATAGATGCTCGATAGCGTAGTGCTGTTGTTAATGAAATTGCCTCTATTGTTTATTAGTGTAATTTCATTCATAGTCTCATGCACCACCTTCATTTTTTTGTGCGCTTTAATCACAGGCTAAAAGATGAAGGTTCTATTGTAAGTGAATGTTTACTACTTATCCACAAGAGTTAGTATATCATGTGAGCATTTGTTTACAATGCATCAAACTAACTATTGTAAGTGATTGTATACATTTGATTAGTCTGATAATATAATTAGTGAAGTTAATACTTAATTAAGGAAGTGGAAACAATCGCTACTAAAAAGACAAAAGTGGTATCTGTTAGGTTGTCGGAAGATACACATACACGGTTTGAATATATTAGAAATCAATTATCAGAAATCAATTCTATAGAGATATCACAAGGTAACTTAATGTCCAACATGATTGATTTTTACTTTAAGTACATGGAGAATGTTGATACAGAAGCCATTGCTGAAATACAACGTGTGGCATTAGTGAAAGCTCTAACTGATAAGTTGCCACCTATTGACGAAATACAAGATTCACCTTTACCAGCATTAATTGAAGATGTTCAAGTTGAACTAAATAAATAGACAAAAAAGACACTTGCAATACACATGTCACTTCTGAACGTAAGGATATCCCCTTGGCTCGGTAATAAATTTATATCCTTGACCCCTGCTTTGAATAGTCCTTCTATATCCCTCAGCCACTACTGTTCAGAAAACAACTGAAAAAAGTGAAGAAACGGTAAAGGGAGAAGCTATAATATTTACAAAAATAAACCATACCAATTAATAAACAAAAAATAGACCATGACTCTTTCAATACCAAGAAAAGAAAATAGTAGTAAAATAGATAGTAATGAATTTGGAATTTGATTTTATCTTTAATGAGAGAATTTGCTAATATAAAATTTTAAAACCCCACTCAATTGAGCAGGGCTAAGTTTGTTTCGATTTTATTTCACTCTCAACACTTGTCCAACATAAATGGTGTAATTGGCATCAAGTCCATTCCAATCTTTAATCTGTTGTGCTGTACTATCATATTTTTGACTTAATGAATAGACAGTATCGCCACTCACTACCGTATGGTATATGGCTGTGCTTTTCTTAGGAAGATTAAAACACATAACAATTCCATTCACATGACCTCGGGCTAGAGATTCAATGAAGGAAGCTGATTTTAATTTTGTTGCATCAGTTAAATTATCGATAAATCCATTTTCCGTCAATAGAGCCGACATATTGGATTCACGTAACATGTGAAAGTTCTCCTGTTTTTTCCCACGATCTGCATAATTAACAAGCTTTAAGATTTCCGCATGAATATTATTTTGATAAGTAGTAGTAGGCGTACCTGATCCTGGATAAATATAATCCTCATAGCCTGTCCCACCTCCTGCATTAATATGGACCGAAAGGAGAAAGTCAGCACCCCAAGAGTTAGCTGCATTAGTACGCTGCGTTAAAGTTAGTGTTTGATCTCCGGTTCTACTCATTAATATACTTACATTGTTGTACTCGGCAATCAGAATATCTTTAATTCTAGTGCCAATTTGTAATGTTAGATTTTTCTCCTGTAACCCATTCCCTATTGCACCTGGATCTGTCCCGCCATGACCTGCATCAATGAATACTTTTACCATAAAAAATCACCTCTTCTTAGTTTTGTATTGCTATAATCTTTCTACCTTAGTGGCCAAGTGTATGTTTCATATTTGTTCGAGGACTTCTCTCTTGAGCATCCCTATCACCTTCAACTTATTTGTGAATTGCACTAAGTTTCTACATGCTGTTTGTAATGTTCCACACCTCTAAATTAAACATTGTAAATTTTTTCAAAATCCATATTTATTCCTCCTTTATAATGTATTCATTTATAAAAGGGAAAGAAAAGAGGATAAATACAACCTCTGATAAAATCTTAATTGAGTCGCTTTCTTTTACAGAATTTCTATTTTCTACACGTTTTCACTATTATGATATAATCCCTAAGTGTTCTGTGGTTTATTACCCTCTATTTTTGTTTGATTGATAAAATCGAAGAAACCAGGTACATCTTCTATTTCATTACTACGAATCTTTTTTATTATTAGCTCCAGTAAGTCCTGCTCTAGGTCATCTCGATTATGAATGTTCGTTTGCAAAAGAACTTTTTTTATTTTTGGCTCCAGTAGTTCGATTATTTTTATCATTTCTTTATCAGACATAGCTACCCCACTTTTATGATTTATTTTTATCGAAAACATCAGCTAAAGAACTAATTGCACTTTCTAATGCCTCAATCTTCCTTTCAAATCTGTGTAATAAGTAGATGGATAAGACAATTGGAAAACCAAAGTTTCCGATCAATTGAACAAGAGCTTCTCCTTCAAACATTCTGAATTCACCCCATTTCGCAACTTCTTAATAGCTGTTTTTCTAGTTTTATAAACTGATTGTTGCGATATACCTAATGATTTAGCGATTTCTGTATCTGTCATTTGATGAAGGTATGCGAGCGTTACAATATACTTTTGCTTTTCCGTTAGCTGGGTAAAGCTTTTAAAAAGTTCTTCACTTGTAAGATGATCCTGAAAACTTAACGAAGGTGAGTGGTATTCATAGTATTCATTAAAATTCTGCTCGCAAATCAACTCTGCTCCTCCTGTTTGCGCTGTAGCTAATTGATACCTTTTATTGTGTAAGTGGATTTTCTTATCAAAATGTATACTTTCAAAGTGTAATACTTTAATAAAATAGGAAATTAATCTATACCTATGGTAAAAAACTCTGAAGCGCTCGTCTAATTCCATTTTAATGACATCTGAATTCTTCTTTTGGTAGTTCTCGAACAACTCTCGATTATTTGTATCATTTAAAAATGATACGATTAATTCATTTTCTATTATTTCCATTAAATCATCCTCCTTTAATTAACTAAGGAACGTATGTTCTATTCTCAACAAAAAAATATAAGAACATAATGCTCTTAATATGTTCTTGTATTAAGTAAAAGGGAAATTTCTTAGATGAATAACAACCTTAGAGTGATTTTACTAAATATTTATTTTTTACAGTAATATTATACCACTTTTAAATCACTCCCCTTATACAATATTGTTTCTCGCCACTTATTACTATTGTAACAAATACAAGTATATTCTCTATAACTCTCCAAAAACAATAAGCTAGGAAATATGCTTATATTACTAGTCTAACCATTGCGAATTCAGTTTTTATGGATATTTTTTTATCTCCTATTATTGAATAAAAATTTAATATGTCTATCGAGTACTAAGTCATAAAATAACAAAACGCTTCATTCTCACTATCAGTTTCTATGATTATATAGCGTTACATTTTATCCAACTCCACCTTACATTAACACTTTACCTTTAGAACTATTAACCCATGGCGAATCGGTACCTTTTACCTCATATATTGCATCCCGGATTAGAATGTTACATATTTAACTTGCTCCATCATTTACATTGGCAGTTTATCAAATAAATATGGAAAATCTATGGATTCATTTGTTTATACTAAATGCACGTACCAATGTAGATAATATTAGTCGTAAATTTAAGTGCACATTAAGCAATTTAAAGTATTAAATATTTTCTTGTTTTTCCCTAAACTTTCAACAGAATATCTAAAGGCGTCCTCGGTAATAAAGGAGACCACGTGGACAGTATTTATAATCAAGATCTTGCAAACAATATGGTGTTAATAGAACTTGGTGGAATCGATAATACACAGGAAGAAATTAATCGTACAATTTCAGTTCTAGCAAAAGCTGTTTCCGACCTATTACAAGGTCAATCTAACAATCTAGTATCACATGCAGGAATTTAAATTTTAAAAATAAAATGCACCTTGAAGCTAACGGCTTTTAGGTGCATTTCTATTAACGTAAAAAAACCAATTAATTGAAAAGTAATTGGTTATCGACATAAGTAATGTCTTGGTTCTAATCAAAAGATTGCCTTTACTTTTCTTCATGAAAATAATATTCACTTAAAACATCCGCAAATATTTCTGTAGTTCGGTGAAGCTCTTCTACTGTATTATCTACACCTCCAATTTCCACGATAATGGATTTTGGAGAAATATCTTGATTATAAATTCCATTGCCTTGGTTACTGCTTTTTTGCATTATACCTTTTGACAGTCCAGGATATTGATTATCTAAAATAGTTTGTAACCCTTCCGCAAACGTAAGATTCTTTTCAAAACCTTCATGGCCCGTACCCACGACAAATAACAATTTGGCATAATTTACACCATTCATCACAGTAGTAGTTGAATCACTTCGTAAAGAATCACGATGCAAATCTATAAAGACCTCTAAATCTTTATTATCTTTTAACGCAGCACGTACTTGCTCTCCTGAGACATTGTAAGAACTGTTGTAGTTTAAACCTCTTGTTGCTAGTTCTTGAACGATGTCGGTTGAATCAACTGTCGTTCCTACTCCTCTTCTTTCCAGTGCCCTTCCAAGCAGTTCTCCTACTAATGTAATATTTGCATTCGAGTGATAAGCTTCTTCAGGTTTATCTGCTTCTTCTAAATATGGTAAAAAAGATTCCCTGCTATGAGTATGGTAAATATACAGAACTTCATTTCCTAAAGTTGAATGCGCCCCTGAAATTTCCTTAGTAGACTTCATATTTTCAAAAAGAGCATCAATATTCTTTACAGTAAGTTCGCTTTCGTTAAAGAAAGTATCCATAGTTGGCTCAAATTCATCTCTATCCTCTAGATTCAAGTTAGATTTCACTCCCGTATCTAGATTAGATGTTTCAGTAGGTATCCCATTTAATTCTACAGTTAAATTATTAATTGGTTCAACATGAAAAAAAGGGTAGATTCTATCGTCAAATGTATTTTTTTCCTCTGCTTTAGGATTATAAAAATATGTCATCCAGAAGGCAAAGAGCAAGAGAATAAATAGCAAAATTGTTAAGTATAATAAAACTCTTAGTAAAGTATTTTTCTTTTTCTTTATTGTATTCTTTTCTTTTCTTTGTTTAAGGAGCATGAAGACATTCGGTCCCTCCTATAGTTTCTTTTTCAATATGTAAATTAAAACAATACCATAAAAAAGGATAACAAATAATTATGGATAATATATGGACAAGAAAGGTTTTCTTACCTATTAAAACATAAAAAAGCACAATCATCTATACATTGGATGATTGTACTCTTAAGAAAGTCTCTAAAACTTAGTTATTAGGATTTTTTCCTGTTTCCATAGCTACGATAACCGTTTCGCTCCTGCATATTTAGGTCCCCAATAAGGATCTGTTTTTAAGTTAACTTTTAAAATACCCTTACTTTTTGCAGAGATGAACTCCCCGTTACCCAAATAGATTCCAGTATGAGAAATACCTTTTTTTTATGTATTTGCAAAAAACACTAGGTCACCAGGTTGTAAATTTTCTTTTGCTACTGTTTCCCCGACATTATACTGTTCGGCAGATGTTCTCGGTAAACTAATGTTGAACTTATTAAAAACATTTCTAATATATCCAGAACAATCAAATCCCTCGGGAGTTGTTCCACCAAATTTATATGGAGTACCGTAAAACTTTGAAGCAAATGCTCCTAGTTCAGTTGATGTTGCAGCATTGACTTTATCTGCAGAAAATATTTGTACGGAAAAAATTAAAGACATCACAATTAATAATTGCATTATTCTACTTCTCATTTTACACCGCAGTTAATGTTATTTATTGTAACTTTATCACAAATGATGAAACATTTTCGTTACGGTTTGATCACAAAATCATTACGAATTCCTAGTTCACCTATATTATCCGACAAAATTAAGGACTATAGTTTTATTGTCTCAAACTAATCTGACCTATTAAGTATCTTAATAAAGAAATAAACCCTTTGATTCAACTTAGGTTTACCAATGTCAGTAGTTGCAACTTTAATAATTCAAATTTTAGAAGTAATATAGAGATAAGAATAGATAGGTGGTTTATACTCTTGTACGAATTTTTACAATTTATTCAATCACAAAACATAGCTATAAAATTTATTTTATTGCTACTACTAAACTTGGGCATTGGGGCCGTTGGTTTTGTTCCTAGTTTCTTTATTACTGCAATTAACATTAATTCACTTGGACTGGTTGTAGGGTCCATACTTACATTTACAGGAGAAATCCTCGGGGCACTTATCGGATTTTACCTATACCGCTGGGGCTTTTCTAAAGTACAATCTAAATGGTTTAATCATACTTTTTTAAGGGTTACAAAAAATGGTTCCTCAAAGGATGTTTTTAGACTAATTATTCTATTTAGATTACTCCCATTTGTTCCTTCAGGTTTAATTACCGCAGGAGCTTCTTTGACTTCTATTAAAGCCGGACTCTTTATGATTGCAAGTACTATAGGTAAAATACCAGCAGTAATCCTCGAAGTAGCACTAGTATTTGGAGTTCTTCAAAAAGTTTCAATGAATTACATCTATATATCTATAATTTTAATATGTATTGTGGGTTTATCTATTTGGATTAATAATAAAAGGAAAGAGACTATGTAAGAAAAGTATGCCAACAGATTGCTTTTTGGATAAATCCACATTTTACCTACTTATGCAGAAATTTGTGAATCATTTGTATCAAATTGTGAAAATTTTCAATATACACATTGCCAAGAATTTGCAAAAATTTGCCGTGAAGTGCGGAAATGAGTAGAAAAATGGCTTAATAATTGATAAAAGCACTTCTTATTGAGAAGGGTTTTTATCAATTATTAAGCCTTCTGCCAATCAGCGGAATATTACCGAATTATTTTGCTGACAATTCACTTTCTACTAACCACTTATGATTTGTAACTTTTTCTCCTGTAGTAGAAATATAATTTACCATATACACAGTTGTATCATAAGCACCTACAATTGTAGCTTCAGCACCCTTCATATTAGGCATATGGTCAGCATTTATAATAGCTTTACTTCCAACTGGGAAAGTGGGATTTTCAGCTGCTTTTAAACCTTCTGGAAGTTCTCCTGAACTTGAATGATTCATTTTCATATTGTCCATCATCAATATATTCTGTAACCAAGTTGCATGCCGTTGTTCATCATGTGAGGCATGCATAAAGTGCATTTGAACATGATGAGTTGTTGCTCTTGATGCAATATCTTGATAAAAAGAAGAAGCTTCTAATTCATTTTGAATTGCTTTTTGGACACCTTCGTTAAAATCTCTTGGTATTTCCCCAAATGTAATTTGTGGTTGTTGTCCACCCATCATCCTTAAAATCATTGTGAACCAATGATAATGCTTCATTTCATCGTGCTGTATTCTTAAAATAATCTGTCTGAACTGTTCATTAGGCGTTAATTGAATTAATCTTTGATAAAAATTATAAGCTTGAACTTCTAAAATAATAGCTCTTGAAACGTCTTCTATTAGATGAGCATCACTAGTTAAATCCATTCCCATTCCCATAGGATTGCTACCAACACCATTATGCATATTAAAAATCAAGAAGTTTCCTCCATTTCATTTCCTATGCTAGTATATGGTTCTTTAGTCAAAATGTTTATTTTTTAGCCTAACAATGTATAAAGTGTTCATCACTTTCAAGACTTTCTTATTTTAAAACAAAAAAGACTGTATGCAAACTCGTTTTTTCGAGTTTGTCTACAGTCTGACCTATCCATAAAATGGATAGGTTTTTTGCATGAATATAAAAATATAATTTATTTTGTTGGTGACAATTCACTTTCAGTTACCCATTTGTGATTAGTCACTTTGTCTCCTGTAGTAGAAGTAAAATCAACCATATACACAGTTGTTTCTTCAGCCGAATCAATCTCAGCGGTTGCTCCTTCCATCCCCTCCATATGTCCAGCTATTAGGACCACTTCTGAACCAGGTTCTAATGGTGCATATTGTGGTTCTCCTAATTCTTCATGAATGACCCATTTATGATTTTCTACACGTTCTCCACCAGTTGTAGGAGTATACGAGACAGTATAAACAGTTGTATCATAAGCACCGACAATCGTTGCTTCGGCACCTTTCATACCTTCCATATGATCTGTTTCAATAATTGCTTGACTTCCTACCTCAAAAGTTGGATTTTCAGCTACTTTTAAGCTGGTAGGAACTTCACCTGATCCAGACATATCCATATTAGAATGGTCCATACCCTTATTTTCTTCCGTTTTCATATCCATGTTCTCATGTGTGGTAGTTTTCGTGGTAGTTTCCTCTTCATCACCAGCACAAGCAGACAACGTAATAACAATAACCAACGAACCTAGTCCTATCATTAATTTTTTTCTCATTGTTATCCTCCTCAAAATGCTTCTAAATTTATAAACAGATACACTTCGTTGATTTAACAATCTTACACTGAAATTATGAATAAATTATGCAGACCCACTATATAAAATTATAATGTCCTATGTACCTGTCTTACATTTAATATTCCCTATTTTATTGAATAAAAACTGGGAATTTTAATTTACTCTTAATAGCTATGATAAATTTTTGAATTATATACCGTAGCCCATCGTATAAATAATTTTAACCCAAAAAAAGCATTGACTTTCACTTAAATCAATGCTCTCGTAGTATAAAAAATATCTATAAAATTGATTACTGTTAGTGTTCGCTCGAGGGCATTAAAGTCTAGAAACACTTATATAAAAAACCAACTGATAGAAGCCCAGGAAATCAATAGAAAAACGCTTGATATTGCAAAAAAATACCCAATAAACTGTCTATTCTCTTGGCTTTGCAGTTTTTTATATCCTTTATAAGAGATTTCCCCCATAGCGTACTTTAACCCATTTTCATTTGGTTCGACACTAATTTGTAATCCTTCATTGTTTTCTAAATTGATCCTTGTAATTAGTGATATTTTTTCTCTATTACTTTGCTTAATAATATCTTGTATTCCAACACTTTTCTCTCCAATAAAATCCAAACTTACTGGTTTGTATATAGAATATTTTATTATCTTATCACTTATGGTAAGAGCTTGTTGTTCGATTACATTAGTTGAAAAGCACATAGTTTTCACCTCATAATCATTATATTCAAATCATATTCCGAAAGTACTTAATACGTAAGGTTTCTTGATATGAAGAAACGGAATACTTGTATTTACCTTACAATAAACATTTTAATCGTGCAAACTTGAGGAATTATTCATTAGTAAAAAGTATAGAAGTTTTAACCGCAAGTCTAGATATACAAATTGTAGGTTATCCAGTCCACTTCTAATGTAAGCAGCTTCTTATTGATTTTTTTACACTACCTCAGAAAAATAAAATTAACCCACCGAAGTGGGCAGATATTAACATCTACTTTTCTAGTTTTACTCTTTGAAGTCGCAATGCATTTAACACAACTGATACAGAGCTAAATGCCATAGCCGCTCCTGCTACCCAAGGGGCTAGTAATCCAACTGCGGCAATCGGTATACCTAACATGTTATAGGCGAATGCCCAAAATAGATTTTGCTTAATATTTCTCATCGTTTTGTGGCTCATAATAATTGCATCCGCTATGCTATTTAAGTCTCCTCGAATCAATGTAATATCTGCCGCTTCCATCGCCACGTCTGTTCCTGTTCCAATGGCCATTCCTATATCTGCGACTGCCAGAGCCGGAGCGTCATTAATACCATCTCCAACCATTGCAACCTTCTTACCATTTGCCTGAAGTTTTTTCACTTCTGCAGCTTTCCCTTCAGGAAGTACCTCAGCAATAACATGGTCTATGCCAACCTCTTTACCGATTGCTTTGGCTGTACGTTGGTTATCGCCAGTCATCATAATGACTTCAATGTTCATCTCACGTAAACGCTGGATGGCTTTCTTAGACGTTTCTTTAATTGTATCTGCAACCGCAATAAGACCTGCATATTGACCATCTATACTCGCTAACATCGCTGTTTTCCCATTTGCCTCTAGTTCTTCCATTACTGGCAGGATAGCTAAAATATCTACATTATACTTATTCATTAACTTTCTAGTTCCGACTAGAATTTCTTTTTGATTAACAATTGTTTTCACTCCATATCCAGGAATTGCTTCAAACTCCTGAACTACCTCGAGCAAAATATCTCTATCTTGAATTCCTCTTACGATTGCTTCCGCAAGTGGATGTTCCGATTGTTTCTCTGCTGAACCAACTAAAGAAAGAAACTCCTCTTCATTTACTCCATCTGCTACAATTACATCGGTTAACTCTGGTTTACCATTTGTAACAGTTCCAGTTTTATCCACAATCACTGTATCAATATGGTGCGTAGTTTCGAGATGTTCTCCACCTTTAAACAGAATCCCAAACTCAGCAGCGCGTCCTGAACCTGCCATAATGGAGGTAGGCGTTGCAAGACCAAGTGCACATGGACAAGCAATAACCAGAACGGCAATCAGAGCTTCCAGTGCCGGAGTAATTTCTCCTGGGCTCACCCATATAATCCATATGAAGAAAGTAATAATCGCGATACCAATTACAATTGGTACAAACACACCAGAGATTTTGTCTGCAAGTCTTTGAATAGGAGCTTTCGAGCCTTGCGCATCTTCTACAACTTTAATTATTTGAGAAAGTGCTGTGTCTCTTCCTATTTTCGTTGCTTTCATTTTAATAAAACCATTTTTATTAATTGTTGAGCCAAACAAAGAATCTCCAATTGTTTTATCGATTGGAATACTTTCACCGGTTAACATGGACTCGTCAACAGCTGAGTTTCCCTCCATAACCTCTCCATCAACTGGTATTTTTTCTCCAGGTTTTACTAGAATGGTATCCCCGATTACCACTTCTTCAAGAGGAATTTCCATTTCCTTTTCATCTCTAAGTACTAAGGCTGTTTTAGCTTGAAGTCCCATAAGCTTTTTAATAGCCTCAGATGAACGCCCTTTTGCTTTTGCTTCAAAAAGTTTACCTAATATGATTAGCGTAATTAGCACGGAGCTCGTTTCAAAGTACAATTGAGCAGTATGATGCTCACCAATGGTTATGATGGCCTGATACACACTATAAAAATAAGCCGCGGATGTACCCATAACAACTAGCACATCCATATTGGCACTCCCGTTTCGCAATGCCTTATAAGCACTTACATAAAACTGTTTCCCAATGATAAATTGGACGGGTGTTGCAAGAGCCATTTGCACCCATGGATTCATGAGAAACTCGGGCATGTAAATAAATGATGTAAAGGAAAAATGACCGACCATCGTCCACAATAATGGTAGAGACAAAATTGCGGATATAATAAATTTTTTCTGTTGTTTTTGAATAGCTTGCTCTCGGTAATCTATTGCTTCTTTGTCATCTTCTTTATTAATAGCGCCGTATCCTAATTTCTCCACTTTCGCAATAATATCCGAGACGTTAATCTGAGAAGGGTTATATTCTATAGTTGCATTTTCAAGCGCCAAATTAATGTTTGCAAATGATATTCCCTCTAACTTATTAAGACCTTTTTCAATTCTCGTAGCACATGCCGCACAGGTCATTCCTGTTATAGCAAACTCTTTTTTCTCCTTCGCAACGCCATACCCTAAATCCTGAATCTTCTTTTCAAGATCTTTATTCGACAATTTCTCTGGGTTATATTTAATCATAGACCTTTCAAGAGCCAAGTTGACGTTGGCATGTTCTACGCCATCCATTTTATTTAGACCTTTTTCTATTCTTGTTGCACAGGCCGCACAGGTCATTCCTGTAATTTGTAGGCTAGTTTCTTTTACTTCACTACTCATTTTATTTTCACCTCTCCTTTAAATACTACCGGGGGGTATATACAGATGTAAGAAAGAGAGTGCCTAAATAGCACTCTAACTTTTTTATTTCACGTCATAACCTTGGTCATCAATTGCTGCCTTAATTTTATCTACATTTACCTTTTCTTGATCAAAAGCTACTTCCACTTTACCTAAATCTAAATGAACCTTCACTTCTTGAACACCATCTAATTTACCTACACTACCTTCAACAGCACTCACACAATGACCACATGTCATTCCACTTACATTCAATGTTACGTTTTCCATCTTTTTCACTTCTCCTTTTAGTCTATACTTATTTTTTCATTAATTTTTGAATCGTAATTAATAATTCATCCAGTACTTCATCATCACCTTCAGCTAACCTGTCCACTACACAGCCTTTTAAATGTCCTTGTAAGAGCACTTTAGCAACACTATTTAGAGCGGACTGAGTTGCAGAAAGTTGCGTGATAATATCATCACAATAGACGTCTTTATCTACCATGCCTTTTATTCCTCGGATCTGCCCTTCAATACGGTTTAATCTATTTGTTAGATCTTTTTTCACATGTTCAGGATGATGACTTTTTCTACAAGATAAATCAGATGTGATTATATTCTCTTCCATAATATTATCCAACTAAGCAACCTCCTATCCTTATTTCTATTATACAGTACCTGCAGGGGGTATGCAAAGAGTTATGTTTATTAAAAAAACAGATTGAATAACAATTTTTCCCGTTTGGCTCCAGCTATATCCCAATAACCCTTTTCTGTCCTGAATAGAATTACAAGTGCTAATCACTTTGAATAATGCCACTTATACTGAGCACATTAACTCAAGGAGGTGACGATACGATGTCAAATAAAAGAAAACCAAACTTTAAGAAGAAAGAACCAAATTCAAGAAATGACAATCAAGAAGAGTTTGCCCAAGACTTAGATTCCAATAAAACGAAACATAAAAAAACGCAACAAAATAACCAACAAAATCGATAATACAACTACAAAAAGAATGGTTTTCAACAACTTGAAAACCATTCTTTCTTATTAATCAGATTCCAGGAGTTCCTCATACAATTGGAGATATTGATCTGAAGATGAAGACCAGCTAAAATCTAGTTCCATCGCTTGCTCTACTAAGTTTCTCCATTTAGTAGGATGGGAGCGAAAAAGTGCAACTGCACGCTCAATTGTAGACAGCATTTCATGGGCATTATAATTAGCAAAGCTAAATCCATTTCCTTCTTCGGTTATTTCATTATAAGGAATTACCGTATCCTTCAAACCACCTGTTTCACGGACGAGTGGCAAGGTTCCATAGCGAAGTGCGAGCAATTGTCCAATGCCACATGGTTCAAATTGAGAAGGCATCAGAAACAGATCAGAACCGGCATAAATTTTCCGTGCCAATGCTTCATCAAAATACATATTGGCTGACACTTTATCGGGATAAACTTCTTGAAAATATCTGAATGCCTCTTCATACTGCTGATCACCTGTACCTAATAACACAAACTGAACATTCAAACCGAGAATTTCATGGAAGACATGTAGAACCAAATCTATCCCCTTTTGATCAACTAATCTTGTAACCATTGAAATTATTGGGATATCCGCGTTTATAGTGAGACCAAGTGTTTCCTGTAGATACTCTTTATTGACCATCTTGCCTTTATAATCGTCGTAAGGAAGAAATAAATTTTCATCACTAATAGGATTATAGGAGTTATTGTCAATCCCATTGACGATTCCTAGAAGATTTGCCCCTCTTTTCCGTAAAAACCCATCCAGTTTTTCCCCATAATAGGCAGACTGTATTTCTTTTGCATACGTTGAACTTACAGTGGTCAGGCAATCGGCAAAGGCCAGTCCTCCTTTAAGGTAACTGACATCCCCATAAAACTCTAAGGCGTCCATATGAAAATAACTTTCGCTTAAATCGAGTAAATCAGAAAGCACCGATTTTGGATATACACCTTGGTAGCGTAAATTATGAATGGTAAACACCGTTTTGATGCCCTGATAAAATGGATTGTCTTTATAATTGGCTTTCAATTGAACAGGTAGCAATCCTGTTTGCCAATCATGGCAATGAATAATATCAGGCCGTTCCTCTAGATATGGTAAAACTTCCAGGACGGCTCGAGAAAAGAAAGCGAAACGTTCACCATCATCGCCAAAGCCATAACTGCCATGTCTGTTAAAATAATATTCATTATCGAGAAAGTATATTGTTATCCCTTGAAAATGCAATTTCTCTATCCCGCAAAATTGACGTCTCCAGCCTACAGACACTTCAATGCTTTTGATCCATTGCATTTGTTCTTTATAATGCATTGGAAGATCACCATATTTGGGTAATATTACGCTGACATTTGCACCCTTTTCTTGTAAAGATTGAGGCAATGCGCCAATAACATCACCCAGTCCCCCGGTCTTTATAAACGGGGCGCATTCTGAAGCTGCAAATAAAATATTCATGCCGATGGACCTCCAGTTTAAACTACTTCTTCTTTTTTAATCACAATCGGTTTATTTCTCCCCGAAATGATTTGATCCTTCGTAATGATTACTTGTTTATCCGTTATCACATTTTCGATATGTGCTCCCTGATCAATATCTCCCTTTTGCATAATGATACTGTTCTTAACTACTGCACCCTTTCTAACTTTTACTCCTCGAAAAATAACACTATTCTCGACGGTGCCTTCAATAATACATCCATTGGCGATTAAAGAATTAGACACCCTGGAGGAATTTGCAAATTCGGCAGGTGCTTCATGTTTAATCTTCGTGAAAACTTCCCATGAATCATAAAAGAAGTTGCGAAGTATTTCTGGATTAAGAAAGTCCATATTACTAGCATGGTACGTTTCGAGGGAATGAATAAAAGGCATATAACCCGTGAATTGATACCCTTGCACTTTTAGATTCATCAAATTAGCCTTAACAATATCTTTCAAAAAATCATACTCATCATATTCTATACAATTCTTGATTAAATCTATTAGTAATTGTTTTTTAATGACATATGTTTCCAAACAAATATGGTCGCCTATTTTTGGTGCCGTATAAAAATGTATATCACGGATTTCACCGTTTGCGCCAAGTGAACATTGATGATAAAGTGGTCTTTTCACTGGTACACCGTCATATTCCTTATACAAAACAGTAATATCAGTCCCATTACTTTCATGCTCTTTTATCACATCGTTAAAGTCAATTTTACAAATATGATGACCTGGAGCAATAATTACTGTATCCGCAGTTGCCCGTTGGAAAAATTCTAAATGATCATAGAACTGCTGTAGATCGCCTTTAATTTTTTCATCCGGATGAATGGAAGGAAGAATGAATAAACCTTGTGAACGGTGATCGAGATCCCATTCCTTTCCAGAGCCAAGATGATCCATCAACGAACGATATTTATCTTTTGTGAAAATGGCAACTTTACTTAAAGGTACATTCATAAAGTTTGACATGGTGAAATCAATCATCCGGTAACGCCCACCAAATGGTATGGAGGCAAGACATCGGTGATGAGTCAATTCTTTTAAAATAGGTCTTTCATTTACAAGATTTATCACACCTAATACATTCCTCATTTAAGCTGCCTCCTATTATAAAGCTTGCAGTAATGTACTTTCCGAAGTAACCCGCTGATTTTCACCAATTAATGTAAGCCCTTGTTTAGTGTCAGAGATAACAACGCCATCCTCGATAATTGTACCGCTACCGATTATAGCCTTTTCAATTATTACATTCTTGCCGATTTTTACATTAGGCATGATAACAGAATTCTTGACGAGAGAACCACTACCAACCTGGACATTATAGGAAAGAACAGAATGGTCAACCTTCCCAAATACCAAACAACCTTCATTGACTAGAGATTGTGTTACATCAGCATCTTCCGATATATATTGTGGAGGGTGGTTGGCATTCCCTGCGTATATTTGCCAGTTTGGATCTCCAAGCTTGAAATCGGAGGACTCTTCCAATAAATCCATATGTGCTTCCCACAGGCTCTCAATCGTACCTACGTCTTTCCAGTACCCTTTAAATCGAAACGCTTGTAATTTTGCTTCATCCTTTAGCATCTTTGGAATGATGTCTTTTCCAAAGTCATTAGTGGAACTGCTATCCTGTTCGTCTTCTGTTAAATACTTTTTGAGATGTTTCCAGTTAAAGATATACACACCCATCGAAGCCAAATTACTTTTTGGATGTTTTGGTTTTTCATCAAATTCAATAATTCGGTCCGCTTCGTTGGTATTCATAATACCAAAGCGACTTGTTTCTTCCCATGGTACCTCTATAACCGCAATTGTCGCATGTGCCGCCTTATCAATATGATCTTCTAGCATTTTATTGTAATCCATCTTGTAAATATGATCTCCTGAAATGACAAGCACATATTCTGGGTCATTGTGATCGATAAAGTGAAAATTTTGGTAAACGGCATTTGCCGTACCCTTGTACCATTCACCACCATTTTTCCCCTGATAAGGTGGAAGCATAGAAACTCCACCATTATTGCGGTCGAGATCCCACGGGCGACCATTGCCAATATATGAATTTAAAAGATGCGGCCGATATTGAGTAAGAATGCCAACTGTATCAATACCTGAATGTGTGCAGTTGCTTAAGGTAAAATCGATAATCCGGTATTTTCCACCAAATGGTACTGCGGGTTTAGCTAAGTCACTTGTCAATTCCCCAAGCCTTGAACCTTGACCACCTGCTAAAAGCATTGCAACCCATTTCTTAGATGTCATTTGTACTGAATCCCCTTTTCCTTGTTTTTGTTTCTTTCATGAATATAGCAATTCCTAGCGGCGGCACAGTTATCTTTAGACTAAAAGGTTGGTTATTGTGCGGAATCTGAGTGGCATTGACTTCAGCAGAATTCAACTGTCCCGATCCACCAAATGATGTATCATCACTATTAAATGCTTCAAAATATTTCCCATTGGATGGAACCCCTATTTGATAGTTATGGAAAACATCTGATGAAAAATTACAAACAATGATGCAATAATCGCCCTTCCGTTTTCCTTTTCTCATAAAAGTAATTACGCTTTGTGCCGCATTGTCTGCATCAATCCATTGAAAACCGGCTTGTTCGTGATCTAGGCGCCACAGCGAATTGGTTTCCTGGTAAAACTTGTTTAATTGTTTATAGTAACGAAAAAAAGTGAAGTGAGCTTCAAATTCTAGTAGCATCCAATCCATTTCTTGCGAGTATTTCCATTCGTCAAACTGCCCAAATTCACTGCCCATAAATAAAAGTTTTTTCCCTGGGTGCACAAATAAATAGCCGAATAAAAGGCGTAAATTCGCAAATTTTTGCCAGTAATCACCAGGCATCTTATTTACTAATGATCTTTTTCCATGGACTATTTCATCATGCGAAAATGGAAGTACAAAGTTTTCCGAAAATGCATATAAAAAGGAAAAAGTCAGTAGGTGGTGATGCTGAGGTCGTTCGTTAACATCAAGCTTCATATATTTAAGGAGGTCATTTGACCAACCCATATTCCACTTATAATTGAATCCGAGACCACCTAAGCTAGTAGGACTTGTTACGAGCGGCCATTCAGTTGCTTCCTCTGCCATCATGAGGACACCAGGGTATTTTCGGAAAATGGTTTCATTTAACTTTTTCAGAAAATCAATTGCATCCAGATTTTCTTCACCACCATACTCATTCTTCAATTTTACTGGAAGTGGATTATCATGATTTAGATAAATCATAGATGAAACTGCATCAATTCGAAATCCATCTACATGATAGAGATCCATCCAAAACATTACGTTTGAAATAAGAAAGCTAACGACCTCTGGCTTACTATAGTCAAAGCTATATGTTCCCCAGATTGGTCTCTCGGCACGCATGGGATCTGTAGACTCGAAGAGAGACGTTCCATCGAACCGTCCAAGGCCGTGGACATCCTTACAAAAATGAGCAGGAACCCAATCAAGAATTACACCAAGACCCTTTTGATGGCATTGATCTATAAAATACATTAACTGCTCAGGTGTACCGTATCTGCTAGTGGCAGAAAAATATCCAGTTATTTGGTAACCCCATGAACCATCGTATGGATGCTCCATAACAGGCATCAACTCAATATGTGTAAAGCCATTATCAATTGCATAATCGATTAATTCGTCGGCAAGTTCTTCATAACTATAAAACGCACCATCTTCTTTTTGTTTCCAGGAAGCCAAGTGAACTTCGTAAATTACCATCGGTTTATGGTATATATCTTTCTTTTCTCGCTGTGCCATCCATTTTTGATCGTGCCATTTAAATGTGTTTAAATTGTAGACAATAGAAGCTGTGGCCGGCCTCAACTCGGAATAAAAGGCATAAGGATCAGCTTTTAATTGCTTCTGCCCATCTGGTCCAGTAACCTCGTATTTATAAATGTCACCATGTGCAAGCTCGGGAACAAATAATACCCAGATCCCTGAATGAGGCAAGCGTTCCATTTGATGATGGGACCCAATCCAATTATTAAAATTACCCACAACAGATACCTGTTTTGCATTCGGCGCCCAAACTGCAAAACGCACACCTTGCATATGCTGCTCAGAAAAGATATGCGCACCGAGCATTTTATAACTTTCAAACAGTGTTCCTTCATGAAAAAGATATACATCAAAATCACTCGGGTATTGCCGGTCATTGAACTTCATAATACCTACCATTTCAACACCTCTTCCAATCTATGATTATTACACCTTAATTACTAGTTCTTCTCCTAAATTATTCGTCATCAATCTTAAAACACCTTTAAATTATTTAAATCTTTAAAAAACTTTACAATTCCATAGAAAATAAAAAAATCCTCCAAGAAATGAAGGATTTTGTAACATTCTGTTTGATTGTGAAATGTGAAACTTTTATAAATTCTATTTTCAATTATCCGTAGACTTGTTATCAGCTGTCCTCCCTCACATCATACTTTACATGTTTTTTAGCTTACTCATTTCCTGTTAATTGGGAAACTGGTGTATTAATCATACGGTTTAAAAATATATAGGACAAGGAAACGGACCAAGCTAGTGGCGTGTTGCCATTTGGCACATTTTTTCCGCCGATATATAATTCAGGAACCTCCCAATTATCTGGTACGATTCGTTCCGTTTTATTTACATATTCATAAGCTTTATCATGCAAGCCCAGTTCAAAATAGCACAATCCTAGCCAAGGTAATCCGAAGCACCATTCTGCTTCGCTGCCTTCGTTATAATACTGATCGTTCTGATAACGAATGCAGCCGTTTGTTCGCTCAAGCTTTTCAGAAACCATCTCCACTATCTTTAGCGCCGTTTTCCTTTCTACGATACGATACGGATAGATAAGTGAAAGCAGGGATAAGTCTGTTTCTTTCGTTTCACTTTCCCTAGGTAACAGAAAACGCAGTGTCTCTTCCCCTTTTTGAATCAGTTCCTGCTTAACATTTACGAGCATTTTCACTGCGCGCAAACCTGCCACACATGCACCGACACTGGAAGCATGCAGTTCCATATTCTCTTCCCACATTCCATTATCCACTGCCTGCCAGTATTGAAGGCACTCTAGATAGTCGACTAGCTTCTCAACAATTGCGAGATCTTGCTCATCACGTATAACCTTATGTCCATGATTCACTCCCACCCCTACTCCCCATAAGAAAGCTCCAATTGCATCATTCTGAGCATGACCCCACTCTTGGCTCATTTCCTTTAAATCTGTGGAATACCGCGAGTGGATATATTCAAAAAGAAAAACCGGTTTTTTTTCACGGTGAATGTCGATTTTCCACTCATATGTTTTAAATAGGTCGAATAAGGCATGATAGGCTTTTTCATACCGATCAGATTTACTTTGCAAAAATGGCAAAACGGTATATACGACATCACGTATCCAAACAAAGTGGTAGTCTTTTGAAATACTGGCAGTGTATGCACCATTCGGTAAACGCATACCATCTAAAACGTCTATTGCATTGCTGATTTTCATATTCGAGACCTCCATTAATTAGTTACAACTATATAGTGATTGTTAACCATTTGTATTTATTCTAGACAAACTATTCTTTGATAACGCTTTCTAAATAGAGAAATGTAAATACTTCTATTTTATGTATGAATTACTTGTTTGGAAAAGCAACCTGACCTAGTGCTCATAAATTGTTTATTTGCCAGGTACATGATACCGATTCAGTTTCTATTAAGTGTTCAGTAAACAATATTACTAATACCCAAAATTTTTATTGGTTAATTCGCGCTTAACATTACTTTTCGACATTTTTCTACCAAATCCTGCTAACTAATCTTTATTATGCTATGGAAAGTTTTAAAAAAAACGGGCAAAAAACGTCCAGTCCTCTAGGATCTAAACCTATTTCTACTGTTTTCGAAGTGCTTTGGACAGACTTATCGCGCTGTATAATTACCGTTTGATTTTTTAAAAGATGCTGGTCGTGACTGAAGTCACGACCAGCATCTTTTCTTCTCGGTAATCTTATGGCGATTGACTGTCCGTCGCCCTTATACAACTTCTAGAAACAGGTTAGTGCATCTTTTGTTAACTAGAGAAAAGAAACTATCCTAAAAATAGAGGAGGCTCACGAAGATGCAATTTCGTTCGCTATTCCACTTCTTTATTGCGTAGACACTTACTATTTTTCTTTATTTCCACTAGTAAAAAAGGGATTCTACTATCTTCATCCACCATTACACAATTTCATTCCTAAATTCAACAGACAGATTTATCCCCACATTAACTCGAACTACACTGATCATCCAAACGAGGGGCTATGCAATATCCCAGAGCTTAATAAACAGATGAAACGGAAATCAGTAGCATTAATCGTTCTTAAAAGTCCTGTAAAACGGGTGTTCATGAGGTGTTTTAATATACTTTCCTATCTTATTAAAAAAACATGACGATGTCCCTTAGGGATTACGTCATGTTTCATATAGCGCCAAAACTTAAAGTTGGTCAACGGCTTCTTTCAATATTTCATAGGAACGTCTTCTAGCTTCCTGATCATAGACATATGTAACAGCCATCAATTCATTTACGTGTAATTCTCCCAAGAATTTTTTTAGTTGGTCGGTGATTGTATTTCGGTCGCCTTTAAAAGTATAAGTCGACATTCTACGGACCGCATTTTCTTCTAAAGGGTTCCACAGACCTTCCATAGTATCCACTGGAGGCTGCAAAGGACTCTTTTTACCAGTTACCACATTTAAATAAAAACGATCGCTAGTAGTAGATAGTCTTTCCGCCTCCTCATTAGTATCTGCTCCAATTACATTTGCACAAACTATCACATATGGTTCTGCTAAATACTCCGAAGGAACAAACTTATTTCGGTAAATTTGTACCGCTATCTCCAACTGCTGTGGGGCAAAATGTGCAGCAAATGCATAAGGTAGCCCTAAACGAGCAGCTAATTCCGCGCTTGAGGTACTTGAGCCAAGAATATAAATTGGTACATTGGCACCTACACCTGGGAATGCGCGAACTGCCCCTTGGTAATCTAAAGATTTAAAGTAATTTTGCAGTTCCACCACATCTTCTGGGAAAGAAAAAGAAGTTTCCTGTGTAGTTCTACGTAGAGCATGTGCCGTTTGCATATCCGTTCCTGGAGCGCGGCCAAGTCCTAAATCGAGTCTATTCGGATAAAGGTTTTCAAGTGTACCAAATTGCTCTGCAACAACAAGTGGTGCATGATTTGGCAACATAATTCCACCTGAACCTACTTTAATAGTATCTGTTTTTTCCAACACATGGCCGATTAAAATGGAAGTAGCGGAGCTAACAACATTCGGTGAATTGTGATGTTCCGTTAGCCAAAATCGATTGTAGCCTATTTTTTCCACGTATTGTGCAAGACTTACCATATCCTCAAAAGCTTCTTTATTTGTTTGTCCCTTTTTTACAGCAACTAAATCCAAAACCGATACTGGGATGGGCTGAACTTTTATATTCATATGTATTACTTCCCTTCATTTAAACGTCTCCATTTGATAATAGTGCCAATGAAATGTTTCTTCAAGGTATCTGCTTCATTTGTAATTGAAAGGCCCATCCTCAAAGGATGAGCCTCTATTGCTTCCTATTCTTTTATTGTTTTTTAAACATAGATTTGATAAAGTAATAGACTTAACTTTATTCCCCTATAATTCTCTTGCAATTTCCTTAACAATTTCATCAATTGCCGAGGAAGCTCCCGATTTATTTTGTACTAACACACTAAAGATGTATGATTGGCCACTACTTGCTTCTAAATAACCACTCAAAGTACTAACACCGGTTAATGAGCCTGTTTTAGCATATACTTTTCCGGCTGTTAGTGGGTCTTTTAATCGATTTCTTAAAGTGCCTCCTACCAATCGATCTGGATTTGCAGCTACTGGTAAGCTAGTAAAATAGGTTGTAAACCAGTCTTCTCCTTGCACTTGATATAACAACTCACTCACTAATAAACTCGACACCCTATTTTCATGAGACATACCAGACCCATCCTCAAATTGCCAATCTGTCATATTTAAATTAATGGATTCTCCATATTCTCGTATAGCTTTTAAGCCAGCCTTTGTGCTACCGTGGTTATTTTTCACTTTACCTATTGTTTTTACTAAAATATCCGCAATACCATTATTACTTAGTTTCATATAAGGGATTAGCAGTTGCTCCAGTGTCATCGATTGCTTCATGGCAACGAGTTGAGCGCTATTTGGTGTTGCAGCTGTAAATACTTTTTCTTTTGAATACTCGATTCCCGCTTCAGCTAAAACTGCCTGGAACATTGTCAATGTATGTGTCGTTGGATGTTTGACAGTGACCCATTCTCTTTTATTTTTATCGACAGGAAGGTTCCCAGTAATGACGATCTTGTTTGTTTCGTACAATCTTTCAATTGTTACTGTATTGGTTTTTCCTGCTTCTACTGTCTGAGCTTCGTTTACTATTTGTAAATCACCAATGTGCGGCGTTACTTTAATAGACGGTAAATCCCCAACTACAGTCCCGATTGCTTCTACAATAATCGTACCCGAATCGTAGTCTGTGTTCGGAGAAGTAGTTAAAGCGGAAATAGGAGCAGCGTAATAATAAGACTCGTCCCCAACCCAAATTCCCGGTGTTAGCAAATCATCGTCAAACCATTTGTCATCACCAACAATCCGACCATCCACTTTTTGGATACCCTGTGCTTTTAACTCTTCAGCGAACTGTTGTAAGTCTTCTACTGATAAAGTTGGATCACCTTGTCCTTTTAAATAGACATCCCCTTTTAAAATCCCATTTGATAACTTCCCAGAAGTATA
Organism: Psychrobacillus antarcticus; assembly: GCF_029533155.1. Lineage (GTDB taxonomy): Bacteria > Bacillota > Bacilli > Bacillales_A > Planococcaceae > Psychrobacillus > Psychrobacillus antarcticus. The sequence goes on along the minus strand of NZ_JAIZDB010000002.1, from coordinate 170,257 downwards.
AAGACTTGTATTAAAACGGTAATCCTTTCCTAGAACATCTAAAGCTGCTGCAGTGGTCAACAGTTTCATATTAGATGCTGGTTTTACAGTTGTAAGACCTTTGTAGTCATAGATTATTGCTCCAGAGAATCGTTCTCTTACAGTAATGCTCACTTCTGCTCCAGCTAATTTTTCTTCTACAATACTAGTAATAGAATCGCTTAACGTTTTATCTACTAATTCCTCTGCTTGAGCAACATTCTGAAAACTGAACATACCTAAAACCAACATCCAAGCCGTCACCACTGTCATCCATTTTTTATTCACAATTTTCCTCCTTATCAGAATTTTTAATTATATTACTTAGGTGTATATTCACCAAAAAGAAAATTTATCCTTTACAACTATTAAAAACAGGCTTTTCGAATGAGGTTGAAAGAATTCAACTAAATCGATAAGCCTATCGTTTTCTTGTTATTCGTGGCTATTGCCTCAGAATTAATGAGTACCACCTTTGGACGTTTAGTAAATTAAAATGGTAAAAAGAAAAATTCTTCACATAAATTATTTCCCGAAAAATAGTTTACACGCATCTTCTAAAATCATCATTATAGGGTGCATTCTATATTCATAAATTACATTTCTTCGTCATTAAAATTCTCTCATTACTCTTGTCACAGGAGCCACTTTAAATTTCCCTAAAAATATATTTTCAAAATCTCGTTCATTCCCGAACTAACCAATGAGATAAGTGTGGATGCACCTAAGAAATAAGAGTCCCCATCATTGAAATCTAAAAAAATAAACCTCGAATCAAAATCAGCATAAATAATACCACAAAACTGGTCCCTAGAAGTATATGGGTAATTAACGAAGAGATTACTCTTTTTTTACGCATAAAACTTTTATTCATTTTATCTGAGATAATTGATGCTGAAACACCAAATAAATAGTATCTGGTATCGTTTACAGACTAGCATAAGCTATTAACGCAGGTACCTCCCGTATGGTACTGTCCTTCTAAAAACATAAAAATCAAACCTATGAAAAGTAAAGATATAATGATTGTGCAAATAGAAGCTATTATTTTTCTTATGAACACATTAGTCCTCATTGAATCAATGAAATTGCATACTAATTATCGTTCAACGATCAACAACAAGTGTTGGAAGTATTAAATAAACCCACGCTTGGGTTGCAAAAAAAGGGGATTTACCAATGGGATTATCCTTGGGATGTAAATAAAGTTGTAAACGAAATAAATAGAAATTATGCGTATGTATTATTGTTAGATGAAGAAATAGTTGGGACTTTTTGTTTAAACGTCATAGATTGTTTAAGTGAATTAACAATTGATTCTAAAAGTTATTACTTGTCTCGAATTGCCATTCTACCAGAATACCAAGGTAATAATTATAGTTCAATAATCATGGATTTTGCATATTCTTTTGAAGGAAATAAGACGATCCATTTAGATTGTTGGACAGGAAACTATTAAATCTGGATTTTTAGATCCTTTTGTTTCGTATGACATGTAGTCCTCCCATTTCTAATAGCTTATTTATAATTTATACGGCTAAGTTGTTAGCAGCCCTTTGAAAAAAATCTATATACTTCTAGTTCGATTGCGAATGCAATAAAACCTTTAACAATTATGATTTAAATCGTACTGATATTCTTTTTTCTTATACTTATAAAAAAAGATTTCAAATAATGTAAAATGAGAGTAAAGTATCAAAAATTGTGTTGCATCAGGTTATATAAGAAAATAAGTTTTTTTTTTATTTAATCGTCTTTTTGAACATTAGAATCGTTTTCCTAATAGGGGGGGATTTCTTGATAGATGAAGATAAATTAGAGCGGCTCATGCAGCTATATACAAAAGAATTGCTTCGAGTAAGTTTTTATTACACGCACAATATACATACAGCACAAGATATTGTACAGGAAGTGTTTATCAAGTTTTATCATAAACAAGTTGTATTAATCGATGAAGAAATGAAGCCCTACTTGTTGAGGATGGTTATTAATCAATCCAAAGATCACTTAAAAAGCTGGCATTATCGGAAAATGAAAATAGTTGAAAAAATGTTCTCGCAATCTGGTCATGACCCGAATCACCTCATACTAAAAGAAGAAAAAGATGCAATTAGTGAAGCTATTTTCTCTTTACCACTTAAACAACGGGAAGCCATTACTTATTATTATTTTGAAGGATATACATCAAAAGAAATTTCCTCTTTGTTAAAAGTACCTGAAAGTACAATTAAATCCCGACTAAATAAAGGAAGAGAACGCTTGAGGGAACAATTAAAAATGGCAGATTGGGAGGCGCTATTGAATGGGTAACTTTCGATTAAAGGAGCTTCAGGATCTAACTAATGAGACGCAATCTGTGAAACAATATGTACGAACAAACTTGCTTCAGCCAAAGAAATCGCCCCGTCTTTTATATGGATTAACTATTACGGTTGTCTCCATTGCTATGATTTTATTTGTACTAAATGTAGTGAATCCCTCATTACCTCTTACTAATTCCTCCCTACCGGAAAGTTTGGTTGAAATAGAGGGTTTGGGTGGTGCTACAAGTAGTGAAATGTTTGGGCATTACGATGATCAAGCTAATCGTGAATTGACGTATTATCGACCGGTAGATTTAAAGGAATATGCTTCCTCATTTCCGATCAAGCTTCCAGAAACACCTATGCCATTTGAACAATATGATTCAACGGTAATAATTGTAGAAAGTGACAAAGGATTCGAAACGCAGTTCATGTTTGATAAACGTGATGAATACAAAGCCATTACTGAATTTATAATAATTTCTGTGAGTAATACTGATATGAATCCATTTATAGGCAATGACTTCACCCAATTAAAAGAAGATGGGGTAGGCAATCCTGTTCAAATGGAATCATTAACTGAATCGATCTATCTTATGCATCAAATTCGTACATCTCCCAATGCACTTGCCTATCGTTATTATAATTATGATGAAATGAGTAATCTCATTTCTGTAAATGTAACTTCTGCAAATGAATTGTACACATACTACAAAGGGAATATCTATCATATAGGCTATGATGTAGACCAACCAATAGATGAAGTTGTAGCGTTTGTGAAAGAATTTATCTTACTGAATGCAGATGATTTTTAATCTTAAGTAGCAGTAGCCCTTAGGGAATGAAAGATAAACCAAAATAATTCACAACTTTATAATATTCTCCAAATAAAAAAAGCGTTCAACAATATTAAATTATTGAACGCTTTTTAGCGATTATTCTAACTGCATGCTGAGTGTTAATTCTTGTTTATTCAACATTACAGTTATTTTTGAATCAGATACAAGCACTGAAACAAATTGGATTTGGTGAACTAAGATATTTGTTCTTATTAAGGTATCAAAACTCTGAATTAATGATTTAGAATCTATGTTACAACTTATTGACAGATTAATGTATTTTTCAATTGGATAGTTATACTTTTTACGTGCGTCCTGAATGATGCGGATAAAATCACGAATCATCCCTTCTTCTATTAACTCAGAGGTTAACTTCGTATTTATAAGTACCTTATAGAAAGCATCTTCTACAAAAGCATAGCCTTCTTTTACATGGGTTTCTGTAATTACATGCTCTTTTAATAATTCAAAGGATTCATTTGAATTAACTACTGGTATACTGCCTTCCGATAACAGTAATTGTTTTTCTGTCCCTGTCAAGTTCTCCACATACTGTTTAACATTATTCACCGTTTTACCAAATACTGCACCAGCTACTTTGAAATTTAACTTAAACGAAATTTCTTCTAATTCTTCCAAATCTGTTACCCAAGTTAACATTTTAATGTTTAATTCGTCTTGAATAATGGAGCTATAATCCTTTAAGCTTTCACTGGATACATCTGAACAAATAACCATTTCGGCTAGTGGCTGTTTCACTTTCAAGTTATATGAATTACGGATATTGCGACCTAATTCAACAATTTTCAATACAGCATTCATATCATTCTCTAATTTTCCATCGATTAAACCACTTTCAGGTTTTGGGTAGTCCTGAAGATGAACGCTATTATTGTGTAAATTTAAATGAATATCCTCTGCGATGAATGGTGTGAACGGCGCAACTAATTTACTAACATTACTTAATACGTGGTATAACGTGTTAAAAGCTGCACGCTTATCCTCAGAAAAACCCGTCGCCCAAAACCGCTGTCTCGACCTCCGAACATACCAATTACTTACTTCCTCTACTAACCCAGCGATTTCACGAGTAGCTTGTGTAAACTGATAATCATCCATAAATACGGATACATTTTGAATCGTACTATTCAACCGCGAAAGAATCCAATGATCCATTTTTGTTTGTTTACCAGGTATGGTTGCATCAAATGAAAATTGATCAATATTTGCATATATTGAATAAAATTTATATAAATTATCAAGCGTATCAAGTAGCTTTGAACTTGCTTCTTGTACAATTTTTGTTGAAAAACGTTTTGGATTCCACGGAGAACTATCAACCAATAATGACCAACGCAATGCATCGGCACCATACTCATGCATTAGATCAAGTGGATCTAATGCATTACCTTTACTTTTAGACATTTTTTGACCATGTTCATCCAATACATGACCCAGTGATAAAACATTTTTATAAGGTGTTTTTCCTTTAAAAAGTGTTGAAACCGCTAGTAGACTATAGAAGAAACCTCGAGTTTGGTCAATTCCCTCTATCACCACATCCGCAGGGAACTGTTCTTTAAAATGGTTAGTATCACTAAATGGATAATGGTGCTGTGCAAAAGGCATTGACCCACTATCAAACCAGACATCGATTACTTCAGATGTACGTAGCATCTCGCCACTACAGTTTGGACAAGTACAGCTAATGGCATCTATATAAGGCTTATGCAAATCTAAATTTCCCGGTAATGGCTGGGATGCAAGTTTAGCTAAAGATGCAACACTTGCCGGTGCTTCTTCATGCCCACAAGTTGAGCAAATCCACACGTTTAAAGGGGTTCCCCAGTAACGATTACGGCTTATATTCCAATCCACTACATTTTCTAAGAAATTACCGAAACGCCCATTTTTAATGTGATCAGGATACCACTTCACCGTTTCATTATTTTCAACTAGCTGCTCCTTTAACGCTGACATCTTGATGAACCAACTGTCTGTTGCATAATAAAGAAGTGGAGAATCACAACGCCAACAATGAGGATAGCTATGTTCATATTTCTCTTTATGAAATAATAAGCCTGTATTCGATAAAAGCTTAATGATTTCAACGTCACAGTCTTTCACAAATTTACCTGCTAAATCCGTGACAACCTCTGTATAACAACCTCTCTGATCCACTACATTTACAAAGGATAGTCCATTTTGTTGTACTGTTCGATAATCATCCTCTCCATAAGCTGGAGCAATATGAACAATTCCTGTACCACTCGTTTCTGTTACATAATCCGCTAACACGACAATATGCCCTTTTGGTACGTCAACATAATGGAATGGGGGAAGGTAAGGAACACCATCAAATTCGTCTCCCCTATGTTCACTTAAGATGATAGCTTTTTCTCCTAATACAGTAGGAACTAATGATTTTGCTAAAATAAAAATTTCATCTTCTACCTTGGCGCGAACATAAAATATAGTTGGATTCATAGCTAACGCTACGTTCGCCGGTAACGTCCAAGGTGTCGTAGTCCAGCCGAGGAAAAATTCATTAACATTAGCAAGTTTAAACTTAACTGTAGCGGAGAGATCCTTCACATCTTTATAGCCTTGTGCCACTTCGTGAGAACTCAAAGATGTTTGGCAGCTGGGACAATAGGGTGACACACGATGTCCCTTGTAAAGCAATTTATCCTGATGTACTTTACTTAAAATATTCCAGACACTTTCAATATACTCGTTACTTAGTGTTAAATAAGGGTTATCCATATTTACCCAATAACCTAGTTCCTCGGTAAAAGAACGCCAAATCTTTTCGTATGTGAATACACTTTCCTTACATTTCTTAATGAAATCCTCAATACCATATTTTTCGATATCTTGCTTACCAGATATTCCTAGCTGTTTTTCCACCCCAAGTTCAACAGGTAAACCATGTGTATCCCATCCTGCTTTTCGCTCTACTTGGTATCCCTGCATCGTTTTATAGCGGGCTACAACATCTTTAATCGTTCTTCCCAATGCGTGCCCAACATGTGGAAGTCCATTTGCAGTTGGTGGACCTTCATAAAATACAAATGATTTATCCTCTTCCCGATTTTGTACAGACTTTTCAAAGATTTTATTGTCTTCCCAATACCGACGAATTCTTTGTTCTCTTTGTACTTTACTTTCTTTTACTTCATGCATACTCATTGCTATTCCTCCTATACATTTTGTATAAAAGGCATACAAAAAACCCCGTCCCGAGTAAAGGGACGGGGTTAACCGCGATACCACCCTAATTCTATTGACCGATCCAATAGCACTTAGCAACGTACAAATCATACGTGTTCTTTTTAACGGTAGACACCCGGATAAGCTTACTAAAATCTTCAGCTATTCTTCTCAGAGAGGATATTCATTTATCACTTGCACACTGACTTTCAGCAATTTGTCAGCTCTCTGGGGAACAAGTAGATACATTACTCTTTCTCTTCAACGAATTTATATGCTTTTATTGAATAGTACTATAACAAATATAGAAAATAGTGTCAATTATTTTCGTATCATAAACTTCATCTCAATTTTGATGTATAAATAAGTTTAATTTAATTTTCACCATTTCCTCTCAAACCATTGAAAACTGGTGTTATCGCCAAATGATACACGTGAAAAGCCCACATTCAAAGTTCTGTGGACTTATTCCAATATATCTTTCACACGCTGCACATATTCATCCGTATCGTAGGAAAAGTATAGCTGACTAGCAAGTCTGATAGGATCACCGAAGAAAAAACGTTCGTATAATGTTTGGCGAGTTCCAAATGCACTCATCGTTAAGTCCCATGCTAAGCGGAACAGTTTGACTCGGTCCTCTCCGATACCTTCACTGGATTGTAAATAGTGATTTAACTCTTTTCTTATTGGTGATTGAAATGCACTTTCTGTTGGGATAGACATTAATCCACTGGCCCCTAATAGCTGGATGATCTCTGTAAACCTCGGATAAATGCTTGGAAATACATTCATTGCGATTTGTAATGTTGTGCGATCTGGTTGCATCCATCCCCCTTTATCGATTTTGGCCTCTACTTCTGATTTAAGTACCAATGCCTTCAATGTCTCCAGAGCGATGATTATTTCAGATGCTTTTTCTTGCACATGCTGGTATTCATCAATATTAATGGAGTCGATTATTGATTGGGCAATACCTAATATAAATTCGGTTTTCACAATCTGCCTTGATACTACTTGATGAACGGTAAAGGGAAGAAACGAACTGGATTTCATAAAAATATTTGAAACAGGGACGTTGTCATAAAAAAACACACGCTCCCAGGGTATAAAGACATTATCAAATACTACAAGACAATCCATTTCCTCATACTTGGAGCTTAATGGATAGTTAAAAGTCGAATCGCTGCCAACAAATGATTCTCTACATATAAACCTTACACCTTTTGTATTACTAGGTATGGCGAATGCGAATCCATTCCCCTCTTCTACCTTTCCACCTGTGGAGATAACTAATAGTTCATCCGTTATTCCACCCTGGGTCGCAAGCAGTCGTGCACCTTTTACAATAATTCCATTCTCGTTTCTACCTACTATTTTTGCAGCAATCGGTTCATTCGAACGTTCTACATACATTTGTGTACGATTTACTTGTGGTTCTATAAACGTATGAGTCATGCAAATATCATTTTCTCTTGCATATTCATAAAATGATATTAGGTTATCGGGAAAACAGTTCTTTTGGTCCTTCAATAAATGTACTGATGAAGCTAGAGCCATTAAGACTGTGTTCATATAATCTGGACTTCTTCCCATTAGTCCATTATTTGATCTAGCCCAGTGCTGTATCATTTCACGTCTCAACACTAAATCCTCTTTTGTCTTTGGTTGTAAATAAGACATGCCTACCAGATTTTTGGTAGTTGGTGAATGATAAGTGAGGGCATATTTTAGATCTTTATCATGTTGAAGATCGTACAATGCTGCCTGACTTTTAATAATTCCTTTAAACGCAGGGTGCTCCGAGATATTCCCCTTAACAGGCTTACCGTCTATCCATACGTCCGTTTTCAGTTGGTCAATTCGATCTATATATTGCTTCCCCGTTAAAGCCGGCATATCCTCACTCCTAATGCTTCAGGCTGTTCTTAGCATTATATTATTACAAATTAAGTGAAGATGTGACAATGAAAATATCACATCTGCCTTTCTGGGGAAAAAAAACTTTCACTCGGATACAAAGTACTACTCAGCTATTGCATCAGGAAAGTTAATATTTTTTATATGAATTGATTGATCTTTGCTGAGATCGACAAATTTATTATTTACTTTAATCAATGGGCGTGTTGGATTATGAGATTGAACCATAAGAATGGTTCCTTCACTACCATCTGTCAACATTACTGAATGTCCTATTAAACTGTTCATTAATTTTTCTATGAATAATCTTGTAATAGCAGGATCAAGCTCACCGAATACGTCTTTCTCCATTTGAACTAATACCTCGTTAAACGGTAATGGATTACTGTATACTCTTTTCGAAGTCATCGCATGGAAAATATCTGCAACCGAAACTATACGACTGAACAAGTCTATTTTATCTTTAGTTAGACCAAATGGATAACCACTTCCATTCATTCTCTCGTGATGTTGAAGCGCCACTAATGCTTGTCTATGATTAATACCTATCGTTTTTTTCATGATTTCGTAACCTAATAGAGTGTGATTTTTTATAATTGCATATTCCTCATCGGTCAATCTACCTGGCTTATTTAATATTTGTATTGGGATAAACATTTTTCCAACATCATGCAGTAATGCTGCAGTTGTTAGCTGCAATAAGTCCTGATGTTCAAGACTCATCCAAGTTCCTATAAGATTCGATATCATACCAACAGCAATATTATGCCTATACGTATAATCGTCTTTTACTTGAATTGATGCTAGTAAATTAATAACCTGCCTTGCTTGAACTGCCTCATGGATAACCGGTAATACATCATCTCTCAAATAAGAAAGTGGAATTCTTTTTGTTTCACGTATATCATCAAACAAACTGCCAGCACGAACAACTGCGTTATCTATATCCTTTTTAAACTCGAGGTACTTTACATCTCTCTTTGCATTAATCGATTCCATTGTAAAACCAGGCAAAGTAATGTCATGCTTTATTAATTTTTTTACATGCTCCTGGGTTATTAATGTTTCAAAAGGCACTAGCAGAACACCATTTTCACTATAAATGTCATGAATGACTTTAGATCCTAGAGTATTCTTCACATAATTTTCCCGGTTCTCCATCCTCTCTCCTCTTTTCTAATATAGTCAAATCAGCTTAAATTATAATTTCTATTTATTAAATTATAATTCCTTTCAATGACGCGATAATGACAAATCTTAAAAAGAGATACGAAAACGTGAAAAACCCGAAGTTACTTTGGTTGCTAATGCTCAAGCTATTATTATAAAGTTAGGTGTTAGTTTCTGTTAAAAGTTGTTTGTATAGACTGGTATGGGTATGTGATGGACTAATTCCAATTTCACGATGAAGTCTTTCCGTAAATTCTTTATAATGCTGATTTATTGCCTTTGAATTATTTTGTAGTGCTAATGCTTTCATGAGCAACATACTTGAATTTTCATTTAACTCATCAATTGTAAGAAGTTTCGTCAATAAACGTATCGCATTAGTTATTTCATTTTTAGTTAATAGGGCCCTACATAATCTTTGAACCAATGTAATGTACATGATAGTAAATCGTTCTACTTCTCCTAAAGCCCATAGGAAAACAAATTCACCAAATAAATCTCCCCTATAAAGCTGTTCTAGCTCAAGTGCAAATTCTATATTTGTTTCATCTATAATAGAGACTTTTTTATATCCCTCTTCAAATCGGAGAAAATCAATATTAGCATTATCAATTTTTAGTACATAATGGGTTTTGTCTGAATATAAACTTCCTTTCAACCCATTCTCTTTTAATAACTTACGAAGCTGATAGACTGTCGTATTTAAATAAGTCTCTGCATTCTTCTGAGGCATTCCTCCAAATATATCTTCCGTCAATCTCGATCTAGCTACACGTCGCCTTTCATTTAGAAGTAAGTAACCAAACAGCTCGGCACTTTTACTAGATTTCCACTTGACTGTCCCGCTTTGCTTACTTTCGATGTCAATTCCACCTAAGCATTTAACAATCACATTTTCTTGTTCACCGACTAATTTTTTCTGAATGTTTTCAGATAGTACTCTTTGCATAGTATTTTGTAGTCTCTCCTGATTAACGGGCTTAATAATATAATCAAATGCATAGACATCAAATGCAGACAGTGCATACTCCTTGTGAGATGTTACGAATATAAGCTTTGTATGTTTACCACTCTTTCTAAATCGTTCTGCAAATTCAAGTCCACTCTCTTTTGGCATACTAATATCTAGAAAAATTACATCTACATCTTGGTCCATCAAAAAAGAAAATGCTGTTGAGGTATCTTGGAAGTATCCAACTATTTCGACATCAGGAATCTTTCCAAGCATTCGCTTCATAATTAAATGCATGGCCCTTTCGTCATCGATTATTACCACTTTCACTAAGCATTACTCCTCTCTTCTATCATTCCTCAAAATATTTGAGGAATCTACTGTTGGGATAGGTAGCGTGAAATAAAAGGTACTTCCTTTAGTTGGAACACTTTCGAACCATATTTCTCCCCCATTTAGATGCACAAATTCCTTACATAGCGAGAGCCCTAAGCCAACTCCTCGCTCACCAGCGGTTCCATCAAGAGAAGTAGGATATGTTTCCTCGAACAATTTTTCCGCTTGATTTGGGCTTATCCCGTCACCAGTATCCCTTACAGAGACAATAATTTTACTTATTTCAGACACTGCATTTATGTGTATATTACCTCCAAAGTCTGTAAATTTTATGGCATTTGATAGTAAATTTCGAATGACCAAATCGAGCATTTCTTTATCTGCCAAAATATATGTATTTTGCTGTATACTCGATTCTATTTGTATCCGTTTTACTTCACTGCGAACCTGTACTAGGCTGACATTAGACTGAACTATTTGAGATAAATCCCAAACCTTTGGATTATATTGGATACCTTCTTTTTGACTTCGAAACCAATCGAGTAATCCATCAACTAATGTAAATGTATTTTTTAATTGATTATTCATTTCCTGTACAATTTCTTTACGGGTTTCATAGTTACCGTGAATCTCTTCATCCATCAATTCCATTAGATTAACTAGTACCGCTAAAGGATCTCGAATATCATGTGCAACGACGTTAAACATTTTATCCTTAAACTGATTAAGCTCACTTAACTGCTTTGCATTATTTTGTAATTTTTTCTCTGTTTGAACCGCAGCTGAAACGTTACTTAACAGGAGCATTTTTCCAATTGTTCTTTTTTCATTGTCTTTAATGAATACCATTTGCACTTGATAATATTGATCCTTTGTAATTTCTGAAATTTGTTGCTTATTTTCTATAGATTGCTCCTCCATAATCCTTTCAAGTAGCTCTGGATAAGGAGAAAATATTTTACTAGCATTTTGTCCGATAGCTCTGATATTTAATTTAGTAATAACCTTGCTTGCTGATTGGTTAAATCTTGTAATATTATTATCTAAGTCAAATACGATGACAGCATCCTGCATAGATTCAAACACCTTTTTTAAAGCTAACGGATACAATTTCATCATATTATATTGAAAAATACCTAGCACAAAAAAGATACCTGAAAAAATAAATCCAAATGGAGATAGATCAAAAGGAATTGAAAACAAACCAATTAAATGAAGCAATGCAAAGCCAAAAGGACCAAATGAACCAATGATCATAAGCGCAACTTGTTTCTTCATATTAGTAGATACTTTCCTGTACAGCCGTATTAAAAGGAACATTCCGATGCTTACAAGTAAATATGCATATATTACATGAACCATATATAAAGGACCTTTGACAGTATGTACTAAAGAATAGCCTTGCTCTTTCGTAATAGACATACTTCGGTAAAATAGATAATGCCACTCATTCGTATAAAATGATACAAATATCAATGCAGGGATAATGAATAGTAATACAACAAACACTTTGCGTATTTTAGCTTGATATCCTACATATTGCAGAACCATAATAAACCAAAAAACTGTACCAAAAGGAATAGCGATATATTCAATCCTTAGCCAAAAATAGATTTCTTCCATGGTTGTACTTAAAATCTCAAAAGAGTATCCGAATGTATAAATTGCTCCCGTCAGCATACCCAGACCACAACTTATAGCAATTGGAAGTTCTCTTCTGTTCCAACAAAGATATGCCAAGAACAAGGAGCAACCAGACGCTACTATCAACATCCCAACTAGATACAAATTATAAGTCATATTTTCCCCCTATACAGGTATTATAAATCAGGTATTTGGAATCAGTACTTTCATTCATGTTACCAGAATTTCACAATAATCAAACTCTTTTTTTTAATAGCATTTTAATTTTATATTAGACGTATATCTGCTTAAATTACTGGAAATTGTATTCAACGATAAATTGCCCATAAAAAAACCCGAATGAGACCTATTAAAGGTCATTCATTCGGGTTCCATTTTAATTACAGCGTTCCACCGGATCCTCCGTCGATATTCACAGATGTTCCTGTTACATAAGAAGCTGCATTTGACACTAAGAAAGTAATGACATTTGCCGCTTCTGCTGTTTCTCCAATTCGTTGGAGTGGAATCGAAGGACCAACTACATTTCTAGAATATTCATCCCAAGTAAGTTCTGGAGAATTCTTTTTCCACATAGATTCGATCTGATTACTTCTGATCAGGCCTATGCAAACTGTATTCACACGTATATTATCTTTTCCTAAATCTTTACTCATCGCTTTAGTTAATGCCATACCTGCAGCTCGACTAACAGTAGTTGGTAAAGAATTGGCAGGTGGTGTTTTGCCTAAAACTGCCGTTACATTGACAATTGCTCCCCCTCCTACTTCTCTCATATAAGGAATTACAGCTTTCGACGTATGTATCGCTCCAAATAATTTTAAGTCTAAATCTGTTTGCCATAAGTCTGTATCAACTGATTCAAAATGATTCGCAGAAGAAGTACCTGCATTATTCACTAAAATGTCAATACGTCCATAATGATCTATTGTTTTTTGCACAATTTCTTTACATGCTTCCTCTTTTGTAATGTCAGCAGGAACTATTAACACTTCTGTTCCAGTTTCACTTTTAATAAATGCTGAAGCTTCTTTTAATTTTTCTTCTCCGCGAGCACAAAGAACTACTTTCGCACCCTCTTGTACTAATTGAAGTGCTGTTTGTAAACCTATCCCTTTACTTGAACCAGTTACTATTGCTACTTTTCCTGCTAATCCTAATTCCATTATGTTGCCCCCTCTAATTCAATAATCTTGTTCATCCTTCATTATAGTACAAATTTATTATTTATCAGAATTATTGCTCTGATCATATGAAACGCAATACATTAACGATGTAAGTACTGGATTCATGTTGAGCTAATTCATACATGGTATAGAATGATTTCCAGCGAATGACACATCCTAAAGTAAAGGAGATGACATTAGTATGAAGAAGATAATGATTGCATTTGGAATTATTGCTCCTACTCTATCAATTTCAGCACATATACCAACAATTGCTCCTGTACAACAAGAAATACCAGCATATGCGAAGTGGGGACAGTTTGCTATGAGAGAAACTCAATCCAAATATCCAAATGCGAGTATTGTTGACTACCTCCATGTAGGAAGTAAATCTAAAGAAAATTCTACCATCGAAAAGTTTAGGCTATGGTTAAAAGAAAGTGACAAAGAATTTGGAGTCTCTGTAATAATTGAATATACGACCGAAACTGATGAGCTAGTTAATATTCGAATCGAAGAAATTTTAGAATAAATGCTTTAGCATTAGCACACCTATTATGAACAAAGCCATTGACCATTCATGTTGGTCAATGGCTTTGTTACCTATCACACGGTTGTTACATTATTTTTAAAAGATTTGCCATCTCAATTGCTGATATAGCTGCATCGTATCCTTTGTTTCCGGCTTTTGTACCTGCACGTTCAATTGCTTGTTCAATGGATTCTGTCGTAACAATACCGAAAATAACCGGTACTCCAGTTTGTAAACCTACTTGTGCAATTCCTTTTGCTGCTTCGTTACAAACATAATCATAGTGAGTAGTAGCTCCTCGAATTACTGTTCCAAGTCCAATGACGGCGTCGTAATTATGAGATTCAGCCATCTTTTTCGCAATAAATGGCACTTCAAATACACCAGGAACCCAAGCTACTTCAATGTTATCATCTGCTATTCCATGACGTTTTAATCCATCAATTGCCCCATCAACTAATTTTGCATTGATGAAATCATTAAAACGACCTACGACAATTCCTATTTTTAAATCTGTACCTATCAAATTTGCTTCTATTGTTTTAACCATTTTGTTCTCTCCTTAGCTAGCTTTAATATTTGTAGATAACTTGATAATTCTTCGATCGTTACAATTTTCAATTGGAATTGCTTTGCAAACTCCAGTAAATCGGGTAATCGTGCCATTGATCCATTGTCTTTCATAATTTCGCAAATTACACCTGCTTTTGCCGATGCACATAGCATTCCAAAATCAACTGCAGCTTCTGTATGGCCACGTCTTTCTAATACACCACCAGGCTTTGCAATCAGTGGAAAGACATGTCCAGGTCGCTTAAATTGAAGTGGACTTGCTTTTGGATTAATAACTTGCAGCATTGTTTCTGAACGATCGAATGCACTAATACCTGTAGATGTACTCTCGTGATCTATGGACACAGTGAATGCCGTTTGATGAAAATCAGTATTGTGAGTAACCATAGGATGTAATTGCAATTCCTCTGCGATTTCTTCATGAATCGGCATACAAATCAACCCACGACCATACGTAGCCATGAAGTTAATATTTTCAGGTGTTGCAAATTCTGCTAAGCATAGGAAATCACCCTCGTTTTCGCGGTTTTCATCATCTACTAAAATAATGAGCTTTCCTTGTTTCAAATCTGTAATTGCTTCTTCTATAGTGTTTAGCATGCTATTATCTCCTTAAAAACCGTTCTGCTGTAAAAAGTCTTGTGTAATAGTTGATTCTTTTTTATTCGTAACATATTGTTGCACATACTTTCCTAGCATGTCACATTCTAAATTGACTAATTCACGTTCATTTTTCTGACCCAATACTGTTTCTTGATTTGTATGGGGAATAAGTGAAACAGTAAGTACAGACTTCGATATTTCAAAGATCGTTAAACTTGTTCCATCAATCGTTATAGATCCCTTTGGAATACAGTAGTTACTGACTTCTTCGGGTATTTTAATATCAATATAAACTGCATTTGCTGTAGGACGCTTCTTCAAAATTGTACCGACTCCGTCCACATGTCCTGAAACGAAATGTCCACCGAATCGACCGTTTGCTGCCATTGCTCTTTCTAAATTTACAGCGGACCCACTGTTTAATAATTTGGTTGTAGTTGCGTGAAACGTTTCTGGCATAACATCTGCCGTAAACTCGGATTGCGAAAACGCAATGACTGTTAGACAAACACCATTTACTGAAATGCTATCTCCCAACTTTATGTCTTCTAAAATTCGTTGGGCCCGAATAACAAGTTGCATACTGCTAGCACTTTTTTGAACGTTCTTTATTGTGCCAAGCTCTTCAACAATTCCTGTAAACATTTAATCCTCCCTTTTTAATGAAAATATTTTAAGTGAGCATCTTTATACTCTCTATAAACAAAAAACTCCGTACACAAAGGTGTCGGAGGAAAATTAGGTAGATTCAAATAAGCCTTTTGTCATTACCTTTCAAAAAGCATTGAACTACTCCTTCTCCCATCCAGACTGTAACTGTCGGCTTTGGATTTACACCAAATCATGCGTTTTACGGCTCACAGGCTTAAGATTTCTCTCTTACTGTCGATTGGGACTTTCACCCGACCCCGAAGGAAAGTTATTCAATTAAAAAACGCACCCAAAATTTACGGATGCGAGAGAAGTCGTACTTTAATAAGCCCTTTTGTTCCGGTTTTGAGCATAACTAAAAAACCTCTACAATAAGCGACCTACTCCTTCTCCCATCCAGACTATAACTGTCGGCTTTGGATTTACACCAAATCATGCGTTTTACGGCTCACAGGCTTAAGATTTCTCTCTCACTGTCGATTGGGACTTTCACCCGACCCCGAAGGATAAATTATTTAATTGCTATCAGGATAGCAATTAAATAATTTATTTGCAAGGAATTCAGACTTCTTATTTCTAATATAGAAGTTCTATATCTTTCAAAAAATCATAAAATACATAGATTTAACATTATAAATAAAGGGGAAATGGACATGCATGCAGTTCACTTTATGGAGAAAAATATAACAGTTTTAACTCAAGTATTGAGAGAAATTCCTGCAGTAGATGATGAGCTAAAAATCAAAGGTCGAAAAGGTAAAGTACTTAGTGTCCAGAAAACAGGAGAAAATGGGTTCTATGTGCAAATAGAATTTGAAAAAGTAGTGGATAAAAAAGCTTCTTTAAAGGATCTTGGAAACAAAAAAAGAAAATAATTTCTGCATAATAATAACCCGTTAAATGACTATCAATGCTCATTTAACGGGTTTATTATTTTAGTGAATATCTCGTTTTTTGAAGCTACCGCCTCTTACTTCTGCTACATCTGTAATGACAACAAAAGCACTAGGGTCCAATTCTTTAATAATCGTTATAAGTTTATTTTCTTCCATACGAGTAATTACGCATGTGACAATATTGATTGTTTCATTGGAAAATCCACCTCTACCAGTTGAGTAAGTAACACCACGACCTAAGCGATCCTGGATAGCAGAACCAATTTCCTCTGAATTGTCACTAACAATACGAACAGATTTTGAACTCTCCAGACCAACCTGAATAACATCAATGACAACTTTAGCTATGTAATAAGTTGTTGCTGAGTACAATGCACTTTCTAATCCATAAATAAAACCAGCACCTACGAAAATAAATGCATTAATGAATAAAATGATATCTCCTACTGAAAATGGTACTTTTCGAGAAATTAGTACTGCCAAAACTTCTGAGCCATCTAAAGCGCCACCGTTACGAAGGACAACTCCAATACCAATTCCAAGCATAACACCCCCAGATATTACTATTAATAAGGGATCCTCTGAACTCAGAATTGGTTCAATTTGATGCATTAACACGGTTGAAATAGATAAGGATACTATACCAATACTACCCATTATTGCGAAGGTTTTTCCTACTTGTTTATATCCTATGTATACAAATGGAATATTTAATACAAATAGCAATGCCCCAAGTGGGATCCCAAATAAGTAGGTACCCATGATACTAATACCTGTTACTCCTCCATCAATCACAGAATTTGGTATTAGTACCGCTTCTAGTGCATAACCTGCAATTGCTGCTCCTATTACGATTAAAATTACTCTACGGATCGTATCCGCCAATTTGTTCGGTTGCATGCGTTTGAAAAACTCCCTTTTAATAAAAAGATTGACTAAAAATTGTTCATTTTATAATCTTAAAGAAAAAATAGCTTCGTTTCAAGAAGGATTCTATTTAGCCATATGTTTTCTATGCTTATTTGATATAAATTTGAAACAAAAAATCAGACAAGCCTGTAATCTTGAATGCGTTACAGGCTTATCTTACTTTATCATTAAGTACCACAAAACGTTTTGTACGGTCCTGAAGTATCTGGAGGCACAGCTATATAATCCATATAGCTCGTATTATAGTCGTAAGGGTTAGAAATTACTTTCAGAAGACTCTCTAACACACGATAGTCTTCTTTTTCGACAGCTGCTTTAAGTGCTTCTTCTACACGATGATTTCGTGGAATAAAAACTGGGTTACTCTTTTGCATCAGTTGCTGGATAAATTCTTCAGACACATCCTGTTTTTCAAGTCTAGCTTGCCACTTTTCATGCCACTGATCGAATTCTTTATTGCCAAACATAACAGTATCTTCTACTTTACCAAGAGTTAATAAGCGGAATGTATTCGTATAATCTGCGTCATATTGCTCCATAAGTCGAAGCAAATTATCAATTAGCCAAATATCCTCTTCTTCTAGATTAAATATCCCTAGCTTATTTCCCATCCCAGTTAACCAGTAAGTCTCATATGTTTCCGGATAAGCTGTCATCGCTTCTTGGGCTTGTTTCACAGCCTCTTCCTGATCTTCATGAATAAGAGGCAATAAACTCTCCGCCAATCTTGCTAAGTTCCAAGCAGCAATATTCGGTTGATTTTCATATGCATAACGACCATGGGCATCGATAGAGCTAAATACAGTTTTTGGGTTGTACATATCCATAAACGCACAAGGGCCATAATCGATTGTCTCGCCACTGATCGTCATATTATCTGTGTTCATCACCCCATGAATAAAACCAACAAGTTGCCATTTAGCGATCAAAGCAGCTTGACGTTCAATCACTTCTTGAAGGAATAGAAGATAACGATTTTCTTTATCCATTAGAATTGGATAATGTCTCTCTATTGCATAATCTGCTAAAGCTTTAAGATAGTCTATAGTACCCCATCTTGCAACAAATTGAAATGTACCTACACGTATATGACTCGCTGCAATACGCGTCATCACAGCACCCGGTTGTACGGTTTCTCGCATAATATCCTCACCTGTAGTAACTACAGAGAGGCTACGAGTTGTTGGAATACCAAGCGCATGCATAGATTCACTAATAATATATTCGCGTAACATTGGCCCAAGCCCTGCCCGACCATCTCCCCCACGAGAATACGGTGTTCTACCAGAGCCCTTCAACTGTATATCAACAAGCTCACCTGAAGGAGTAATTTGCTCTCCAAGTAGTAGTGCCCTTCCATCACCTAACATAGTAAAATTTCCGAATTGATGGCCAGCATATGCCTGCGCTAAAGGTATACCACCTTCTATTACGCGATTACCGGCCAGTTCTTCCACGCCTTGCTTACTTGCTAGCGTTTTAGAATCTAGCCCAAGTGAAGTTGCTAATCCATCATTTAATAGGACTAATTTAGGATTACTTACAGGATTTACATCGATGGCTGTAAATAGTATATCTGGAAGATTGGTATAAGTATTTTCCAAGTTCCATCCTACTTTTATAGTATTTTCTTTCATCGTATCTTCCTTTCTTACATGAGATATCACAAGTCAATCTACTTCTTCCATATTATTATACCCTTACTTGATAAAGATACGCTTTCATTTCATTCTCTACTTCTAGTTGTATATAAAAACACGAGCCACAACGGGCTCGTGTTTTACTCTAAACTTGTAATTGATTCATCATAGATTTTCTTAGAGTGCTATTGCTTCTGGGTTTTTCTTTTCCTTTGTAAGCAGTTGAATAGCTAGTAATATACCGAATAGTACAAGTCCAATTATATCCGACATGCTTTCTGGGTATATCAATAACAACCCTGCTCCTAGTGCAAAAATTCTTTCCAACCAATTAACTTTTCTATACCAATAACCTACTACACCTGCACTAATTGAAATCATTCCAATTAAAGCAGTCAACGTAACCCAAACGATTTCCAACAAATTTGTATCAATCATTAACAATGTTGGGGAAAACACAATCATATATGGAATGATAAAAGCAGCAATTGCTAATTTGGATGCTTCTATCCCAGTTTTGATAGGATCTCCACCCGATATCCCTGAAGCCGCAAAGGCGGCGAGTGCCACAGGAGGTGTAATATCTGCGATTATTCCAAAATAGAAAACAAAGAAATGTGCTGACAATAGAACAACAATTGGAACAGCACTTTGTGCAACATCCGGTGCTAGCAAAGCAATAATCGCTGGTGCTGCAATTGTAGAAGTAATTACATAGTTCGCTGTAGTTGGTGCACCCATCCCTAAAATTAGTGAGGCAATCATAACAAAGAATAATGTTAATAAGATACTTCCGCCAGCTAATTTAACGAGACTTGTTGCTAGGCTTAAGCCTAACCCTGTTTTTACTACTACTCCTACGATAATCCCTGCACATGCAGTAGCTGCAACAACTGCTAAAGCTGTTCTTGCTCCATCGACCAATGCATCTAAGATTTCCTTTATACCAAGTTTGGTATCTTTATTGATAAATCCTACTACAATACAAGCTAAAATCCCATATAATGCTGAGTGTATAACAGGAACTCCTACCATCATTAAAATGATGATTAGGAAAATAGGTAAGATTAAATAAATCTTTTTAAATATTTCTCTCCGATCTGGCATTTGATCATCTGTTAATCCACGTAATCCTAGACGTTTCGCTTCAAAATGGGTCATAATCCATATCCCAGCGAAATATAGTAAAGCTGGAATGGCAGCTGCTTTTGCAATATCCCAATACGTTACTCCACGTCCGATAAATTCTACCATTAAGAATGCAGCTGCACCCATGATTGGTGGCATCAACTGACCCCCAGTAGAAGACGATGCTTCAACTGCACCAGCAAACTCCTTTTTATAGCCAAGCGATTTCATCATTGGAATCGTATAGGCCCCTGAAGTAACAACATTTGCTACAGAACTTCCTGAAATAGTTCCTTGTAAAGCAGATGAAAAAATGGCAACCTTTGCGGGACCACCAACTAATTTCCCTGCAACGGCAACTGATAAGTCATTAAAGTACTGTCCAACTCCTGTTTTCACCAAAAATGCACCAAAAAGCAAAAAGGCAAAAATATAGGTAGATGATACAGCTAGCGGTGTTCCTAAAATACCATCCGTTGTGTAGAACATTAAATTGACAATATTATCGACACTTTGACCTCTATGGGACATAAATGCAGGGAAATAAGGTCCTAGGTATGCGTATACTAAAAAAATTGCTGCGATTATAGTAATAGGTAACCCAACCGCTCTTCTAGATGCCTCTAATACAAGCAACACTGCTAGTAATCCAACAATAAAATCCATACTTTCTAATGATCCTAAACTTTGTACTAAACGAGTATAATTTATCGTCCAATAACTACCGATTAACAAAGCACCGGCAGTCAGTATAAAATCATACCATGGTATTTTTGTCTTTGAAAATTTTCTACTTGCTGGAAAAAGAAAAAAGATAAAAACTAGACCGAAACCTAAATGGACTGTTCGCTGTATTTGAGCGGGAAATTGACCAAAAATGGCTGTATAAAGTTGAAATAAAGAAAATGCCATTAATCCAAAATAGATAATGTATTTAAGCACTCCACCTAATTTCCGAGTATTTGACTCTAGATCGTACTTCTCTAAAATTTCTTGCTGTTTTTCCAAAGACAACTCTTCAAACTGATTGTTTTGTAATTGTTGTTGTTTCTTATCTTTCATTTAATTGGACTCCTTTCACTTTTTCAAAAAGCGATATTTTTTTTACTTCAAATTCATAAGACTTACCTCTATCTAGTTCTTCTTTTAAATCGAAACTTTTCTTGTTGTAAAAAAAATCTAATTTATTGTCTACATCTCCAATATGTAAGATAAAATCGTTCAATACTGCTTTATCGTATTTAAGCGTGTAAACACCGTTTTCATAACTCAATGTTTGGCCTTCCTCTGCATAACCAGGCATGCCTATCGCCACATTACTATATTCCATGGATACTAACTGAATATTATTTGACTCTATTACTCTATAGCTTTCTATCACATCTGTTAGATGAATAGTATGTGTGAAAGTTATTTGAAAGATATCCTGTTTATCTTTTGTAATATAGTGAATAGTTTCATGCTCCGTTTTAGTTTCCGTAAAAGTAAACGCCGTAAATATAGGGATAAAACAAAAACCTATAAAGAGAAAAATCAAAACTACCCCAATTAATTTATTCATAAAGTGATTAAACCTCACTTTTATTATCAAAAAGGGACTCGAAGCAATTCGCAACTGAGCCCCTTCTTACTTTACGATTATTTATTTACTTCATCGAAATACTTTTGTGCTCCTGGATGAATTTCAATTCCGATACCATCAAGAGCTGTTTCGGCTTTGATAAATTCCCCTTTTGCATGACTGATTTTATCTGTATTTCCATATATTGCTTTTGTTATTTTATATACTAGGTCTTCTGAAAGTTCTTTTTTTACTGCTAACATAGCCAGTACAGAAACAGTAGGAGTTTCTTGCGTTATTCCATAACTACCAGATGGGATTGTATCCTTGGCATAGTATGGATATTTCTTGATTAATTCATCTGCTTTTTCATCGCTCACTGAAATAATAGAAACTTTGTTTGTAGCATTTAGCGCTTCTACAGCAGCAGTTGGATAACCTGCCGTAATAAATGCTGCATCAATTTGTCCAGATTGAATACCATCTGTTGACTCACCGAAATCTAAATTTTGTGCTTTAATATCATCCATTGATAACCCATGGATCTCAAGCAATTGCTCTGCATTTGCATAAGTACCTGAACCTGGTGCTCCAACAGAAACCTTTTTCCCCTTAAGATCTTCAAATGAAGTAATTCCAGAATCCGCTAACGTAACTAATTGAACTGTTTCTGGATATAACGCTCCAAGTGCAGAAACTGCATCTGTTTTCTTCCCTTCAAACATCATTATTCCTTCCGTACCGTAGTATGCAATATCCGTTTGAACGAAAGCTATATCTCCTTCGCCATCTTGCAGTGCTGTCATGTTAGCTGCGGATGCTTGAGATACCTCAGCAGTAGTTTTAACACCTGTTTCGGTAGTGATTAAATCTGCAAAAGTTCCACCTAAAGGATAGTATGTTCCTTGCGTTCCACCAGTTAGCATACTTAAAAATTTAATATCTTCTTTTGTTTTACCTGAATCACTATCAGAAGAACCCTCATCTGTTGAACCACAGGCTGCAAGTATCAACAAAACTAAAACACTTAGAATACTCAACAACTTCAATTGCCTTTTCTTCATTCCATTTCCTCCCTTTTTTAAAAAATAATCCCCTTACACTTATTAATATTACCATATAAGTTTATTGAACTGTCAACCTATTTAGTATTTTCTGTTTTTAGAGAATTGAAAAAAGCATACCTATAATCGCGTAAGGATTATAGGTATGCTTCTGTTTGAATTTCTAATTATCAACAGCCATCGTATGTTGTATTTTTTACTTTAGAACCAGTTTCGCCTCTTAATACGTCACCGTCAGTTGCCTCAATAATTTGGTTCGTTACATTGTTAGAGATGGAGTTGGCTACTAATTGTAGCAAGCTATTTACATCACCCTGGGATTGTTTGAATTCTTGTACAATCGGAAGACCGTCAATCTCTTCTTCGATTGCTGCAATTTTCCCTTCAATCATGTTAAGTGCTTTTTCCTTCCCTAAATGCTGAAAGTTGACCGCTTGTTTTTGTAAACTTTTCAAACTTGCTATTTTTTCACGTACCTTTGTATTTTCATTAATTTGTTCTTCTGCACGTTTGAAGAATTCAACTTCCTCAGTATTGGCAATCATTGTTGCAATTTCTTTTGCTTTTTCAATAATATCGTCTCTAGTATATTTTGTAGTAGACATTATACTCCCACCTTTTGCTCGATTGTTTCATTTACTAGTTCCCCAGTAAGTGACCATGTTTTTGCTTCTATTATTTTAACATTAACGAGTTGCCCAATGATATCTTTAGGGCCTACAAAATTAACTAATTTACTTTTACTTGTATACCCCGCAAGTACATCAGGGTTATTTTTACTTTCGCCTTCAACTAAAACTTCCACAATTTGCCCAGTATGCTTTTTCATAGCTTCAGCGGACATATCATTTACTAACTTATTTAATCGTTGAAGTCTTTCTTTTTTCACTGCCATCGGTACGTTATCCACCATTTTTGCAGCTGGTGTACCTTCTCGTGGTGAGTAAATATACGTATAAGCAATTTCGAAACCGACTTCTTTGTAAAGTGACATCGTTTCTTCAAATTGTGCTTCTGTTTCATTTGGGAATCCAACAATTATGTCTGTTGTTAATGATACATTAGGGATAGCTGCTTTGATCTTACGGACTAGTTCCACATAATGTTCTCTTGTGTATTTACGAGCCATAATTTTAAGTATTTCCGACGATCCGGATTGCACTGGCAAATGAATATGATCCACTAAATTTCCGCCTTTTGCAAGGACTTCGATTAAATGATCATCAAAATCTCTTGGATGACTAGTCATGAAACGTATGCGTGCTAAGTCAATTTTACGAAGGTCATCCATTAAGTCTCCAAAGCGATAATTCAAATCTTCAAAATCCTTACCATATGCATTAACGTTTTGACCAAGCAATGTTACCTCTTTGTATCCTTGCGCAGCGAGATGTCTAATTTCTTGAATTATATCTTCCGGACGACGACTGCGCTCTTTCCCACGTGTGTATGGAACGATACAATATGTACAGAATTTATCACAGCCATACATTATGTTGACCCATGCTTTAATCGAACCTTTACGTACTCGCGGCAGGTTTTCAATTACGTCTCCTTCTTTTGACCAAACTTCCACAACCATTTCTTTGGAAAGGTATGCTTCGTTTAATATGTTAGGAAGACGGTGAATATTATGTGTACCAAAAATCATATCTACTTGATTGTATGTTTTTAATATTTTATTGACAACCGATTCTTCTTGCGACATACATCCACAGACACCGATTAATACATCTGGGTTTTTTTGTTTTAAATGTTTGAAGTGACCAAGCTCACCAAATACTTTATTTTCTGCATTTTCACGAATGGCACAGGTATTTAGTAGAACAACATTAGCATCTTCAACAGTATCAGTAGGTTCATATCCCAGTTGTATAAAGATACCCGCCATTACTTCTGTATCATGCTCGTTCATTTGACAGCCATATGTGCGTATATAAAATTTTCTGTTTTGTCCCATACCTTTAAATTGCTCTGCAATAGCAAAGTCGTTATGGTACTCTACCTCTTCTTTACCACGTTTCTTCGCATCTTTTAATGATGGTGGAGTATAGACTGCTTGAAAATATTTACTATAATCCTTCTCAGATTTCTTATCCAAAGAGCTAGCTTCCTTCACTTGAGTACTTTGTAAACGTGATTCCTCGTTCATGAGAACTCTCCTTTCCTTCATTCGTGAAAAGTACGATATCCCTCCTATTATACTGAATAGTTCTCCAATGCTACAAGGCTTTCTGCTTAATATTTCATAATTAGACAAATTAAGTGCCTATTATCGGTTTATGGGCAATTTTTTTAGGACATAACGAGGAGGTCATTAAAAAAACTGGTCAAACCCTGTTTATATCGGTTTTGAAGGGCTTTGGAAAGACATTTTGCTATATGATTACCGAGTAAGATTTTAGGGATGCTTGTTGGTTGTGACGTCCGTCACTACCAACAAGCATCCTTTTTTTTCGGTAATCTTATGGCGTTTGCCTATCCGTCGCCCTCCTACAACCCTTAGAAACAGGTAAGTACACTTTTGGATAACTAGAGATAAGATACTTTCCTATTGATAGAGTTTGTGGATGACAGTCTAAGTAAGCGACATCGTGTCGCAACGACTGCCTGACCCGCATCCTGCGGGCCTGAAGATACAATTTCGTTCGCTATTTCACTTCTTTATTGGGTAGATACTTACTATTTTTCTTTATTTCCACACGGTTTAATCACTATATTAACTTTGACTACTATTATAATCTAAGCGATACGCTATGCTATTTCTTTTAGTGGAGTAACTACTCACTCAATTGATTGATTGGAGTGTAAGGCGGCGACTCCGGCGGGATGAGTGAGACAGCTGAGATATCACAGCGACGCGCTAGCGACGGTGATAGCTCATCGCTCACCCCGCGGAGGCCCACAGGAGGTGGGTCATGCAATCGTTGCCGCAGGACGCGGCGAACTTAGATTGCCTTCCTTTTGAGACGTGGCGCTCTTAGCCTTTGTTCCACCGCCTGAAACGGAAATCACTAGTATTATTCATTCTTTAAAGTCTCATGAACCCAATTTATAATGCACATTATTACATACTTATCTTTTTAAAAAAGCCCATGAACTTTAGCCAGTTCATGAGCTTGAATATGATCACATAAAATCTTGAATTAAAGCATTGAATTCCTGTTCACTCATCTTCAAATTTTGATCCACAAGTGGTGTAGGTGAATAACCTGGAACTTGTTCTTGGTACGATGGTGCGTTTTCATTTTGATAAATGATACCAGTTACAAGACCTTTATTTTCCATAACTACTCTCATCGCTTCTTCTCTGTTCCTAGAGTCATACCCTTCTACAGCAGAAAGCTTCGTTAAATGCTCTTTGAACCAGTCGTACGTATTTACTTTGTTGTATGTTACACATGGGCTAAATACATTGATGAACGAGAAGCCTTTATGATTAATCCCTGCTTCGATGATTGCGGTTAGCTCTTTAATATCCGAAGAAAACCCTTGTGCTACGAATGTTGCTCCAGATGTAAGGGCTAGTTCTAATGGTTGAACGGATGGTTCAATTGCTCCACCAGGAGTTGACTTCGTTTTAAAGCCTTCTGCTGAACGTGGGGACGTTTGACCTTTTGTTAATCCGTAGATTTGGTTGTCCATGACAATATAAGTTATATCGATATTACGACGTATCGAATGAATGGTATGACCCATCCCGATAGCAAATCCATCACCATCACCGCCAGAAGCGATCACGTGTAAATCTTTGTTGGCCATTTTCAATCCTTGAGCTATTGGAAGAGCACGACCGTGAATACCATGAAAGCCGTATGAATGAATGTATCCAGAAATACGACCTGAACAGCCGATACCAGAAATGACAGCTAAATCATGTGGTTGAATGCCAACATTTGCTGCAGCACGTTGAATTGCTGCCTGCACCGAGAAGTCACCACAACCTGGACACCAGTTAGGTTTTACGTTATTACGAAAATCTTTAAATGTTACCATCTGTTAGCAACTCCTTTACTTGTTTTGCAAGCTGTAATGGTAAAAATGGTGTGCCATCATATTTCGTTACACTGACCAATTTATCATGACCGCCAACATTCATTTTGATGATATTCGCTAATTGCCCAGTTGCGTTATTTTCGACTACTACCACTTTTTTCGCTTTCGCAACTAGTGATCGCATTTCCTCCACTGGGAATGGATGTATTAAACGAATATGAGCATGATTCACTTTAACATCACTTTCAATAAGTGTTTGCTGTAATTCCTCAAGTACACCTCTAGTTGAGTTGAAACCAACAAATAGTATATCCGCTTCCTCGTATGGTGCATTGACATAGATAGGGTCTTTAAAATTAATATGCTTGAGCTTCCCTAAACGTTTATCCATCTGCGCTTTACGATTTGTTGACGCTTCAGATGGTTTACCAGTTTCATCATGCTCTACCCCGGTTACATGATGAATTGCATGCTCCATTCCTGGTAAGACACGTGGTGAAACTCCATCTTCTGTCAGTTCATAACGCTTAAAGTATGATTTATCTTCCGCTTCTGGGATTGCTTCGTTTTCTACTAATTTACCACGGCGAATTTCAACCTTTGAATAATCAAATGGCTCCACTGTTTGTTTGCCGAGTGATAGTTGTAAATCGGTTAAGATGATTACTGGAACCTGTAATTCCTCTGCAATATTAAAGGCTTGAATAGTATCGTAGAAAGCTTCTTCTCCTGTACTTGGCGCAATAACTACTTTAGGAATTTCTCCATGAGTTCCATAAATCATTTGCATTAAGTCGGATTGTTCTTGTTTAGTCGGTAAACCTGTTGAAGGACCCCCGCGCTGTGTATCTACAATTACAAGCGGTTGTTCGGTCATACCAGAGAGACCAATTGCTTCCATCATAAGTGACAGTCCTGGTCCAGCTGATGCAGTAAATGAACGTACACCACCATAATTGGAGCCAATTGCCATTGTTGCAGCAGCAATTTCATCTTCTGTTTGAATAACTGCTCCGCCAAATAGTGGTAATTTCTTAATCATATACTCCATAATTTCAGATGCTGGTGTGATTGGATATGCTGCCATAAAACGTACACCCGCTGCTAATGCGCCAAACGCAATTGCATCGTTTCCTATCATAAACATCCGGTGTTTTCCATCAGCAGGAGCGATTTCCCACTCTCCTAGACGATCTCCCAGATGCTCAGCCATAGTATCAAAGCCTTGTTGAATAGCTTGCATGTTTTTTTCAACTACTTCTTGTCCTTTTTTACCGAAAATTTCATCTACTACTCCTTGGAATACGCCTTTGTCCAAGTTCAGTAATGCAGCAGTTGCACCAATTGCTACCATATTTTTCATAAGAGATGTCCCAAGCTCTGCAGCTATCTCTGTAAAAGGAACAATATACATCGGTGCTTTACAATCATCGGGTGCTATTGGAGAAAATTTTGCGTCTGCGAGAATAATACTATTTTCTGTTAGTTCTTTGTAATTGACATCAATTGTTTCTTGATCAAATGCAACTAAAATATCTAAATCATCTGGAATTGTACGAACTTGCGTTGGGCGTACACAAATTTTATTGTTTGTATGGCCACCTTTAATACGTGAAGAGAAATGACGATACCCGTACAGAAAGTATCCTAGGCGGTTCATCGCCATGGAGAATATTTCTCCTGTACTTTCAATTCCCTCTCCTTGCTGCCCTCCTACTTTCCAAGAAAGCTGTTGCAACATAAAAACATCTCCTTACTATTAGATTAAATGCTAATTTATTTCATTAGTTTATCATGAAGTTACCTTTATCACTATGTATTCCCCGAATTTTTATAGAAAATCAGACCTTTGACGGAGGCCACAGAATGTTGGTTATGCAAAGGTTGCCGCAGGACGCGGCGAACTTCGATTGCCTTCCTTTTGAAAAGTGGCGCTCTTTGCCTTCGTTTTGTATTAATTTTTCTAATAAGTTATTTTATCCCTCAAAAAAGAAGCCGCTACTATAATAGCAGCGACCTCCCGTCTATTTTGATCTCTTTTCAACAAGTAACTTTAAAGCTGTTCGATCCTCACCAGCTATGACAATATCCGTGAAGGCAGGAGAACAAGTTAGGTCTGTTCCACTAGGTGCTACAAATCCTCTGGCAATTGCTATCGCTTTGATAGCCTGATTTAATGCTCCTGCTCCTACTGCTTGCATCTCTGCATACCCTTGTTCTCTAATTACTGCAACTAATGCCCCAGCAACCGAATTTGGGTTTGAACGGGAAGATACTTTTAACGCATCCACAATCATTTCTCCTTTTGTCGCTATATTATGAACTTGCATCTGGTCCATAACCTAACGTATGCGCAGAAGGAATCTTTTAGACTTTTTAGCCTTTAAACGGGTAATCTTCGTTTATATAAATTCGTTCTTGGCGTATTGCTTTCCCAGTTGTATTGTCTACTTCTACGAAGAAACCGCTAAGTACAGTACGTCCATCCTTAGGTACTTCAAAACGAGTTGGCATATTCGTTTGGAAACGGTATAGTACATCTTCTTTTCTCATACCTAAAACACCGTCATACGGCCCTGTCATACCAACGTCTGTGATATAAGCTGTTCCTCCTGGTAATATACGAGAATCTGCTGTTTGAACATGTGTGTGTGTTCCAACTACTACAGAAGCTTTTCCATCTAAATGCCATCCAAATGCAATTTTTTCGCTAGTCGCTTCTGCATGAAAGTCCACAAAAATGATAGGGGATAATTTTTTTGCCTCTGCAACCATTTCGGTAGCCATTTTAAACGGATCATCATGTGGGGGTAAAAATGTACGGCCATGCATATTAATCACTGAAATGGTATGTCCATTTTTAGAGATGGAAGTCATCCCTTTACCAGGAGCATCCTCTGAAAAGTTGGCAGGACGGATTAAATAGTCCGTGTCATCAATAAAATCCATAATTTCTTTTTGGTCCCAAGTGTGGTTACCCATTGTTACTACGTCTACCCCCATATGGAGCAATGACTGGAAAATACTTTTCGTAATCCCACGACCTGCAGCAGCATTCTCCCCATTAGCAATGACTACATCTACATCATATTTTCTTTTCAATCTTGGGAGGTAATCTTCTAGCGTATCGCGACCGATAGACCCAACGATATCACCTATAAATAATATTCTCATTTTACTTCAATTCCTTTCACGAAAAAAAGGCTTCATTTCGAAGCCTTTTTGTTAATACTAACGGATGAAACAGTAGAACACCAACCATCACTGTATGCTATTTAGCATATTCTACAGCTCTAGTTTCTCTTATGACAGTTACTTTAATATGACCAGGGTAATCTAATTCTTCTTCGATTCGTTTACGGATATCTCTCGCCAAACGATGAGCAGTTAAGTCATCAATTTGATCTGGACGAACCATAATACGAATTTCTCGACCAGCTTGAATAGCAAATGATTTTTCTACACCCTCATAGGATTCAGAAATTTCTTCTAGTTTCTCCAAGCGACGAATGTAGTTTTCTAATGTTTCACTTCTTGCACCAGGTCGTGCTGCAGACAATGCATCAGCAGCTGCCACTAATACGGCAATAACAGAAGTAGCTTCTGTATCTCCGTGATGGGAAGCAATACTATTAATAACTACTGGATGTTCTTTGTATTTTGTTGCCAATTCGACACCAATTTCTACATGGCTTCCTTCCACTTCATGGTCAATTGCTTTCCCAATGTCATGTAGTAACCCTGCACGCCTTGCAAGTGTAACATCTTCACCAAGTTCCGCAGCTAACAATCCTGATAAATAGGCAACTTCTGTGGAGTGTTTTAACACATTTTGACCATAGCTCGTACGATAACGGAGTCTACCTAGGATTTTCATCAGATCTGGATGTAAATTATGGATTCCAATATCAAATGCTGTTTGTTCTCCAATTTCACGTATTTGTTCATCTACTTCTCTTCTAGACTTTTCTACCATTTCTTCGATACGCGCCGGATGAATTCGTCCATCCTGTACCAGTTTTTCAAGTGCTAAACGGGCAGTTTCTCTTCGAATTGGATCAAAGCCTGAAAGTATTACTGCTTCTGGCGTATCATCAATAATTAAATCAATACCAGTTAACGTCTCAAGAGTCCGTATGTTGCGGCCTTCACGTCCAATAATGCGACCTTTCATCTCATCATTCGGCAGGTTTACTACAGAAACAGTTGTTTCAGCAACATGGTCTGCTGCAAAACGTTGTAACGCAAGGGAAAGAATCTCACGAGACTTTTTATCGGATTCTTCTTTAGCTCTAGTTTCCGCTTCCTTTGTCATCACAGCAATATCCGTAGCAAGTTCATGTTCTACTTCTTTAAGAATAATTGTTTTCGCTTCTTCACGAGTTAAAGTAGAAACTCTTTCTAGTTCAGTTTGTTGCTTTTTAATTAGTTCATCCACTTTGCTTTCTTTCAGTTCGATATGCTGTTGTCTTTCAGTTAGAGCATCATCTTTACGCTCAAGACCTATTTCTCTCTTGTTTAGAGCATCATCTTTACGATCAAGGTTCTCTTCTCTTTGTAATAACCGATTTTCCTGTTTTTGCAGTTCGCCTCGGCGTTCACGGATGTCAGATTCTGCTTCATTTCGTAATTGGTGAGCTTCATCTTTGGCTTCTAAAAGTGCTTCTTTCTTCAACGCTTCCGCTTCTCGCTTTGCTTCATCTATGATATTAGCTGAAGATTGTTTTGCACCAGTCACTTTTGAATCGTTCACGTTTTTTAGATAAATATAACCAACAACGGCACCGACAATCAGACCAAGCAAAGCGGAGATGATAATTTCTGTCATTCGAACACCCCCTAATGCTATACTTTTTAGTTTCAGTCGGCACATATATACAAAAACATATACGCAATGCCTATAATCATTTATTAATAAAAAAATTATACAATTTTAATTGTATAGATGTAGAAATACTCTGTCAAGGAAGGGAGGTATATTATATGTAAACTAGGGCAAAATAAACATCTTTAAGTGTGTGAATTTCATTTAAACGAATAAAAATACAGATTATTACTTAAAGATTTTGCCTCCAGCGTTCGTAAACTTTCTCTTTTTAAAAAAATAGTCTCTCAATTGAATGAGAGACTATCTGAGTTTTATTTTTTATCTAATAATAATTCAAATTCTCCGTCTTCTTCCTCTTCGACTTCATGGGCACCTATCGTTAAGGAGCCTGCTGCCATTCCAAGAGATTCACGGATTTTCGCTGTAATTTCTGCTTTAATAGCAGGATTTTCTTTTAAGTATTGTTTTGCATTTTCTCTACCTTGACCTATGCGCTCTTCATTGTACGCATACCAAGAACCACTTTTTTGAATAATATCAAACTCTGATCCTATGTCAACGACTTCTCCTTCTTGAGAAATCCCTTCACCATACATAATATCTACTTCTGCAGTTTTAAATGGTGGAGCAACTTTGTTCTTCACTACTTTGATTTTCGTTTTGTTACCCATAATATCGGTGCCATGCTTGATCGCTTCTGAACGTCTTACTTCTAAACGGACTGAAGCATAAAATTTAAGTGCACGACCACCTGGTGTAATTTCTGGGTTTCCGAACATTACTCCAACTTTTTCACGAATTTGGTTAATGAAAATCGCAATCGTATTTGACTTACTAATAACACCAGAAAGCTTACGTAACGCTTGGGACATTAAGCGTGCTTGAAGTCCGATATGCGAATCTCCCATTTCTCCTTCAATTTCAGCTTTTGGTACTAAAGCAGCTACTGAGTCAATTACTAATATTTCAATTGCTCCACTACGGACAAGTGCTTCTGCTATTTCTAGCGCTTGCTCTCCTGTATCTGGTTGAGATAAAAGTAATTCATCTATATTTACTCCAAGATTTCGTGCATATGCAGGATCTAAAGCGTGTTCTACATCGATAAATGCTGCTTGACCGCCGTTTTTTTGGATTTCTGCAATGGCATGTAGTGAAACTGTAGTTTTACCTGAACTCTCTGGACCATATATTTCGATAATACGTCCTCTTGGGTATCCGCCTATTCCTAGTGCAGCATCCAATGCTAAAGAACCACTAGGTGAAGTAGAAATTTCAAGATTTGTTTTTTCTCCTAGTCTCATAATGGAACCTTTACCAAATTGTTTCTCTATTTGCTTTAATGCCATATCTAAAGCCGCTTTACGATCATTATTAGCCATTAAATTTCCTCCTCAAAAGAAATGATGATGTTTTTTATTTCTATTCTTACTATACTCGGTCTTTGAGAAATTTACAAGAAAAAAGCGAACGTTCATTCGTTTATTTTTTGCAACTATTTCATTTTGAGTGTGAAAAACGACTCAAAATTGAATTTTGGGTCGTTTTTATTGATCAAAATTAAATTTCTACTAATTTTTGTTCGCGCAGTAAACGGATCAAATAATAAATCGTAAACTTCACTGTCCTAATTCTATTCGTGTTTCGTAAGCCAGAGAGATTTAGTTTGTACGTTAATGGCTTAGAGTCACCTAAGGCAATTCCAATCCAAATTGTACCTGCTGGTTGACCCCCGTGACCATCTGGACCTGCTGCCCCAGTAATCCCGACACCTATATCCGTCTGAAATTTTTCTTTGACGCAAAGTGCCATTTGCTCTGCACATTGACTAGAAACTACGCTATATTTCTCGATAATATTAGCATCTACACCTAATTGCTTAATCTTCACATCTTCTGTATAGGTGATCATTCCACCCACCAAAGCTTCTCCCATTCCCGGTACTGCAGCAAGCTCTGATTGAAAAAGTCCTGCTGTCATGCTTTCAGCCGCTGAAATAGTCAGGTTATTTTCAATAAGGATTTCTCTGAGCTTCGATGCCAAAGAATCATTATTATAGCCATAAACAAATTTGCCAACACGGTTGAGAATTTCAGCTTGTAATTCTTCAATCTTTTTCCAAGCTTCGTCTTCCGATTTGCTTTTTGCCGTTAATCGAAGTGTAACCTCCCCATCAGAGGCAAGAGGAGCAAGAGTAGGATTCGTTTGATTGTCTAGGAGATCCTGCACTTCTGTTTCCAATTCCGCTTCTCCAATTCCATAGAAACGGATAACATGGGACATAATAACATTTTCATCCAAAAGGAGCTTCGGTAACAATGGCTTCGCTTCGAATTGGAACATTGGCTCCATCTCTTTTGGAGGACCAGGAAGTAACATATAAGAATGGCTTTCCTTAGAAAGTAACATCCCTGGTGCCATTCCATGTTTATTTTCCAGTACGGTACACCCTTCTAAAACGAGTGCTTGTTTTTTATTATTTTCTGTCATTTTACGATCCATGCGCTTAAAGAAATCTTCAATATAAACGATTGCATGATTATCTAGCACAAGGTTTATACCTAGATGCTTAGCTATCGTTTCTTTCGTTAAATCATCTTTTGTCGGTCCTAATCCACCCGAGAAAATGATTAGCTCTGCTCGCTTTTCTGCTATTCGAATAGAATCTAACAGCCTATCCGCATTATCCCCAACTACCGTATGATAGTATACGTCCACTCCAATCTCTGCTAGTTGATTGGATATAAAACGCGCATTTGTATTAGTAATCTGCCCGAGTAATAACTCAGATCCTACTGCAATAATTTCTGCTCTCATGAAGAACTTCCTTCCTGCTTACTTAGAATCTAGTAACACCTTGCGATTCAAATAAAAATAATCCCATCCAGACCAGACTGTAAAGAATAGACATACATAAAGCATGATTATATCAAAAGGAATATGGAACATTTCAAAGAATATATTACCCAATAAAAGGGAAGAGATCGCAACAATTTGTGTCCACATTTTTATTTTTCCTAATTGATTGGCAGCTACTACCTCCCCTTCATTCGCTAATATTAAGCGAAGACCAGTCACGGCAAACTCACGGCTAATAATTAATATGACTACCCAAGCTGGAGCCATGCCAAACTGAACTAAGATGATTAAAGCAGCAGAAACTAATAACTTGTCTGCTAATGGGTCAAGGAATTTACCCATATTCGTAACTAAATTATATTTTCGTGCATAGTAACCGTCTATAAAGTCAGTAATCGAGGCAATAATAAAAATAATAGCACCTACGAAATGACCAACTGGAATAGTTGCCCCTAGTAATGTAATATCTCCCCAATTGAAGTCAATTAGCATAAAAAACATAAAAATAGGGATTAAAAATATACGAAACAAAGAGATTTGGTTTGGTATATTCATTTTCATAAAAAACTCCTTTCAATATCAAATAAAATAGCCATCACTAAGATGACTATTTGTTGAACTGTATTACTGCATTTTGAGTAACTTCTGTACTTTTAAATTCTATTACTTCGTCATTTATTGTAATAATATTTCCAGGAGCATGTCCAAGACGCACACGGATTTTTGAAAATGCACTTGCATCAAATTCGAAGGTTTCTCCAGCTGTTATCGATTGATCGACAAGAATTTTGTCATTTTCATCCCTAATATTCAACCATGTTGTATTTACTGCGACTAATTTTACTAAATAGTTTTCCGCATTCGATAAATTATATGTGGAAGTTACACCTTGTAAATCGACGAAACTTAGCTCTTGAGTAGGAATTGGTTCTTCCACGACCTCTTCTTCAACAGGTTCTTCCTCTATTGGTTTTACTTCATCACCAGATTGTATATTTTCATTGTCCTCAAATGTCGGCTTATTCTCTTGCGTTAACTCATCACTTGTGACAGTTTCTTCAGGATCATCCGCTCTATTTTGAAACAAGAACCAAAACATTACTATAATGGCAATAACAAATACAACTACCATAATCATCGGGAAAATCTCCATAAGTTTACTATTCGAACTTCCACCTAATGCTCTTCTAGAAGGAGTTGCAGGAATATTTTTCGTCACTTCATCATTAGATGGGGAAGGAATCTCTGTTTTATATGTTTCTAATAATTCGTCTCCATTTAATCCAACTGCCTCTGCATATTGTTTAATAAATGCACGAACATAAAATGCACCTGGCATAGTTGCATAATTACCTTCTTCAATACCTGCCAAGTATCGTTTTTGAATTTTTGTTATTTCCTGCAAATCTTCAATACTATAACCCTTTGCTGTTCTCGCTTCTTTTAGGCGAGCCCCAAGTTCAGTCAACTAAAACACCTGCCCGTTAAAAATTGAATCCACCAAATCCACCAAAGCCTGTCATTCCTTTGTCAGATATTCCGTGGTTTTTTTCCATCATTTCATATGATATTTGTTCGTCAGGAGTATGACGGAGCTCGATAATATAGTCAAAATCATCAATAGAATACTCAGAATGTTGGATGAACATATCAGGATGTTCCACGACCTTGATAGTTGGCATCCGCATCATTTCCCTTACTAACTGAAGATGCTTTTCATCATTTGACTTTCTCGTTACAATACCATCTAATATAAAAATATTACGATCGCTAAACTCGTCTCCTGCCAATTGGCTTCTAATTGTTTGCTTGATCATTGTAGAAGACAGGAATATCCACTTTTTGTTTGCACATACACTTGCTGCTACCACTGATTCTGTCTTACCTACTCGTGGCATGCCTCTTATTCCAATAAGTTTATGTCCATCTTGTTTAAAAATTTCAGCCATAAAATCTACTAAAAGACCTAGCTCATTACGAACAAATCTAAACGTTTTTTTATCGTCTGCATCACGCTGAATATATCGGCCATGACGAACTGCAAGACGATCTCGAAGCTTAGGTTCTCTAAATTTAGTCAATTGTATCGTTTCCATAGTAGAAGCAATATGTTCAAAACGTTCAATATTTTCCTTTTTCTCTGCTTTTATGAGCATACCCCGTCTGCCTTCATCTACACCATTGATCGTTACAATATTAACTCGAAGCATACCAAGTAAAGAAGAAATGTCACCTAAAAGTCCTGGACGATTAACTTGAATTTCATATTCAAAAAACCATTCACTAGCCATGTTATATCTTTCCCTTCTTTTAGATGACGTTTCATTTCATGATTAGTTCTATCATATCTGATTTTGTAGTCGAATAAAAGAAAAAAGAAAAGAGTGAGTATTTCTCCCTTTTCTTTTTCTGTAATACTTTGCTATTAATTAAATAAAGTTAAGGATTAACATGTCAAATATACCATCCGCCGTTAACTCTTATAATTTGACCAGTAATATAACTTGCCTTCTCACTAGTTAAAAAAACAACTGCATCTGCTATATTTTGTGTCGAGCCTAAAATGCCTGCAGGAATTTCTTCCATGATCAGCTGACGTGCTTCTTCTTCTATATATGCGTTCATCTTTGTATCGATAAATCCTGGAGCAACCACATTTACTCTTATTCGCTGCAGAGCAACCTCTTTAGCATAAGCCTTTACAAATGCGTGCTGTGCTCCCTTAGCAGCAGAGTATGCCACTTCATAAGAGGCACCTGTATCTCCCCATATACTCCCCACAAATACGACGGAGCTACTAGTTTGTTTACGAAGCTTTCTATTCAGGTTTCCTAATAAGGCCATAGGATGCTCCACATGCACCTGAAACAGTAAACGTATATCCTCTATGCTAGTGTCCTCTAAAGCTTTATACAGGCTATGCCCCTGGGCAAATACAACCGATTGAAGTGTAAATACTGAATCAGTAATTTTTTCTATACAATCCGGATTACTCATATCCGCTTGGATAACGATAAACTCTTGTTCTGGATAGGACGCATTTAGTTCCGTTATTAACGTTTCTACGCTTGCTCTGTTACTTGCATAGTGCAGGTACATGGACCAACCCGCTTCGGCGAGATTTCGACAAATTGATTGACCGATTTCACCGGAAGCACCTAGCACCAACGCAAATCTTTTAGTCATTATTTTTCTCAAAAGGTAAGATTGTA
Organism: Psychrobacillus antarcticus; assembly: GCF_029533155.1. Taxonomy (GTDB): domain Bacteria; phylum Bacillota; class Bacilli; order Bacillales_A; family Planococcaceae; genus Psychrobacillus; species Psychrobacillus antarcticus. Next base: position 132,223 of record NZ_JAIZDB010000002.1, on the reverse strand, counting down.
AAAACTGTATGTGCATCATCGTCTGTTAACGATTGAAATGCTTCTTTCACTTGTTCCATCGTTAGTTTTTCTAAAGCAGGAACTACATCAAATAAATTCATGTCATTGAAAGAGTAACGAGTAAATTGATTGGCAATATATTCAATGGAATTTAGTGCACGTAAGAAAAAGCCAATCTTTTTACGGACAATACGTTGTAAATCCTCATCTTCTACACTCCAATTAGAGGAGAAGCTATTAATAGTTTCTTTAATTTTCTCGCTTAGTTCAGTTGGGTTGACAGTATCAGAACCAATCATTGTAAAACCATAGCCCTGTTCCATAGAAAAATCTGCTGAATAGGATTCATCAATCCACCCATTTTCGTATATCTCTTGATAAAATGCAGAACTTCTGCCGAATATCATTTCGATAGCAACTTGCATTGCCAGCTCGTAATTTAACATTTCATCGCCTGAAATATCCGTGTTACTCGCTTTAATACCAAATAATAGTTTAGGTTTTTGAACATCCATCTGAAGCGTACGTTCTTTTATAGCCACACCCTTTTGTTCCTCAGGGTAGAAACGTTTAATTTCTTGAGGTTCATCGAATGTTTTCGCTGCTTGATCGGCTTTGATGAAGTCCATCATTTCGTCAGGATTAACTGCTCCTACTACGAATAACACCATATTCGATGGATGATAAAACGTATTGTAGCACTCATATAAGTGATCGGCAGTAATTTTGCTAATTGTTTCAATCGTACCTGCAATATCAATCTTAACAGGGTGTTCTTTATACATATTTTCGATTGTTCCAAAGTATAAACGCCAATCTGGTTGATCGTCATACATCGTAATTTCCTGCCCTATTATCCCTTTTTCTTTTTCTACCGTTTGTTCCGTAAAATAAGGCTGTTGAACAAAATCCAACAATGTTTTTGTATTATCTAATACATGACCAGTCGAAGAAAATAAGTATGCAGTTCTTGTAAAAGAAGTAAATGCATTGGCAGATGCACCTTTTTCACTAAACTTTTGAAAAACATCCCCTTCTTCTTTTTCAAACATTTTATGTTCTAGAAAATGAGCAATTCCATCGGGAACAATGACAGGTTCCTCTTTACCTAAAGGAATAAATTCACGGTCGATTGAGCCATATTTTGTTGTGAAAGTTACAAACGTCTTCGAAAATCCTTTTTTCGGTAGTATATATACATCTAAACCATTTGGTAATGTTTCTTTGTATAATGTTTCATCTAATTGTTGAAAATATTCTTTATTCATTTACTGCACCTTCCTTACCTGAAAGGAAATAAACAAATTCCTTTTCAATAGTTAATGCCATTTGTTGTACTTGTTCTTTTGTTACATGTTTCCACTTTTCTATCCAGTCTTCTACGGTAAACGATGCATTCAATTCTTTATATTGATCATATATTTCTATTTGAGCACGCGCTGAATCTAAAGCCTCTTTTAGTTGATTGATCAGCATGGATTTCGTTTGGTTTAACTCTAAGTCCGAAATATCGCCAGCTTGCAACGCTTTTAGTTGTTCATCAATTAATGCAACTGCTTTTTCCTGCAAATTAGAATCTATTCCTGCTAACACAAAGATTAATCCGTAGAGCGAAGAATAGCTACTTGATGCGTAATAAGCCATACTTTCTTTTTCACGTACATTCATAAAAATTTTAGAATGGGAAAACCCGCCTAAAACACCATTTGTCAGCTGCATAATCGGAAATTCTTCTGAGAAAAAAGTGATGGGTGTTTGATAGGCAATATGAAGTTTACCTTGTTTCATATCTTGTATTTCATGAAGAAATTTATTGTCATTTGCTTCGTTTGGTACATCTACTGCTTTTTCAATCGTTTTTGTACGATCAGCAAAAGAAAAATGACTCTGCATTTTTTCTTTTATTTCCTGCACGTTTACATCCCCAACTATGTAGATTGATAAATCATCTTTTGTGAGTAGTACCTGATGCATATCGATTAGTTGATCGTTTGTAATTGCTTTAACTGCTCCCACTGAACCATTAGATGTAATAGAAGCTGCCTTATTAGGACGAATATTTTCTAACAAACGTTGCTGTGCATATCTTGTTTTGTCGTCATACATGGATTGGATACGTTCAATGACTTGTTCTTTTTCTCGTTTTACGATTGACTCATCAAATTTACCATTCGCCAAATTTGGTTGAAAAATTACCGTATGTAATAAAGAAAATACATCATCGACAATTTTTTCATTGGATAAGTATGCGTCGTTTACGGTTTCTGCGTTCAATGAAAAAATATGGTGACTTCCTTTTTTAGTGGTATCAAAGTATAAAACGGTTCCGTACAAATCATCTAAGCGCTTTCTAAAAGCAACATTCGTAGGGTATACCTCATTGCTGAATTGTAATATATTCGCTAGTACTGCACGAATGGACGCTTTTTCTACTGTTAATGGCTGTTTCCATTTGAACGAAATGTTAATCGTTTTGAATTGTTCTGTAGGTCTCACAAAAAGCTTAACGCCACTTGCAAGTTCGAATTCTTGAAACATTAGTGATCCCCCTTTTTTCTTTCTAGTGTATCTCATAAAACGATTCACTATACATATTCTAATTATATCAGTACAAACAAAGAGGGACCAATTAATTGGTCCCTCTTTGTTATATAAAATTGCCACTTTGTTTCAAATAGCGATTCTTTTATCGTTTTCCTTTGATATAAGGTATTCCACTTGCTTTTGGTGCGTTTGCTTTTCCTATAAATCCGGCTACTGCCAGTATAGTTAAAGCATAAGGCAAGATGTGTAAGAAGTAAGTTGGAACTTCTTTCACATAAGGAATCTGTCCACCTACAATACTTAATGCTTGAGCAAATCCAAAGAACAACGCTGCTCCTAGTGCACCAAGCGGATGCCATTTACCAAAAATCATTGCTGCAAGAGCCATGAACCCTTGACCATTTATAGTAGTATGACTGAATTCCCCAGAAATCGATTGAGAATATACTGCTCCACCTAATCCTGCGAGTGCACCGGATAAGATAACTGCAATATAACGCATTTTCGTTACATTAACCCCCATCGTATCTGCTGCCATCGGATGTTCTCCAACAGCACGTAAGCGTAAACCAAATGGTGTTTTATAAATAACAAACCAAGCCATCACAGCGACACCAATCGCTAAAATAGAAGTTCCATATACATCTTTGAAAAACATTGGTCCAATTACTGGAATGTCACTTAACAAAGGTATATCAAAACGGATAAATCGCTCTTGAATATAATCAGTTTGTCCTTTATTATAGATCATTTTCACAGAGAAAAGTGCAATCGCAACCCCTAACATATTGATTGCAACCCCGGATATTGTTTGATCAGCGCGGAAAGAAATCGATGCTACAGCATGCATAACGGAGAATAATCCAGATACAAGCATTGCTGCGATTAACGAAACCCACGGAGTCATTGCGCCAAATGTATCCACGAACATTAAGTTAAATAGAATACCGATGAATGCTCCCATAACCATTAAACCTTCTAGTCCGATGTTAATAACACCAGAACGTTCGGAGAAGACTCCTCCAATTGCTACGAAGATTAACGGAGCTGCATAGAAAATAGCTGATGGAATAATAAAATATAAAACATCTAAGAAGCTCATATTACTTCGCCTCCTTTTTCTTGTTCGCTTTTTCTAGGAAATAGCGAATAACGTATCCACACGCTACGAAGAATATGATAATAGCTATTACAATAGAAACGATTTCTACTGGAATACCAGCTTCGTTTGGCATATTGAGAGCTCCGTATTTTAATGATCCAAATAGCACCGCACCGAAAATTACTCCTAGTGGTGTATTGGCACCTAATAAGGCTACTGCTATTCCATCAAATCCAATTCCAGTAAATCCACCCTTAACATTTGCATATTGGAACGTACCTAATGCTTCCATTGCTCCAGCTAATCCAGCAAATGCTCCAGCAATAACCATCGAAAGAATGATATTTTTGTTTACATTCATCCCTGCATACTCAGATGCATGTTTGTTAAATCCAACTGCCTTTAACTCGTAGCCAGTTGTTGTTTTTTCTAGTATAAACCACATTAGTAATACCATCGCAAGGGCAATAAAAATACCGTAATGCAAGCGGGAATAATCTGTAATACTTTCAAAAAATGCCGACTTTAAGGAAGCTGATGGGTTAATCGTTCCAGTATTATCCCCACCATCCGATACAACTTTTATCATTGCGTTTGTTGTATGTAAAGCTATATAGTTCATCATAATTGTTACGATTACTTCATGGACCTGCAATTTTGCCTTTAAAAGACCTGGAATGAAAGCCCATGCTGCTCCAGCTAATGCTGCTGCGATAATAGCAAATGGTAAATGAATATACATTGGTAAATCAAATGCAATCCCTACATAAGAAGCCGCAAACCATCCAACTAATAATTGCCCTTCTACCCCAATATTAAATAGTCCTGTACGGAAAGCAAATGCTACGGACAAACCTGCAAGTAAATATGGAGTAATTTGACGAATAGTCTCTCCAATCGCATAGGCATCTCCAAAAATACCATTCCAAAGTGCAGTATAACCTAGTACTGGATCATATCCACTTACTAGCATGACAATGGCACCTACGAGCAATCCTAAAATTACAGAAATTACAGGGACAAGTATATTGACTACTCTATTCGACATGAGTTGTTTCCCCCTGTTTACCAATGTTTGAATTCTTTTTTTGACCTGCCATCAATAACCCAAGTTCTTGTTCAGAGGTTTCTTTAGGCAATAATGTATCGACAATTTGTCCATCATAAATAACTGCAATGCGATCAGATACGTTCATCACTTCATCTAATTCAAAAGAAAGCAGAAGTACAGCTTTCCCCTTATCCCGTTGCTCAATAAGACGTTGGTGAATAAATTCAATAGCTCCTACATCTAGCCCACGTGTTGGTAATGCCGCAATCAACAATTCAGGATCACGTAAAACTTCTCGTCCAATAATCGCTTTTTGCTGATTTCCTCCCGACAGGGCACGAGCAGGTGTATGCTCCCCTTGAGTTCGTACATCATAATCCTTAATAACTTTTTGAGCCAACTCAGAGACTTTCGAATAATTCATAATTCCATTTTTCGAAATAGGGTCTTGATAGTAAGTTTGTAAGGCAATATTATGCCCAATAGAAAAGTCTAAAACTAAACCATGCTTATGACGATCTTGTGGAATATGTCCTACACCCGACTCCGTAATTTTACGAGGTTTTTTATTGGTAATATCTTTACCGTTTATTGAAACAGAACCAGCTTTAACTTTACGAAGGCCAGTGATAGCTTCGATTAGCTCGCTTTGTCCATTTCCATCTATTCCAGCAATCCCTAAAATTTCGCCTTTTCGAACCGCTAAATTTAGTCCTTTCACTTTATCGATTCCACGGTAGTCAGCTACGACTAGATCTTTTATAACAAGTGTAACATCTGTAGGATTCGCTTCACTTTTTACTGTTTTAAATTCTACTTGTCTACCAACCATTAATGATGCTAATTCATTTGGATTCGTTTCTGCGGTAACAACAGTCCCAATTCCTTCCCCTTTACGAATAACTGTTACTCGGTCGGATACATCCATAATTTCTTTTAACTTATGCGTGATCAGGATAATTGATTTACCCTCTTGTATTAAGCGCTTCATAATTTGCATAAGCTCACTAATTTCTTGAGGAGTTAGCGAAGCAGTCGGCTCATCAAATATTAATATATCAGCACCGCGATAAAGCGTTTTCAATATTTCCACTCGTTGCTGCATCCCAACGGAAATGTCTTCAATCTTTTCATTAGGATCTACATCTAATCCGTACATTTCTGAAAGCTTTTGAATTTTTTTTGCTGCATCTTTAATATTGACGATTCCTGCTTTTGTTAACTCATTACCTAATATTATATTTTCTGTAACTGTAAAGTTTTCAACAAGCATGAAATGCTGATGGACCATCCCAATACCTAAATCATTTGCCACATTAGGATCTGTTACTTTAACCGTCTTGCCTTTTACTTTTATCTCTCCTGCCTCAGGTTGATATAATCCGAATAAAACGTTCATAAGTGTGGACTTACCAGCACCATTTTCTCCTAAAAGCGCATGGATTTCTCCCTTTTTTAACTGAAGGGTAATGTTATCATTTGCAACAAACGATCCAAACTCTTTCCTTATGCCAAGCATCTCTATTACATAATCCAATGAATTCACTCCCCACTATCATACTAGTACTAAATTAATACAGGAAAGACTTTAAATCTTGTAAGTTTAAGTTAGGTTTCATAATAAGACTTAATAAAGACTTTAAATTTTTAAAATCTTTCTTCTATTAATTAAAATATCATAAAGACCGATTAAAATCGGTCTTTATGATGTTAAAAAACTAACTTATTCCATTGTTTCAGGAACAGTAATTTCGCCTGAAGCGATTTGTTTAGCGTACTCATCAATTTGGTCAAGAACATCTTGTGGGATTGCTCCACGAGAATCAGCAAGACCAACACCTTCTTCAGCTAAACCATAAGTTACAGTTTTACCACCTGGGAAGTTTCCAGCCATTGCATCATTTGCAATATTTTGAACTGCAGTTCCTACTTTTTTCAACATAGAAGTAAGCGTAACGTTCGTATCGCCAACAGCACCTTCTTCGTATTGGTCAGAGTCAACTCCGATTACCCATACGTTTGCATTAGCATCTTTTGTTTTACGTTCTTTTGCTTCTGCGAATACACCATTACCAGTACCACCAGCAGCGTGGAAAATAATATCTACGCCCGAAGAATACATACGGTTAGCAGTTGTTTTACCAAGAGCTGCATCATCAAATTTACCAGTGTACTGTACATCTACTTTGATCGATGGATCTACTGCTTTAACACCTTCTATGAATCCTACATGGAATCGTTCGATTACCGGAATTTCCATTCCACCAACAAAGCCGATTTGTTTAGATTCTGACATAAGAGCAGCAGCAACACCCGCTAAAAATGCACCCTCTTGCTCTTTAAACATTACAGAAGCAACGTTTGGAGCGTCAACGATTGAATCTATGATTGCAAAATTAGAATCAGGTTTTTGCTCAGCAATTGTTTTAATTGGTTGTTCCATCAAGAAACCAACTCCGTAAACTACGTCGAAGTCACGACGTACTAAGTTGTTTAAGTTTGTTACGTAGTCAGCATCAGAAGCCGATTGAAGGTAGTCGTAACCTTCGCCTTTTTCAAGACCATTTTCTTTACCAAAAGCTTCGATACCTTGCCAAGCTGATGTGTTAAATGATTTGTCATCAATTCCGCCAACGTCAGTAACCATTGCTAAAGAAAAATCTACTGCTTCAGTAGTACCTTCTGAACCTGTACCCTCTGACTCTTTTGGTGTAGTTGTTTCTTCATCTGAACCACATGCTCCAAGAATTGTTCCAGCAGCTAGAACAAGTGATAGACCTAATCCAAATTTACGTTTTGTCAACTTGAAAACCCCCATTTTTTTCTTATTAGCAGAAATTAGTAATTTTACACCCTTTTCCGAACAACGTGAAAGCTAAATTTATCTGCTCGAAAATAATTTTTCGAGTACAAAACCACACGATCGTTTTCATCGTAATGGAGTTGTTTTAAAACAAGCAACGAAGTTTCTGGATCACAATTCAAAGTTGGTGAGGCGATCTCGTGGTAACCCACAGGATCAATGAATGTCACCGCATACGAAATATGTATTTCCCCAGATTCTTCTAATGCAGTAAAAATAGAGCCTTCTTCTCTAATGAGAAAATCATTAGGTAAATAATTTTTCGGAACCTTATCAACACAATATACAACTGGTTCGCCATTTGCAGTACGGACACGTTCCATCGTAACAACCAATTGTTCCTCACCGCATTGAAATCTTAAAATATCATCCTCAGATGGAATCGACTGCATAGAACTCAAGTATATAGTACCTGGCTCCATTCCAGCTTTACGAATCATAGAAGATACGCTTGAAAGCTGTTCGATACCTGATGTGAAAAGAGGCTTCGAATTTACAAAGGTACCTACACCATGTCTTCTGATTATCACATTTTCTTCTTCCAATAAGCGAAGTGCTTCTCTCAAGGTTGCACGACTTACTCCTAATGACTTGGCTAATTCAAATTCAGAAGGAAGCTTTTCCTTTTCTTTAAATATGCCCTTATCAATGTCTTGTTTAAGACGATCAATCACTTGCAAATATAAATGCCGATGGTCTACTTTTATTGTCATCTAAAACACCACCATTTTGAAGAGATCAGACCTCTGATGTAAAACTTCCCTACTAATCAGTCATACTATACCATTTTTAATACATGAAATAAATACTTTTATTCACATTAGGTTAAAAGTAGTTACAAAAACTATATGAATTTGTAATGAATTTGTCATACTTATAAAATAAAGTGTTATACTATTTAACCTTTCAACTCAAATTATATCATCATCTATCGAATGTTTGGAGACTAAAACCTGTCTCGGCTTGCTTCCTTCATAAGGTCCTACAACTCCACTAAGTTCTAACTGATCAATAATTCTAGCTGCTCTAGAATACCCAATTCTAAATCGTCTTTGAAGTAATGACACAGAAGCAGTTTGCATTTCTGTTATGAGTTGAACTACATCATCATATAATTCATCTCGATCAATCTGTTCTGCAGATTCTACCACTTCATCAGGTATCATTTCATCCTGATAATTTGCCTTTTGTTGTTCAATGACAAAATCTACAACTCTTTCAACTTCTGCATCTGATAAAAATGCTCCCTGCACTCGGACTGGTTTGGAGGTACCAGCTGGGAGGAATAACATGTCTCCTCTACCTAGTAGTTTTTCAGCTCCGCCCATATCTAAAATAGTTCTAGAGTCAATTGAGGAGGATACTGCAAAAGAAATTCTAGAAGGAATATTAGCTTTAATAATTCCTGTTATAACATCTACACTTGGTCTTTGTGTAGCAATGATTAAATGAATACCAGCAGCACGAGCCATTTGGGCTAAACGAGTGATAGAATCTTCTACATCACTAGAAGCAACCATCATTAAATCTGCTAACTCATCTACTATTACAACAATAAATGGTAGTTTCGGATGTTTTTCTTCATTCTCTTCATTCCATCTATCAATATGTTCATTATAGCCTTCCATATTTCGTGTGCCCGTATGAGAAAACAGCTCATACCTTCTTTCCATTTCAGAGACAATTTTCTTCAAAGCCTGTGATGCTTTTCTTGGGTCGGTAACTACTGGTGCAAGCAAATGTGGAATACCATTATACATATTAAGCTCTACCATTTTTGGATCAATCATCATCATTTTTACTTCATGAGGTTTTGCACGCATCATAATACTTGTAATTATTCCATTAATACATACGCTTTTCCCACTACCTGTGGAACCTGCAACTAGTAAATGTGGCATTTTGTTTAATTGTGCAAGAACAGCTTGACCGGTAACATCTCTCCCAAAAGCTATTAATAGCTTCTGATTCGGTTTATTATTTTCTTCCGATTCTAGCACTTCACGCAAGCTTACTATTGCTACTTCCTTATTTGGAACTTCAATACCTACCGCTGATTTCCCAGGGATAGGTGCCTCGATCCGTATATCTCTAGCAGCTAACGCTAGGGCAAGATCATCATGTAAACTAACAATTCTGCTAACCTTCACCCCAACATCAGGTAGAACTTCGTATTTTGTTACGGCTGGTCCTAAGTGAACTTGAGTAACCTTTGCTTTGACGCCAAAACTTAAAAATGTTTGCTCTAACTTTTTGGCATTTGCTTGAATTGCATTTAGTTCTCCACTTTGGTCACTATGAGCAGGTGCATCTAATAAGTTAATAGACGGTAATTGATAATCTTCATTTTCAACTGCTTCATTTTCTAGATTAATCTCTATTGGTTCAACAGGTTCTACTGGTTCCTCTACTACTTCTTTTCTTGCAATTCGTTCCGTGAATGCAGAAATAATTGGTGCCGACGATTGGTCGACTTCCTCTGTTTCTATAGGAACCGCCTCAATTACTGTAACTGCTTCTTCCCCTGTCGCCTGTTTTTTGTTTCGACGGGACTGACTCTTAGGTGGAGTTGGTGTTGGTTTCTTTTTCTTCGGCCTATTTAGATAGCTTTGTTTTAGCTTCGGAAATGTCTCCACTAAGTAAGGAACTAGTGCTTTTCCAGTTAGTAATACGATTCCTATAAATAACATAAGCCAACCAGCAACTTGCGCCCCAGCCGAATCAAAGAGAACGTGGAATGATGCAAACAGTATTGCGCCTATTATTCCCCCACCTAACGAAATATTTCTATCGACGATCCCACCACTTTCCACTAGAACACGATAACTTTCTCTTAAAACAGAATTTGTCACTAATGCTTTTCCCTCAAATAATTGTTGAAATAAAGCGAGGTGACTAAATAATAATAAACTGCCTAATACAAATGCACAGCCTAACAGTAGTCGATGGTTCCATGCTGGAACTGATTGTTTGATCATTATAATAAGTGCATAAACGATGAGCATAAATGGCACGGCTATATGCCAATTTCCAAATAAGAAATAACTTATATACGCCAAAGATTCCCCTACAAGTCCATATTCAAAAAACGAAATGACCGATAATCCAATGATTAAAAGACCAATAATTTCATAAAGGAGCGGATGCATTGTTTTTTTTGCAGGCTTTTTTGTTGGTCTTTTTTTTCTCCTTGCCAAAGTGTCACCTACTTTCTAAATTATTATTAAAATCACTTTTAAGAAAAATCGGGTAAATATGCACCTGGTCCTCTAAGAAGAGAAACGAAGATATGCCGTTGATTTTCGCTCGGAGCGGACTCTTTCCGCGGGCATGGCTCGAGCCTGTCGTTTCTCCCTCGTGCTGTGAGACAGATGAGATATCACAAAACGACGCATAGCGACGGCGATAGTTCATCGCTCACCCCGCGGGAGGCCAACAGGATGTTGGTCACGAAGGCGTTGAGGCCCACAGGAGGTGGGTTATGCAATCGTTGCCGCAGGACGCGGCGAACTTAGATTGCCTTCCTTTTGAGACGTGGCGCACTTAGCCTTTGTACCCCACCTGAAACGGAAATCAGTAGTGTTATTCATTTGTTGAAGTACCATGAATCTGATTTGCGTGGAACACCTTCATATACTTTCTTTTATTTTAAGATAAAAAGGATTTCCTTCCATATTCGGAAAGGAAATCCTTTATTCACATTAATATTCCATAATAATTGGGATGATCATCGGACGTCTTTTTGTTTGTTGGAATAAATATGAATTTAGCGTATCACGGATTTCTTGTTTAATGTTTGTCCATTCAAACGTTTCTTTATTCACATATTTTTCAACAACTGTTCTTACTAGTTTAGCAGACTCGTCCAATAGCTCCTCTGACTCACGAACATAGACAAAGCCTCTCGAAAGAATTTCTGGTCCAGAAGCAATTTTCTTCTGTGCTCGATTTAACGTTACTACAACAATAAATATACCATCTTGTGAAAGCAGCTTACGATCGCGTAGAACAATATTGCCTACATCGCCAACACCAATTCCATCGATTAATACGTTTCCTGCTTGAACTCGGCCACTCATTCTCATTTTACCGCTCTTATACTCTACAATATCTCCTTTATCGGCTATGAAAATTTCCGATTTGGACATACCTACTGCTTGAGCCAATTTTGAATGGGCCATCAACATGCGATATTCTCCCTGAATTGGTATAAAGTATTTTGGTTTAGTTAGATTTAACATCATTTTTAAATCTTCTTGACTTCCATGACCAGATACATGGACATTTTTTTCGGAAGTTAATACTTTAGCTCCAACTTTTGCAATTTGGTTCATCGTATTATACATGCCTACCTCCATACCAGGAGAAGGAGTAAAAGTGATTAAGACGGTATCTGTATCTTTGATTTTAATATCTTTATGATGTTTACGAATCATTTTCTCTAACGCTTCCAAAGGTTCTCCTTGAGTACCAGATACAATTACTACAACTTTTTCATCATCCAGTTTGGATATTTCTTTGATAGAGATAATTGTGTCCTCTTCTACTGTGAAATAACCAAGATCTAAGCCAATTTCGAAGATATTTTCTAAGCTTTTCCCTGCAATCGCAACTTTTTTCCCAGTTTCAATTGCTTTATCAATTACTTGTTGAATCCGGATAAAGTTTGATGCATATAGAGCCACTAGTATACGACCTTTAACAGCGTGGAATGTTTCTGATAATTGGTCTTCAATTACTGCTTCTGATGTCGTGTAACCCGGTCTTTCTGCTTCTGTTGAATCAGATAAAAGAATAAATACCCCATCTTCTCCTAAACCGGCAATTTTTGCTATATCCGGACGATACTTCCCTTTTGCCGATTGGTCAAACTTAAATTCTCCTGTATGAACAATTGCACCTTCAGACGTATGGAACGCGATACCAAGTGAATCCGGTATACTATGCGTTGTATGGAAAAAGGTTACATAGGTACTTTGGAAATTCATACGGCTTTTATTTGTTACTTCGAAAAATTTGACTGGTTGTTTTGTCGGCAACGCTTTTAGATGCGTTTTTGCCAAAGCAATTGTCAACTTAGAACCATATACTGGGGCTTGTACTTTTTGAAGTAAATAAGAAATGGATCCAATCGCATCTTCGTGACCATGCGTTAAGAAGATTCCTTTTACTCTATCTTTGTTTTCCACTAAATATGTAATGTCAGGAATTACAATATCTATTCCTAGCATTTCAGTTTCCGGGAACATTAATCCACTATCTACTACAAATATTTCTTCATCAACTTCTACTACATACATTGCTTTTCCGACTTCTCCAACTCCACCGAGTGGTATAACTCGAATAAGTTCATTTTTTACTTTTACCAAATCTTTTCCTCCTATAAATCAATTACGCCTCGGCGCAATTACGTCCAGATTTTGAATTGTGCTTAGGCCTGCGTGATGCAGGTCAGTTAGCCACTGTCGCATAGATGCGACGATTTTAGACTAACAACATTCTAAGAGTCCATTCAAAATCTGTGACATCCGCCGGAGGCTTATCTTTTCAGCAGGGCTTGTACCTCACTGAAATGTAATACATATTGGTATTCATCTCTCCGCTTTCTCCAGAAGTGGGAGAGATCTAATTACGTAATTACGTTAGCTTGTTAAATTTTTTGCTAAAAAGAAGATAACCCGACCAACATCCACTAATTTTCATTATATCGGACGTCAGCGATTCACACAAATAAAAAAAAGGCTGAAATAGGAAATCTTCAGCCTTTCCGCTAAAATTATATAGTATTCAAGTAGTGATCCCATATTATATCAAAATCCCGTTTTTCACTTTCAGTCATTTCAACAAGTGGCAGCCGTAAATTTCCTGTCTCTATTCCTACCTTAGAAAGCGCATATTTTACGACAATTGGATTTGGATGTTTAAATAGCGCTTGAATTAGTGGCAATAATGTTTGATGAATTCGTGCAGCTTCCGAATGATTACCACTCTGAAAAGCTACAATCATTTTCTTCATGTCATTGCCTACAATATGGGAGGCAACCGAAACTATTCCGCAGCCCCCAATTGCTAGTAAAGGAAGAGTAAGTGAATCATCTCCACTATATACTTTTAAATGATCCTTTGTTTCAGACAGAATTCTTGTCATCTGATCTAAATTGCCACTAGCCTCTTTTAGAAATTTAATAGATGGAATTTGACTTAATGCTACTACTGTCTCCAACTCCATATTGATAACTGAACGACTTGGAACATTATAAACGACAATCGGTAAAGTTGTTGCATTTGCAATTGCTGCAAAGTGGGCAATCAACCCTCGTTGGTTTGGCTTATTATAATATGGTGTGACTATCATTAGTCCATCTACTCCTAGAGTCTCTGCCTTTAACGACAAGTCAATAGATGCAGCTGTACTATTACTACCTGTACCTGCGATAACAGGAACTCTATTATTCACTTTTTCTACAACGAATTTCAGCAAATTTAGTTTTTCTTCGGTTGATAGAGTAGGAGATTCTCCTGTTGTTCCACTAACGACAAGAGAGTCAGTCCCTGTCGCAAGTAAATGTTCGATTAAAAGCTCTGTTGCAGCATAATTGATAGAACCATCTAGTTGAAATGGGGTAACCATTGCCGTAGCAATAGGGCCTATATTCATTTTTACACCTCTTTTAATATACCTTCAGCAATAAGTGCTTCTGCAATTTGTATGGAGTTCAGTGCTGCACCCTTCAATAAATTATCCGATACAATCCACATATGAAATCCTTTATCATTCGAAGGATCCTTTCTTAGACGTCCTACAAATACATCGTCCTTGTTTTCAGCGTAGTATGGCATAGGGTAAAGTTGCTGATCTGGAGCGTCCTGCAAGGTAATACCATCGGAATCTGCAAGCAACTGTTTTATCTGATCAAGTGTAACGTTTTCTTGTTCTACCTCTACATAGACAGACTCTGAATGTCCCGTTACAACAGGTACCCTTACACATGTCGCTGCTATTCCAAGATTTGGTAAAGACATAATTTTCTTTGTTTCATCCATCATCTTATGTTCCTCAAATGTAAAGCCATCTTCACTGAATACATCAATTTGAGGAATTACATTTCCTGCGATAGGAAAATGTTTTTCCGCACTTTTCACTGGTAAGATTTCCGGATTTGGTTGTTTATCTTTTATTCCTTCGCTTTGTCTAGTCAATTCACTAATAGCAGCTGCTCCAGCACCAGAAACTGCTTGATAAGTAGAAACAATAACTTTAGTTAAACCAAAGTTTTGTCTAATTGGTTCAAGTGCGCAAACCATCTGAATAGTGGAACAATTCGGGTTAGAAATAATCCCAGTATGTTCATGCAATGCTTGTTTATTTACCTCTGGAACAACTAACGGTGTATCTTTATCCATTCGGAAGGCACTCGTATTATCGATAACTATTGCGCCTCTATTGCTTGCTTCTTTTGCTAAAGCTTTAGAAATAGAACCACCGGCAGAGAAAAATGCTATGTCTACACCTTCAAATGCATCAGGTGTTGCTTCTTCTATTGTATAAGAGCTACCATTTACTTCAACTTCTTTACCAGCTGAGTTTTTTGAAGCTAATAATTTTAAGGATGAATAAGGAAAACTTCTTTCTACCAATTTTTCGATAATTTTTTGACCGACTGCACCAGTCGCTCCAACTATTGCTACTGTATATCCTTGTGACATGAAAAGCTCTCCTCCTAGACCTAAACTATTTTTGATATTGTATTATATTATACATGAAAATACATCATCATCAATATTTATAATTTATGAGTAATGAGTAATGAGTAAAGGCTGAAATTGTTTATGCTGAATTGCATGTTCAACTGTTGGTACTATTTTTGAAAAGTCAGCTATGAGTGAGTTTGGCTTGTTATGAGGATGATCTTGGCCGAAGGGGATAAAGTATATATTTTTGGTAGAAAGCAGTTTCATAATGTTCATACCATTCAATCCTAATGCATCATTTGTGGATATTCCGAGCACTACTGGCTTCCCATTGCGCAATGTAGCCTTAGCAGCCATTAACACGGGCGAATCCGTTTGGGCATTGGCCAGCTTACTAATAGAGTTGCCAGTCATCGGGGCAATTACCATACAATCCAATGGGTTTGTCGGACCAAAAGGTTCTGCTTCCACTATTTTTGATACTACTTTACTACCACTAGCCTCTTCTATTTTCTCTATCCATTCCTCACCTGTTCCAAAACGTGTTGCCGCAGTTAATACAGAGTACGTAATAATAGGAACTACAGTTGCCCCTATTTCCGTAAACTGTTTAATCATCGGAATAACTTCTTCATAAGTACAATGAGATGCAGTTATCCCTAATCCTATTCGAAGACCTTTTAACACTATTTTTCCCCCTCCAGTAAAGCCAATTGAGTTTGTACAGTCTTTGCTATCAAATATCCCGCATCTTTCGGAAAATACAAGCCTGGTAAGCTAGTGGAATGTATATAATTTGTAGGTTTCGAATTGGCTGACTCGAGTAGACATCCAGGATTTGAAGCTAGATCATACACTTTATTAAATCTATTCGTATCGGACGGACTAAGCCATTTATATGGAATGGTATTAATCAGGTAGGCCGTGCTTTCACCTTGGTTTTTAACTACTTGCTCTAATTGTTCTATCTGATACCCATAGCTTTTTGCTTCAAATAATTGATGATCAGAACGAACAGAGACGATTACCTCTGCTCCCAAATGATGTAAAGCAAAAGCCAATCTTTTCCCTACTCTTCCGTACCCCGTTATGATGAATTTTTTGTTATAAATTGATTCGTTTTCGCTTCTATAAAAGTTATTTATGAATCCCTCTGCTGTAAGATTTGCATTTTCCCAAATCCACTGCTCATCCTCTAAATAATAAAAAGCTTGCACCTTGCTAGTTTGTATTTCTTGTTCCATTTCTGTATTCTTTTTTCCAACGAAAAGGAGAAGACATGACTCAGGTAAAACGAAAGAACTTTCTATTTGTAATGGAATGATAGGTAAAAAAATAATGGAAGGCTGAAAATCGATTATGGCTGCTTTAAGTTCTTCCGTCCAAATCATCGTTGGAAAGATTTTCACTTCTAGTTGGTTATCTAATGTTTCCTGTAAAAACGGCAAACGGGCATCTGTACCTATTATTGCGCATTTGTTTTTCACAAATATTCACTATTTCCAGTTTCAGTGTTTGCTTCATTAAACAGGATTCTGTCTTTTCCAATGAGAATAATTTCTTCCCAGGAAATAAACTCCTTTTTCTTAGCAGATTTATTTCCTTGAAAAAAAGATCCCGTTTTTTGAAAAACTTCGAACCCTTCAATTTTGCCATTCTCAGGATTGAAGAGTAATTCCGTGTCTGCTAGTTTACCGTATCTTGCGCCATCCTTAACTTGGATAAGTTCTTTTTCTGCAAGTTCCGAAAGTAACAATCATTCTCCCCCTTATTGATTTCTATTTATATATATGCCATTTCGCCGTACAAAGTGAATAAAAGAAAACCTTGGTAAAATGACACTCGACCCTTTAAGTTCAAAACCTGTTTCTAGCGTTTTCGAAATGGCTTTGGACAGTCGTTTTGCTATTTTATTAACGATTGATTTTTTGAGAGGTTGGTCGTGACTATCGTCACGACCAACCTCTCTTTTCACGGTAATCTTATGGCGTTTGTCTTTCCTTCGCCCTTCTACAACTTCTAGAAACAGGTTAATACGTTTTTGGATAACTAGAGAAAAGGTACTTTCCTATTCATAGAGGAAGCTCTCGAAGATGCAATTTCGTTCGCTATTTCGCTTCTTTATTTGATGAACACTTACTATTTCCCTTTATCTCGGCTAGTAAAAAAGGATATCTACCTTCTTTAACCTTAATTAAAGAATAGTTCTAATTCAACAGACGTTTTATCACTTTATTTGCTTTGAATACTATTTTCATCTAAGCAAAAAAAATTGCTAAATCTTATAGTTACATACTACACTCTCTATTGATTGAAGTGGAAGGCGGCGACTCCGGCGGGAACAGCACGAGCTGAAAGCCCCGCAGGAACGTAGTGACGAGGAGATTGAGGCCGGGGCCCGCGGAGGCCAACAGGATGTTGGTCACAAAGGCGTTGCCACACGATGTGGCGCACTTAGCCTTTGTTCCCCCGCCTGAAACGAAAATCAGTAGTATCATTGTATAAATCTTATTATTCAAAATTCCTGGATTGATTTCAAGGTACAAAATTTTATACTTTCTATTAAAAAAGGCCGATCAGTTTTGATCGACTTTTGGTTTGATGATGGATATGGCTGGTTTGTGAGAAAACGTCTCAGTAGCAAGATCCATTACTGATTGTAATGTGACTTCATCTATTGATTCACTTACTTCATCTAATGAACGATGTATTCCGTATAGTAATTCATTTTTACCGTTACGGCTCATGCGAGCATTTGTGCTCTCTAATCCAAGGAGTAAATTACCTTTTAGTTGCTCTTTTGCATTGGAAACTTCTGTTTCTGTAAACCCTTTTTCAACTACTGATTGTATCGTTTGCTGAATTGACTCAGATAATTCCTCTAGTTGGTTACTAGAAGTCCCTCCATAAATAGCAAGTGCCCCTGTATCTTCATAGGAAGAATGATAAGAATAGATAGAATAAGCAAGGCCTTTTTCTTCTCTAATTTCTTGGAAAAGTCTCGAAGACATACTGCCACCTAAAATATTGTTCATCACTACTAAGCTATAAATATTATCCGCTTTGACACTTATACTTGGATAAGCTAAACATAGATGTGCTTGCTCTGTCTCTCTAAAGTTCTCAACATGCACAGCTTTCAAATTCGGAGTTGATACAAGTAATTTCTCATTATTAGTACTGTCTAATTCACTAAATAAGGTTTCAATATGCTGTAATAATCCTTCGGGAATATTACCTGCAACAGAAATGACTATATTTTCTGGCGTATAGTGTTTTTTCATATAAGCAAGAATTTTTTCTTTTGTAAAACTATTCAACGTTTCCTCTGTTCCAAGAATAGGCGCACCTAAAGGATCATTTTCGTACATCGCTTGCCATAAGTATTCATGAACGATATCGTCTGGTGTGTCCTCTACCATATTAATCTCTTCAAGAACAACCTGTCTTTCTTTCTCTATTTCATTTGCATCAAATTGAGAATGGAAAAACATATCTGCCAATATTTCTACTGCATGTTCTGCATGATGATCTAATACTTTTGCATAATAGCATGTATTTTCTTTAGATGTGAAGGCATTGATATTTCCACCAATACGATCGAATTCTTCTGCAATTTGTTTCGCAGTTCTAGTTTCAGTTCCTTTAAATAACATATGTTCAATGAAATGAGTTAAACCATTTTCTTCTGGCAGCTCATATCTAGACCCAGCTTGCACCCAAATTCCTACAGCCACAGAACGTACGTATGGTATTTGTTCAGACACAATTCGAAGCCCATTTTTACATTTAATTTTGTTTATCAAATTAACACCTCTGTTTATTCTATTCAGCTATTTAAAAAGGTTGCCGTAGCTATTCCTACGGTCAACCTTTTATAATGTGCTGATGTAATTGATTATTTACTTTCTTGTTGTTCAGCGCGTTCTTTTTCTTCTTGAATAACAACTTTACGAGATAAGTTGACGCGACCTTGATTGTCAATCTCGATTACTTTCACTAAAAACTCATCGCCTAATTTAAGGACATCTTCGACATTTTTCGTACGTTCTTCTTGAATTTCCGAAATATGCAATAAGCCATCTTTACCAGTGAAAATTTCTACGAAAGCACCGAATTTTTCAATTCGTTTTACTTTTCCTAAGTGATATTCGCCTACTTTAGCAACGCGAACGATGTTTTCGATAATTTCTTTTGCACGAGCAATCATCTCTTCATCAGCTGAAGCGATATAAATTGTTCCATCTTGCTCTGTATCAATTTTCACGCCAGTTTCATCAATAATTTTATTAATTTGTTTACCACCTGGTCCAATTACATCACGGATTTTATCCGGATTAATCTTAATAACTACAATCTTAGGTGCATATTTTGACAATTTCTCACGTGGTTCAGAAATTGTTGCAAGCATACTTTCTAAAATTTGCATACGACCAATTTTAGCTTGTTCAAGTGCTTCTTCCAAAATTGTTCTTGATAGTCCATCAATTTTAATATCCATTTGAAGTGCTGTAATTCCTTTAGAAGTACCAGCTACTTTAAAGTCCATATCTCCAAGATGATCTTCCATCCCTTGAATATCCGTTAAAACAGTGTAGTTTTCGCCTTTTTTTACAAGTCCCATTGCAATACCTGCAACTGGTGCTTTTAAAGGTACACCTGCATCCATCATTGCTAGAGTAGAAGCACAAATACTAGCTTGTGATGTAGAACCATTCGATTCTAACACTTCCGCTACTAGACGAAGTGTATAAGGGAAATCAGCTTCATCCGGAAGAACTGCTTCTAGAGCTCGCTCTCCTAGAGCACCATGACCAATCTCACGACGACCCGGAGCACGGATAGGACCAGTTTCTCCTACACTAAATTGTGGGAAATTATAGTGATGCATGAAGCGTTTTGTTTCTTCTAGACCAATACCATCGATAATTTGCACATCACCAAGAGGTCCTAAAGTACATACGCTTAGAGCTTGTGTTTGACCACGTGTAAACAATCCAGAACCATGTGTTCTAGGTAGAACTCCGACTTCTGATGAAAGAGGACGGATTTCCGCTACTCCACGACCATCAGGACGGATTTTGTCTTCTGTTATTAAACGACGAACTTCGTCTTTTACCATTGCATCTAAAATTTCACGAACTTGTTTCAATGTTACATCTGTAGCTTCTTTTTCCGTATATTGTGCTAAAACTTCTGTTTTCACTTCTGTAATAGCATCTTCTCGAGCATGTTTTTCTTGTACTTGAATGGCTTGTACAAGATTTGCTTCACAAATACCTTGTACTTCTTCGAAAAGTACTTTATCTAACTCAAAAAGAGGAATATCTTTTTTCGCTTTTCCAACTTCAGCTACTACTTTTTCTTGGAATTCGATTAAATTGATAATTTCTTTATGTCCAAACATGATAGCCTCAAGTACCGTTTCCTCCGAAACTTCTTTAGCTCCGGCTTCAACCATGTTAATAGCATCTTTTGTTCCAGCTACTACTAGGTCTAGAGTACTTTTACCCATTTGCTCTACAGTAGGATTAATAATTAGTTCTTCACCAATTAAACCTACTTGAACACCTGCTATTGGACCGTCAAATGGTATATCTGAAATGCTTAGCGCTAAGGATGAACCTAACATTGCAGCCATTTCAGATGAACAGTTTTGATCAACGGACATAACGATTGAAATAACTTGTATCTCGTTACGGAATCCATCAGGGAATAAAGGACGAATTGGACGGTCAATCAAACGACTAGTTAAGATTGCACGTTCCGAAGGACGTCCTTCACGTTTAATAAATCCACCTGGAATTTTACCTACAGCATATAGTTTTTCCTCATAGTTAACTGTTAATGGGAAGAAATCTAAATTCTTAGGATTTTTAGATGCAGTTGCTACAGATAATACAGTTGTATCACCATATCTTACTAATACTGCTCCGTTCGCTTGTTTTGCAAGTTGGCCTACCTCTACTTGCAACGGGCGTCCTGCCCATTCGTACGTAAATACTTTCTTTTCACTCATGTAATCTGGACTCCTCTCGACTTGAAAAACTCCTTTAAAAAAGGGTATATAATGGGTATATGTATCATTAGTAGTGTATCAAAAATCTCTAAACTATGCGAAGTTTTTTATGCAAAAGAAAAAGCGGGATAATTCCCGCTTTCCTAAATCGAATCTTATCGACGTAAACCAAGTTTTGCGATTAGATCACGGTAACGAGATACTTCGTTTTCACGTAAGTATTTTAACAAGTTACGGCGACGTCCAACCATTTTGAATAGACCACGACGTGAGTGATGATCTTTCTTATGCGTACGTAAATGTTCGTTTAAAGAGTTAATCTCTTCTGTAAGAATTGCGATTTGAATATCCGCAGATCCAGTATCACTTTCGTGAGTTCTGTACTCAGCGATTAGTTCATTTTTGCGTTCTTGTAAAATTGCCATGTTGTTTTCCTCCTAAAATTCATGTTATCCCCTAGTCCTGAGCAATCGTTGGAGAATCGAAAAAGCCAAGGAAAGGTTAAGTACAGTATTGTACTTATAAAGATTATCATAAAAAGATTGGTGAAGCAACTAATTAGTAATGGTGAACATTCATTCTTCTCAGAAAAACCGGACAAAAAAGACGCCCAATCCTCTAAGAACAGAAACCTTGATATGCCGTTAATTTCCGCTCCGAGCGGACGCTTTCCGTGGGCACGGTTTCAGCCGCTTCCCTTGCTCCTGCGCAAAGCTCGTCGCAAAAAAGATTTTCGCTATGCTCAGTCCAGGGTCTTCAGCTGCCGCTGTTCCCACTGGATTCGCCGCTCTGCGCTCCAATTAACTAGGTCCACTTTATATAAAAAAATTGGATATAAAACCACCTACAAATACGTGTTCTATCTTTAAATAAGTAAGAATGAAATGGACTCAGATAAAAAAAAATCCACTTACTTTGTTCATTATAAAATTGTATACCTAATCAAGCGGGCGGTTTTATCCCTATAATAATTCTGACTACTTTTATTATCTTAGGGATATGCTTTGCCCTATCTCAGAGTATAGAACTACACTTTGTATTGATTGGAGTGCAAGGTGGCGCCTCCAGCGGGATAAGCGAGTAAGTAGAGACCCCACAGGGAGCGTTTTAAAGGAACAAAGGCTAAGACACGCCACCTCGTGTGGCAACGCCTTCGTGACCAACATCCTGTTGGCCTGAGGAGGCTCGGCCTCGCCCGCGGAAAGCGCCCACCTGAAACGGAAATCAGTAGTATGAATCATTCTCTTAAGACCCAGAACACAGTGTACATGGGGCACTTTTTTTATTTCTTTTAAAAAGCTACCGAAATTAATTTCCGGTAGCCAATCTTTTATTATTCAGCTTCTTTTTTAAAGAACTCGATTGCAACTTGCTTGTCTTTTCCAATTTGTTCTTTTAACTCATCAATTCCATTGAACTTTTGTTCTGATCGAATGCGCATATACCAATGGACCGTTACTTCCTCACCATAGATGGATTGATCGAAATCAATAATATGTACTTCAATAGACAACTTTTTCTCATCCAGATTATTAAATGTTGGTTTGTACCCCACATTACATACACCCTCATACCAAGACTCTTGAACGCTGATTTTCACTGCGTACACGCCTGTTGCTGGTGTAAATTGTCCTTCGGTAGGTTCGACATTCGCCGTTGGAAAGTTTATAGTTCTCCCTCTTTTATCTCCATGGATAACAACTCCTGTTAACTTAAAAGGTCTACCTAATAATTCTTTTACTTGCTCCATGTTACCAACGGTTAGTTCTTCTCTTATACGAGTGGAGCTAATCTTACCACCAACAAACTCTTTTTTATCGACGACTGATACAGAATATTTCCCTTCAGAAAGAAGCTCCATATCCTTCATCGTACCTTTTCCAAAAGCACCAAATGAAAAGTCAAAGCCGGCAGTAACATGTTTTACGTTTGTCTGGTTTATGAAGAATTCGATAAACTTTTCAGGAGTTAACTTTGCAAAATCAGAAGTAAAACGAACAACAAAAACAGCATCCACACCAAAGCTTTTCAAAATATCTGTCTTTTCTTGAAGTGGTGTAATATAGAATACTTTCTCTTTTCTGCCACCAAGTACTAATGAAGGATGAGGATCAAATGTCATTACTGCTGTTTTGATATTCATCTCTTTTCCTTTATCGAGTGCTTGCTTTATAACCGCTTGATGCCCTTTATGCACTCCGTCGAAGAAACCGATTGCTAAAGAATATGCTTCATTTTTATCGTTTGAGTATAAATGGTTTGGATAGGATAAGTGATAAACGTCCATATTAATCTCCTTTTTCAGATGAAAACATTTTTTCTGGTTTCATCATACCAGTTTTTGTTGGATGTTTAATATAAACTGCAACTGGTGTCTCCAATATTGTATATACTATTTTCTCGTTTTTAGCCAACAATGGGTGGATTTCCACTACTTGCCCATTTGTAATGCTTTTTTGGTTTTCTTCATTGATATCAAGTGTTGGCCAGGCCGACAATGCCTCTTTTAATGGAAGTAATGTATCTAACAAAGTATGTTTATCTACAGCTTCTTGCACCTCGGCTAAAGTTAGACATTGGGTTTTAGTGAAGCTTCCCGATGCCGTTCTAACCAACGATGACATATGAGCCGGGTATCCTAGAAGTTCACCAATTTGAACAGCTAGTGTACGGATATAGGTTCCTTTTCCACAATCAATTTCAATGTTGAATGTAACTTCCTGCCCTGAAAAAGTAGCTGCTTCGTCCAATAATTTTATATGGTGAATCATCACTTTTCTACTTGGGCGTTCTACTTCTTTTCCTTCACGAGCATATTCATACAGTTTTTTTCCATTCACTTTTACTGCTGAATACATCGGCGGAATTTGAGTAATTTCTCCTGTCAATTCAGCTAATACTTCTAAAATCTGTGCACGGGAAAAAGACTTTGGAGTAGCGTCATTTTCTACTATTTCACCATCAGCATCCTCAGTAGTAGTTGATGTACCTATAGAAATAGTTGCTATATACGTTTTGCCTTGTTCCATAATATATTCCGATACCTTTGTAGCTTGGCCTAAACAAATGGGTAAAACTCCTTCAACACTTGGATCCAGTGTTCCTGTATGGCCAATACGCTTCATTTTCAATATTTTTCTAAGTTTAAATACACAATCATGTGAGGTCATTCCTTTTTCTTTCCATAATGGTAATATTCCTTCGTACATGCAGTTCACCCCCTGTAGGTATAACAAAGAAGCCTGCTTCAATAAATAAGCAGACTTCCTTTTGTTTTATTACTCAGATGGTTTATTAATTTGTCTTAATAAATCATCTATACGATTACCATATGCTGCAGACTCATCATATTCAAAGATTAGTTCAGGCGTGATACGTAAACGAATACGCTGCCCTATTTCAGAACGAATAAATCCTTTAGCTTGTTCTAAAGCTCTTAAAGTAGCCGCTCGGTTTCCATCAAGCACCGTAATATAAATATTCGCTTGTTGTAAATCACCAGTAACAGCTACATCTGTTACTGTGACAAAACCGATACGTGGGTCCTTTAATTTTCGTCCGATAATTTCGCCCAACTCTTTTTTCATTTGCTCAGCAACTCGGTTAGCACGCATTGACATGATCGCTACACCTCATTTTCTTTATAAATATTCCTTGCTTATGTTAATGCATTCCCATTCAGGATTAGATTCCAGGAAACGGATGGCGTTCATAAGCTCCCGTTCAGCTGCATCTTTTTGGGATGCAATTGCAACGATGCCAATAGATGTACGCTGCCAAGTATCTTGATGATCTAATTCTGAAATAGAAACATTATATTTTTGTTTTGTTCTTGTGAGCATTCGTTGAAGAACTGCTCGTTTTTCCTTTAAAGAATGCGCAGTGGGAATTAAAAATTCACATTCTGCATATACGATCATTTTCGTTTAATTTCTTCCATGATATACGCTTCTACGATATCGCCTTCTTGAATATCATTGAAGTTTTTAATCGTGATACCGCACTCGTATCCTTTAGCAACTTCTTTTGCATCATCTTTAAAACGTTTTAGTGTATCTAGTTCGCCTTCAAAAATAACGATTCCATCGCGAATTACACGAACACCACTATCTCTTGAAATTTTACCTTCGGTTACATAAGAACCTGCAATCGTACCAACTTTAGATACTTTGAATGTCTCACGAACTTCCGCTTGACCAATAATTTTCTCTTGGAATTCAGGGTCAAGTAATCCCTTCATAGCGAATTCAATTTCTTCGATAACTTTATAAATAATACGGTGTAGACGAATATCTACGCCTTCTTGATCGGCCATACGTTTTGCATTTGTATCCGGACGTACGTTGAATCCGATTACGATTGCATTCGATGCAGTTGCTAAGCTAATATCTGACTCGGTGATAGCTCCTGCTCCAGTATGAATGATGCGAACATTTACGCCTTCTACATCTATTTTCATAAGGGAAGCAGCCATCGCTTCAACAGTCCCTTGAACGTCTGCTTTAACGATTAAGTTTAACTCTTTCATTTCTCCTTGTTTCATTTGATCAAATAAATTGTCTAATGTCACACGAGTTTTTTCAGAGCGTTGAGTAACTTGTGCTTCTGATGCACGAGATTCTCCAACTTGACGAGCTGTTTTTTCATCTTCAAATACAACAAAGCGGTCTCCTGCTTGAGGTACTTCGTTCAAGCCTGTAATTTCTACTGGTGTAGATGGACCTGCTTCTTTTACACGACGACCAAGGTCATTAACCATTGCTCTTACGCGTCCGAATGCATGACCTACAACGATAGGATCTCCAACTTTTAACGTACCATCTTGTACTAATAATGTAGCAACAGAACCTCTACCTTTATCCAGTTGAGCTTCAATTACTGTACCTAATGCAAGACGTTTTGGATTTGCTTTTAGCTCTCCTACTTCAGAAACAAGTAGTACCATTTCTAATAGGTTGTCGATACCTTCGCCTTTTAGTGCTGAGATTGGTACGAATATTGTATCTCCACCCCATGCCTCAGGAACTAAGCCATGTTCTGTTAACTCTTGCATTACACGATCAGGGTTCGCAGAAGGTTTATCCATTTTGTTTACTGCAACGATAATAGGCACTTCAGCTGCTTTCGCATGATTAATAGCTTCTACAGTTTGAGGCATTACCCCATCGTCAGCTGCAA
Source organism: Psychrobacillus antarcticus (assembly GCF_029533155.1). GTDB lineage: Bacteria > Bacillota > Bacilli > Bacillales_A > Planococcaceae > Psychrobacillus > Psychrobacillus antarcticus. The sequence goes on along the minus strand of NZ_JAIZDB010000002.1, from coordinate 105,774 downwards.
CTACAAGAATCGTAATATCCGTAATTTTTGCTCCACGTGCACGCATTGTTGTAAATGCAGCATGTCCTGGTGTATCTAAGAATGTAATTTTCTTGTTATTGTCTTCAATCATGTAAGCACCGATATGTTGCGTAATACCACCGGCTTCTCCTGCAGTTACTTTTGTATTACGAATAGAGTCAAGCAGGGTAGTTTTACCATGATCGACGTGACCCATTATAGTAACAACTGGTGGACGCTCTGATTGGTTGGTACTGTCTTCTGGCGTAGGATCGAAATGAACTTCTAAATCAGTAATATCGATTCGAATTTCTTCTTCGACTTCTACTCCATAGTCTGTACAGATAAGTTCAATTCCATCCTTATCTAAAACTTGGTTTATTGTTGCCATTACACCTAGTAAGAATAATTTTTTGATAATCTCTGCTGGTTCACGTCCAAGTTTTTTCGAAAGTTCTAAAACTGTTAAAGAATCTGTAAAAGTAACTTTCGCTGGAAGTTCCCGTTCTTTTCTTGGTACTGGTGGCTGTACTGGTGTAGTAGGCCCTTTTCTACGCTTTTGGAATTTTTGCCCTGGTCTATTACCACCTGGACGATTTTGACCACCCGGACGATAAGCACCAGCTGGGGCTTTATTATTAGTAAATGTTTTTTTAGGTTGGCTGTTTGTTCCTTGAGTCGTGCTTGCTTGCGCATTACTCCCTGCAGTGGCAGGATTTGTTGTTGATTGGTTAGACGGTCTCGATTGTCCTTGTGATGTTGGTCTTTGTTGACCTGAGTTAGCTGGTCTTGATTGTCCTTGTGATGCTGGTCTTTGTTGACCTTGGCCAGCTGGTCTTGACTGTCCTTGTGATGCTGGTCTTTGTTGACCTTGGCTAGCTGGTCTTGACTGTCCTTGTGATGCTGGTCTTTGTTGACCTTGGCTAGCTGGTCTTGACTGTCCTTGTGATGCTGGTCTTTGTTGACCTTGACTAGCTGGTCTTGACTGTCCTTGTGATGCTGGTTTTGGTGATGTTTGAGCAGGTTTCGATGTTGTTTGAGAAGGTGTTGATGCTGTTTGAGATGATGATTTATAAATACCATCTAGCTTTTTAATAGCTTCTCCTTCAAGTGTAGACATATGATTTGTTACTTGAATATCCATCTTTCCTAGTTGCTCAATAACTTCTTTACTCGATTTATCTATTTGTCTCGCATATTCATGAACTCTGATTTTTGTCATTAGCTCACCCCCGGTTATATTCGTTGAGAAGGCCGGACAGTTTTTTAGCGAAACCGTCATCCATAATGGCGATTGCCACCCTGGCCTCTTTTCCCGTCGCATGTCCGAGATCGTGCCGGTCTCCAAAGACATGCAGCTCAACGTTAAAAGATGCACATTTATCATTAATTTTTTTTGCTGTATTTTTAGAAGCGTCATTGGATAAAACAACTAGTTTTGCCCTTTGGCTTCTGATTTCTTTTACTACTAGCTCTTCACCAGTAATTGTTTTTCTTGCTCTAGTTGCTAGTCCTAATAGATTAGATATTTGCTCTTGTATTGTCATTTAATTTTTTCTCTTTCAATAACGACTATTAACTGATCATATATTTCAATAGGAATTGGTGCTTCTAAATGTGTGCCTAATGAATTTTTCTTTTTCGCTTGGTTTACCGCTTCGATAGATTTAGATACATAAGCACCACGACCTGATTTTTTTCCAGTTAGGTCCACGGAAACTTCTCCTTCTTTCGAACGGACTATGCGAATCATTTCTTTTTTCGGAAACATTTCACCAGTAGCAACACATTTACGTAACGGTATTTTCTTTTGAACCGTCATTCAAATCACCATCCTTGCTTATTGTTCTTCTTTATAGAAATCGAAATCATCCAATTCTTCTTCATCCAAATTTTCTACTATAAGCTGTGGAGAATTTTCATTTGGATAAATTCCAAGTTCTCTTGCATCTGTTTCACTTTTAATATCAATCTTCCAACCAGTCAGTTTTGCTGCAAGACGAGCATTTTGACCTCTTTTACCAATTGCAAGAGACAGCTGATAATCTGGAACTACAACAGTTGTCGATTTTTCCGCTTCGTTTACTTGAACATCGATTACTTTAGAAGGGCTTAGTGCATTTCCAACAAACACTACTGGATCTTCAGACCATTCAACTATGTCAATTTTCTCTCCACTTAACTCATTTACAATTGTTTGAACTCGAGCTCCTTTTGCACCAACGCATGAGCCAACTGGATCAATTTCGTCATTATGTGCAAATACGGAAATCTTCGAACGATCCCCTGCTTCACGAGCGATGGACTTAATCTCCACAATACCTTCAAAGATTTCAGGTACTTCCATTTCAAACAAACGACGAAGTAATCCAGGGTGTGTTCTAGAAACGAATACCTGCGGACCACGTGTAGTACGTTCTACTTTCGTAATATATACTTTGATACGTTCATGAGGTCGAAATGTCTCTGTTTGGATTTGCTCATTTGCAGGCAGTACTGCCTCCACTTTTCCTAAACCAACATATATATTTCGTGCATCTAATCGTTCAACAATCCCATTTACGATATCATCTTCACGATCTACATATTCTTCGTATATCATTCCACGTTCAGCTTCGCGCACACGTTGAGTAACAACTTGTTTAGCTGTTTGAGCTGCAATACGCCCGAAATTACGTGGTGTTACTTCCTCTTCCACAACATCACCAACTGCATAGTGTGGGTTGATCACTTGAGCATCCTCTAAAGAGATTTGTAAACGGTCGTCTGCTACTTCTTCTACTACATCTTTTCTTGAATAAACAAGCATAGTACCAGTAGTTAAGTTAATATCGACACGAACATTTTGGGCTTGGTTAAAATTTCTTTTGTAGGCAGTAACTAAAGCAGCTTCAATTGCTTCTATTAAAACATCTCTCGAAATTCCCTTTTGTTGTTCGAGCTCAGTTAACGCATCTAATAATTCACTACTCACTACTTTCACTCCTCCATATACGTTATGCAGAGAAATCAATTGCTAAACGAGCAAGCGCAATTTTCTCTTTTTCAATTTGAATTTTTATTCTTCTAGTTTTAACACGTACTTCGATTAATGCGCCTTCCTCTAATGAATAAGAAAGTAATGTCCCTTCAAATTCTTTAGCTCCGTTCACTGGCTCGTATGTTTTGATATAAACAAACTTACCAATTGCATTCGCGAAGTCCGCATCCTTTTTCAAAGGTCGTTCTGCTCCAGGAGATGAAACCTCTAAAAAGTAATTTTCCGATATCGGATCTTCTACATCCAACTTTTCACTTAGTTTTTCACTAACTTGAGCGCATTGTTCAATATCTATACCACCAGATGGAGTATCAATATAAATACGTAAAAACCAATCTCGGCCTTCTTTTACATATTCTACGTCTACAAGATCTAAATTTAACTCTTGTAAAATAGGCGATACAAGCTCTTCAATTTTAGTTGTAATATTACTCATAAAAGCCTCCTACATAACAATGATTTTCTATATAACAACAGAAAAGAGCGGGAAATCCCACTCTTTCGTCACAGTACTATGAAACATTGGTAGTTTTATATTACCATACATCATGTAGCCTTGCAAATTTCCTACTAAAACAGCGAAAGCTGATTGGCATCTGGTAACCCTTCTAAACATCCCATCGTATCCATGTATTCGATAATCGTCTTCGATACTTTACCTCTTTGTTGAAGATCTTCCTTCGACAAAAATTCACCATCAATTCTTGCTTTAGCAATTTGGAAAGCAACATTTGTACCTAATCCAGGTATCGAATTAAAAGGAGGAATTAGCGTGTTTCCTTCAATAATAAATTCATTGGCATGCGATTTGTATAAATCTACTTTTTGCAATTTAATGCCCCGTTCAGACATTTCAAGTGCAATTTCTAATACCGTCAATACGTTTTTTTCCTTTGGAGATGCTTCTAGTCCCTTTGCATTTATTTCGTCTAATTTCGCTCGGATGGTATGAGACCCATTTACCATAGCGATTAGATCAAAATCAGATGCTCTTACTGTAAGATACGCTGCATAATATAGTATGGGATAATGCACTTTAAAGTATGCAATTCGAACTGCCATTAATACATAAGCAGCTGCATGGGCTTTCGGGAACATGTATTTAATTTTTTTGCAGGATTCAATATACCAGTTGGCAACTCCCTGTTTCTTCATCTCTGCTTCAAATTCCGGCGTTAGCCCTTTCCCTTTACGAACAGACTCCATAATTTTAAATGCCAAGGAAGGTTCTAACCCTTGATAGATTAAATAAACCATAATATCATCTCGACATCCAATTACATCAGAAAGCTGACAAGTACCAGCTTGGATGAGTTCCTGTGCATTTCCAAGCCATACATCTGTTCCATGCGATAAACCAGAAATTTGGACTAACTCAGAAAAAGAAGACGGTTTTGTTTCTTCAAGCATTTGTCTTACAAAGCGAGTACCAAATTCAGGAATACCTAATGTCCCTGTTTTACAGTCTATTTGTTCTTCTGTAACGCCAAGTGATGCTGTTCCACTAAATATTTTCATCACTTCTGGATCATCTGTTGGAATTGTTTTTGGATCAATTCCTGATAAATCTTGGAGCATACGAATAACGGTAGGATCATCATGCCCTAGAATATCTAATTTCAACAAATTATCATGAATAGAATGAAAATCAAAATGGGTCGTTTTCCATTCCGAGTCCTGTGCGTCTGCAGGGAACTGAATTGGTGTAAAGTCATATATATCCATGTAATCGGGAACAACGATTATACCACCTGGATGCTGACCGGTTGATCGCTTAACTCCTGAACAGCCCTGTACTAAACGATCTATTTCTGCACCGCGAAGAGCCAGATTATTATCGTTCATATAACCTCTTACATATCCATAAGCTGTTTTTTCAGCTACTGTTCCAATTGTACCAGCACGGAATACATAATCCTCTCCGAATAATTCCTTCGTATAGTTATGCGCTATAGACTGATACTCGCCGCTAAAGTTTAAATCTATATCCGGAACCTTATCCCCTTTGAATCCTAGGAAAGTTTCAAACGGAATATCTTGTCCATCTTTTACATAAGGTGTATCACATTTAATACAATTTTTGTTTGATAAGTCAAAGCCAGAACCAACTGACCCGTCTAGGAAAAATTCTGAATGCTGACAACTTGGACATACATAATGTGGTGGTAACGGGTTTACTTCTGTAATTTCTGTCATTGTTGCTACAAGAGATGAACCAACTGAACCCCTTGATCCAACTAAATATCCATCATCTAATGATTTTTTTACTAATTTATGAGAAATTAAATAAATCACAGCAAATCCATGTCCAATAATGGAGGTTAATTCCTTCTCAAGTCGCGCCTCAACTATTTCAGGTAATTCTTCGCCATAGATTTCTTTAGCTTTAGAGTAAGTAAGTGCTCTAACTTCCTCGTCTGCCCCTTCAATCTTAGGTGTATATAGATCATCCTTGATCGGTTTAATGTCTTCCAATGAATCTGCTATTTTTTGAGAATTAGACACTACAATCTCTTTTGCCAGGTCTTCTCCAAGAAACGCAAATGCATCTAACATTTCATTCGTCGTACGGAAATGTACTTTAGGTAGCTCATGCCGATTTAATGGGTTAGCCCCACCCTGTGAATTTACAAGTATTTTTCTGAAAATAGCATCATTTTCATGCAAATAATGTACATTACCGGTTGCTACGACTGGTAAATTTATCTTTTTTCCGATTTTAATCATTTTACGAATGATATCTTCTAAATTCCATTCATCTCTCACTAATTCCTTTTCGATCAAATGAGCGTATACTTCTTTCGGATGTATTTCTAAATAATCATAGAACTGGGCAATCTCTTCTACTTGCTCTAATGGTTTCTGCATAAGACCTTCAAAAACCTCACCTTTATCGCATCCTGACCCAATGATTAGTCCCTCTCTATGCTTTTGTAGCACAGATCTTTTTAATCTCGGTACACGATGGAAGGTAGTAGTATGAGCAAGTGATACTAATTTGAAAAGGTTTTTTAAACCTATTTCATTTTTAACTAAGATTGTGCAATGGGTTGGTCTAGCTCGCTTATAAGAATCACCTTGTCCAATATGCTTGTTAAAGTCATCATGATAAGCTATTTTATGTTCTTCTGCTTCTTTTAATAAATGAAGCAATAAATAGCCTGTTGCCTCACAGTCAAATATTGCTCTGTGAGCTTGTGTCAGCTCAATATTGAATTTTTTAGTTAGAGTACCAAGACGATGAGACTTCATCTCTGGATGTAAAAACCGGGCAAGCTCCAAAGTATCAATAACAGGGTGATTGAAATAATCTATTCCTGTTCTTCGATATCCCTCATATAAAAAGCCCATATCAAAAGATGCATTATGTGCAACAATGATGCCATCTCCAATAAACTCGTAAAAGTCTTTAATAACCTGTTCTATCTCAGGTGCATTTCGAACCATTTCATCTGTAATTCCAGTTAACTCGATCGTAGTTGCTGAAAGCGCATGATGCGGATTTACAAATCGTTCAAACCGATCGATGATATTGCCATTTTGCATTTTTACTGCTGCCAATTCAATTATTTTATCGTATGTGGCAGATAGACCTGTAGTTTCAACGTCAAATACGATATATACTGCATCTTCTAACGCAGTATGCTGCTCATCATAAGCAATTGGAACTCCGTCATGCACAAGATTTGCTTCTAAACCATATAGAATTTTTATGCCATTCTTTTTCCCGGCAGCATACGCTTCAGGAAAGGACTGTAAATTCGCATGATCCGTAATGGCTATAGCTTTATGACCCCATTTAGCAGCTTGAGTAACTAGCGAAGAAACGGAAGAAACAGCGTCCATTTGACTCATCGGCGTATGAAGATGAAGCTCCACTCGCTTTTCTTTCGCCGTATCCATTCGTACCATTGGATTTAGTTCGTTCATGTCCTGTGCCATGATGATTAAATCACGTACAAAAGTATCGTTTTGCACAGAACCTCTAACCTTAATCCACATACCCTTTTGTAGTCGTTCCATCATTTGAGCATCTTCTTTATCTCTAGAGAACATCTTCACTAAGATGGAGTCTGTATAATCGGTAACTTTTGCAGTCAGAAGCGAACGTCCACTTCGCAATTCTTTCACTTCCACATCGAATACAAAGCCTTCAATTGCCACTCTACGTTCTTCATCCTGAATCGATTTTATGTCCATAATAGGCTCATCTTTTTTAAGTGGTACTCCCAGTTGGAAAGGACCATTCGCATTTGAACTACCATTTTCTTGTCTATTTTGGTCACGTTTTTGCATATCTTCTAACGCTTTTTGCCCAAGTTTCTCTTCTTCTAAACGACGCTGTTCCAAAAACTCTAGTTGTGCTTTAGCTATTGCTTCCGTATCTTCTATTAAACGGAAGTCGAACGCTATTTTTGGAAACCCGAATCCTACATATACATCAGACAATAGTTCGATATATTTCCTTTTAAACGTTCGTAATTCAATTTCCTCTCCACAGGTTAAGTGAATCATCTGACCGTTCCATTCCGGTTGTTGTTTTAACAAACGATCTTTTAAAGGAGGAGCCATATCACTTAATTCTTTCAGAACTAATGGCCAATATTGGTTGATTAATTCTTGAGAAACACCCTCGCCTTCAGATTGGATAGTTAGCAAAATAGTAGCTATTCCAGCAAACTTTTCTATTAGACGTGATTGAAAAATAGTAAAGACATCTATTGGTAGTATAGCTTGTAGTTGAATTTGAAAATCCCATTTTCTATTTTTCTTATGTACAGTGAATCGATCGATGGATGCATGTTCAAAGTGCTTTACGAAAGAATCCTCTGTTAACTCCAGTTGTTGCAACAACAAGTGCATTCTCATTTTCCCGTCATCCATAGCTCGTATCCCTCCTTATCTTGTCTAGCTCCAGCGCCTAGCCCCTCGAGTCGCTTCAGAATTTCAGGGCCGCACGATGCTGGTCAGTCAGTCATTGCGACACGATGTCGCGAACTTAGACTGACTTCCCACAGGCGCTTGCGCTTTTCTATACACAGTAAAAGAAAGGAAGTTCAGTTAATTGAACTTCCCCTCTAAATTGTTTATCCATTGAAGAAAAATCGTTGTATATCATTCCATGTAACGACAACCATTAATACCATCAGCAGCATAATGCCTACAAAGTGGACCATACCTTCTTTTTGTTTATCTACTGGTTTCCCGCGTAAAGCTTCAAACAAGAAGAATAATAATCTACCTCCGTCTAACGCCGGTAATGGCAATAAATTCATAATACCGAGATTTATACTAAGTATTGCAGCCCAGCGCATTAAATTGTATACACCATATTGCGCAACTTCTTCTGTCGCTTTATATATTCCAACAGGACCTGATAAATCATCTATGGAGAAATTTCCAGTAATTAATGTACCAAGTATAGTAAATATACGTTTAGTCCATTCATATGTTTGCTCTGCCCCAAAGACTAATGCTTTCGCAGGATTCTTTTCCATTGGACTTGAATAATTTACGCCAATTTGTCCAACTTTTTCTTTCTCTACTTCCACTTCATTCGGTGTCATAGATAGATCTACTTCTTGCCCATCACGTTCTACCGTAAATTCCATAAGCTCGTTTGATCTAACCTTCACTTTTTCAGATAGTTCTTCCCACGTAGTAATAGAAGCTCCATTAATCTTCGTTACCAAATCTCCATCTTGCATACCGGCTTGTTCAGCAGGACTGTCTTTAACTACAGTTGTGATGATAGGTTCATACGTTGGTACTCCTTGAAACAAACCAAGCGCTAAGAAAATGAAGAAGGCAAGGATAAAGTTGAAAAGTGGTCCTGCAAAAATAGTCAGGGATCTTTGGCCAACTGACTTCGAACCAAATTGACGATCAGTAGGCGCAATGATTGTTACAGTGCCTTTTTCATTGATGACAGCATTTCGTGCCACTTTATATCGTACTAACTTTTCCTCTTCGTTGTATCCTTCGATAAACATTTGGTCAGTTAAATCAGATTTTTCTACTTCTAAAAATAGCATATCAGGAAAATGTTTGTTTTGATTCAATAAAATCTGATCGATTTCGTCTAAATCATTCAAGTGTATTCCTAAACGATAGCCCGGCTGTAGTTCAACTGAGTCCATATCTTCACCGGCCATACGAACATATCCACCTATTGGTAGTAATCGCAGCGTATAAAGAGTCTCGCCCTTTGTATATCCAAAGATTTTAGGTCCCATACCAATCGCAAACTCACGCACCATAATTCCTGCTCGTTTTGCAAAGATAAAATGCCCAAGCTCATGGAAAAATACAATACTTCCAAATATAATTATAAACGCAATGGCTGTCTCCATTATATCCCACCTTTAGTTTCTAACTGATCATGCTTTCACATCTAATCATTTTACCATGTTCTCTACGGATTTTCTTGTATTTGCATCTACATGAAGAATTGTTTCTAAATCTGGATTTGAAACGACTACATGCTCATCCATTGCTCGTTCTATTAACTCATCAATTGTTAGGAAACCAATTTTCTCTTGTAAAAACAAAGCTACAGCCGCTTCATTTGCTGCATTTAGCACCGTTGTCATTGTTCCGCCCGCTCGTCCAGCATCAATAGCTAATTTCAAAGCATGATAACGTGTATAATCCATCTCTTCAAAATGCAACTTACCAATTTGAGCCAAGTTCAGACGTGGGGCCGTGTGTCTTGTCAATCTTTCTGGATAAGACAATGCATATTGAATTGGCACACGCATATCCGGAGTTCCTAACTGTGCAATAACACTAGTATCTTGGAATTCAACCATCGAATGTATAATACTCTCTCGGTGAAGTAACACTTCGATATCATCATACGAAATATCAAAAAGAACTTGAGCTTCAATTACTTCCAGTCCTTTGTTCATCATCGTGGCAGAATCAATTGTAATTTTCGAGCCCATAGACCAGTTTGGATGATTCAGCGCATCCTGTACGGTTACATTTTTTAGCTCTTCTCGAGTACGGTCTCGAAAACTTCCGCCAGATGCAGTTATTATTAGCTTCGCAATTTCCGAACGTTTTTCTCCGTTCATTGCTTGGAATAATGCTGAGTGCTCGCTGTCCACTGGAAGAATCGGCACATTATATTTCTTTGCTGCTTCCATTACTAAGTGTCCTGCAGTTACTAGCGTCTCTTTATTTGCAATAGCAATGGTTATCCCTTGTTTGATCGCTTCTAATGTTGGTCTTAAACCTACACTACCTAAAACCGCATTCACTAAAACATCCGCATCTGCATGAGCAGCAACTTGTACCAGTCCTTGGTCCCCAAAGACTATTTCGATTTGCGGAAACTCTTTGCCTAATTGAATGGCATCCTCCTCGGATAAAACGGAAACTAAAGGTACAGAAAAATCTCGAATTATTTGCTTAGTAACTTTTATATTTTTCCCCGCTGAAAATGCTACTAGTTGAAACTGATCTGGATGCTCTTTTATTATATCCAGTGTTTGTATCCCGATAGAACCAGTGGCTCCTAATAAACTTATTCTTTTCACCATGAAATAATGTCGTCTCCTTATATAAAATGTAAAAAGTGTAGAAGCGGTAAGACAAATAAAATACTGTCAAAACGATCCATAATTCCACCGTGACCTGGTAACAGTTTACCAGAATCTTTCACATTATAATGTCTTTTTATTGCTGATTCCACTAAGTCCCCTAGTTGCCCGAATATCGAAGCAGCAATAGTAATTCCTATTAAAACTAGCATCGATGAAGATAGTGGGTTTATCCATTGAATAATAAATGCAGTGATTAATGCCCATATGATGCCCCCAACAAATCCTTCTACTGTCTTATTAGGAGAGATTTCTGGCCATAACTTCCTTTTCCCGATTTTTCGACCAGTAAAGTAAGCCCCTGAATCTGTAGTCCATACGATCAGTAACGCAAAAATAACGTAAGCCAAACCTTCATTTCTTGTTTCTATGAAATAATAAAAACCAATACCAACGTAAAGTGTACTTAAAATAACAAATGCCGCATCATCGAAAGTAAAACGATTTTTTACTAATACTGTATAGATTAACACTAAGAAAACCCCAACAAACACCCATTCTAATTTCGTATGCCCTGTATATGACAATAGCTCATCCTCAAAAGATGACGGGACTAATAATAGAAACAGGAGCAGAAACGAAACTAAACTTTCAAAGGAAAATAAGTTTACGCCCTTCATACGAAGCATCTCATGCAACCCAACTGCTGCTATTATGTATACTAATATAGTGAAAACTGGCCCACCTAATAAAACAATTGGGAGAAATAGTGCTAATGCAATAGCACCAGTTATAATCCGTTGCTTCAATTTACTTCTTCCCCCTTAAGTCCACCGTATCTTCTATTCCTTTTTTGATAAATTTCAATAGCTTCTAACAAACAAGCTTCATCAAAGTCTGGCCACAGTGTATCTGTAAACCAAAACTCTGTATAAGCAAGCTGCCATAACATAAAGTTGCTCAGCCGAACCTCGCCACTCGTTCGAATGAGAAGGTCAGGTTCAGACAAATCCTTGGTCATTAAATGTTTCGTCATTAATTCTTCTGTAATGTCGTCCACAGAAATTTTATCTTGTTGTATTTCTTGAGCAATACGTTTGACCGCCTGCACAATCTCATCTCTACTTCCATAATTCATAGCAAAGTTAAGTATGAGACCATCATTTTTTGCTGTTTCATCCATCGCTTTATAAATAGCTCGTTTTGTATGCTCAGGAAGCATTTCGTGATTTCCCATCATTCGTACTTGAACATTTTGCTCGATTAAATCAGGTAAGTACGTCCCTAAAAACTCTTCGGGAAGTCGCATTAAAAAATCTACTTCCATTTTCGGACGCTTCCAATTTTCTGTGGAAAAAGCATACAACGTTAACGTGTCTATTCCGACCTCATTTGCAAATCGAGTTATTTTTTTCACTGTCTTCATTCCTTCATGATGACCAGCAATACGGGGAAGTGACCTTTTTTTAGCCCATCTACCGTTCCCATCCATAATAATCGCGATATGGCTAGGCAATTGTTCTTTTTGGGCATTTTCTTTTCGTTCATCTAAATGAATATTGATCCTTTTATCATTTTTCCGAATTAATTTATTAAACATTTAGAAACCCCCAATCTACCAAGTCGAACGTCTATACCTATCATAACAAATAAACGCATATATAAAAAGACGTCCCCTTCAAAGGACGCCTTTTTTAAATAAAAGTTCAGAACTACTTAACCTAGACTAATCATTTGAAGACGATTTTGGTATTCACTGAAGCTTTAACCCAAATCAATTCTTCTTAAAGGTTAAACGTCTAAAATTTCTTTTTCTTTTTCTTTTGTAATTGTATCGATTTTTTCAATATTTGCATCTGTAAGTTTTTGGATTTCTTCTGTAAAGTTTCTTAACTCGTCTTCTGTAATTCCACCAGATTTTTCAAGTTTTTTCAAATCATCATTACCATCGCGACGAACGTTACGAACGTTAACTTTCGCTTCTTCTGCTTCTTTTTTCACCAGTTTAACTAAATCTTTACGACGCTCTTCCGTTAACGCAGGAATTGCAAGACGAATTAATGTTCCGTCATTAGTTGGTTGGATTCCTAAATCAGATTTCATAATCGCTTTTTCAATATCACCTAGGATTGATTTGTCATAAGGTAGAATTGTTATTAAGCGTGCTTCTGGTACAGAAATACCAGCCATTTGATTGATTGGTGTTGGTGCACCATAATAATCTACAGAGATTTTATCGAGTAAGGAAGCACTAGCGCGACCAGCACGAATAGTAGATAACTCTCTACTAAAAACGGATATCGTTTTTGTCATTTTGTCAGCTGTTTGGTCTATCACTTTTTTCGGCATTAAGAATTCCTCCTAACGACTGTCCCTATGGTTTCCCCGAGCACAGCCTTTTTAATATTTCCTTTTTCCATAATAGAGAATACAATAAGCTCTATATCATTGTCCATACATAAAGTAGAGGCTGTAGAATCCATTACTTGGAGTCCTTGTTGTATCACTTCAAAAAATGAAAGTGTATCATATTTCACTGCCGTACTATCCGTTTTAGGATCAGCAGAGTAAACACCATCTACATTATTTTTAGCCATTAATATAACATCTGCTTCAATTTCAGCTGCTCTTAATGCTGCAGTTGTATCTGTTGAGAAGTACGGATTTCCTGTCCCAGCTGCAAAAATAACTACTCGTTTTTTTTCTAAATGACGAATGGCTCTTCTACGTATGTAAGGCTCTGCAACTTGTCGCATTTCGATAGAAGTTTGAACGCGTGTTTCGACACCTGCTTTTTCAAGTGAATCTTGTAGTGCAAGTGAATTCATAACTGTAGCAAGCATACCCATATAGTCAGCAGTAGCACGATCCATGCCCATTTCGCTTCCTACTTTACCTCGCCAAATATTTCCTCCACCAACGACTACAGCAACCTCTACGCCAAGATCTACAACTTCTTTCACTTGGTCGGCTACAGATCTAATTATCTCAGGAGATAAACCGAAACCTTGTTCTCCGGCTAATGCCTCGCCACTTAATTTTAAAACGATTCTTTTGTATTGTGGTTTGCTCATAGGTATCCTCCATCTCTATCTTGAAAAATAGGGAACACAAATTACGTGTTCCCTGGTTGTTATTTAGCGAAAAATACATTTCACTTTTCTTATTGTCTAACTCCGGCACCTAGCCCCTCGAGTCGCTTCAGAATTTCAGCAAAGGCAAAGTACGCCTTTACGTGAAATTCTTCCAGCGCTTGCTCCTGCGCAAAGCTCGTCGCAGAAAAACGTTGTCGGGGCTTGCATAGGCACCTGCGCTTTTCTAATTAGTTACCTTTTACTTGGCTCATTACTTCTTCAGCAAAGTTGTCTTCACGTTTTTCGATTCCTTCACCAACAGCATAGCGAGTGAATGAAACTAGTTTACCACCAGTTGATTCAACAAATACTTTTACTTTTTGGTCTGGATTTTTAACGAATGATTGCTCTAAAACACAAACGTCTTCAAAATATTTACTTAGGCGACCCTCTACCATTTTAGCAACGATATTTTCAGGTTTTCCTTCGTTTAAAGCTTGTTCTGTTAATATTTTGCGTTCGTTTTCTACTTCATCAGCAGAAACTTCATCACGTGAAATATACGCAGGGTTTAATGCTGCGATATGCATTGCAACATCTTTAGCCGATTGCACATCTGTTGAACCTTCTAATACTGTAAGAACTCCGATACGTCCTCCCATGTGTAGGTATGGACCAAATGCATCTGCATCTGTTTTAGTTTCGATAACAAAACGACGAAGTGAAATTTTTTCTCCAATTTTAGCAATTGCATTAGAGATTAAGTTTTCTACTGTTAATCCATCTTCAACTACTGAAGTTAATGCTTCTTCTACTGAAGCTGGCTCTGTAGCTAATAGATGAGAAGCTACGGTTTGTACTAATTGTTGGAAAGATTCATTTTTAGATACGAAATCAGTTTCAGCATTCATTTCTAATAATACTGCTTTGTTTCCTTCAACTTGAATGAAAGTAGTACCTTCAGCCGCAATACGATCCGCTTTTTTAGCTGCAGAAGATAGACCTTTTTCACGTAAAAAGTCGATTGCTGCTTCTAAATTACCGTCTGATTCTACTAAAGCTTTTTTACAGTCCATCATACCTGCACCAGTTTTTTCACGTAATTCTTTTACCATTTGTGCTGTAACTGCCATTATATATTCCTCCTAGTACATTTAGTGTCATTTTCTCAAAAAAAGGTGATAAGAGGTTTGGCCGCTTATCACCTGTTAATTACAATTCGTATTACTCAGGTCTTACTCAGCTGCAACTTCATCAGAAGTTACTTCTTCGTCTTCACCTTGTCTTGCTTCAAGTAATGCATCCGCCATTTTAGCCGTTAATAATTTAACCGCGCGAATTGCATCATCATTTGCAGGAATTACATAGTCGATTTCATCTGGATCACAGTTTGTATCAACGATTCCTACTAATGGAATGTTCAGTTTGATTGCTTCTGCAACAGCAATACGCTCTTTACGTGGATCTACTACGAACATTACATCTGGAACAGCTTTCATATCACGGATACCGCCTAAGAATTTAACAAGACGTTCGTGTTGTTTTTTAAGTTGAACAACTTCTTTTTTAGGTAGTACTTCAAAAGTACCGTCTTCTTCCATTTTTTCAATGGCTTTTAAACGAGCTACACGTTTTTGAATAGTACCGAAGTTAGTTAAAGTACCACCTAACCAACGTTGGTTAATGTAGTAGTTACCTGAACGCTCAGCTTCTTCTTTAATAGCTTCTTGTGCTTGCTTTTTAGTTCCTACGAAAAGAACTTTCCC
Organism: Psychrobacillus antarcticus; assembly: GCF_029533155.1. GTDB lineage: Bacteria > Bacillota > Bacilli > Bacillales_A > Planococcaceae > Psychrobacillus > Psychrobacillus antarcticus. Next base: position 90,347 of record NZ_JAIZDB010000002.1, on the reverse strand, counting down.
ACCGTCTTGACCTACTTGACGCATGAAAGCATAAGCTTCTTCTAATTTTTTCACCGTTTTTTGAAGATCGATGATGTAGATTCCGTTACGTTCAACAAAAATGTATTTTTTCATTTTTGGATTCCAACGGCGAGTTTGGTGACCGAAGTGAACACCAGCCTCTAATAATTGCTTCATTGAGATTACTGACATGATATATTTCCTCCTGTTTTGGTTTAGTCTTCCGCATTCATCATTTTTCATTAGCTACTCTATAAATAGAGCACCTGCTAAGTCCATCCGAACTGCGTGTGTATTCATACCGTTTTCTAATATAACATATCTTTTTTATACTTTCAACTATTTAGTTGTTAAATTTCAGATAAAGTTCCACTTCAGTCTTTCCTATTTGCAGCATTTTTGCTATTTCGTCAGGGCTTTTTCCCTCTTCATGATGAAATATCACTTTTTCTCTCACCGTTTCAGGGACTTTTTTTGTAGTCGTTTGAGCAGTTCTCAAATAACTACTTGCCGCTATTTGTTTAGATACGAAAGAAGTTGGAAGTTCAAAAGTTGCAACTTCTTTTATTGACGACTTTTCTGAAGTTTTCGGAACTGCTTTTTTGGGTACTTCTGTATTTTTTAGTTCCTGTAAAAGCCGATTATTTTCATCTGTAATTTCTGATATATAAGCACTAAAAGAATCTTCAATATCGAGTAAGACTTGTTGCTGCTTTTGTTCCATCTCATTAAACCTTGAAATCTTGGCATTTAAAAGAGCAATAAAGTAAAAACTTATTACTTGCAATAAGAATAATATTATTAAAATAGTCGTTATCATAACTGCTCCTAACCACTAAAATCTACAAAGTTCCCTTTGAATGGATGCTTTGTCTCTTTCATTTCGCGTTCTCTTGTTTCTCTATTTTGGCGCTCCTGCTCTGCTTGTTCTCTTTTTTCTTCTTGAGAGCTAGTTTCAGAGGTCTCGTTAGACTTCGTAACCGTTTCTCTATTTTTTTCTAACTGTCTTTCTGAGGCTGCTTGTGCATTCGATTGATTGATGGCGCTTTGTTGTTGGATTTGATCGGCTATTTTACCTGCATCAAACGTTTTAGGAATAGCTATTTGAAGTTCTGCTAATTTTAAGCTCATAGTAGTATCCCCTTTTTCTATTCGCGTCAATTTCATAAAGTAGTAATTAGCAGAAAATCCAAACAAAGTTGATTTCCGCTTCAGGCGGACGCTTTCCGTGGGCACGGCTTCAATCTCCTCGGGCCAACAGGATGTTGGTCACGAAGGCGTTGCCACAGGATGTGGCGCACTTAGCCTTTGTCCCTATTAAGCGTTTCTGCGGGGCTTTCAGCTCGTGCATTCCCACTGGAGTCGCCGCCTTGCGCTCCAATCAACAAAATCCACATTATATAAACCAATAATCGAATATAACATCACATATATATTCGTGGCTTATATTAAAATAAGTAATTATGAAATTGACTCAGACGTTCATCATTTCATTCATCAGTAGTTTTCTAAGTTTAAAAAGTGCTTTTGAATGAATTTGAGATATTCTAGAAGTAGATAAGCATAGCATCTCCCCAATTACTGTGAGCGTCAATTCCTCTGTATAAAACAAACTTAACACTAATTGCTCATTGTCATTTAATTGTTGAATTTGATCGGCTAAATCTCCGATTAGCTCACGTTTAACCATTTGTTGTTCAGGAGTTTTCAGAGAATCATCTCGAATGACATATGATTTGCTTTCAGTTTCTTCACTTTCTTGTAGTTGCTCATCGATTGACAGTACATTAGAGAAAAAATGCTCCTGTACGGTATTATATACATCTTCTACAGGCATTTCGACAAAATCTGCTATTTCTTCAGCAGATGCATGCCTCATTAACTTTTGCTCTAGTTCTTCAATTTTAGTTTCTAGTTTCTTTGCTTTTTCTCGCGAAGAGCGTGGTAGCCAATCTTCTTTTCTCAACCCATCAATGATAGCCCCTCTTACGCGAAACGAAGCATACGTATCAAATTTTAGCTCTCTCCTATAATCAAATTTATTGAGCGCATCAAATAGACCCATCATTCCTAAACTTTTAAGCTCTTCTTTTGATATATTTTTAGGGATACCTGCACCGATTCTTTGAACATGATAGTTAACTAGAGTTATATATTTTCTCATGAGTAAATCTCCGGCCTGAGGATCTTTGCTTTCAGTCCAACTCTTCCAAAGAAGCTGCTCATCTGTCGAATCTTGATGTGTCAAAATTATCCCCCTTCCCCAATATATCTCTTTAATATGATTATTATAACAAAAATCTCATAAAAAAGGGGGAGTCGAAACTATCGACTCCCCCTTTTTTTCAATCCATTCTACTTTATTAGTAAGTTTGTGCGTTTGGTTGTTCCTCTTCCTTTAACATTGTCTTCACTAGCTCTGCATAATCTTCTGGAGAAATTTCGGATTTTAAGATTTCAGCATCCTTCTCTGTAAAGACATCCTCGGTTTCTTCTGGTGGATTGCTTATTATATAACTAATAATTGCTCTAGCCAAAAATGTGAGAAGAAAAAATACAAAAGCAACCATTGACGCTTCAAGAATAATTCCCTTACCTTCTATAAAAGGATAAGAAAATAAAAAATATACAGTAAAAGCAATAAGCGCTACCCAAAAATTAGAAAGAATAGTTCCTACCATTATATATTTCTCACTCCTTGGTTCACTGTTCGAATATTTAATAGTTTTGTAGAAGGATCAAACTCAATCGTTCTACCACTATTCCCTCCAGTATCTTCTGCGATAATAGGAATTGAATACTTTTTTAAATACTCTTTAACTGCCTCGACATTACGTGGCCCGATTCTCAATGTATCTCTTACAGAAGAGAACTGAAACATTTGAGCCCCCCCTGCAATCTTAGCTTTTAGCTTATAAGGTTGAATTCCTTCTAATTTTAACTGCTCCACCATCGCAGGAATTCCAGTATCTGCAAATTTCGCAATATTTATCGCTCCTGCTCTTCCAAGACTAGAATCTGGTAGCATAACGTGTACCATACCAACTGTCGTTGATCTCTCGTCATATAGAACAACTCCTACGCACGAGCCAAGCCCTGACGTTCGTATTTTGTCGGGGGCTTTTGCAATATTCATATCTGCAATACCGACTTTTACTATTTGACCTTGTACATTCATATTAGTTAACTCCCAGAGCTTTAAAAATAGCATCAAATGATTCTGGATCAGGTAATAAAAAGAAATGTCCTTTCACACTTTCTTCATTTGGAACATCCTCTTCATTTATAGCAGTATCAATCACAATGACATAATCACTTATATGTGATAACTCTACTAAACCAAAACTTATGATAGCACCAACCATATCTACACTCAGAGCAGGTACAGTTGGATATATTTTTAAACTTGTAAAATCTGATAATGCAGATAGATAAGAGCCTGAAAGTATATTGCCGAGCTCTTGCATGGCAGATACACCTATTTCAGATACTTCACCTGTTTGAAAATCGAAGGTTTCATCTTGTATCAATCTTCGTATAAATCGATTTGCTTGTTCTACAGGTAATACAAAAAACATACTACCTGTTACATCACCTTCTATACGAAGATAAATACCGGCAACCACTCTTTCTGGTCCCCCAGCTAAATCCATCATATCGTCAAATGATACCATTTCCACTTTCGGAACTTTCATATCAATCTTTTTGTTTAATAAGGTCGATAATGCGGTTGCAGCATGAGCTGCACCAATATTTCCTATTTCCTTTAAAACATCTAAATGCATAGAAGTTATTTTATTATCGTACATCTCTTAAACTCCTGACTTAATAGGATTTAATACAAGATTTAAGTTCAGTAGGATTAAAAGACGTCTATCGATTTTTGCTACTCCAGCTATAAAGTCTTGTTCCATACCACCAACCACTTCAGGCTGCGGTTCAATTGAATCGAGTGGTATATCCAATACATCATTAGCCGAGTCAACAATTACACCAACATCCATATCTTCCAGCGTTATTATTATAATACGAGCAGATTCACTTAAACTACTCTCCCCAAGGCCAAAGCGTTCCTTTAAATCTATAATAGGAGTAACTACCCCTCGTAAGTTAATAACTCCTTTCACAAATGAAGGAGTTTTAGGGACACGTGTAATATATATCAGTTTTTCAATACCTTGAACCTGACTCACAGGTATTACATATTCTTTGTCTGCCAATTGAAAAACGACTACTTTTAAATTTTGAAAATCTACCGCTTCTGTCATAATGCTCTCATCCTTTCTAGTAGACGCTATTTAACTGATTAATGCATTACAATCTATAATTAGTGCTACTTTACCATTACCTAAAATAGTGGCACCAGAGATTGCGAACACACTTGATAAATAGGCACCAAGTGATTTTAAGACGATCTCTTGTTGACCGATAAACGAATCTACTACGAGACCAGCCATTTTATCTCCTTTACGGACAAGAACGACAGAGTGAAATTCATCATCAGTACTTTCTCTAGGAACATCAAATACATTTTCTAAGAATACTAATGGAACAACTTTTCCACGGAAATCGATCACCTTTTGGTTATGAGCATTTAATATATCAGAAGAGCGGATAATAGCCGTCTCAATAATAGAAGAAAGAGGTATAGCATAAATTTCTTCACCAAGTTCAACTAGCATTACGGAAATAATAGAAAGCGTTAAAGGTAATTGAATAGAAAATAATGACCCTTGCCCTTCCGTTGATGAAATATCAATAGTTCCGCCAAGGGATTCAATCGTCGTTTTCACCACGTCTAATCCAACGCCTCTACCCGATACGTCTGAAATAACATCTGCTGTGGAGAACCCTGACGACAGAATAAGCTCTGCTACTTGTTTATCACTTAACGTTTGAGCTACTTCATTTGAAACAATTCCCTTTGATATTGCTTTTTTCAAGACTTTCTGACGATTAATACCTGCACCATCATCCTCAATCTCGATAAACACATGATTTCCACTATGGTATGCACGAAGTACGACTGTACCTTCCTCTGGTTTACCATTAGCTAAACGGATTTCAGGGCTTTCTACTCCATGATCTAAGGAGTTTCTTATTAAATGTACAAGTGGATCTCCAATTTCATCAACAACTGTTCGGTCTAATTCTGTTTCAGCACCGATTACTTCTAAATTGATTTTTTTGTTTAAATCACGCGCTAACTGACGTACCATTTTTGGGAATCTATTAAATACTGTTTCAACAGGAACCATACGCATATTTAATATAATATTTTGTAGGTCTCCAGTTATACGAGACATACGTTCTACTGTTTCATCTAACTCGCTATTATGTAAATCTTCTGAGATTGATTGTAGACGACCGCGATCAATTACTAACTCCTCAAATAAGTTCATCAATATATCTAATCGTTCAATATTAACACGAATCGTTTTACTAGATTGAACTGAATTATTTTTAGATGTCGGCGATTTTTCAGGAGATTTAACTTCAGCTATTTGTTGCTTATCTTCAATGATATTTGCAATTTCTTTAACTGGAGTATCTTCTATGTTCAACTCAAAATTATTTCGTTTTTTAAGTTGTTCTATTGTTACAGATTGCACGAGTACTTCTGTTACTTCGGAGACTTTCATTAATTTCTTTTGCACATCTTCTGAAGGTTCATTTGTAACTAAGGCTACATAGAAAATTTCATCAAAATCTTCTCCCTCTAACTTTTCAACTGATGGAGAAGATTTTATAACGTCTCCCATTTTCTCTAACAATTCAAAAATCATATATACTCTTGCAGCTTTTAATAAGCAATCTTCACGCAGTCTGACAGAAATTTCATACGTAAAGTAATTCTGTTCAAATGATTGTTCAATAACTGTCATATCATAATCGTCATAAGATAACCAATTTTTCTCTTGCGCAACATTACTTACTATAGCGAGTTCTACTGTAGTTGCAGCAACAGGAATTTCTTCACCCGTTTCTATTTTATGCAGCTTTTGTACGGTATCTGTTACATCTAGCTTTCCTTCTCCTCCTGCAGCGATATCCATTACCATTTCTTCCAATTGATCGACTGCAACGAAAACAACATCTAATAATTCAACTGTCACATTCAGACGGCTATTTCTAATTTCATCTAAAACATTTTCCATCTTATGCGTTAAATTTGCGATATCTTCATAGCCCATTGTTGCGGACATACCTTTTAAAGTATGTGCAGAGCGGAAAACTTCATTGACAATCGCTATGTTCTCAGGATTTTTTTCTAGTTCTAATAAATGTTCATTACAAGCTTGTAAATGCTCCTTACTTTCTTCTATAAACATTTCCAAATATTGACTTGTATCCATTAATTTACACCCCTTTAAGATAGATATTGTATGATGGTTTTTGCAATTAAATCTAAATCCACTACTTCATTTACTAAATTAGTTTCAACTGCCGCCTTTGGCATTCCATAAACAATGCAAGTACTTGCTGCTTCTGCAATGGCCACGACATTTCCGCTCTTTTTCAACTGTTTAAGACCAAGAGATCCATCAGAACCCATTCCAGTCATAATAACGGCAATTTTATCAAAATCATTAAACTGACTGTTATCTTCAAAAAGTACATCTACCGCCGGCCTATGCCCTGAACGGGGCGCTTCTTTGTCATTTAGAACAATGTAATAGGATGAAGCTCTTTTTTGAATGCGCATATGATAGCCGCCTGGCGCAATATACGCATGACCATTTTCAAGCAAATCCCCGTCTTCTGCCTCTTTTACCTCAATTGCAGATAATTGATTGAGCCTTTGCGCCAATGATTTGGTAAACCCAGCAGGCATATGTTGAACGATTAAAACCGGAGCTTTCATATCGCTTGGAAGTTTTGTAATTACTTCTTGAAGAGCTCTTGGTCCTCCTGTAGAAGTTCCAATTAAGACCATTTTATCCCTTAACTTGTCCCACTTAATCACATTAGAAGTGTTTGTTATGTTTTTTACTTCTACATTTTTGTGTGCAATATTATTTAAAGGTGATAAGGAACGTTTCTTCATTTTATTAATGGATACTTGCGCTGCATTTTCTACTTTTTGTACTAATTCCTCTTTAATCTTATGTAAATCTAAGGAAATAGTGCCGCTTGGTTTTGCGATAAAATCAATGGCGCCATATTCCATTGCTAACATTGTACTTTCGGTTCCACTTTTTGTTGTACTTGATAACATCACAACGGGTACAGGCGTATCCACCATTATCCGGCGCAATGCCTCCAAACCATTCATCAATGGCATTTCAACATCCATTGTAATGACATCTGGGTGGAGAGTTTTTATTTTTTCTATGGCGTCCTGCCCATTTCTTGCAATACCTATTACTTCTATCGATCGATGATCAACAAAGAAATCACTAATAAGTTTTCGCATAAATGCGGAATCATCTACTATTAAAAGTTTCTTTTTTAATCTAACTTCCATCATCTCACGTCCTTCTTTGAAAAAAGACTTTTTAATCGAGATATGAATTTGTTGTGCTTAGGAATAGCTTCTTCTGCATCTTCAAAGTCAGTAAATGCAGAAGCTATTTTTACTAACTTTTTCGTTATTTCAGCCTGGGGATATAAAATAGAAAATGGTATTTGTTCCCTTACTGCTTTCCGAACAACTGAATCCTCAGGTAATACGCCTAGTACGGTAATCTCTTTGGAGAGAAATTTGGACATGGCTAGCTTTAACCGCCCTGTTGTTTCCACCCCTTCGGCATCGGTAAAAGCCCTGTTGCAAATTAGGAAAAAGTTTTTATCAGAATCCTTATAGTAAATATATTTCATCATAGAATAGGCATCTGTGATAGATGTTGGTTCTGCTGTAGTTATAACAATAATATCGTCAACAGAAACTAACAAATCCAACGTCTGACTCGTAGCACCTGCCCCCATGTCAAACACAATATAATCGAAGTTTCTCTGTAAATATTCGAAAGCCTCTATTAACCGATTGAACATTTCGTCGGTCCACTCCATCACGCCACTTAAACCGGAACCACCAGAAATGTATTGTAAGTTGTTTGGTCCTTCAAACATCACTGATTCTAATGGCTGATCACCGGCTAAGTAGTCCTTTAAATTAAATGGAACTGACTTTCCAAGTAAAATATGAATATTTCCCATTCCAATGTCCATGTCAATTAGAATTACTTTTTTACCTTGTCCACATAAAGTGGTAGTAAAATTTATGGAAAAGTTACTTTTTCCAACTCCTCCTTTACCACTAACAACAGCTATTGATCGCCCAAGCTTGTTCTGGTTCCGAAGCATTTTCATTCTTAGTTCTTCAGCTTGATCTCTCATAACGAATCCCCTTTAAAAATAATTTGAGTAATTCTTCAAGACTAGCTTCCATAATATCTTCCGGGACTTCTTGACCATCTGTATAGTAAGCAAGTCCCTTATTATATTTAACCATTAAATTGATAATTGAGCCAATAGTATTTGTTTCGTCTACCTTAGTAAATATAAATTTTTCGATAGGAAATTCACTAAATTGCTCTATGATCACTTCCATATCCTTTTGTTTAGATGTGGATGAAAGTACAAGGAAAGTTTCCGTATTCACTTCAAATTCCATTAACTTTTGCAAATCTCTCACAAATTTTGTTTCTTTATAGTTCCTACCAGCTGTATCTATAAATACAATATCTAGCTTTTCAAACTTCACCATCGCTTCTTGTAAGTCTTTTTCGCTATAGACAATTTCAAGAGGAGCTTGCAGTAATCCTGCGTATGTTTTTAGTTGTTCAATTGCAGCAATCCTATATGTATCCGTCGTAATAAAACCAACTTTTTTCTTTTTTTCTAAAACTGCTCGCGCTGCCATCTTAGCGATGGTCGTCGTTTTTCCAACACCCGTTGGACCGAGCACATTTATATATTTCTTCGTATATGATATCCCACCGAACGGCAGATGCTCCATTTGTGTTTGGAGGAAGTTTTTCGTAATAGTGATTTGATCTTCTATTTCAAAAGCATCCGCATTATTTTTCAGATGCATAAAAAGCTCATCACTAACAGGTGTGATAAGCTCCTCTGACAATTCTTGCTCCTGTAAAAAGTCCATAAGAGTTTTCATTTCTGTTGGATATGAACTCAACATTTCTGGACGTTGAATGTTTTTTACCATTTGTTTTAAGTCTTCTAATTCTTTTATTATCTCTATCGAAACATTTTGAGTTTCTTGAGGCACTGTAGATTGCACCTCAAATGTACTTATTGGTTGTTCGATTGTGTCTACACCTGCTAGTACTTCAATCGTTTTTTTCTTAAACATGCCTAAAAAGCCTTTTGAAAAGACTACCTTTGAACTTAAAATAACTGCGTCGTCACCTAGGTCTTTTCTTATTAACTTCATTGCTTCTGGCATTGTACTTGCCGTATATTTTTTCATCTTCAATCTACATTCACCACCCCGACACTTTGTACCTCAATGGAGGACTCAAGTTCATTATAAGAAAGAATTGGTACATGTGGGAAATATCTTACTGTCATTTGTCTAACATACGTTCTTACAGCAGGCGAACAAAGAATGATAGGAGACTGTTCCATCATAGACGCACGCTCTACTTCTTTTGCCATAGACTCTAATATTGCTTGAGAATCATTTGGATCTATCGATAGATAGTTACCATGCTCTGTTTGTTGAATACTGTCAGCAATGAGTTTCTCCACTTTTCCAGAGACTGTTAACACTTTTAGTACATTATTATTTCCAGCGTATTGTGTGGTTATTTGCTTAGCTAGAGATTGTCTTGAGTATTCAGTTAATACATCGGCATCCGAGGTCATTTTTGAATAGTCTGCTAGCGTTTCAAAAATGATTGGCAAATTCCTAATAGATACATGCTCTCTTAGTAGATTGCTCAATATTTTTTGAATTTCTCCCACAGTTAATGGCGTAGGCGTTAATTCGTCTACTAGAATAGGATAAGTCTCTCTAATATGGTCAATTAATTGTTTTGTTTCCTGACGACCTAATAATTCATGTGCATTATTACGAATAATTTCTGTCATATGTGTGGAGACAACGCTTGGTGGATCTACAACTGTATATCCTAGTATTTCTGCTTCTTCCTTCACAGATTCCGTTATCCATTTAGCAGGTAAACCAAAGGAAGGTTCCACCGTATCAATACCCTCGATTGAATCATCATCACCAGGACTCATTGCCAAATAATGATCTAACAGAAGCTCTCCTCTTGCCATTTCATTGCCTTTAATCTTAATACGATATTCGTTTGGTTGAAGCTGAATATTATCACGTATTCGAACAACAGGAATAACTACACCCAATTCAAGTGCAAGTTGTCTACGAATCATTACGACACGATCAAGTAAATCTCCGCCCTGTGCAGCATCCACTAACGGAATCAATCCATATCCAAACTCGAATTCGATTGGATCCACATTTAGCAGATTAATAACATTTTCTGGACTTTTCATATTATCTGTTGTTACTTCCTCTTCAAATTCTTCTATTTCGTTTGGATCTTCTTTACTTGCTTTACTAATCATATACGCTCCGGCTGCAAGTGCTATTGAAATTGGCAATGTAAGAACTAATCCAATCGGTGTTACGATACCTAAGAGTGTTATTGTAACGGCTGCAACATATAAAAGTTTTGGCTGGTTAAATAATTGCCCTGTAATATCTGCACCAAGATTTCCTTTAGATGCTGCTCTTGTTACGACAATCCCAGTTGCAGTAGAAATTAATAATGCGGGAATCTGGGAAACGAGACCATCTCCGACAGTAAGTGTAGAAAATAGTACCGCTGCTTCTCCAAAAGGAAGACCGAATTGTACAACCCCGATAATAATACCAAAAACTAAGTTGATCAGAACAATGATGATACCTGCAATAGCATCTCCTTTAACGAACTTTGTTGCACCGTCCATTGCACCGTAAAAGTCTGCCTCACCACTAACCTTTTCACGTCTTTCACGTGCTTCTTTCTCGGAAATCATACCAGCGTTTAAATCAGCATCAATACTCATTTGTTTACCAGGCATCGCATCTAGTGTAAAACGAGCAGCAACTTCCGCAACACGCTCGGCACCTTTCGTAATTACGATAAAGTTAATAATTACTAAAATAGCAAAGACAACTAAACCAACAAGCATATTTCCACCTGTAACAAATGTACCAAACGTTTCAACGACTTTACCCGCATCCCCCTCTGCTAAGATTGCTCTTGTCGTAGAGATATTTAAAGCAAGCCTAAACAATGTAACGAGTAGAACAATTGTTGGAAATACAGAGAACTCTAAAGCTTCTTTCATATTCATAGCGGTCATCAATATTAATAATGCCAGCGTAATATTTATAATAATAAGAAAACTTATCAACCAATGAGGAAGAGGTATTACGAGCATCGCCACAATTGATATTACAGCTGCCAATACGGTTATGTCGCGGACTTGCATATACTTCCACCTCTATCTTTGCCATTTATATTTTTTGTTTAATACGATATACATAAGCTAAAACCTCTGCAATTGCTTTGAAAAATTCGTCTGGAATTCGTTCACCAATTTCTACTTGGTCATACATCGAACGAGCAAGTGGTCTATTTTCTACCATGACGACATTATTTTCCTTCGCAATTAACTTGATCTTTTGTGCAACAAAATCTGCACCTTTTGCGACTACAGTTGGAGCATCCATTGATTCATCATCGTATTTTAAAGCAATAGCAAAGTGTGTAGGATTCGTTATCACTACATCCGCTGTAGGTATTTCCTGCATCATGCGACGCATCGCCATCTCGCGTTGTCTCTGCCTTATACGTGACTTAATAATTGGATCCCCATCCGAGTTTTTATGTTCATCTTTAATGTCTTGCTTAGACATTTTAAGATTTTTTTCATAATCAAACTTCTGATAAAAGAAATCTAGAACCGAAATTAATAATAATACACAAGAAGCAGCAATACCCATCGTTGCAGTTAACCAACCAACAGTAGCCAGCGTATCCCATGCTGTCTTAAACGATAGTGCGAGCACTTGATCCAAGTTAGTCCACAATATTAAAGTAGTTACAGAACCAATAAATGAAATTTTTAGAATAGATTTTAATAGCTCTATAATTGCTTTAAGCGAAAAGATCCTTTTGAGACCTTTTATAGGATCAATCTTTTTCAAATCAAACTTCAATGGCTCTGTCGTAAACAGTAATCCAAACTGAAAGAAGTTTGCGGCTATAGCGGCTACCACAGCAACTAGCATAATTGGCAATAAAATGAGAGCCATTTCAAGTAGCGTATCTTTATAAATGACTAATGCAGTTTCGATTGTCATTGTTTCTATTAACATATACTTAGTAAACGTCACGTTGAAAAATGAAAAAAACTTCGTTCTAAAAAAACTAGCAAAGAAAAATAGAAAGACAAAAACGGAGAGGAGTACAATCGCACTTGTCACATCGGGACTCTTTAATACTTGTCCTTTTTTACGAGAGTCTTGTCTCTTTTTAGGAGTAGCTTTTTCGGTTTTTTCTCCCGCAAAATACTGGAGATCTAAGCGTAGAGTAATCATATTAGCCACCACCTAAAATTATCATTAAATCACGCATAGCAATAACTAAAATTTCAAACATTTTTTGTACTACTGCCATTAGCACCCCCATCATAACGAAGAGAACTAAAAAGCCTACACCAATTTTTATCGGATATCCTATCACGAAGATATTCAACTGAGGTACTGTTCTTGCAGTAATACCAAGGGCTACATCCACTAGAAAAAGCGTAGCGACAATTGGTATGGACATTTGAAATGCAACGGCAAAAACACCAGCAAAAGTTTTCATGATGAATTCTACGTAATTTTCTTGCCCAAACGCTGGCCAAATCATCTCCATCGGCATAAATTGATAGCTATAGAAAATACCATCTAACAATAAATGATGTCCATTTAAAGCTAATAATAGTAACAAAGCTAACGTATTTAAAAATTGACCGATTAACGGGCTTTGAGCACCAGTCTGTGGATCAATAACATTGGCCATTGCAAACCCCATCTGAAAGTCTATAAATCCACCTGCAATTTGAACAGCAGACATGATGATATACGCGAGTAACCCTATAAATAATCCGAAAATAACTTCTTTTAGAATTAGAAGAATATATTCACCATTTATGTCAAATGGTTCTACATCGAGTGTATAATACATCATCCAGGAAAGCACTACAGCAAAGGCTACCCGATGGGATGCTGGTATTGTTCGATGCGAAAATAATGGTAATACTATAAAAAACGCAGAAACACGAGCAATAATTAGTAATAATACAGTTAAACTTGGTAGAATTGCATCCATTGTATCAACCAATGTATCGTATTAAATTTCCAAAAATATCTGCTGCATATGAAGTTACTTGAGAAAGCATCCAAGGACCAAAGAAAACAATTCCTAATAGTACAGCAATAATTTTCGGTACGAACGCAAGTGTTTGTTCTTGGATTTGCGTCGTGGCTTGGAAAATACTCACTGCAAGGCCTGTTACTAAAGCAACCAAAAGAAGAGGACCTGATGCAAGAAGAATGACCCAAATTGCTCGTTCTGCAATTGAAATTACCATTTCATTATTCAATACGATCAGCTCCTAAAAACTTTGTAGTATAGACTTCATTACTAAATACCATCCATCTACTAATACAAATAATAGTATTTTAAAAGGTAGAGAGATCATAACTGGCGGTAACATCATCATACCCATTGACATCAGTACACTCGCCACGATCATATCAATAACTAAAAAAGGGATAAAAATCATAAATCCAATTTGGAATGCTGTTTTAATTTCACTAAGGGCAAAAGCAGGTACCATAACCGTTAAGGATATATCCTCTATTGTTTCTGGTCTTTCTGCTTTAGAATAACTTAAGAAAAGTTCCAAATCTTTTTGCCTTGTGTGCTTACTCATAAACTCTTTAAACGGACCACTAGCATTTTCGTACGCTTCTTCTAAAGTAATCTCTTCATCAAACAAAGGTGTTAAAGCATCTTCATTTACTTGTTGAAATGTTGGTGCCATGATGAAAAAAGTTAAAAATAGCGCTAACCCAACAATCACTTGGTTCGGTGGCATTTGGTTTGTAGCAAGTGCTGTCCGAACAAACGATAATATGATGATTATCCTAGTAAAGGACGTCATTAATATTAAAATACTAGGAGCTAAAGATAAGACAGTTAGCAATAGCATTAATTTTATAGATGTGGCAAGATTTGTTGGGTCGCTGTCCGAGAAAAACTGGACAAATTCATTCATTGTTATCGCGCTCCTTCGTCTTCCAATCCTTTAATACATTACTACGGTCTTTTTGAATTTCTTGTAATTTTTTCTGAAAGGTTTCATCAAATGAAAGTTCCTTCCCCTCACTCTTCGACTTAGAAGTTCCTTTCTCTTTCAAACGACCTATTAGCTCAGATATGTACGGAATACTTTTTCCAATGTCTACTTTTTCTTCATATTTTTTTGTAAGTTTTTCTATTTCTTCTGGATCGTTTATTTCTTTTAATAATGTAATATCTTCCCCTATACCAACTAAGAATATAGAATTACCTACTTGCATTAGCTGTAACGATTTTCCTTGTCCAACTCCAACCCCACCTAGATTTTGAATAAGTTGATTGGTCTGAAAGCTCTTGTTTCTGCTATTTACAAAACGAAGTAATCCATAAAGTAACGCAATAACAAACAAAAGAGCAAAAATCATTTTAATATAATCCATTGCTGTAACAGAAACACCCACAGAAACGGGTTCTTCTGTCGTTTCTGGAGTTTCTTCTACATTAACTTCTGACTCTTTTTCGTTATTTTTATTATTGTTTGATTTATTATAATATTCTTCTATACTTTCATTCGCATCAACTTCAGCCTTTACATCTAGCTGAATACCAAATGTTAATAATAGGAGTACACTTAATACTACGAGGTTGTATTTCCTCATCATGTCATTACCCTAAAGCTTTGGAAATTGCTTCAATTACACGATCAGCTTGGAAAGGCTTTACGATGAAGTCTTTTGCTCCAGCTTGGATTGCATCAATTACCATAGCTTGTTGTCCCATTGCTGAACACATAATGATCGTCGCATTCGGATGTTTTGCTTTAATCTCTTTTAAGGCAGTAATTCCATCCATTTCTGGCATGGTAATATCCATCGTTACTAAATCCGGTTTAAGCTCATTGTACTTTTCAATTGCTTGAACTCCATCTGCCGCTTCTCCTACTACTTCAAAACCATTTTTGCTCAAAATATCTTTAATCATCATTCTCATAAATGCTGCATCATCTACTATTAAAATTCTCTTCGACATAATATGTTTCCTCCAATGCTTATCTTAAATTATTTATACGATCTGCTTTACTTAAAATATCTGTAATTCGGACACCAAAGTTTTCATCAATAACAACGACTTCTCCTTTGGCAACATGTCGATTGTTGACGAGAATATCAACAGGTTCCCCAGCTAATTTGTCGAGTTCAATGATGGAACCACTTGTTAGTTCCAAAATCTCTTTTACAGTTCTCTTAGTACGACCTAATTCTACTGTTACTTGGAGAGGAATATCGAGTAGTAAATCTAAATTTCTAGATTCATTTTGCGATAAACTTGGTGCTTCAAAGCTTGCAAATTGTGCTTGCTGTACTTCCACTTGTGGCGCTTGTGGTCGTGTTTGCTGCTGACTATATTGCATAGGAGCATCCGTTTGCATGGCAGGTGCTTGTTGAGTTTGCATAGAAGGTTGTTGTTGAACAGGTGCTTGATACACCTTTTCTTCCGTAATAGTAGCAGCTACCTCTGGTTCGTCTCCTCCTATTAATGATTTCACTAAGTTAAGGCCAAATTCTAATGGCAATAGTTGCATGATATTAGAATCTATTAATTCCCCAATTTTAAGACGGAAAGATATTTTAATAAGTAGTTCATCTTCCGGAATAGCATCTGTTCCTTCTCCTTGTAATAGATCCAAAAGATCGATGGTAGGTGGGGAAATATCTACTTTTTTATTGAAAACCGTAGACATGGACGTAGCTGCTGAACCCATCATTTGATTCATCGCTTCTTGAACTGCACTCAACTGAATTTCGCTAAGATCGGGATGTGGATTTAAACCATCTCCACCAAGCATTAAGTCTGCAATTATGGCAGCATCTGACTGTTTGATAACGAGAAGATTCATACCGATTAGTCCAGACGTATAATGTACTTGCACCGCTACATATGGATGTGGAAACTCTTCTTTTAATTTTCTACGGTTAATCATACTAATATTCGGTGTAGTAATATCTACTTTTTTTCCTAAAAGAGAAGATAGGGCTGTAGCTGAACTACCAAATGAAATGTTACCGATTTCTCCGAGTGTATCTTGAGCAAATGCATCTAAATAGTCTTCTACATTTATGTCTTCCGTTTCTTTTTCTTTTTCTTTTGTGCCTTCCTCATCTATATTCGTTCCTCTAAGGAGGGCCTCAATTTCTTCTTGGGAGAGCATATCATCACTCATCATCATCCTCTCCTCCTTTCACAGTTTCAATGACTTGGACAGCCATTCGTTTTTTTAGTTTACCAGGTTGACCAGTGAATTTAGGAATACCGCCAACTTTAACAGTTAGAGGATCATCAATTTTAGTGTTTAATTGAATGACGTCTCCTAATTGTAGGTACAGTAGATCTTCTACCGATATATCGGTTGTCCCAATCTCTGCGACGATAGGAATTTCAGCTGCATTCACACGTTTTTTCAGAACCGCTAATTGTTCGGGTGATACTTCCTTTTTATTTGTTTGCATCCAGTAACGTACTGATAAGTTAGGAACTATTGGTTCCAACACTACGTGCGGAATACAAATATTAATCATCCCACTTGTTTCACCAATAATAGTATTAAATGAAATAACAACTACAGTTTCATTTGGAGAAATCATTTGTAAAAATTGTGGATTCACTTCAAGCTCTGTAAGTATCGGGTCAATATCCGCAATATTTATCCAAGCTTCCCGTAGGTTATCAAAGGAACGTTCAAATAAACTCATCATAATCTTCGTTTCAATTTCCGTTAGATTATCCACTTTTGTATGTGCTTGTCCTTTACCACCCATCAATAAATCTAACATGGAATACGCAATATTCGGATTAATTTCCATTAGAATATTGCCTTCTAACGGTGGAACCTCAAACACATTGATCAATGTCATATGTGGTACTGAACGAATAAACTCTTCAAAAGGTATTTGATCGACTGACACGACTGATATTTGCACATACGTTCTTAACTGGGCAGAAAAAAATGTAGTTAATAGACGAGCAAAATTTTCATGGATTCTCGTTAAGCTTCGAATCTGATCTTTTGAAAAGCGAAGTGCTCTTTTAAAGTCATACGTTCTTACTTTTCTAGCCTCTTGTTCACTTTTCATTTCATCTGCTGTCATTTCACCTGTTGAAAGTGCACTTAACAACGCATCTATTTCTGATTGAGATAATATATCTCCTGCCAATCTGCCCACCTCCATTTAAAAAAGATTACTTATTGAATAATATAAGAAGTTATATAAACTTGTTGAACATCTCCATTATCCATTAGCTCACCAATTTTTGTTTTAAGCGCTGACTCAAACATCGCTTTACCCTCTTTCCCATCTAACTCTTCGGGGGTCATTTCAGATAGTTCCGTAATGACAATATTCTTCACTTGGAAATCCCGTTTAGTTAACTCTTCAGCAGCCTCTTTACTATCCGTTTGAATCTTTAAAGATATGCGGATAAATTTACTCGACGCTAGATTAGTAGTTATTTCTGGTATATCTACGGAGGATTCGATAATTTCATCAATTGTCGGCCCTTCAGTTTCATCTGTCTTATTTAACTGCATAACGATAAGCAAAGCCACAACTCCAACTAATGTAATCGAAACTAAAATAATAAGCATAATGGTTAATAGTTTATTTTTACTCTTCATTCTGTTCACCTCTTATGTGCGGGTTCGATAGTATATGTATTTCTTTGTAAAACTGAGAAATTTTGAGGAACACTTCTTCCCTAGATTCCAACGCTACATATTTATTACCATTTGTGAGTGTAATCGTCGTATCTGGAAAAGACTCCACTGTCTCTATGTACAGAGCATTTAACGAAAACTCCTTACCGTTCAAACGAGTTAGATTAATCATAATGAAGGGCCGGGACCATATAGGAACGGCCCAACCCTCCCTTTTAAATAAATTTTAAGTTTAATAGATTAACGTTTTAAGTTGATTAATTCTTCTAAAATTGAATCCGAAGTCGTGATGATACGAGTATTCGCTTGGAATCCACGTTGTGCAACGATCATGTCTGTGAATTCTTCAGAAAGGTCAACGTTGGACATTTCTAGGAAACCAGAGTTTATAGTACCCATACCTGATTCATTTGCAGTCTGAAGAATTGGTTCACCTGAATTCGATGTATCTTTGAAATAGTTGGAACCGACTTTTTCCATACCACCTGTATTTGGGAATTTAGCAAGTACAAGTTGACCAGCCCAACGCAATGTTCCTTCTTTGTCAACAAACGTTACTGTACCATCTTGTCCAACATTCATACTTTGTGCATCTGTTGGTATTTTGATTGGTCGATATTCACCATCAACAGTAAGAGATGTATCAGGTAAATAACTGCCAGCTATATCAAGACTACCTGAGATTTCAGGATTTCTAATTACATTTGAAGGTTCGGGATTAATTAGATTAGCCACAGCAGCTTCTTTAACAGATAATGCAGTGGCTGAAGCTTCCGCAGTTTTACCAGCCGTATCAGCTGCCAATCCTAAACCTACTGTCATATCTTTTGAAAGTTTTAAAGCATCTTCTGCCGCAGTAAGAGCAGTTTGAAGAGGAGCGTCACTTGGTTTAGCTGCCAGGGCTGCTTTCGCAGTTGCAACAGCCCCTTCTTTCACTTTTACATCATCTGCATAAGTTTTTGCAGCAGATGCAGCTAATTTTGCATCAGCGGCGGATTTTGTTGCCGTAGTTACAACATCAGCTTGGGCAGCTTTAAGTTTTGTTTGATCTACTTTAGTAACTCCACCAACTAAAAACTTCCCATCTCCATTTACTAAATATCCTTCATTATCCATATAGAAGTTACCAGCACGAGTATAGAGGGGATTAACAAATCCATCACGATTAGCATTTGTAGAATCAGCTACTTGGAAAAATCCATCTCCTGAAATTGCTAAGTCAAGTGTATTACCCGTAGACTGCAATGCTCCGCCAGAGTGAATAGTATCTATAGCGGCTAATTGCGACCCTAATCCTACTTGTTTCGCATTAACACCACCAGTTGAAGCAGTTGCACCTGAAGCACCAGAGGTAGTTTGTGAAATCAAGTCTTTAAATACTGTACGACCCTTTTTAAATCCGTAAGTGTTAACGTTTGAGATATTATTACCTATTACATCCAGTTTTGTTTGGAAGTTTTTTAAACCTGAAATACCTGAGTACATTGAACGAATCATTTAATTTGTTCTCCCTTCGATTTGTGTGCTAGCTTCAATCAGTCGGCTGCACATAGCATCCTTTACAGGTCCTGCTATTATTTGTTAGTTCAGTACAATCGTACCGTCAATATTGGTAAATAGTTGGTCTTTCGCTTCCGTGCGATTCATCGCAGTAATGACAGTGGAATTTTTTGCACTGACGATTAATGCTGCTTGGTCCATCAATACTAATGAGTCGTTCACACCTTTTGCGCGTGCTTCTGAAACTTTTTCACTTACTAATTGCCATTCTGCATCTGAGATATAAATATTTCTATCTTGTAAACGTTGGTTTGCATGTTTACTTATCTTTAATTCTGTTTGGATAGATGCTTCATGTAAATGCTGTAAGAAAGATTGTTTTGGTGAAGCTACTTGGTTTGATGTGAATGGTTGACGGATTTTTGTTTGCAGCGGAACACGATTTACCGAAAGATTGTCCATTGCAAGTCTCCGTTCTTATTGGATAGATATAAACTGGTCGGCTTTGATCGACACGTCTCCACCTAAATTATATACAATACTTCCATCTTTTTTTGAAACTGATTGTACTATTCCTGAGCTTACCGTATCGCCATTTTGATAACCTACCGTTTTACCAATTAGCATGCTAGCTTCTACTAAACTATTGGAATTAGAACTACCCGATAATACTTCTGAAATATTTCCAGGGCTTATCTTCTTTCCATCTGCTAACGTGAATTCCACGCTTCCATCTACAAATTTAATACCAGTAATAGATCCAGCACCTTCATTTGTTATCGGCTTTCCACTAGCATCTAATTTATCTGTAAGTTCATGCCACTTTACTTCTTTGCCTACAAAGTTACTGAATTCGATCATTTGACTTTGTTGTTGTACACCTGCAAATTCTTCAAAGGCTTTCGTTAAGTTAGTCATTTGTTCTAAAGATGAAAACTGCGCCATTTGTGAGATGAATTGTGCATCATCCATCGGTTTTGTTGGATCCTGATTTTGCAGTTGTGTCATAAGGATTTTTAAAAACGCATCTTTCCCTAATTCGCTACTACCAGTGGTTTTTGTTGCTGTCGCTTTGTTAGACAAATACATATCTTTAGTAATTGGGGTCAAATCTGCCATCTGTTAAACCTCCATATCTGTTAAGAAATCGTCGAAGGAAATTGGTTCTTCCTGACTTTCTATATTAGCCTCTTCTTTAGCTTGCTCTTGCTGTTGTTGTTTAAAAGATTGTTGGAAATTTTGATGCTTCTCTTGTCTCACTGAGTCTTGTAATGCTTGTGTAATCTCTAACTTTTCTAGTTGAATGTTTTGTCCAGCAAAACCTTGTCTCAATTGACTCGAGTTAGAATCCAGCATTTCTTTACCTAATGCCGTTGATGCTAGTATTTTAGCGGTCAACATCCCATCTTTTTGAATCAATTCAATTCGAATGGTACCCAGATGCTCGGGAAATAGTTTAAGAACGAGTCTATTTGCTCCACCTGCTTGTCCAAACTGCACACGGTTCATTACCTTTTGCAATTCTTTTACGAATTCTTCTGACTGTGCAGCCTTTTCAGTTGGTAGTGTTATGGAAACTGATTCTACTTTAGTTTGAATAACTGTAGTAGTACCACCTTGTACATTTGATGTAATTTCTTTTGTTTCAGTAACTAGCTCTGGTTGAACAGAGTGAGTAGTCTGTTTAACTACCATTTGAGTTTGAATAATCGGTTGCTTTAATAATTGTGGTGAGGAAGATGTTTCATTTGTAGCGACTTTGCCTACGGTTTCCTTCACATTCTCCAGCAATTGCTTAAGATCAAAAAGTGTGGATTCTTCTTTGATTGTTAAATCTGATTTGTTTCCTATTAATTGAACCGTTTTTAATAACTCCACAGCTTGCTTAGCATCCGCTGGACTGCTCGGTCCTTGTCCTTTTAGGGAAGAAATGATTGAATCTATTATTTTAGTTGCTTGTTCATTTATACCTGCTAGTAAATCCCAAACATTCGATTCTATTATTTCTTTATTAGGGTCTGTATTTACAAGTGTTTGATCACTATCCACACCTAATAATTTATCTAAAAGCCCTTTTAATTCCTTAGGATTAACAGTTAACTCTGCTGAATCTATTAATGATTCAAGTTCCTCTATTGAAGTTACATTAAGAATTGCGAGCAAATCTTGTAGTACATTTCCTTCAGAGTTAACTTGTGGTGCAGTAATTGGTTGTATTTGTGAATTGGATAAGATTTGTCCAAATACAGAACCGAACTTTTGACTGTTATTCATATTCGTTTGCATTTTACTACTTGTTTGAGTAGTAACACTAACATTTGTATTTACTGCCATAGCGATATTCATGTTTGTTTTCACCTCCCTTCAAAAAATAGAGTATTATTGTTTCGTCATTAATTCTGTATACTTGGCAGCATCCGCTGGGGTCATTTTTTCATAGATGCTTGCTACAGTATCTGGTTTAAGACTAGTCAAAATGCGTAAAGCTTCTGCATCACTCATATTAATGATTACTGGTGCTGCTGTTTTTGCAGACATCTTTTCAAAGGTAGAAACAATTTCTGCATAATCTCGCTTGGAACTCTCTTGGTTTCTTGTTAATGTTGCAATTTCTTCTATTAATCTTTCTTGTTCTAATAAAAGTGCTTCCTTCTCCGTTGCAGATTTATCTAGTTCTGTTCGAACTTTGTCAATTTGAGCTTCTTTTTCTTGTATTTCCGCTTGTAAAGAGACAACTCGTTCTTCTAATACATCTGTTTTTTTGTCTTCTGTTAAAATTTGTTCCTCACCAAAACCAGTTATCTCTTTTCCTTTTTCAAAAACGTTTATATTTGCTATTTGAGCAATTACTAGTAAGAGAAGTAAAGCAAATAAAACAGGAATGATAAACCAATAAAATAACATTTTAATTTTACCTATACCTTTTGTTTCCCCATCTACTTGTTCCATGCCTTTATTTGTTTTGTTCCTTTTAGCCATGCTTTTACTCACCTAATCTCTTTGTTTTGAAACTTTAAAGAAGATATTTCATCTAATTGGATCGTTTCAAGTCTTTGTTGCTCTTGTTGAAACTGCTCTAAGTCTTTTTCTTGTATCTTTTCAAACTTTCTCACTTCTAATGATTTTTCTAGAAGTTTTTCTTCCACCCAATTCATTTTAGATCTGGCTTGAATGACTTCCTTTTGAACAACATCTATTCTTTTTTGTAGACCTTCAATATAGTGAGAGTAATGATGAATATTATCTACGGAAAGACCAGATACTAGCAGATTATTTTGGATGTCCACCGTATCTTCTTTTTTCTTCAACAAATTATATAGTTCTGTTGCAACTTTTTCGAAAGCTGATACGGATTCTTTGTAAGCCAACTCCGTTTCCGATTTTTGTTGTTCCCGAATCGTTAAAACTTTCGCAAATTTAAATTGATAAGCAACCATTAGGATACACCGCCTGATAATTTCACTAATTCATCTACAGAGGACTCCAAAGATACCTTATCCAAATATCCTTGTTTTAGAAAAGATGTTATTAAAGGTTCATACAGAATAGCTTCGTCGATTTCGCGAGATGTGCCACGTTTATACGCTCCAATATTGATCAGATCTTCTGATTTGTTGTACGTAAAATATAAATCCCGTAATCTTTCTGCAGCTTTCACATGTTTTTCATCTGAAATATGATTCATAAGTCGACTTATACTTTTTAACACATTAATAGCTGGATACTGCCCCTTGTTAGCGAGTGAGCGATCCAACACAATATGACCATCTAAAATACCACGAACAGTATCTGCTATTGGTTCATTCATATCGTCGCCATCAACTAATACAGTATAGAACGCAGTAATTGTACCAAATTCATTTGTACCTGTTCGCTCTAACAGCTTAGGTAAAATGGAAAATACCGATGGGGTATACCCTCTAGTAGCTGGAGGTTCTCCTACTGCAAGACCTACTTCCCGTTGTGCCATTGCTACACGAGTAACGGAATCCATCATAAGCATGACGTTTAATCCTTTATCACGGAAGTATTCTGCGATAGCTGTAGCTGTAAATGCACCTTTAATCCGCATTAATGCAGGCTGGTCAGAAGTAGCTGCTACAATAATCGATTTTTGTAATCCTTCTTTTCCCAAATCTCTTTCGATAAACTCTCGAACTTCTCTACCACGCTCCCCAATTAGGGCGATGACATTTAAATCTGCGTTAGTATTTCTAGCGATCATTCCAAGTAAAGTACTCTTCCCTACACCAGATCCTGCGAAAATACCTACCCTTTGACCTTTTCCGACGGTTAGCATACCATCGATTGCCTTTACACCTACTTCGATTTGCTCTTCTATAGGTGGTCTAGTCAAAGGATTTGGGGAATCTTTTTCGGTTCCAACTGTCATCAAACCTTTTGGTAAAACAGATCCATCAATTGGATTCCCCATTGAATCTAATACTCTTCCTATTAGTTCTGGACCTACCTTAATCTCTAACGGACTATTCGTCCCTTCCACTAAGCAACCTGTAGATATTTCTCTAATATTCGTATAGGGCATTAATACGACAATTTCTTCCTTAAAACCAACGACCTCTGCAAGAATAACGGAAGCTCCAGTTTTGGCTGAGTTTATATGGATTTTACAAACATCTCCAACTGAACTTTCAGGACCCTGTGATTCAATCATTAATCCAACAACTCGACTAACTCGACCATATTTTTTAAAGGTAGGTATGTTCGAAACTTGTTGAATCAAATCTACTGCTTTCATCACATTCACTCCATACTATCTAGAATATCTACTAGCTTACTTCGCAGCTCCTGCACTTGCTCATCAATACTGACGACGATTCTTCCGTGATTAGTTTCTATATAACAATCTGTTTCATTCATATCTTCATCAACAAAGATCATAAAAGGTACATCTACAGGAAAAATGGAGGAGAGCTCTTCCCTATTTTTAGATACAAGTTCAAAATAGGTTGGAGAAACATATAGTTTTATCTCTTTCATTTCTCTTGCTTCTTTTAACCCTCTTTTAACAATTGATAGAAACAATTCATCATTTTCATCTAGCTTCGTTGCAATAATTCGTTCTGCAGTTCGTATAGCTAGTTCTAGAATGACATGTTCTTGTTGTTGTAAGTAATTTGCCGCATTTTCATGAGCAGTTTTCATTGCATCATTAGCAATTTTCAATGAATGTTGCATATCTGCTTGCACTTTTAAGCGCCCTTCTTCTATTCCTTGCATGAAGCCTTCATCATATGCTTGCTGCTGGAAGCCTATCTTCTCTTGTTCCCACATAGTCAACTGATTTTCGATAAAATGTTTAGTCTCTTCGATATCTTTCGTTAATAGGGACTTTTTATCTGCTATCTCTTCGTTCACCTGTTCCAACATTCTACCTCGCTCTTGTGTAAGAACATCTAAAGTCAATGGCTCGTCAGTGTTCATCATTTCTCGAACATCTAAATTCCTTATATGAATGGGCTTGGAATTTTCCTTTGTTTCATTAAAATACACATTCCGGAAAATTTTAGACAATGATGTCATCTCCTCCGCCACGAGCAATTATTATTTCACCAGCGTCTTCCAATCTTCTAATGACAGTTACAATTCTAGATTGAGCTTCTTCTACGTCACGTAGACGAACTGGACCCATAATCTCCATTTCTTCCTTGAAAGTATCGGCCATACGTACGGACATATTACGGAAGATAACGTCTTTAACTTCTTCACTTGAAACCTTCATAGAAAGTAGTAAATCTTCGTTTTCACAGTCACGAATAACTCGTTGAATAGAGCGATTATCAAGTGTAACGATATCTTCGAATACGAACATTCTTTTCTTAATCTCTTCGGCAAGTTCAGGATCTTGTATTTCTAATGCATCCAAGATTGTTTTCTCTGTTGTTCTATCCACACCATTTAACACTTCTACGACTGCATCGATACCGCCTGTCTCCGTGTAATCCTGTGTTACAGTCGAAGATAGCTTGCGTTCAAGAACTGATTCTATTTCACTTATTACTTCAGGTGAAGTCGAATCCATCGTTGCTATTCTTTTGGCAATATCTGCTTGCATTTCCTGTGGTAAAGAAGAAAGAATTATTCCTGCTTGTTGTGCCTCTAAATAAGAAAGGATAAGTGCGATCGTTTGCGGATGCTCATTTTGAATAAAGTTAAACAGTTGAGCTGGTTCTGCACGTCTAGCAAAATCAAAAGGACGCACTTGCAATGAAGAAGTAAGTCGATTAATAATTGCCTGCGCATGTTCCGTACCTAATGCTTTTTCTAAAACCGTTTTTGCGTATCCAATACCACCCTGAGAAATATAGTCCTGTGCTAAAGCTATAGTGTGAAATTCTTCTATTATACCTTCTTTAATTTCAGGCTCTACTTTTTTTACACCTGATATTTCAAGAGTTAAACGCTCAATTTCTTCTTCATTTAAATGTTTATAAATAGAAGCAGACACTTCAGGTCCGAGAGAAATTAATAAGAGCGCGGCTTTTTGTTTACCACTTAAATCTTTTTCTTTTTTAATCATAGCCGTCCCTCCAATCAATTGCGCCTCGGCGCAATTGCGTCCAGATTTTGAACCCGGTTTTCCGGGTTAACTCCTTTCAAAATCTGTGACATCCGCCGGAGGCTTTAACTTTATTCTGCAAATAAAGTTAATCCTCTGCTATCCAAGTACGTAATAACTTCGCAAATTCTTCCGGCTTATCTTTCGCCATTTTCTCTAGTTGTTTTCTTCTTAGAGTCGATTCCGTTTCTTTTTCTGTGTTTATATCATCTACACTAAGTTCTTCTCGTTGCTCTTCTAAAATAAACATTTCTTCCTCATCTGTTTTTCTAGAGCGAAGTAAGGATACAACTAGAAGTATAATTGCAACAAGTAAAATTCCACCAATTACATATATCCACCAAGGAATAGTCGATTGTGTACTTGCCACTGTCGCTGCTTTGCCGTTAAACGGTTGTACAGATACAACAATTTTTTCCTGTAGTAATTCCTCAGTCAATTCTCCACCTGCTTCTTCATCGATAGAAGTTCGGATAATTGTCGAAAGAATTTGCTCTATATCTTGTTCGACACCGTCAGGCATAGAAGCTAAATCGTCAGGTTCAGGTGGTTCCACCATCACTTGAATACCTATATCTCTAATTTTATAGGGACTCTCTACTATTTCTTTTCGGATTCGATTTACTTCACTATTAATGGTGTCTTCTAATCGCTCATAATCACCATTTGATGTGGAACCTTCCACATAGTTGGTAAAATTATCAGTTGCATCCTCTGCAGTTGGAGTACCTCCCGCTACTGGATTCTCCCCGGTAAAGGTTTCAGAAATACGTTGCGCACTAATTTCAATTCCAGCCATATTCTCTTCATCCACAGGTTCTACTAAATTTTCTTCTCGATTTTCCTGTTTAAAGTCAATATCTGTCGTTACAGATACTACAACTTTGTCTTGTCCCATTAAAGTACCTAACATTGTTTGTACCTGACGCTGTAAATCACGCTCAATTGTTTTCTTAATAGACATTTGATCGCTTACATCTGCACCGGCTGTATTTGTATTTGCTTGTTCTAGGTCAAAGTATTCTAAGTACTGGTTTCTAATGCTGATATCTTCTGGTGCTAAGTTAGGAATTGACTTGGATACTAGGTTATATAAGGACAGAATCTGTGAGTCTGTAAATTTA
The DNA here is from genome assembly GCF_029533155.1 of Psychrobacillus antarcticus. Classification (GTDB taxonomy): domain Bacteria; phylum Bacillota; class Bacilli; order Bacillales_A; family Planococcaceae; genus Psychrobacillus; species Psychrobacillus antarcticus. The sequence goes on along the minus strand of NZ_JAIZDB010000002.1, from coordinate 63,098 downwards.
TACCCTGCCTTTGTATTTAGAACGATCGCGGCACTTGCAGTTTCATTGGTTTGTGATAGAAATACTCCTGCTTCAGGTAAGGTAATCATTACTTGGGCATCCTTTACCCCTTCCACACCCTTAATCAATTTCGCAAGTTCGGTTTGCATGGAAGCCAGTTTTAGGACATTAAATTCATTATCAGTCATACCAAATCCAGCGTTTTGGGAAAAGAAGCTATAGTCGATCATACCTGACTCTGGATAACCTTCTGCTGCTAGTTGTACTAATAATGCATCTACTTGCTCAGCTGGTACTAGGATGGACGTTCCACCTGGAGCAATTTCATTGAGCACTCCTTGTGCATCTAATGTTTCTTTAATACGTCCAATTTCAGATGGAGATACATCTGTATATAGCGGAACAAAGTTAGTTCTATTCATCATTAAAGTAATAACGGTAGCTAGAATGATAATTCCTACTACACTACCGACCATTGTTCCTTTTTGCATTTTAGTGCGACTTCTCCAAAAAGTGGTTACATCGCTCGTCATTTTTTTTATACGTTCATTCATTATTATCCTCCGGTTATGGTGAATATTTTTGCTCTATATATTTAGCGATAACCGAGAGAGGTTACACTTGCATACGCATTATTTCTTGATATGCCTCTACAACTTTGTTTCTAATTTCTAATGTCGCATTTAATGTAATACTTGCTTTCTGAGAAGCAATCATTACATCGTGTAACTCGATGTCCCCACCATTTATTAGCTTTTCGGTAGCTATATCGGATGCTTTTTGATTTTCATTTACAGATTGAATGGCAGTTTTTAAAAAATCACCAAAACCAGTTTGAGCCTCTGCAGGACTTAGCTTTGAAGTTGTCGAAACTGGGCTTATTTGTGAAGGATTAAATAATGATATGGATTCAATTGACAATTTAAACTATACCTTCTTTCTTATTTTCCTATTTCTAATGCCTTAGACAACATAGCTTTGTTTGCATTAAAAACCGTTACATTGGCTTCATAGGATCTTGTAGCTGATATCAAATCAACCATTTCTCTTAAAGGATCGACATTCGGCATTTCGACGTACCCATCTTCATTTGCATCAATATGTGTCGGATCATATAGCAATTTAAAAGGAGTTTCCGTATCTTCTTTTACACCACTCACTTTTACTCCATTACCAACACTCCTATTGTTTGAGGTACCCATGGCCACATTTAAAAAACTTGAAAATTGACCTTCTAAAGGCTTTAATGTAACAGACTTTCTTCTATATGCTTGCCACTCACCATTTACTAGTTTAGCCCGAGTAGTATCTACATTTGCCATATTGGAGGAAATTACGTCCATTCTTAGCCGCTGAGCAGTTAATGCTGATGCAGTTGTATTCATACCATGAAATATGGACATAATTATCTTCCTCCTTTAATAACAGTTTGTAATGTATTTAACTTGCCACTCATTCTATCTATTAATGCATTATAGTAGATTTGATTGGTTGCTAAGTTTGCTTGTTCTTTATCCATGTCAACACCATTCCCATTGTGGTTATATCTATAATTGGCATAATCGAACACACCGTATGTACTGGAATTTGTATGGAAATCTATATGTTTTACTTGCGTTCTATGTGCAGAAATAGTGGAGTGTTTTGCACTAGATAAGTATTCACTAAAACTGACACTTTTCGCTTTATAGTTAGGAGTGTCGACATTTGCTATATTTTGCGCAATCGCCTTTTGTTTTGTCGCTGAGAAACCCAAGCCTTGTTCTAAACTTGAAATTGCACCACCAAATATACTCATTTTCTCACCTCATTATAAAAATAGTATTCGACATATTTTTTAATAATTTTCTTAGATTATCATAATATTTTAATTGTAATGTTTATGTAACATTGTGTCTATTAAATTTTTATCTTTTTAATAGGTCTTTACACCTTTTTATTTGATAATTGTCGACATTTCATGTCAATTTTGGTCAATTTACTGTTTACTCACATCTTATTAGCATAAAACGACTAATAACTTTTACTATTTTTCGTCAATAAAAAAATTCTCTTCCACATAATGAGGAAGAGAATTTAATATATATTAATTATTTCATTTTAAGTTGCGCTAATTCTCCAAGAAACTTATCATTTAATACTTTGATATAAGTTCCTTTCATCCCAAGTGATCTCGACTCAATTACTCCTGCACTTTCTAGTTTACGAAGTGCATTTACGATAACTGATCTTGTAATTCCTACGCGATCAGCAATTTTAGATGCTACTAAGAGACCTTCACTACCATCTAACTCTTCAAAGATATGTTCGATTGCTTCAAGTTCGCTGTATGACAATGAATTGATAGCCATTTGAACAACTGCTTTACTGCGAGCTTCTTCTTCAATTTCCTCTGATTTTTCACGTAGGATTTCCATCCCAACAACTGTTGCACCATATTCACCAAGTATCAAATCATCATCTTCAAAATCTTTTTTAAGGCGCCCTAGGATTAATGTACCTAAGCGTTCCCCGCCACCAATGATTGGAACAATTGTTGTTAAACCGTCTTTAAATAACTCACGGTTTTCTTCTGGGAACACAGAATGCTCACTATAAACATCTAAATTGGAAGATGTTTCATCCACGTGAAAAAGGTTTTTCGTGTATTGTGCTGGGAATTGACGCTCTTCCATCATTTTAATCATACGCTCATTTTCGATTTGTTGATGAACTTCAAATCCCAATAATTTTCCTTTTCTAGATACGATGAAAGCATTACATTCGATTACATCACTTAATTGAGCAGCCATTTCCTTAAAGTTTACTGGCTTACCAGCAGATGCTTGTAACATCGAGTTAATTTTTCTTGTTTTAGTTAATAAATTCATTAATATAATCCTCCATTTAATTTCCTTGTTTATTTTAATATTCTAAAGGTTTTTAATTGTTTTAGATACTAATACGATTTGATTTTACAAAATAAATTGCGATAAATCTCTGTTTTTCACAATATTGTCAAGTTTACCGTCAATATATGCAGGAGTAATTTGAATATGAGCCGGCGAAATGTCAGAAGCTTCAAAAGAAAGCTCCTCTAAAATCTTCTCTAGAATTGTGTGTAAACGTCTCGCTCCTATATTATCGGTCTCCTGATTAACCTCATAAGCGATTTCACCAATTCTTTCAATGGATTCATCAGAGAAGGTGATTGTAACTCCCTCCGTCTCCAATAAAGCCTCATATTGTTTAATAAGAGATTGGCGAGGCTCTTTTAAAATACGAACAAAGTCTTCTTTTGTCAGTTTTTCTAATTCGACACGAATCGGAAAACGACCTTGAAGCTCAGGTATTAAATCGGACGGCTTAGCAGTATGGAAGGCCCCCGCTGCTATAAACAAAATATAATCTGTTTTTACAGCTCCATACTTAGTATTAACTGTAGATCCTTCTACAATTGGTAAAATATCTCGTTGGACACCTTCTCGTGAAACATCCGCGGAAGAACCAGATCCATTTTTACTTGCTATTTTGTCCATTTCATCGATAAATATGATTCCCGTTTGTTCTGTCTTTTCAATTGCTATTTGGGAAAGTTCATCTTTGTCTATTAATTTGCTCGCTTCTTCCTGCATTAATACTTTGCGTGCGTCTTTTACTTTCAACTTACGTTTTTTCTTTTTCTTTGGCATTAGATTAGACAAGGCGTCCTGCATATTCATCCCCATACTCTCCATACCAGCTGGCTGTAAAGCATCAAACAGCGAGGGTGATTGTTCAACAACCTCCACAGTTATAAACTCTTCTTCCAATTTGCCATCTCTTAGATCTTCGGCAATTTGCGAGCGTTTTAAACGTACATCTGTATCTTCTACATCAGTAGTATCTTCATCTTTTCCTCCGAATAATGCTTCAAATGGATTAGAGTTAGCACTTTTTTTCTTCAAAGAAGGAACAAGAAGTTTGACAATAGCGTCGTTTGCCAATCGAATTGCCTGTTCTTTTACTTCTTCCATCTTTTCTTCTCGGACAATTCGGATAGCTGCTTCTACTAGATCTCTTACCATAGACTCGACATCTCGACCAACATACCCTACTTCAGTAAACTTAGTTGCCTCCACTTTTATAAAGGGAGCATTTGTTAGTTTAGCAATTCTTCTAGCAATTTCAGTTTTACCTACTCCTGTAGGTCCAATCATTAGAATATTTTTCGGGATTACTTCGTTTTTCATCTCGTCATCCAATAATTGTCGACGATACCGATTTCGAAGTGCAACGGCAACTGCTTTTTTTGCAGCGTCCTGACCAACGATGTATTTATTTAAATGCTCGGTAATTTGTTTTGGGGTTAAGTTTGTTTCTTTCATTCACCTAATACCTCCACAATAATTTGATGGTTTGTAAAGACACATATATCTGCAGCTGTAGTTAGGGCTGCTTTTGCAATTTCTGCTGCTGTCATATTCTCTCCGGCAAATTGCTTTAAAGCTCTGCCAGCTGCTAACGCAAAATTGCCACCAGAACCAATAGCTAAAATCCCATCATCTGGCTCAATGACTTCTCCTGTTCCAGAAACAAGTAATAAACTATTTTTGTCCATCACTAGAAGCATTGCCTCCAATTGACGGAGCATTTTATCTCCTCGCCATTGTTTGGCAAGCTCAACTGCCGCTCTTTGTAAATTTCCATTATACTCTAAAAGCTTTCCTTCAAACATTTCAAAAAGCGTAAAAGCATCTGCTACAGAGCCAGCAAAACCTGCCACAACTTGACCGTTAAAAAGTCTTCTAACCTTTTTGGCAGTATGTTTCATCACTACTTGGTTACCTAAAGTCACTTGGCCATCTCCTGCCATTGCCTGGCTACCTTTGTGACTAACTGCAAATATCGTGGTTGCATGTATATTACCCAACTTAATTACCTCCAATATTTACGCACGCGGATGCGCATTCATATACGTTTTACGTAAATGCTCTTTTGTAACATGTGTGTAGATTTGTGTGGAAGATAAGCTGGAATGTCCTAATAGCTCCTGCACACTTCTAAGATCTGCTCCATTATTCAATAAATGCGTAGCAAATGTATGTCTCAGCATATGTGGATAAATAGTTGAATTTATAGAAGCTTTTTTCAACATTTGGTTTAGGATATATCTTACACCGTCTGTTGTTAAGTGCTCTCCTCGACTATTGACGAAGATAAATGTATGCGAAGTTTTCTTCATTAGCTTTGGTCTACTGTTCAATAAATAATCATCTATTGCTGCTAATGCATAATCACCTACAGGTACATACCGCTCTTTTCTGCCTTTTCCCATTACTCGAACGACACCATAGCTACTATCTATATGACGAAGTTCAATCGATGTAAGTTCACTGACACGTATTCCAGTCGCATATAACAGTTCTAATATGGCAATATTTCGGATGGATAAAGAATCAGTTCCTTTATTCCCTTCAAACAACTGCTCCATTTCCTCTTCATAAAAAAAATGAGGAAGTTTTTTTTCTTTTTTTGGATGAAACAGAGATTGAAATGCGTCGTCTCGAATATTATATTCTTTATGAAGAAATTTATAATAAGAACGAATAGAGGATATCTTTCTAGAAATAGTAGTTCTCGCTAGTTTCTCATCATATAACTTCGTCACATATAATCGGGCATGAATATATTCAACCTCATTTAAATCAGTTACTCCCTCTATTTTTAAAAAAGACAGAAACTGCTTTATATCTTTATCGTACTCTTGTACTGTATGATTCGAATAATTTCTTTCTAATTGTATGTATTCCATAAAAGCATGAAGTTCTTCTAACCCTATGATGATTATCAACTCCACTCCAATATATCTGCATTATAAAAGCCTCTAAAAGTATACAACTTTTGAGAGGCTTTTAGCAATTATAACGCAGTACTTTTCATAAAATTTCGAATTGTTGTCAGTGCTCTATTTGCTAATTGTTCGGTTTTCACTTTTTTATCTCTAACTTTTGGCTGTAAGTCAGGGAATAAACCAAAATTAATATTCATCGGTTGGAAGTTTTTTGGGTTCGCTTCTGTTATATATCTTGCCATGCTTCCAAGTGCTGTTTCAGCCGGAAATACGACTAAATCTTCACCTTTAGCTAGTTTAGCTGCATTAATGCCAGCCAATAATCCACTACCCGCTGACTCTACATAACCTTCTACACCTGTCATTTGACCAGCAAAGAAAATTTGTTTATTTGCTTTTAACTGATAAGTTGGTTCTAGGACATATGGCGAATTAATGAACGTATTACGATGCATAACACCGTAACGCACAATCTCCACGTTTTCAAGACCAGGTATTAGTTTCAATACCTCTTTTTGTGGTCCCCATTTCAAATGTGTCTGGAAGCCAACAATATTATAAAGTGTACCCGCACCATCATCTTGTCGAAGCTGAACTACTGCATATGGACGTTCCCCTGTTTTGGGATCTTCTAATCCTACCGGTTTCATCGGCCCAAATAACAATGTCTTACGACCACGCCCAGCCATTACCTCAACAGGCATACAGCCCTCAAAGAAAATTTCTTTTTCAAATTCTTTTAATGGTACAACTTCCGCAGCTACCAAAGCATCGTAAAAGCGATTAAACTCATCCTCAGTCATCGGACAATTTAAGTAAGCAGCTTCCCCTTTGTCGTATCTGGATTTCAGATAAACTTTATCCATATCAATGCTATCTTTTTCTACGATCGGAGCCGCAGCATCATAAAAATACAAGTAATCTTGACCAGTCAGCTCTTTTACCTTTTCCGCAAGAGCTGGAGAAGTTAATGGGCCAGTCGCTATTATAGTGATGCCTTCTGGGATTTCTGTTACTTCCTCATTGACAATTTCTATTAACGGATGGTTACGTATAGCTTCTGTAACTTTTCCGGAGAAATCATGTCTGTCAACTGCAAGTGCACCTCCAGCAGGCACACTACTATTATCTGCTGATTGTATAATAATCGAGTCCAACATACGCATTTCTTCTTTAATAACGCCTACAGCATTAGTTAAGTTATTCGCTCTAAGTGAATTGGAGCATACTAATTCAGCAAATTTGTCCGTATGATGCGCAGGGGTTTGTTTAACAGGTCGCATTTCGTAAAGACGTACATTTATACCTCTTTTTGCTATTTGCCACGCTGCTTCACTTCCTGCAAGTCCTGCACCAATAACGTTTACTATTTCAGTCATGTCGTAGCCTTCTTTCTAACTTTGCGGATCTTCTTTATAATCACACGCAACACATTGTATTTGTATACCTTTTTTCAATTTCTTCTCTACTAACATTTCATTACATTTTGGACATGGTCGGGCTATCGGCTTATCCCATGAAACGAATTCACATGTTGGATATTGGTTACAGCCATAAAACAACCGCTTTGTTTTACTTTTTCTTTCTACTATTTGACCCTCTTCACACGATCGGCAAGGGACACCTATTTCCTTGATAATTGCCTTTGTATTGCGACATTCGGGGAAGTTGCTACAAGCCATAAATTTACCGTATCGCCCTAATTTATACACCATTGGTGAACCACAGTTTTCACAATCTTCTCCTGTTGGTTCATCTTTAATAACAATTTTTTCCATCTCAGCGTCTGCATAAATGACACGCTTCTCAAAATCTTGATAGAAGCCATCAATTACTTCCACCCATTTAACATGTCCCTCTTCTACACTATCCAAATCTCTTTCCATCTGGGCAGTAAACTCTATATCTAAAATTTGAGGGAAGAACTCCAATACGAGATGATGGACAATTGTTCCAAGCTCAGTAGGAACAAAACGCTTCGTTTCTAAAGCTACATATCCTCGTTTTTGAATCGTATCTAAAGTTGGAGCATAAGTAGAGGGTCTACCTATCCCTATCTCTTCTAGTGTTTTCACAAGTCTTGCTTCCGAGTATCTTGGAGGAGGTTGAGTAAAATGTTGCTTCGGATCAATGGACAATGCATTGACCTTATCTCCGACCTCTAGAATCGGTAATAGCTTGTCCTTATCATCTGTTTGATCATCCGAACCTTCCACATACACCTTCATAAATCCTGGAAATTTAACTTGAGAACCATTTGCTCTAAAGTAAACTTCCCCGTTTTTAAGGTCAACGGCTACGGTGTCTAGTATAGCTGATGCCATTTGACTAGCTAAAAAACGTTCCCATATTAATTTGTATAACTTTAGTTGGTCACGAGATAGAATTGCTTTAACTTCATTTGGGGTTCTTAATACACTGGTAGGTCGAACAGCTTCGTGGGCATCTTGTGATTTCTTCGATTGCTTTTCTGCTTCCTTCGTCGAAATGTATTCCGAACCATATTCATTTTTAATATATTCCTGTGCATCTGCCTTTGCACTCTCAGAGATTCTTGTTGAATCTGTACGCATATAAGTAATTAACCCGACTATACCTTGTTTTTTGCCTAGGTCAATTCCTTCATATAATTGCTGTGCAAGCATCATTGTTTTTCTAGCTCTAAAATTCAGCTTTCTAGCAGCTTCCTGTTGAAGCGAGGATGTAGTAAATGAAAGAGCTGGATTACGTTTGCGTTCTTTTTTCACTACATTGGCAACTTCAAATTTTTTACCTTTAATTAATGTTAACACTTCTTTTACTTCTTGTTCATTCGTAAGCTTACGTTTTTCTTTTTCACTGCCATAATAGAGAGCATCGAATGCTTTCTTGCTTTTATCGAATTGCCCTTCAATTGTCCAGTATTCTTCTGGTGTGAAATTATTTATCTCATTTTCTCGATCCATAATTAAACGAAGAGCTACCGATTGAACACGTCCTGCTGAAAGTCCTTTTTTAACTTTTTTCCATAAAATTGGACTTATATTGTATCCTACCAGTCTGTCTAAAATTCTTCTTGCTTGCTGAGCATCTACTAAATCCGTATTTATTGGTCTAGGGTGTTTAAAGGATTCTAGTATTGCCTCTTTTGTAATTTCATTGAATACTACCCGGCAATCTGATTCAATATCAACATTTAAAGCTTTTGCCAAATGCCATGCAATTGCTTCCCCTTCTCTGTCAGGGTCAGCCGCGAGATAAATTTTCTTCGCTTTTTTTGCTGCTGTTTTTAATTCTTGTAGTACAGGGCCTTTACCCCTAATTGTTATATACTTTGGTTCGTAGTTATTTTCCGTATCGACACCCATTTGACTTCTAGGTAGATCACGTACGTGACCAATCGATGCTTTCACTTTATATTTCTTTCCAAGATATTTTTCTATTGTTTTTGCCTTTGCTGGTGATTCAACAATTACCAAATAATCCGACATAAATCTGCCTCCTTATAGAAGGTAACTCGCTTTAATCTACAAAACAAATACCTGTTGCAAAATGTATAACAGTTTTCTTATAAAAGCAAGACTTTTCATTTTTTTGTTTTTTATTTAATTAATTCTTCCAGTATTTGATGGCCGTCCCAAACTGGCTTGGCACCCTCTAATATAAGCATATGCGGACCTACAGAAAGTGGAGAGTGGATAGATCCAGGAATTGCAAAAATCTCCTTACCATTTTCTAATGCATGCTCCATAGTGGAAACTGTACCACTCTTTTTTGTCGCTTCTGTAATAACGACACCTTTGGAAAGTCCACTAATAATTCTATTTCTCATAGGAAAATTCCACTTCTGTGGTGTTATATACGGAGGGTACTCTGTCAATAATAACTGATTTTTCACCATTTCATTAGCCAATTTAATATTTTGTTTAGGGTATACATGAAATAATCCTGTTCCTAGAACTGCAATCGTTTTGCCACCTAAGTTCATCGTTATTTCATGAGCTAAAGTATCTGCTCCCTTTGCAAGACCACTAACAATTACATACTCTTCGTTTATTAATGGGGGGAGTATAGTTTTGATACTTTCGGCGGAATAATCCGTTGCCTCTCTAGAACCAATAATTGCTATTTTTTTAGGGTTGGAAAGTAATTCAATTTTACCTTTTACGTATATCGCGGCTGGAGGATCATATAAATTTAATAGACTTTTAGGATAGTTGGGATCGGAAAAAAGAATGGGGGTAATCGATTGCTTTTCATACATTTGAATCATCGGAGTTTCGACAAATTCTTGAAACATTTTTTGTAGTTTAATAGCGCGTTCGAGGGTTATTTTACATAGTTTCGACAATAATTGCGGGGATATCTTTTCTAATTTAGATAGTTCAGGATCATATTCAAGTAATGGGAATAACTTATTTAGTGGCACCGGAAAAATATAATGTAAAGCTAAAAAACGGTTAGTAAATTGATCATTATTCATTGGTTTCCTCCTTATTTATATGACTAGTTTAGTAATATTTGTCCATTCGTGCGTGGGATATTTAAAAAAAATACGGCAACACCGGTTGATGTGCCGTACTTTTATCTTAATGTGTTTTACAAGAATCGTAAATACCTGCTTCTTTAATTGCTTCGATTAAAGTTTCACCAATAACAGATGGAGTTGCCGCAACTTTCATGCCAGCTGCTTCCATTGCTTTGATTTTTCCTTCTGCCGTGCCTTGTCCACCAGAAATAATAGCTCCAGCATGACCCATACGTTTACCCTCAGGTGCAGTTTGACCACCGATGAATCCAATGACAGGTTTTGTCATATTAGCTTTAATCCATTCAGCTGCCTCTTCTTCTGCAGTTCCACCAATTTCCCCAATCATTACTGCTGCATATGTGTCAGGGTCATCATTGAATTCTTTTAGAACATCGATGAAGTTTGTTCCGTTAACCGGATCTCCACCAATACCTACAGAAGTAGATTGACCGATACCTGCATCAGTTAATTGTAGAACAGCCTCATAAGTTAGAGTCCCTGAACGAGAAACTACTCCTACATGGCCTTTAGTGTTGATGTAGCCTGGCATAATACCAATTTTACATTCATCTGCAGTAATAACACCTGGGCAGTTTGGTCCAACTAGACGAGTTTTCTTGCCTTCCATGTAACGTCTAACGTTAACCATGTCGAGCACTGGGATATGCTCCGTTATACAAATAGTCATATCTAAATCAGCATCAACAGCTTCTAAAATCGCATCTGCAGCAAATGGTGCTGGAACATAAATTACAGAAACATTAGCGCCAGTAGCTTTAACAGCGTCTTCCACTGTATTGAAAACTGGCACTCCTTCTACTTCTGTTCCACCTTTACCAGGTGTTACCCCAGCAACGATTTTAGTTCCATATTCTAACATTTGCTTTGTATGGAAAAGAGCAGTTGAGCCCGTAATTCCTTGTACAATTACTTTAGTATCTTTATTAATATATATGCTCACTTTTTGTCCCTGCCTTTCTTATCCTACAAGATTAACGATTTTTTGAGCACCGTCTGCCATTGAATCTGCAGCAACGATATTTAAGCCTGATTCATTTAATAGTTTTTTACCTAATTCTACGTTAGTACCTTCTAAACGAACTACAAGTGGTACTACTAGACCTAGTTCTTTCGCTGCAATAATAACACCTTCAGCGATAATGTCACACTTCATAATACCACCGAAGATATTAACAAAAATGCCTTTTACGTTTTTATCAGAAAGGATGATTTTGAATGCTTCTGTTACTTTTTCAGCTGTCGCGCCGCCCCCAACGTCAAGGAAGTTTGCGGGTGAACCGCCGTAATAGCTAATCGTATCCATTGTTGCCATAGCTAGTCCTGCACCATTAACCATACAACCGATATTTCCGTCTAATGAAATATAGCTTAGGTCATATTTTGAAGCTTCAATTTCTTTTGGATCCTCTTCATCATAATCACGCATTTCTAAAATATCTTTATGACGATATAATGCGTTACCATCGAAGTTGAATTTTGCATCAAGCGCTAAAACATCGTCATCAGTAGTTACTACTAATGGGTTGATTTCAACGATTGAAGCATCTTTTTCTTTATAAACTTGATATAATCCAAGCATAAATTTAGCTGCTTTATTCACTAGTTTAGCTGGGATATTCATATTAAATGCCATACGACGTGCTTGGAAGCCTGTTAAGCCTACAACTGGATCGATTTCTTCATAGAAAAGTTTTTCAGGAGAATTTGCAGCCACTTCTTCAATGTCCATACCGCCCTCTTCAGAGCCCATTAATGTAACACGAGAAGTTGAACGGTCTAAAACTAACCCTACATAGTATTCTTTCTTGATGTCGCTTCCTTCTTCGATCAGTAAACGTTTAATTTCTTTACCTTCAGGGCCAGTTTGGTGAGTAACAAGTACTTTACCTAATAGTTCCTTCGCGTATTCACGTACCTCATCTAGATTTTTTGCGATTTTAACTCCACCAGCTTTACCTCGTCCACCTGCGTGAATTTGAGCTTTTACAACAATAACGCTTGATCCTAATTCTTTTGCTGCTTTCACTGCCTCATCTGGTGAGAAAGCTACAATTCCGTTAGAAACCGCTACGCCATATTGTCTAAGGAGTTGTTTACCTTGATATTCATGGATATTCATCTTACATCCTCCAATCAAACTTAAGTCAAGTAATTTACTACCTTTCAATTGTATTCAAAGTGTCACAACTTGTCCACAAAAGTCTAGCATTTGCGTAAAATAGAGAATATTCAGTTTACCAACCGGAATATTAACCTTGGTTTCCTTTTTCTTTATCTATTTTATAAACATAAGCAAAGACCTCAGCCACAGCCTGATATAGCTCCTCTGGAATAGATTGATTGATATCTAATTGTCCAAGAAGTTCTACTAAACTCGCATCCTCCTGAACCGGTACATTAAACTCTTCCGCTTTTGCCAAAATATTTTCTGCTATTTTCCCTTTTCCTTTGGCAACTATTTTTGGTGCATCATTTACCCCTGGATTATATGTTATTGCTACCGCTTCTTTTCGAGTATATCTTTCCTCTTTCATATACGAATGTCTACTCCTTGCACATCAACCGTGTTTGCTTTCGATTTTAATGCCGCTGTCATTTTTTGTTGCTCGAATGTTTTTATGAATACTCCAGATAGCTGATAGCCGACAGATGATAATCCATTCTTTATTGTTTCTTTATACTTTTCAGCTAACGAACTTAACTGCACATCATTATTATATAAAGTAATCGATACTATTCTATTTTGCACCTGCATATCTACTACCGTTTCTTCTAAAGTATCTAGTTGCAAATAAAACATTATTCTAGCAAAATCAGCGTCAATTTTACCGTCTTCTTTCATACGACCATTCCACTCAAGTGTAGCATCCATTTTTTTGCCTAAAAATTCTAATGGAACTTGCATTAGCAATTGGTGCTGGGGTCCATTTTCATTGGATAGTATTTGTAATCCATTCATGCGGGCAAGGACTGTTTCGGCACTATCTCTGATCGTAGAAGAAATGGTTTGGTTTTGTAATAACTCCACTATTTGTGGCTTTAATTGAGAAGCTAATTGTCTTATTTCTTCGCTATTACTCCCTAGCTTCGCTTCATAACCAAATCCAAGCGTTTTTAATACCTCTTTCATAGCATGCTCGAATGCTTTTCCATCTAGCTGCTGTATAACATGTTGTTCTGCTTGTACGATAGTTTGAGTTAATAAAGGACTACTTGTAGGATTTTTACTATTATTTGTTACTTGTTGTAAAGTTTGTGCAATCGATTCTACGGTAGTCCCTTTCCCTAGCAATGACACCAAATGTTCCTTGGGGGTTAACCCATTCAAATCCTTTGAGAATATCGCTTGTTGACTTTGCTCTGCAAATACTTTTGTCAATGCATTATTGACTGCTTGTAGTTGGTTAGGTTGACTATCATTTTTTAATAAAGCCAGTACTTCAGTTTTTTGGGTGGACGTTAAAGAAGGCTGCTGACTTACCCAATTTCGTAATTGTTCTAACACTTGTCCTTTTTCTGATGGAGGAGCCTGACCAAGCTTTAATAATAATTCACCAGCTGAATTCACAACTGCCTGCTGACCAGAAATCGGAGTAGGATTCGCAAGACTTGCAGTGGTTGGCAAAACACTAGATTCTTTTAAAAGTTGTAACATCGGTAAGCGAGAAGATAGTGGTTGCTGCTGGTTTTGAAGGATTTCTACTTGCTTCCCAAGCATTGCTCCAGCTACTGGCCCAATGAATGGCTCTGCTAATTTCACTAAATTCTCAAGGATATTATTTTTTAATGCTGGCGACACTGTTTGATCCAGCTGTAATTGAGTTTGTAAATTTTGAAGGATATTATGCAGTCCGTCAGTCGATTTTCCGCTAGTTACCGTCTGTAGCATGGATGCTGTTAAAGGAAGTTTCATATCCACCATTTTTTGAATAGTCTCGAGCGCAGCTTTCATCGTCATATCTTTTGGCAGTTGCTTTAATAATTGTTCTACTTGCATCAATGTCTCTTTAGAAACGGGTAGTTGTTGTTTCATAAAAAACTGAATAGCTGCTTGCATTTCAGTTGTTTTTGGCAAATTCATGGCTAGTAATAATTGTTGGCCTTGTTGTGCTATGGAATTTCCCTGCGTGAGAGGGCCGGTAACTACTTTTAACTGTAATTCAGGTGCCGATTTTTCAACTTGAAAAAAATGAGAATCTCCAGCTTTTAGCGGAGTCTCTAATTTAGCTATTACTTTTTGATTGCCTATTTGTACTTCTGCCGTTTGGTTTGGGTACAATTTTTTAATCGTACCGTGAACTACTTGACCTTCCTTCATAGGTACTTGAAATGGAGAGTTTATGGCAGAAGTTCCTTGTGATTGGATAATTGAAAAAGATGTAGAATTCACGTAATCACCTCATTCTTAATATAGACTTAATCGGTTCGAATGTTGTTCGATGATGCTGGGTGGGCCCATATTGTTCTATCATTTCGATATGTAGCTTTGTGCCATAACCAGCATGCTTGTTAAATAAATACATAGGAAATTGCTCATGTAATTGATCCATATATTCGTCTCGAGCCGTTTTAGCTAATATAGATGCCGCAGCAATTGCTAAGCTTTTTGCATCACCTTTTATAATGGAATGTGTTTCTATATCAATTGGCAATTTCATGGCATCTACTAATACGACATTTGGTCTTGCTTCTAAACTCAAAACAGCTTCTGTCATGGATTGTTTCGTTGCTTCGTAAATATTGAGCTCGTCTATTTTTTCAACTGATTGAAAGTGGATACTATAAGCAATTGCCTTTTGTTTAATCGTTGTAGCTAATTCATTTCGTTTATTTCTGGATAATTGTTTAGAATCATCTAGGCCAATTAAATCTTCTGTATTCTGTTGAAGTATGACAGCCGCTGTTACTACTGGTCCTGCTAAAGGACCGCGCCCTGCCTCATCTACCCCTGCCACTAAATCATTGTCACGAGAACAATAACTTCTATCAAATACCATTTTTTCTTCATGTGCTTGACGCTCCAATAGTACGAGTTGTTGTTTTCTTTTCCAACTTGTCCATAGTTTTCGAGCACCGATTCTTTCATCCTGCTCTAACTCAGTTATCCACGTTTCTGTGCCTGAAGATTGCTCCAATTTTTCTTTTATTTCTTTTAAACTTAACATTACATTCACATCAACTTTCTATCACTTAATCTATGTATCGGCAAATATGTATAAAATTAAATAACTCCACATGTAATGGAAACTCTACTGAAAAGACAAACCCCTTTTTACCATTTGGCAAAAAGGGGTTCATAATTCAGTCATATTCTTCCACAAAATCAAATGTTAATCTACCTAGATTTAGATTACGAACGTCTCGAACAATAAGTTCCGAAACTTGATCGTAATCTATTTCGGTTCCGTTTGTATAACATCTTCTTAACTTCCCTATATGGTCAAACGTTTCTACTAAATC
Organism: Psychrobacillus antarcticus; assembly: GCF_029533155.1. Classification (GTDB taxonomy): domain Bacteria; phylum Bacillota; class Bacilli; order Bacillales_A; family Planococcaceae; genus Psychrobacillus; species Psychrobacillus antarcticus. The sequence goes on along the minus strand of NZ_JAIZDB010000002.1, from coordinate 47,295 downwards.
TTTGTTAACTTCTTTAATCTGATACCGTTCTTCCATACGCTTTGGATAGTGGTCCTGCAAAAAATTTAAGCCGTAAACAGCTAAATCTTCCATATTGATGACTGCATCTTTAATAGCCCCTGTAAGAGCAAGTTTATAACCCACTTGCTGATCCTCAAATCTCGGCCATAAGATACCCGGTGTATCTAACAATTCAATTTCTCTTTCTACCTTGATCCATTGTTGCCTTTTCGTTACACCCGGTGTATTACCTGTTCTGGCAATATTTTTCTTTGCAAATCGGTTAATGAGCGTGGATTTACCCACATTCGGGATACCAACAATCATTGCCCGAATTGCTCTAGGTTTAATGCCTCTGTCCTTCATACGGTCCCATTTAGGCTTTAACAGCTCTTTTGCCGCCTTAAATACGGTTTGGAGCCCTTTTCCCTCTAAAGAGTTAATTGCCACCGCAGGATGCCCTTTTTCCTCAAAATAGGCAATCCATTTTTTAGTTTGCATTTCATCTGCCATATCCATTTTATTTAATATGAGCAATCTTGTTTTCTGATGTATAACTTCATCTATCATTGGATTTCTAGATGATAGAGGTAAACGTGCATCTATTAATTCAAATACAATATCCACTAATTTTAAGTTTTCGGTTACTTCTCTTCTCGCTTTGGCCATATGACCAGGAAACCATTGAATTGTCATAGTGCACCTCCTTTTTACTTAATAAAACCGATTTCATTCAGAGGCCAAAAAACAATATTCGTATTACCAATAACTTCATCAATATCGACTAGTCCAATATGTCGACTGTCTTTACTATATCTTCGGTTATCGCCCATAACAAAAATATATCCTTCAGGGATTATCTCCACTTCGGCAGGAGTTCCTTCTATAGCGAAGTCCTCTGTAAGTGTACCATCTGTAATTTCACTTTTATATTGATCCAAATAAGGTTCTTCCATAGCTTTTCCATTAACGTATAATTGATCATTTTTAAACTCTACATGATCACCAGGGAGCCCGATTACACGTTTGATGTAATTCTTTTGCTCTGGGGCATGGAATACCACTATGTCATAGCGATCCGGTTCACCAACCATATAGCCAATTTTGTTGACAACCATACGATCCCCATTCTCTAATGTAGGCATCATCGATTCTCCGTCTACTACGATAGGTGTAAATAAAAAGAAGCGAATTATTGCTGCTAGCCCAAAAGCAATTAATAGAGCTTTTGACCACTCCCATAATTCATTCTTTTCTTTTTTTACTTGTTCCATCAACTTGCCCCCTTTAGTTATTGTCTTTATTGTACAAGGAAAACTCTTTTCAAGCAAAAACTATTGTACATTTTTCTCGTTGTTTGTGTGACATGAAATATATCCCACTAGTTAAAAATTTTTTAGACAAAGTCAAAATAAAAAATGTTGTAGCAAAAGTGGAAACACCTTCGCTACAACATTTGCTTTTACTATTAACGACGCTCTTTAATACGAGCAGCTTTACCACGTAGGTCACGTAAGTAGTACAGTTTAGCACGACGAACTTTACCACGACGAGTAACTTCTAAGTTTGCAATTTTTGGTGTGTGTACAGGGAATGTACGTTCAACACCAACACCGGATGAAATTTTACGAACTGTGAAAGTTTCGCTAATTCCGCCACCGCGACGTTTAATTACAACTCCTTCGTACATTTGGATACGTTCGCGAGTTCCTTCAACAATCTTAACGTGAACACGAACTGTGTCCCCTGGACGGAACGTTGGAAGGTCTGAACGTAATTGTTCTTTAGTGATTTCTGAAATAATGTTTTGCATCATTTTCTCTCCTTCTGTAGAATGCTCTTACACACAGTTGCTGTTGCAGCGGAACATCCAAAATCAGTACTTTAATAAAAGCACATAGTAAAATATAACACAACTAATTATTGGATGCAATAATTATTACAAAATTACTATCCTTTTATTTCTTTTAATAAACGTTCCTCTTCGGAAGTCAATATTATCTGCTCCAATAAATCTGGTCTACGGGTGAACGTTCTTTTTAATGACTGTTCTTTGCGCCAACGATCAATTGCCGCATGGTTTCCAGACATTAATACATCCGGAACTTTAAAACCACGGAATTCCACAGGACGGGTGTAATGGGGATGTTCTAACAAACCAGTAGAAAAAGAATCTTTTTCATGTGATTCTGCATTACCTAACACATTAGGCAATAATCTCACAACACTATCCACTACAGTCATAGCTGCTAGCTCGCCACCTGTTAATACAAAATCTCCTATAGAAATTTCATCTGTTACTAAATGCTCTCTAATTCGTTCATCATAACCCTCATAATGACCACAAATAAAAACAAGTTCTTCCTCTAGGGCAAGTTCTTCTGCTTTTTTCTGCGTAAAACGCTCTCCCTGTGGACATAACAGGATAATGCGTCTTGTTGGTCCCTGACTTGGCGGAAGAGCCTCTAGGGCATTAAAAATAGGTTCTGGCTTCAACACCATTCCTGCTCCACCACCATAAGGATAGTCATCCACTTGATGGTGTTTATTGCCTGAGTAATCTCTAAAATTCACTACATTTATTGCTACTTCATTCTTTTCTTGAGCCTTTTTCAAAATCGATGAATTAAATACACCTGTGAACATTTCAGGAAAAAGAGAAAGAATGTGGATGTTCATCATGACAACAATCCGTCCAGTACTTCTATAGTAATTTTCTTCTGTTCAATATCAATTGATTTCACTACATCCTCAATATACGGAATATAGTGGTTTTTTTTACCTTGTTCCGGTTTTACTGTCCAAACATCATTGGCCCCTGTTTGAATAATTTCTGTTATAGTTCCAATGATTTCACCTTCAGTAGATTCTACTGTACAGCCAATTATTTCATGAAAATAGAACTCATTTTCTTCTAGCTCCGAAAGATACTTTTCAGAAACCTTTAAAATAGCATTTTTAAATGCCTCAACATCCTTCAACAACGCATATCCTTCAAAAGTTAATAATTCAAAGTTCTTATGTCTGCGATGACTTGCTACTTTAACGATAATTGGTTTGGAGCCATCCGCTTTATGCAGAGCAAGTTCACTTCCAACCTCAAAGCGTTCGTCTGCAAAGTCTGTCGTAGAGATTACTCGAATCTCTCCCCAAATACCGTGTGTATTTACTATTTTACCTACATTAAACCATTCCAATAAGATTACCTCCTAGTTCAAAACATAAACCTAGATATGCCATTGATTTCCGCTCCGGTCGGACGCTTTCCGTGGGCACGGCTCGAGCCTGTAGTCTCTCCCTCGTGCTGTCCCACTGGAGTCGCCGACCTGCGCTACAATCTACAATCTACAATCTACAATAACCACTTAATATTAAGAAAAGTTGTATACAATATCGTATAAAATAAGCGGTCTTTCTCTATCCTAATAGTATAAATTAAATACCGCATTCTTCATCTATTATTGGTTAGCATTTTAAATTTAAAACAGATTACAATTGATTTGAATTGACCGCTAAAAATTTGACCAATCTTTTTATGTTACTGAAAATCTATGCCAAATCTTTTAGTGTAGTACTACACATTTATTGATTGTAGTGCAAGGTGGCGACTCCAGTGGGAAAAGCGTTAGGCGAAGACCCCGCAGCGAAGCCATTGGCCAAACTTTGTTTGGGTAATGTCTTTGCGACGAGTAACCGCAGGAGCATATGTTTTCCAAGCGAGGAGGCTGTGGCAACGCCCGCGAAGGCCAACAGGATGTTGGTCACGAAGGTGTTGCCACACGAGGTGGCGCTCTTAGCCTTCGTTCCATCACCTGTAACGGAAATCATAGGATTATTCATTCTTACAAGTCCCTTAAACAAGTGTTAACAGGACATTTTTATATACTTTCGCTGGCGTTTGGAGCTAGACATATACTGAGTATAATGTTTTCTTAGCTATCAAAAAAGGAAGAACAAATTGTTCTTCCTTTAATCTAATATGTCGACATATGTTTTTTTCTTTTGGTGACTGCCTGCTGCTGAGTAAACAATTGTGCGAATTGCTTTCGCGACACGCCCTTGTTTGCCAATTACTTTTCCCATATCTTCAGGATGAACAGAAAGTTTATAAACTATACGGTTTATACTTTCTTCTTTTTCAACCTTCACATTTTCTGGATAATCAACTATCGGTTTAACGATTGCTTCGATCAGCTGCTTCACATTGTCACCTCCGATTATTTGCCGAGTTTTGCGTTATGGAATTTTTCCATAATTCCTTGTTCTGAGAACAAGTTACGAACTGTATCAGATGGTTTCGCACCATCTTGAAGCCATTTTAACGCTAATTCTTCGTTAATTTTAACTTCAGCTGGTTTAGTAAGTGGGTTGTAAGTACCTACTGTTTCAATTTGACGACCATCACGCGGTGCGCGAGAGTCTGCTACTACAATACGATAGAAAGGAGACTTTTTTGCTCCGATACGTTTTAAACGAATTTTTACTGCCATTTTCATTGCACCTCCGAATAGTTTCACACAAGATAGTATATTATCAAGCTTTGATTTGTTTGTAAAGTGTTTTTTCTTAACACCCTATATTTTTTATTTAAATAATGAGTCTAAACCAGGCATTTTCATCTTTTTCTTGCCTTTTTGTTGCATGTTGGTCATTTGTTTCATCATTTTTTTCATGTCTTCAAATTGTTTTAGTAATCTGTTTATATCTTGAATAGATGTACCAGATCCTTTAGCAATTCTCTTTTTTCTTGGTCCATTAATAATCTCTGGCGTTGTTTTTTCTTGCGTAGTCATCGAATAGATGATGGCTTCTACACGATCCATCTGCTTTTCATCTACCTTCGCATTTTCCAATCCTTTGATTTTACCTGCACCTGGAAGCATTTTTAGAATTTCGTCTAATGGTCCCATTTGTTTCACTTGGCCGATTTGCTCTAGGAAATCATCGAATGTAAAACTTTGCGTGCGGAATTTTTCTTCTAATTCCTTCGCTCGATCCTCATCGACATTTGCCTGGGCTTTTTCGATCAGTGACATCATATCACCCATACCTAAAATTCGAGACGCCATTCGTTCCGGGTGGAAAGGCTCCAATGCATCCAGTTTTTCACCCATCCCGACAAATTTAATCGGTTTTTGAGTAACGGAGCGAATAGATAATGCAGCTCCACCGCGTGTGTCTCCATCTAACTTCGTTAAAACAACACCAGTAATACCTATAGCTTCATTAAAGTTATTCGCTACATTGACTGCATCCTGACCAGTCATTGCATCTACCACTAAAAACACCTCATCAGGCTCTTTAATCGCACGTATATCCTTTAACTCTTGCATAAGTGTCTCATCAATATGAAGACGCCCTGCAGTATCTATAATGACTACATCATAATGTTCTTCCTTCGCATGTTCCATAGCCTGTTTGGCTATTTCAACCGGGGATATATCGGTTCCTAAAGAAAACACAGGTAATGAAAGTTGTTTTCCAATCGTTTCCAATTGTTGAACAGCAGCTGGTCTATAAATATCAGCAGCTACTAATAATGGCTTTTTATTATACTTTTTACGTAGGACATTGGCCAATTTACCTGTAGTTGTTGTTTTCCCTGCTCCTTGCAAACCGACCATCATAATAACCGTTGGGGGTCTAGTAGAGAAAGAAATTTGACTTTGTTCTCCACCCATCAGTTCGGTCAATTCATCTTTAACGATTTTAACAACCTGTTGACCAGGAGTTAAACTTTTCATCACGTCTTGCCCAACGGCACGATCCGATACTTTTTTGACGAATTCTTTTACTACTTTTAAGTTAACGTCTGCCTCAAGAAGTGCATATCGGACTTCTTTCATCATTTCTTTTACATCGGCTTCAGAAATTTTCCCTTTACCTTTAATCTTCTGAAGTGTACCTTGGAGTCGCTCAGCTAATCCTTCAAATGCCATGCTCGTTCGCCTCCTAATCCCATTCTTTTAATTGATTAATGAGTTGAATTAGTTCTTTTTCAGATGATTGATCTTTTACAAGAGAAAGCAGTTGTTCCACCGTTTCTTGTCTACGTTGAAATTTAGAAAACAGACTAAGCTTTGCCTCATATTCTTCCAACATAGCTTCAGTTCGACGTATATTGTCATATACTGCCTGCCTAGAAATAGTATATTCCTCCGCAATTTCTCCAAGAGATAAATCATCTAAATAATAAAGTTCCATATAGCTTCTCTGTTTATCTGTTAATAAAGCCTGGTAAAAATCGAAGAGAAAATTAATGCGAGTTGTTTTTTCAATCATTCCCATCTCTCCCTACCATATTGATTATGCTAGAGCACAATCAATCGTTATTCTCTAGTTTAGTAAGAAAAAAGAGATCTGTCAAGTAAAATTACTTGTCTGACTCTTCCTCTTCTTCTAAATCCAATCCATCTGCAAAAAGTCCATATACATACTTCTCCGCATCGAATGGTTGTAAATCATCCATCTGTTCTCCTAGACCAACAAATTTCACTGGAATATGAAGTTTATTGCGTATTGCGAGCACGATACCACCTTTTGCTGTACCATCTAGCTTCGTTAGAACAATTCCTGTTACATTCGTTACTTCTTTAAAGGTTTGTGCTTGAACAAGTGCATTTTGCCCTGTAGTAGCATCAAGAGCTAGTAGCACTTCATGCGGAGCATTAGGTAACTCTCGAGAAATGACACGATGAATTTTTTCTAGCTCATTCATTAAGTTTACTTTGTTTTGCAATCTACCTGCAGTATCACAGATTAATACATCGACTCCACGAGATTTAGCTGCTCTTACAGCATCATACATAACAGCGGCAGGATCAGAGCCTTCAGACTGCTTGATCACTTCGACTCCTACTCGATCTCCCCAGACTTGAAGCTGTTCGATTGCCCCAGCACGGAAAGTATCTCCTGCAGCTAGCATAACATTTTTCCCTTCCCCTTTTAAACGATGGGCAAGTTTTCCAATCGTCGTTGTTTTACCAACACCGTTCACTCCGACAAACAATATAACAGACAATCCAGTTTCTTCTAGTTGAAGTTCCGTTACGTCATCCTCTCCTGCATTATAAATCTCTACTAATTTCTCAGAAATAACCGATTGAATTCCGGAAGTATCTTTAATATTTTTGCGTTGTACTTCAAATCGTAACGAATCCATCAATTCAGTAACTGTTTCAAAACCTACATCTGCTTGAAGTAAAATTTCTTCTAGTTCTTCAAAAAAGTCCTCGTCTACTTTCCGATATTTGGCAACTAGATCATTGACCTTAGACGTAAATTGGTTTCTTGTTTTGGAAAGACCTTCCTTAAACTTATTAGTAATCGAAACTGTCTCTTCCGCTTCTGGTGTAGAACCTAACATTTTCTCTTTGAATTTTTTAAAAAAGCTCATGAATAAACTCCTTTTAAGTTACTAATTCCTCTTCTAATTTAACAGAAACTAATTTAGATATTCCAGATTCCTGCATGGTAATACCATAAAGGACATCCGCACCTTCCATTGTTCCTTTACGATGTGTAATAACGATAAACTGTGTATCATGACTGAATTTCTTCAAATAATCGCTATAACGAGTTACATTTGCTTCATCCAGTGCGGCTTCCACTTCATCCAAAATACAAAACGGAACTGGTCGTGTACGTAAAATAGAGAATAGCAGCGCGATGGCCGTAAGTGCTCGTTCCCCACCTGATAGCAAGGAAAGATTTTGAAGTTTTTTCCCTGGAGGTTGAGCTAATATATCGATACCCGTATCGAGTAATGAGGTAGGGTCAGTCAATAATAAATCTGCATGACCACCACCAAATAATTCTCGGAACACCACTTTGAAATGACGTTGAATTTCATTGAAGGTTGTTTCAAAACGAATAGTCATTTCTTCATCCATTTCTTTAATAACCTCGTGTAGTGTTTCTTGAGCTGATAATAGATCTTCTCTTTGTTCCGTCAAAAATGAATGGCGTTCATTTACTTGATCATATTCTTGAATGGAACTAAGGTTTATCGGACCTAATTCTTCAATAGAGCGTTTCAATAATTTCACCTTTTTACGGGCCAATTCTTCTTCCATCTCAAATGGATAATCACACTCTGCTTGTTCCAATGTCATTTCATATGTTTCTTCTAAATGATTTTGTAACGTATTCATCTCTACTTCTACTTTACTTTGTTTTATGTCTAAAGTACGCTCTTCCGTAAGTTGTATATTAGCTTGTTGTTGCAATTGTTTCGATGCAATTTCTGCCTGTAAAATTGTTTGAGCAAGACCCGTCCGCTTAGTTTTACCTGATTGAATTTGGACAACTAAATGTTCTTTCGTCTGTTTATGGTGTTGAATTAGTTTCAAGAGTTCTTCAGGAGATGTTTCACCCTGGTCATCATTTTCATACCAGGAAATTTCCTTTTGTAGGGTTGCCACTTTTTGCGAACTTGCCATGCTAGACTGACCCAACAAAACATTTTCTTTCTCAAGTTGAGAAATTTGTTCATTGACTACCGCGATAAGAGATAGTAATTCACCTAATTCATTTTGGAATTTATCTTTTTCCAGTAGCGATTGTTGTTTCAATGTTTGCAATTCGTCAATTGTTTTCTGAATAGAATTCAATGACTCGTTAATCTCTGCACTTCTAGAAACTGTTTTTTCTTTTTTCCGAACTAATCCTTCATGGAGATGACTTTTTTCTGTTTTTTCTTCATCATATTCCAATAGCTGATTCGTCAATCTAGAAATAATAGCTGCACATTCCCTGGATTCTGAGAGCAGTTTGTGTTCTAGTTCTCGTAATTGCTCACCTGAGAGTCGTGTTTCTTCTAAATCTTTTTTCAAATCTTGAACTTCTTTTTTTCTTTTAGAAACAGAAACTTCCGCTTCCAAAACGGATGTTTCTAATTCCACTAATTTAATATTAAGTTGCTCAAGCTCCGCCTTACGAGTAAATAAAGAAGATTGCTGTTTAACAGAACCTCCTGTTAAAGAACCTCCTGCATTTACTACATCCCCATCTAACGTAACGAAACGGAATTTATATTGCAGACGGGCAGCCATTTCATTGGCTCCTTTTAAATCTTTGGCAACAATAATATTGCCAAGTAGATTTTCTACAATAATTTGATAACCTTCTGAATAATTTACAAGTTGATCTGCTGTATTCACAAAAGACGGATGTTCCTTAATAGAATTTAGTGTAAATTCGTTTACTTTACGAGATTTCATGACCTGCAGAGGCAGGAATGTTGCTCGACCGACTCTTTTTTTCTTTAACCAATCTATGGCAATCCTTGCATCCTGACTACTATCCGTAATTATATGTTGGGATTGAGGTCCAATTGCAGTATCAATAGCCGTCATATAAGATTCCGGTATTTGAATTAGCTCCGCAACTGCTCCATGAATTCCTTTTAGTTCCTTTTTATCACGCGCAATTAGAACCTCTTTAACTCCTTGGAAAAAACCTGAAAACTCAGACTCTAACTCTTCCAATGAATCTCTTCTTGCTTGCATTTGATGTTTCATTTGATAGGCTTTTTGAAGCATTGTTTGTTGTTCTTCGAATGAGCCTTCCAATCGTTCTGAAACTTCTCGTTTTGTTTTAAAATCCGCAAGTTTTTGTTGTAGTTCCTTTTGACAAGTTGCTAATGATGGATCTAATTCATTTTTACGGATCGTTAGTTTTTCTAATTCGTCTTTGATTTCTTGATAATCTGCAACCATTTTTTCAGAAGAAACTAATTCAAAGTGAAGTTGCTGCTCCATATGCTTCATCTCATTTTTCATCGTTGCTTCTTCATTTAACAAATCGATATAAGTACTTTTCAAATCTTCAATTTCTTCTTCCATTTCAGAAGCCGATTTACTTAAGACATGATCGATTTGAACTTTCTTGGCACGAAGTACTTTGAGTTGAGCTAGTTTTTCTGATTTCGCACTACTATTAGTTTTCAATTGCTCTTCTAGCGTTTGGACTTTCTGTTGTTCTTCTTCCAGCACTTTTTTTAGCTGTGAGATTTGCTGACTAGCATTTTGTTGTTTCTCGGCCAAAAGTAGCTTTCTACCTTCTAAGCGTTCTAGCTCAGAACTGGACTCAACTAGTTCACTTTGCTCTATATCTAACTTTTCATCAATATCAGACATCACTTTTCTATCTTGTTGAATATTTCTTTCCAATTCATCAATCTGTACTAACAAAGATTGTTTTATCTGCTGAAGTTCTTCTAATTTTGTTTGTAACTCCATATTTTCTTGAACAAAATGCCTTAAATCATGGGCGATAACGGCAATTTCAATGTCCTTGAGCTCTGCCGACATCATTAAATAATCGGATGCCAAAGAAGATTGGATTTGCAAAGGCTCCATTCGGGCATCTAATTCATGCAAAATATCTAGCACACGGTTTAAGTTATCGTCTGTTTCGATTAGCTTAAATTCAGCTTTCTTTTTACGCTGCTTATACTTTAGCACTCCCGCAGTTTCTTCAAAAATTGTGCGGCGATCTTCTGGTCGACTATTTAGTATTTCATCGACTCTTCCCTGAGAAATAATAGAAAAAGCTTCTTTTCCAAGTCCTGAATCCATAAATAAATCGGTAATATCCTTTAGTCTACATGTTTGCTTATTTAACAAATATTCACTGTCTCCAGAACGAAATACTCTTCTAGTGACACTAATTTCCGCAAAATCAAGCGCAACACGTTGATCTGCATTATCTAATATTAAGGTCACTTCTGCAAAATTCAAAGCTTTTCTAGAATCACTTCCTGCAAAAATGACATCCTCCATTTTTGCACCTCGTAGGGATTTAGCTGATTGCTCACCTAACACCCATCTAATGGCGTCTGTAACATTACTTTTCCCACTACCATTTGGTCCTACTACCGCAGTTACACCAGGTACAAAATCAATACCTATACGGTCTGCAAACGACTTAAATCCAACAATTTCTAATCTTTTAAGGAACAATGATTATTCCCCCTGTTCTGAATCCCTTAATGCTAGTATGGCAAGTCTTGCCGCTTGTTGTTCGGCTTCTTTTTTGGAACGACCATTTCCGATACCTAGTTCATTAGTGTTTAATATAACCCGAGAAACAAAAGTTCGATTATGAGCCGGACCTTTTTCCTCTACTATTTCATAGCTTAACGTACCATTATTTTGTTGTTGAATAATTTCTTGTAATTGACTTTTATAATCCATCACATGCGAAAAAGCACCGAGTTCGATTTTAGGGAAAACAATTTTTTCTAAAAATACTATAACTGTTTCTAATCCCTGATCTAAATATAAAGCACCGATAAATGCTTCAAAAACGTCTGCTAGAAGTGCCGGTCTTTCACGACCACCTGTCAGTTCTTCCCCTTTTCCTAACAATACATATTTGCCGAAGTTTAATTCATTTGCAAATAATACAAGTGATGGCTCACAAACGATTGCAGCTCGAAGTTTAGTTAACTCCCCTTCACTCATACCTGTATATTGTTGAAATAAATATTGAGAAACAGACAATTCTAATACAGCGTCTCCAAGGAACTCTAAACGTTCATTATCGGCAAAAAACTTCCGTCGATGCTCATTCACATAAGATGAATGGGTAAAGGCTTGATACAATAACGTTGGATTATGAAACCTAATCTGAAAATGCTCCTGAAACTGCTCAAATTGTTCTTTTACAGTTTCTGAAAATACTACCTTGCGTATACTTTTTTTATTGCGATTTACGTTCATCAATAATCTGCCTTTCTCACTTATCATATGTACTACTAAGTTTACCCGTTTCTAAACTAATGTGCAAAAAGAAATAGAGACGTTCTTTACTATTCACACGGAATAAGTAGAACGTCTCTGCTACTATTAGATTTTATGTAGTAGTCTCAAACTACTGCGTAAAATTTAACCTTGTTTGCTTTCAATATACTTAACTGCACTACCTACAGTTGAAATTTGTTCAGCATCTTCATCTGAAATTTCCATATCGAATTCATCTTCTAATTCCATTACTAATTCTACCACATCTAGAGAATCAGCACCTAAATCTTCACGAAAAGATGCTTCTAATTTTACTTCACTCTCATCTACTCCTAGACGGTCAATGATTACTTTAGTTACGCGTTCTACAACAGTTGACACATAAGTCACCTCCCCTCAATGATTATACAAAATACTACTCCCTAATGAAAGAGCTAACGCAATTTATACATAAAACTGTTGATTTCAGTCCACTGGAGTCGCCGCTCTGCGATACAAATCAACTAGATCCACTCTTTATATAATCGTACACCTAATTCAAGAGACGATTTTACCCGACTAGTAACTTTGACTACGCTTATCATCTAAGCGAGAGGCTATGCTCAATCTATAAGTGGAGTACTACCCATTTAATTGATTGTAGTTATATGTGGCGACTCTAGCGGGATAAGCGAGAAATCGAGCCCCCCCCAAGAAGCGTCCACATGTAACGAAAATCAGTAATATCTTTCATTCTTAAAAGTTCTGTAAACTCAGTGTTCATGCTACATTTTTATATACTTAATCTTTAAAATATATGAAAACCTTACATATACATGCCGCCATTTACATGAATAGTTTGACCAGTTATATAGTTTGCGTCTTCTGAGGCTAAAAACGCAACGGCCTTCGCAATATCCTCTGGATTTCCAAACTTTGCAAGTGGAATTTGGCTCAGCATTTGAGATTTTATATCCTCTGGAAGAGCATCTGTCATATCAGTTGTTATGAAACCTGGTGCAATCGAGTTCACCGTAATATTACGACTTGCCAATTCTTTAGCAGATGATTTCGTTAAACCAATAACCCCTGCTTTAGCAGCGACATAGTTGGCCTGACCTGCATTACCTGAAACACCAACAATGGAGGTAATATTTATAATTCGACCAGAACGTTGTTTCATCATTTGTCTAGTCACGGCTTTTGTGCAAAGAAAAACACCTTTTAAATTCGTATTAAGCACATCATCCCACTCTGTCTCCTTCATACGCATAAGAAGATTATCGCGAGTAATACCTGCATTATTCACTAAAATATCAACCGAACCGAATTGTTCTAAAGTTGTGCTTATTAGATTCTGGACATCATCTGCTTTGTCAACATTCGCTTGAATAGCAAACGCCTCGCCGCCAATTGCCTTAATTTCTTCTACAACTGTTTCTGCTCTATCTTTACTGCCACTATAGTTTACGGCAACCTTTGCTCCTTCTTTTGCTAGGTATAGAGCAATTTCTCTCCCAATTCCTCGAGAAGCACCAGTTACAATTGCAGATTTCCCATCTAATTTACCCATTTTGCTTATCTCCTAACTCTGTTATCACTTGCTGAAGCGTCTCTTCATCATACACACAATAAGTTGTTACAGATCGATTGATTTTTTTCAATAACCCACTTAATACTTTTCCAGGACCACATTCCACAAAAATAGTCGTTCCCTGTTCGATCATTTGTTGAATGGACTCTTCCCAGCGAACAGGTGAATATAATTGTTCCACGAGTATTTTTTTTATTTGGCTAGCGTCTGTAACAGACTCAGCAGTTACATTTGAAATGACAGGTATAGAAGCAGACTGTAATTCGATCGCTGAAATAGCAGCATCTAATTGCTGAGCTGCAGGTCTCATTAATTCGGAGTGGAATGGTCCACTAACAACTAAAGGAATCGCTCGTTTAGCACCAGCTTCTTTTGCTTTAATCGAAGCCTCTTCTACTCCAGCAGCGGTTCCAGAAATAACAATTTGTCCTGGACAATTTAAGTTCGCAATTTGGACAATCTCCCCATTTTTCGAAACTTCAGCTGTTACTGCTAATAATTCTTCCTTACCTAATCCAAGTATTGCTGCCATCGCTCCTTCTCCAGAAGGCACTGCTTCATTCATAAATAAGCCTCTCTGATGAACCAATAGAACAGCTTCTTCAAAGCTTAGAACATTGGAAGCAACAAGGGCAGAATATTCACCTAAACTATGACCTGCAGTGAAATGTGGAATGATTCCAGCCTGTTTTAGTTTGTGTGCAATCATTGAACTCGTAGTGAGCAATGCCGGCTGCGCATTATATGTTTTAGTAAGCTCCTCTGCAGGTCCATTCAACATAAGGTCACTCAAAGAAAATCCTAGTACCTCATTTGCCCGCTCATAAAAAGTACGACAATCCGCATTATTCTCTACTAATTGTTGACCCATACCTACTGTTTGAGATCCCTGTCCAGGAAAAATAAAAGCAATTTTAGTCATTGGATGATTCCTTTCGTAATGTAGTTGAAATAATGTCTGGAACATTATGCTCCACCATTGTTCGAGCCTGTCTGATCGCATGATAAATCGCATGACCGTTTGACGAACCATGCGCTTTAATAACCGGGGCCTTTAGTCCGAATAATCCAGCACCACCATACTCAGAGTAATCTAGTGTATTCTTTATCCCTTTAAGCTCATTTTTTGCCAATAAATAAGATATTTTCGTTTTAGCAGATGTATTAAAAGCTTCCTTCAATAAAGTAAACATACTCGAAGCTGTACCTTCAATAGTTTTAAGCACCATATTACCAGTAAAACCATCTGTTACAACTACGTCTGCTACTCCTGAAAGTAAATCTCTAGATTCCACATTACCTACGAAATTAATCGGTGCGCCTTTTAAGAGAACAAACGCTGCTTTTGTTAGCTCGTTTCCTTTAATATCTTCCGTTCCGATGTTCAACAACCCAACACGAGGATTCGATATGCCACGAACTTTCTCAGCGTATATGCTACCCATTACTGCAAACTGCGCTAAATGCTCTGGTTTTGCATCCGCATTCGCTCCTAAATCTAGCATAACAAATCCTTTGCCATCCAGTGTAGGTAAGGTAGGTGCTAGAGCAGGACGATCCACTTGATCGATACGACCAACTATAAATAATCCAGCAGCCAATAGAGCACCCGTATTTCCTGCTGACACACACGCATCAGAATCTCCATTTTTCACGGATTCCGCCATTTTAACGAGGGAAGAGTTTTTCTTTTTTCTAATTGCACGAACGGGCTCATCTGTCCCTTCAATTACTTCATCTGTATGTATAACCGTTAAACGTTCATGTTGCGTGATTAAAGAAGCCAGCTTTTCCTCATCACCAAATAGTTGAATTTCTATATCAGTGAACGCTTCTAACGCCTCATAAACACCTTTTACGATTTCGCGGGGAGCATTGTCCCCACCCATTGCATCTATCGAAATTTTCATTGTTCATCACCTTTTTTATGACATCGTTACTCTGTACATGCTAAACTGACCAACGAAAACCGTTTCATTTTCTACTTTGCTGGTCACCTCTATTAATGTACTATTCTTTTTTGCATCGCTGTTTATTACAATCGCTTTTGCAACTACACGATCACCTGCTTTTACAGGTTTGACAAACGTAAGAGTAGACTTTCGAGTAAGTGCTAGATCATCATTTATAACCGCAACAGCCAATGAATTAGCCTGAGCAAATAAATGGTGCCCCCTAGCTATACCATTTCTAGCAAATACATGCTCCTTTGTTATATCCAATATCGAAATGGCTTGCTTATCAAGATCTATATCAATAATCTCTCCGATTACTTCATCGATTGGAAGAGATTTGACCTCTTCTCCAAAGTTATGAGCTGCTACTGATTTAATACGCTCCCGTAGTTCCGGAATAGATAATTCCATCCTATCCAATCGAATAGTTTGAACACTCACATGAAAAGTAAAAGCTAAATTTTCATCCGTCACAAACGGATTTTTCTCAAGCGTTTCTAAAAGTAATTTCTGCCTATCCTTTTTGGAGTATTTCATATCTTCACCACCATTTTAGCACTTGGTACTAATATCAGTATATAAATATTAAAAAAAGAATGCAAGAATTGATTTAAAACCATTCTTACATTCTCTTCAATCAATTCGTTCGCCATCCATCGCTTTTGAATTAATAAGTATCTCCCGCAGTCCAGCTAGTTCAACTGAATTCCAAAATTCTTTCGAACCCAATAGTCTTTCAGCATCTACTTTAGCAGTATTTAAAGCCCTATAATCATGAACCAGATCTGCTACTTTGAATTCTGGAAGTCCACTTTGTTTCTTTCCAAAAAAATCACCAGGACCTCGAAGCTCTAAATCTTTTTCCGCTAGTATAAATCCGTCATTTGTCTCGGTCATGGAAATCATTCGTTCTTTTCCTTCTTCGGACTTAGGATCAGCTAATAATACACAATACGATTGATGTTCACCTCGACCAACTCGACCACGTAATTGATGTAGCTGGGCTAAACCAAAACGTTCCGCATCGAAAATAATCATAAATGATGCATTTGGAACATTCACACCAACCTCCACAACAGTAGTGGATACTAATACATGTATATTTCCTTCGGAGAAGTCTCTCATTACCTGTTCTTTCTCATCCGAATGGAGTCTCCCATGCATTAAGCCTACTGTGGAGTTGCCCTTCAGTTCCTCTGTCATCATATTGTACACATCTACCGTATTTTGCACATCGAGCTTTTCAGATTCCTCGATTAATGGGCAGATTATATAAGCTTGTCTCCCAGTGGACAGTTCCTCTTTTAATCTAGCTATCAATTTTTGTAGCTGATCAGGTTTCATCCAATGGGTGTCAATTTTCTTGCGACCAGCAGGCATTTCATCAATAATGGAAACATCCATTTCACCAAAAGCCGTAATGGCTAAAGTACGAGGGATTGGCGTCGCAGTCATAAATAGTACGTCTGGATTTTCGCCTTTTTCTTTTAACACTCTCCGCTGTTCCACACCAAATCGATGCTGCTCATCTGTTATCACAAGACCAAGCTTATTAAATACAACATCTGGTTGAATTAATGCATGTGTCCCTATCAAAAGATCAATAGTCCCGGTGGCTAAGTTTTCTAATACAGCTCTTCTTGCTTTTACTTTTGTAGAACCTGTCAGCAAAGCAATTCGGACACCTATAGGGGCCAACCATTCATCCAGCGAGCTAGCATGCTGCTCAGCCAATATTTCTGTAGGAGCCATGAGAGCACCTTGATACCCCGCTGTAATCACAGCGTATAAGCAAATAGCTGCGACAATCGTTTTCCCGGAACCAACGTCTCCCTGTAATAACCGATTCATACGATGAGGTTCACGTAAGTCTCGACATATTTCATTGACAACTCTTTTTTGAGCATTTGTCAGTTCATACGGTAAGGTTTCGATAAGCTTTTTCACTAAATCATTGTGAAAGGCAATCTCATTCCCTACGTTTTGTTCTTTTCGAACCTTTTTAATAGCTTGCATTTTTAGTTGAAATACTAGTAACTCCTCATAAACAAAGCGTCTTCTGGCGTCTTTAGAATGTTCCGCGTCTTGCGGAAAATGAATACCTTCTAGAGCTTCCGATATGCCTGGTAATCGATACGGCACTCGAATAGACGCTGGTAATGGATCTACTAGAGATTCCTTCCTTTGATCTAAGGCCTGTCTCATAAATTTACGAAACGTTTTTTGATTGATCAAACCTTTTAGAGAATATACCGGTTCAAAGTCCTGTAAGTCCATTTTTGGACCGATCGAAAAGGTGGTGACATTAATGACCTGTCTGCCTCTATCCCATTTACCCGATACCGTAACGATAGAACCCGGAATAATTTTATCTTTTAAATAACCTTGGTTAAAAAATACTGCTTTTATCAGATGCTGTCCTGCTAATATTCGAACTTGCATTCTAGATTTGTTCTTCCCTAAAAAAAGAAGGGAAGGCTCACTTTCGACCCTTCCTTCTACTGTGACCCGTTCATTATGTGCTGTTTCCGCTAAGTTTTTTAGCCGGAAATCCTCATGCCTATATGGAAATGTCATGACTAAATCCTCTAGTGTAACAATACCTAGGTCATGTAATGCGTTAGCTGTCCCACTCCCCACACCTTTTAAGGAAGTTACTAAATCATTTTTATTAGTTTCCACTTCCAACTACTGCCCCACCAAAAATTTTAGCTTCTAACCATCTACCAGTAGGAGTTGCTGCAAGACCACCTTGACCTGTTTCTTTTAAGGTATTTGGCATCGCCTGCCCAATTCTATACATTGCATCAATTACTTCATCACAAGGAATTCGACTAGTAACACCTGCAAGTGCCATATCTGCTGCCACTAGGGAATTGGCAGCACCCATCGCATTTCTTTTCACACAAGGCACCTCTACTAATCCAGCAACTGGATCACAAACTAAGCCAAGCATATTTTTTAATGTTATCGCAAAAGCTTCCGCACATTGAGCAGGAGATCCCCCTGCCATTTCCACGATGGCTGCTGCTGCCATTCCAGAGGCAGATCCAACTTCTGCCTGACAACCACCCTCCGCTCCTGAAATAGAAGCATTATTCGCCACTACAAACCCAAAAGCCCCAGATGTGAACAAATAGCGTATCATTTGTTCCCTTGTAGGATTCAATTTGTTTTTCACTGCAAATAAAGTACCAGGAACTACTCCTGCCGAACCTGCTGTTGGCGTAGCACATATTGTGCCCATAGCAGCATTAACTTCGTTAGTCGCAACCGCTTTACTTACTGCGTCCAACAAAAGCTCTCCAGTTAACGTATTACCTTTTTTCATATAGGTTTGTAGAAGAACAGCGTCTCCACCAGTCAGACCTGAAGTAGAATGAACCCCCGCCAGTCCTTTTTCTACAGCCTCTTCCATGACCGTCAAATTACGATCCATTTGAGCCATTATATCTTCTCTTGAACGATCCGTAATCATTATTTCTTGTTCTATCATTATTTCAGAGATAAGTTTATTTTCCTCGTTTGCTCGTTCCACTAACTCACGAACATTACGAAATAGAACTTCCATTTGTATTCCTCCTTAATCGGCGATTCTTGTTACTTGCGTAATATTTGGTAAATTGCTAATTTCTTTTAATATTTGTTCATTCACATTTTGATCGATTTCAATAACCATCAAGGCCATATTCCCTTTTTCCCTACGCGAAACTTCCATATGACCAATGTTAATGTCATATTTCGCCAAACAGTTTGCCACATTTGCAATACAACCTGAACGATCCTCATGGACTACTAAAATAGCAGACAATTCTCCAGAAAGACGAAGTGGAAAGCCATTTAACTCCGTAATTTCTGTCTTTCCTCCACCAATTGAAATACCAACCATAGACATTTCCCGATTTTCATCACCTATTACAATTCGAGTCGTATTCGGATGTTCCGTATGCGCAGTTTCTGGGATAAATTCATATGTTAATCCTGCTAGTTCTGCATCCTCAAACGCTGTCTTAATGCGTTCATCAAAGGTATCGTAATCTAGCAATCCACCAATAATCGCTTTGTCTGTTCCGTGTCCTTTATAGGTTTCTGCAAAGGATCCATATAAATGTATTTTAGCCCATGTAGGCTGTTTTCCAAATAAATCTCTAGCCACTCTTCCAATACGAGCCGCCCCAGCAGTATGCGAGGAGGATGGACCAATCATGATCGGCCCGATAATATCAAAAACAGATTTAAATTTCAATGATTAAACCTCCAAAAGATGTTTTAGTAACCCCATTTTACACGCAAAGCACAAAATAAACAAAGGATTGTATATTGGCAAGTAAACACTTGATGAATGAAGTAAGATGATAGATAATTCAATATATGTATTGGAGGAAAATATAGACAAATCTATCTATATTTTATTAATAAAAAAGCAAAAAACCATGTGAAGAAAGTACCTCCACATGGTTTATAAATTATTCTACAGATAAAATATATGGGTATAATGGCTGTTTACCATTATATACTTCTACTTCTACATCTTCATATTGCGCTTCGATAAAGGCGGCAAATTCATTTGCTTCCTCTTCACTTATATTTTCTCCGTAAATGACCGTAACTATTTCAGCTTCATCGTCCATTAATGTTTGGATCAAACTAATTGCTACTTCTTTTAAGGAAGGATTTGACAGAACAATTTTACCTTCCGCAAGTGCCATGAAGTCATCTTTTTTAATTTCGACTCCATCTATTGATGTATCTCGAACTGCAAATGTTACTTGACCAGTTTTGACATGTGCAAACGCATCGGTCATGTTGTTTTTATTTTCTTCAACTGTAGCTTGCGGATTAAAGGCTAATATTGCTGCCATTCCTTGTGGGATAGTTTTAGTAGGAACTACAGCAGCTTCAATACCAAGTATTTCTGCAGCTTGTTCCGCAGCCATCACAATGTTTTTATTGTTCGGCAAGATTAATACCCGCTCTGCTCCAACTGCTTCAACAGCTTTCACGATATCCTCTGTGGATGGATTCATTGTTTGTCCACCCTCGATAACTGCTGATGCACCTAGGCTCTTTAGTAGTTCCGAAACACCAGTACCCATTGCTACAGTAACAATTGCATATGGATGAACTTCTACTTTTTTCGCTTTAGCTTCTGTTGAATATCCTTCACCAACGATTTCTGTATGTTGCTGACGCATATTTTCAATCTTAATCTTGATGAGATCGCCATATTGTTGACCGTATGTTAGAACCTCACCAGGCGTTTCTGAATGTATATGAATTTTAGCAACTTCATCATCAGAAATAACTAGTAAAGAATCACCATATACACTTAAGTCATTACGGAAAGCCGTTTCATCAAATGTTTTTTTACCATCTTCAAATCGAACCATAAACTCTGTACAAAAGCCAAATTCAATATCTGCAGTATTCATAAATCCTTGAACATTCATATGGTGTTCAGCACTTACTAGGTCATCCATGGAAGAACCTACCGTTTTACTTGGTAGCGCTTCCCCTTTTAAACTTGCTAAAAATCCTTCAAATACAAATACTAGGCCTTGTCCACCACTATCAACAACTCCCACTTCTTTTAATACTGGTAGAAGGTCTGGTGTTCGATCCAAAGATTTTTTTGCTTCTTCTACTATTGCTTCCATTAGTTCACGTATATCATCGATATCTTCGCTAACTTCTACAGCTTTTCTAGCAGAATCCTTTGCAACTGTTAAGATTGTACCTTCAACAGGCTTCATTACTGCTTTATATGCGGTTTCAACACCATAGTTAAGTGCGTCAGCAAACTGTTTTGCATTTAACACATCTAATTGTTCAATCGATTTGCCGAAGCCACGGAATAATTGTGATAAAATAACACCTGAATTTCCACGTGCCCCCATAAGCAGCCCTTTTGAAAGTGCTTGAGCTGTTTTCCCAATATGTTCAACTGTATGGGCAGCTGTTTCTTTTGCACCTGAAGTCATCGATAAATTCATATTAGTTCCTGTGTCACCATCTGGAACAGGAAATACATTTAATGCATCTACATAATCTGCATTTTGGAAAAGATGATGAGCTCCCATCTGAACCATGTCTGCAAATTGGATACCATTGATTGATTTCATTATTTTCTCTCCTTATTTACACGTTTGCCACGCGAACTCCTTGAACATACACATTAACGGATTTCACTGACATACCAAGAGATTTGTTTAGTGTG
This sequence comes from Psychrobacillus antarcticus, assembly GCF_029533155.1. Classification (GTDB taxonomy): domain Bacteria; phylum Bacillota; class Bacilli; order Bacillales_A; family Planococcaceae; genus Psychrobacillus; species Psychrobacillus antarcticus. Next base: position 25,803 of record NZ_JAIZDB010000002.1, on the reverse strand, counting down.
TATTTTACTTTTGATTGTACCTGGTAGGCTATTTCCGATATTTTAGTACCGTAGCTAACAATTATATACATATCAATATGTAAATCTTCTTTTTCTTGTCTCACTAAAACTCCTTTAGTGAACGTTTCTTTTCTTAATATATCTGTTAATCCATCTCTAATTTGATGCTTTGATGCCATCCCAACTATTCCATAGCATTCAATTGCGGCTCCACCAGCAATTTGAGCAATTGTATCTTGTGATATATCAATTAGTCCGAATTCATTTTTCAATTCAATTGACATTATAATACCTCCCAAGTCTTTTTGACTATCCTTTATTGTACTACACCCATTAAAATTATAAAAGAGACGTTTACTTCCGTCCACTTTTATAACACATTGGAAATTTGTTCCAATTAAAATATGAATGAACCTTTAAGAAAAACCGGGAAAAAAACGCCCGGTCCTTTAGGATCTAAACCTGTATCTACTGTTTTCGAAGGGCTTTGGACAGACTTATTGCTATATAATTACCGTTTGATTTTTTAAAGATGCTGGTCGTGACTGAAGTCACGACCAGCATCTTTTTTTCTCGGTAATCTTATGGCTATTGACTGTCCGTCGCCCTTCTACAACTTCTAGAAACGGGTCAGTTCATTTTTTGGGTAACTAGAGAAAAGATACTATCCTAATAATAGAGGATAGATGATGACAGTCTAAGTACGCGACATCTTGTCGCAACGACTGCCTGACCCGCATCGTGCGGGCCTGAAGATGCAATTTCGTTCGCTATTTCGCTTCTTTATTGGGCAGACACTTCCTATTTTTCTTTTTTTCCACTAGTAAAAAAGGAAATCTACTATCTTCATCCTTCCTTACACAATTTCATTCTCAAATTCAACAGACGGTTTTATCCCTACATTAACTCGGACTACTCTTCTAATATAAGCGAGAGTCTATGCAATATCTCCTAGTTGAGTACTACTCACTTAATTGATTGGAGTGCAGGGTGGCGACTCCTGTGGGAACAGCACGAGCTGAAAGCCCCGCAGGAACGTAGTGACGAGGAGATTGAAGCCGTGCCCACGGAACGCGTCCACCTGAAACGGAAATCAGCAGTATTATTCATTCTTTCAAGTCCCATGAATCCAGTGTACACGGTACATTTTTATATACTTTCTTATCTTTTAAGAAAAACCGGGAAAAAAACGCCCGGTCCTTTAGGATCTAAACCTGTATCTACTGTTTTCGAAGGGCTTTGGACAGACTTATTGCTATATAATTACCGTTTGATTTTTTAAAGATGCTGGTCGTGAGTTGCCGCAGGACGCGGCAAACTTAGATTGCCTCCCTTTTGAGATGTGGCGCACTTAGCCTTTGTACCCCACCTGAAACGCAAATCATATAGGTATTATTTTTTAGTTGTTATTTAATATACTTGCATTTTTTATGTAAAAAGGCGTCTTATGCATTTCTATGCTGTAAAGGTTTTTTTCTTGATAAGGCTTGCACTTCATTAAGGTCTGTGGTAAATTATTAAAGTATGTGAAATAACGAACTGAAAATATCTTTCAGCTTCTTTTTTAAGGAGGAAATATAATGCCAAAAGTATGTGCAATCACTGGGCGTAAAACTCGTTCGGGTAATGCTCGTTCTCACGCAATGAACTCTACTAAACGTACGTGGGGAGCTAACCTTCAAAAAGTACGCATTCTTGTAGACGGTAAACCAAAACGTGTATGGGTTTCTGCGAGAGCTTTAAAATCAGGTAAAGTTGAGCGCGTTTAATCGCCCTCATAATTAATGCCAGGCCGACTAAAGTAGTCGACCTGGCATTTTTTCATTTCTTCTTTTCTTCTTTTTTAAATAGGCGTATACAAACCTTCACAAAACTACTTACGGATTTAGGCAATCTAAATGTGTAGACCTTCACACAATTCCTCCCTTTTAGTCGCTGCTTCTTATCATTAAACATATGCCAGCAGTAAAAGAGATAGTACCAATTTGGTCTTTAAGTTCATTGCTTGTGAATTTAGCATTTCCTACATTTATAAACTCATCTTCCACATCGTATAGAAATCCTTGTAATGCCATTTGCTCCACTCTTTCTCCAAAAGAGAAAAAAGAAACATACTTATAATGGTCATCGAATTTAATCGCATGTGTCCCAGACGGTAAAAATTGAATAATATTTTGATTGTTTTGGATCGTAAAAGTAATAGTAGGGTTCTCAAGTTGAAAACGACAAATATCATGTAAAGCAGCCTCGTAATGATCTAGACGCCCACCAGTTACTCCTGTTACGATTACTTCATCCGGTTTATAGGCTAAAGCAGTGAGTATGGCAATATGAGTATCCGTTTCATCTTTTTCCATCTGCAGTTCTGTTACTTTTTGTATTTTTTGCTTCATGAAGTTTTGCTCTTCCTGTGTAAGTGAATCAAAGTCGCCTATAGCTTCATCTGGCAGTATTCCCTCGTTTAACAGCCATAATGCCCCTCGATCAGCACCTATAAAAACAGTTTCAGCTGCATGAAAAGGAAGTTGTTTAAAATCAACAACTTCCTTAGATGGTCCTCCTGAACAAACTACTACTCGCTTCATTTTGGAACTACACTTAAACCTGCTTCTTTAATCGCTTGCAAAGCTTTTGCTTTGTCAGGAGCATTATAAATGGCAGATCCGGCAACAAATATAGTAGCTCCCGCTTCGACACAAGGTTTGATCGTTTCTTCATTGATACCGCCATCAATTTCAATTTCAATAGATAAATTTCGTTGTTTAATAATATCTGATAGTTGCTTTACTTTAGGGACAACAGAGTGTATAAACTTTTGGCCCCCAAATCCAGGGTTAACCGTCATGAAAAGAACCATATCAATATCCTCTAGTACATGTTGTATTGTTTCAATCGGTGTATGTGGGTTTAATACAACACCCGGCTTTACACCGAATGAACGGATTAATTGAATTGTTCTATGCAGATGCGGACATGCCTCTACGTGAACCGTAATATAATCTGCTCCTGCTGTGGCAAAAGATTCAATGTATTGATCCGCATTTTCAATCATTAAATGTACATCTAAAGGCAATTTGGTAAGTGGGCGAAGTGCCTCTACAACGATTGGTCCCATCGTAATATTCGGAACAAAATGTCCGTCCATTACATCGATATGAATCAGTTCTGCACCTGCTTTTTCTACTTCTATTACTTCTTCACCTAGTTTAGAAAAGTTTGCTGCTAATATTGATGGAGCTATTTTCACCATAATTTAGTACCTCGGCTTTCTATCCATAATTTCTTCTAAGAATTGTAAATAATGTTTATATCGATACGCTTTAATCTCACCATTATCTACTGCTTCTTTGACTGCACATTTTGGTTCTTTCACATGCATACATTCTCGAAACTTACAGTCATTTTGTTTTATCACAAATTCTGGGAAACATCGGTAAAGTTCCTCTTTTTCCATTAAATCAAATTCAAATGAGCTAAAACCAGGAGTATCCGCAAGTAATCCTCCACAAACTTCAATTAGTTCCACATGCCTAGTAGTGTGCTTACCTCGTCCTAATGCAGTAGAAATGACACCTGTTTTTAAATCTAAGGAAGGTAAAATCGTATTCAATAAAGTTGATTTACCCACCCCAGATTGACCTGCTAAAACAGTTGTCTTTCCTTCTAATAAGGGAGTAATTTTCTCGTCAAAAGCTGGATCGTCCTTATATGTCATAAATAACTGATACCCAATTTTTTCGTAATCCTTCATATATTCCCTAATCTGAGTTTCTAGTTTCTCATCCATTAGGTCACTTTTCGTCAAACAAATAATCGGTTCAATCAAAAATGATTCTAAAACTACTAGAAATCGATCGAGTAAGATTGTATTAAAGTCTGGTTCCTTGATAGAAAAAACTAATATTGCTTGATCGATATTCGCAATAGGTGGGCGAACTAAACTATTTTTTCGTTCGTGGATGACTGTAATTGTGCCATCATTTTTACCTTCCACCGTATAATCGACAAAGTCCCCTACTAATGGGGATTCACCTCTATTTCTAAATATACCTCTCCCACGACACTGGATAACTTTCCCATTATCATACACATAATAAAATCCACTTAATGCTTTTCTTATTTGACCTGTTGGCATCCGAAACCTCCCTATTCTAAATCATCATATGCAATTGTTTCTTGTAAGATTGTTTGTGAGTTTATCTCAATTCGATATGCTGCTTTTTTGCCTTCACTAATTTCTAATTTTAATTGTTTTACGACTGTTTTAGTTAAGACAAATTCTTCGACCGGTTCCAAATTTGAACGAGTTTTATCTTCAATATAAATTCGAACTACTTGCTCCTGAACAACTGGTTTTTCTTTGTTTTTTTCTTTGTTTTCTTTATCTTCTTCCTTATTCTCTTCCTCACCATCATCATCTACTTGAACTGGTTCTTCCTCTATTTCTGCTACAGGTTGTTCATAAGGAATCGTCACGGATTTCACGACGAATTTAGATGGCTTGGCCATTGGACCATCAGAAAGTGTTACTTCTATCGTGCTTCCAGGGCTTACTTTTGCATTTGGCTTTGGGAATTGATCTATCACGTTACCTTTTTGTATGGAGCTTGAAGTTTGTCTTTTCGTAAATTGAATTTTAAATCCAGATGATTTTTCATAATCACTTAAAGCTGTCTCATTCCAGTCAGTCAAATCACCTACTGTGTGTAGTTCTGGTCCTTTACTGACAGTAAATAAAAGATCTGTTTCATCTGGGATAACCTCTTCTCCCACAACCGGCGTTTGCTCTATTATAGTTCCTTTTGGCTGGTCATCAAAGTCTTCAGTTATCTTTATATTGAAATCTGGTAATAATATTTTTACTTGGTCTATATCTTTACCGATATAATTCTCAAGGACAAAGGATTCCTTGCCAGAAGATATAAATAAATGAATTTCACTACCTTTTTCACGAAGTTTGTTCGCTTCCGGTGTCGTTCGTATAATCTTATTTTCTTCTACTTCATCTGAAAGTTCTAACGTTTCATCACCAATCGTAAATCCTTCAGACTCTAATTGTTCAATAGCCTCTTCTAGTTCTAAGTTCGATACATCTGGAACTGGTATCTTGTCTGCCTTAAACATACCAGGAAACACGATGAAAAATAGCAAAAATAGGAGGATAACTCCACCTAATATTCCCCCAATTATTTTCCACTTTTTATTCTTATTTATTGGCTTTACGGGTTTTGTATCGTTACTTGATGCCGACATTTTTTTGGTATCAGTAACCTCATTAAATGATACAGGCTCTTTAATAACAGGCAATACCTTCGTTGCGTCATCATCAATAGCTACTACAAACTTCTCTTCTCCTGCTCTTTCAGGAGATAAGGCAGTTGTCAAATCTGCGGCCATTTCTTCTGCAGAAAGATATCTATCTTTAGGGTCTTTTGCAGTAGCTTTCATAACTACATTTTCAATGCTTTGTGGTATGGAAGGAATAATTTTTCGTATAGATGGCGTTTCTGTTTGTAAATGCTTTAATGCTATCGATACCGCGGACTCTCCTGAAAACGGGAGTTGTCCAGTTAAAAGTTCAAATAAAACGATGCCCAAAGCGTAAATATCTGACTGCTTCGTTGCTGTACCTCCACGGGCTTGTTCAGGCGATAGATAATGTACTGTACCTAATACTGAATTCGTCTGCGTGTAGGAGGTTGCACTAAGGGCCATTGCGATACCAAAATCGGTTACCTTTACATTTCCCTCTTCATCCAGCAAGATGTTCTGCGGCTTAATATCACGATGGATAATATGATTATTATGTGCAGTAGAAATTGCCGATGTAAGTTGCTTCATAATTATGACCGACTTCGTTGGTGAAACTGGCGAATTTAATTGTATGTATTCTTTTAACGTTTTGCCCTTCACATATTCCATGACGATATAGTGAATATCTTCATCTTCGCCTACATCATATATATTAACAATATGTGGATGTGTAAGGCTAGTTGCAGAAAGGGCCTCACGTTGGAATCTGCGGCGTAATTCTTCTTCATTAGCAAAATCATAGCGCAATACTTTCATCGCTACATCACGATCTAAAATCATATCATGTGCCAAATAAACATTGGACATGCCGCCTCCACCAATCATCTCAAGCAGTTTATATCTACCACTTATTCGTTTACCTATCAGCATCCTTACACCTCCTCGTCATTATTTGATAATAGGATTAATGAAATATTATCTTCTCCACCTAAATTATTCGCTTCTTCCAGTAAATCTTGCCCTTTTTTTTCAAGCGTCTTATTGGAAAATAAAATGGATTGCATAAATGATTCACTTATCTTATTGCTTAAACCGTCTGTACAAAATAGTAAATAAGAGTTTGGCTGAAAAGCAATCTCGTAAAAGTCTGGTTGAATGGTTCGTTCCGTACCAATTGCTTTCATTAATACATTTTTATTGGGGTGTGTCTTCCCTTGTTCCTCACTGATTTCCCCAGAATCTATGAGGACATTAACATACGAATGATCTCGTGTTATTTGAAGTACTTGCGCAGGAGTTATTAAATAAACGCGACTATCCCCTACATGAGCAATAATTCCCTGGTGTTTCTCAAACAACCCTGCGATTAACGTCGTCCCCATACCAGCACAATCTGGGCTCGTTTTAGAATGTCTACTAACGGTTTGGTTGATCGACTGAAATGTATAAGTTAACCAATCTTTAGCTTTTACGATAAACGGATTGAATGCTGCAAAATACTTTTTTAATTCTGTAACTGCAAGTCCACTTGCAACGTCTCCCGCATTATGACCACCCATACCATCTGCAACGACAGCCAATAAACGACCGTCCTCTCGTAAAAAAACCTCTACTCTATCTTCATTTACCGTTCTTTTCAATCCTACATCCGTCTTCACAACAAACTTCACTATATCATTCACCTCTTTTGAATTGGGCAAAGATTTTTAGCTGTTTTTTTTTTGAAAAAGAGCTACATAAAAGCCATCACTACGAATATCTTGCGGGAAAATCTGAAGTGTCCCTTCTTTTTCCTGATTCTTTATACGTTTAATAACGTCAGGGAAATGTTGAAGTTCCATATCTGGATGTGCATCTAAAAATAGCTGTGTTGTTCCTTCATTTTCTTCCAAATCGACTGTACAAGTACTATAAACCATTAACCCAGTTGGTTTTAATAATTTATATGCTTCTTCAAGTAAACTCATTTGAATTGGTTTAAGGGATGCAAAATCTTTTTCCTTTTTTGTGTACTTAATATCAGGCTTACGCTTCATCACTCCAAGTCCACTGCATGGTGCATCGACAAGTATGCGATCAAATGATTGTTCTGCAAAATGTGCGCTTGCCTTTCTTCCATCCATCTCAACTGTTTCGATAAAACTAAAGCCTAAACGCTCAGCATTTTCTTTCACTAGCTTTAATTTATGCTGGTGAATATCCATTGCTACAAGTTTCCCTGTGTTTTTCATTTTTTCGGCAATATGAGTCGTTTTACCTCCTGGTGCTGAACACATATCAAGAACCGTCATTCCGGGCTCCGGCTGAAGGACATAAGCGGGAATCATGGAACTTTCGTCTTGAATTGTTACGAAGCCTTCTTGATAAGCAGTTGTTCTGGCTGCTTGTCCGTTTATCAAATAAATACACTCTGGAATGATTTCACTCTTAGCGACCACATGTCCTTCTTGAGTCATTTGATGAATTACTTGATCAACCGTGCGCTTAAATAAGTTAACTCGCAACGTCGTAACAGGCGGTTCATTATTTTCCTTCAACATTTTCTCGGTCGTTTCAAAACCATATTGGGATATGAAACGTTTTACCATCCAAAGAGGGTGGCTTGTTTCAATGGATAGTCTCTCTTCTTTATCTTTAATATCTTCTGTTGAACGAACGCCTTCTCTTAAAACAGACCGTAATATTCCGTTAACCGCTGAGGCAATCCCTTTATGTCCTCTTCTTTTCGCAATTTCAACTGCCTCGTTCACAGCCGCATGATCAGGAATACGCGATAAATAATGGATTTGATATAGGGATAGGCGGAGTAATTGTTGAACCCAATCATCTAATTTCCCTTTTATAAACGGCTGTAAATAGTAATCTAGTGTCATTTTATATTGAAGTGTGCCATATGTTAGTTCCGTCAGTAACGCACGGTCTTTCGAATCAATCGTGTATTTTTCAATCGTTTGGTGTAACAGTAAGTTACTATAAGCTTGTTGTTTTTCAACAGCCATTAATATAGTAAGGGCAGCATCTCGAACATTTCCTGTCCAAATCTTTTCGCTTTTTTTCGTCATTCAAATATATCTCCTATTCGCAATTTCGAACCTACGCCACGCAAATAATCTTCTGCGGACATTTTCTTTTTACCGGCTGGTTGTAACTCATTAATGCGAATTGCTTCTGACTTACCTGTTTGTACAACAAAATAATCAGACTCAATTTTCACAACAGTTCCAGGTTTTTCGGATGTTTGAACGGAAATAGTATCTGCCTTCCAAATCTTCACAACTTGTCCGTCTAATGTTGTGTAGGCAACTGGCCAAGGGTGTAGCCCTCGAACTTGATTGTGTAATTGCAATGCTGAATTATTCCAATCCAGTCTTTCCAGTTCACGTGAAATATTTTTAGCAAACGTTACTTTTGTTTCATCCTGTTTTGTCTGATTATTCGTTTTTGCAATAATGGAAGGCAATGTCTCTTTTAGTAGCTCTGAACCTACTGCACTCAATTTTTCAAATAGCAGTCCAGTATCATCTGTATGTTCAATAGATATTTCACTCTGCGATATAATATCTCCCGCATCTAATTTCTCTTCCATATACATTATTGTTATACCTGTTTTACTTTGACCATCTATAATTGCCTGATGAATTGGAGCTCCACCGCGGTATGCAGGTAATAATGATGCATGAACATTAATACAGCCAAGTTCAGGTATTTCTAACAATTCCTTTGGTAGAATCTGACCGAAGGCAGCAGTAATGATTAAATCTGGCTTTAGAGCAATAATTTGGTTTAGCTCATCTGATCCCTTTAGTTTGTTCGGTTGAATAACTGGCAAACCAAGTTGAATCGCTTCTTCTTTTACAGGAGTTGCAGTTAATACTTTTTTTCTACCTACTGGTCGATCTGGCTGTGTCACAACAGCCTCTACTTTATAGCCTTCCTCTACTAACATTCTCAGGATAGGTGCGGAGAATGCCGGAGTTCCCATGAAGATAATTGATGTCATACTTCTTCCACCTCATTTTCAAGTTCATCCAATTCAACATAACGAACAACCTTTGTGGTAAATAAAACACCATGTAAGTGATCAATTTCATGTAAAATGGCTCTTGCTTCATAATCCTCTGCCTGTAATTCATATAAAGCTCCTGTACGATCCTGAGCTTCTACTTTTACAAAAAATGGACGTTCTACTTCTCCATAAACATCAGGAAAACTTAAGCATCCTTCTACTTCGATTTCGGATCCTTCCATTTCCACTACCTCAGGATTGATCATTTCGATGATATCTTGACCTTCGCCTAAGTCAACGATTGCTACTTGGATAGCTTCTCCGACCTGTGGTGCAGCTATTCCAATTCCATCAGAAGCGACCATCGTATCGTACATATCGTCTAAAAGCTCAGCCAGTTTGGTATCAAATTCTGTCACTTCTTCACATTTCTTTAATAATACATCATTTGGATGTGTAATAATTGGTCGTATTGCCATTTCTTTTCCTCTTTTCAAACACCTTATAAAATAGTAGATGGATCCAAATCAATTGTTAAGATGATTCCTTTTTTTATCCACTCGGTTCGGTATATTTTTATTAATTGCTGAAGTTTTTCCACTAGTATTGGTTCTTTTTTGTATTTTATCAAACATTGGTAACGATATCTATTTTGTATTTTACTAATAGCACTAGAAGTTGGTCCAATTACCATCGTGCTGGCAGACAAATTCGCTCGTAACCAATCAGTCGCCAGTTTTGCATATTCCGATGCTAACATAACATTTTCATGTGTTACTTGGACAAGTGTTAAATAGTAGAAGGGTGGATATTCGAACTGTTTTCGTACTTGCATTTCTTTATGATAGAACGGCTCATACAACTGTGATTTTGAATACTCTATTGCATAATGCTCTGGTGTATAAGTTTGAATATGCACCTGACCTTCTTTATCGTGTCGGCCAGCTCGTCCACTAACTTGTGTCATTAGCTGAAATGTTTTTTCGGCTGCTCTAAAATCAGCTAAGTGCAACGTTGTATCCGCATTTAACACTCCAACAAGCGTAATATTAGGGAAATCTAACCCCTTTGCAATCATTTGAGTTCCAAGTAAAATATCCGCTTCTCCATCTCCGAATTGTTTTAAAATCCGCTCATGAGAGCCTTTTGTTCTAGTCGTATCTACATCCATTCGAAGAACTCTCGCGTAAGGAAATAACTTAGTGATCTCCTCTTCTACTTTTTGAGTACCTGTTCCAAAAAAGCGAATATGCTCACTGGAACATTCAGGACACTGCTTCGGTACAGGTTCTTGATGTCCACAATAATGACATTTTAGTTGCTCGCCCTCTCGGTGATAGGTAAGCGAGATATCACAATTATCGCATTCAACTACTGTTCCACAGTCTCTACAAAGTACAAAGGAAGAAAACCCTCTTTTATTTAAAAATAAAACGATTTGTTCTTTCTTCTCCAACTTTTCTCTGACAGCATCCGCAAGGTCTATACTAAACATAGAACGGTTTCCACTTTTTAACTCTGCACGCATATCTACGATATTTACGACTGGTAAAGATTGCTCTTTCGCACGCATATGCAAAGTTAACAAACTATATACACCCTTTGAAGCACGTGCATAGGATTCAAGGGAAGGAGTTGCACTTCCTAAAACAACTGGACATTGATGGAAATTACTTCTCCAAATTGCTACATCTCTTGCATGATATCTTGGTATATCTTCTTGCTTATAAGTAGACTCATGTTCCTCGTCTAAAATGATTAAACCAAGATTTTTAAAGGGGGCGAATATTGCGGATCTAGCTCCGACAACTACCTTTACTTCACCACGCCAAATTTTACGCCATTCATCAAATTTTTCTCCGACTGATAATCCACTATGCATCACAGCTACTTGATCATGGAAACGCAATTTAAATCTTCTGGTCATTTGAGGTGTCAAAGATATTTCAGGTACAAGCATAATTGCCTCTTTGCCTTCATTGATTGACTTTTCAATTGCATTCAGATAGATCTCCGTTTTACCACTACCAGTAATACCGTGTAATAGAAAAGTAGTATGCTCGTTATTATTCTGTGCATCATTGATTTTTGATAGAGCTTCCTGTTGTTCATCTGTCAATTTAAATCGATGATCCTTGTCGTTATACTCTAGACTGCTAATTTCACGGTATATTTCTTTGTTTTTTGTTTCTAGGATACCTTTTTCAATTAAAGCTTTAACCGTATGATTATTTGTTTGTGCAGAATCTTTTAGTTCTGCCATTGTATACGTGGATTGCTTTTGCGTTAAAAGCCATTCGATTAGCTCTTTTTGTTTAATGGCATTTTTCGGAAGTTCACTAAGTTGGGTATGGACCAATTCCATGTTTTCCACCAAACGATATTGGGCGATTATTTTCATCTTTCCATGTTGCTTAATAACAGTATCCAATTGGAAATTACCTTGATCTAGATACTTTTTCAGCTGTCGTAATAACCCAGCTTTTTCAAAAATCTCATAAGAAACAATTTCTTTTGAACCGAATAATGCTAGTGATTCTATATCTACTCCATCTCGTTCCACAAGTCGAATTTCTTTTTTATATGTAGCACGAAGAGCAGCTGGGAGCATAACTTGAAGCGCATCTATTTCATAACATAATGTCTTATTCGTCATCCATTTAGAAAGCTGTAATAATTCTTCGGTAATGACAGGTTCTACGTCAATTATAGAAATTATTTCTTTCAGTTTGGACATATCTAAATCAGAATGCTCTTTTATATTCGTTATAAATCCTAGGACTTTTCTATTTCCAAAAGGAACATGTACACGACTTCCACGTTCTATAATCGTTTCTAATTTTTCAGGAACTATATAGTCAAAAGGTCGATCAATAGGATAAGCTGATACATCTACAATAACTTCTACTATCATTTGGCATCATCTTTCTCCAATTGAATAATTGTTTGCAGTAATTGAATTGCAAGTTCTTTCTTGCTTTGATGAGGAAAATACTGTTCCACATTTTTACCAACTAACGTAACAGCATTCGTATCTGTTCCAAAACCTGAACCTACTTCGGTCACGTCATTGGCAATGATATAATCTGCATTTTTCTTTTCCAGCTTACCTTTAGCATAATGGATCACATCATTTGTTTCTGCTGCAAAGCCTATTAATAATTGGTCTTTTTTCCGTTTTCCCAGTTCTAAAAGAATATCGGTAGTTCTTTCTAGAACGATCACCGACTCACCAGGTTGCTTTTTAATCTTTTGAGTATGTATCTCTTTTGGTTTATAATCTGCCACTGCAGCAGTTTTTATAACCATAGAAGCTGTATCGAAATGAAGTAACACAGCATCTAACATTTCTTTTGCACTTTCCACGGGAACAAGCGCTACATTTGCTGGTGCACTTATGCTGACAGGACCAGAAATCAAAATAGTTTCAGCTCCTAGACTTGCTGCAGCCTCTGCCATAGCGTAACCCATTTTCCCACTAGAAAAATTAGTCAAAAATCGAACAGGATCTATTTTTTCTCTAGTTGGTCCAGCTGTAACTACAACTTTTTTTCCTATTAAAGGTAACTTCTTCGGCCAAAAATATCCCTCTACCAACTGAACTATTTTCTCTGGTTCTTCCAAACGACCTTTTCCTACATATCCACATGCTAAAAAACCTTCAGAAGGCTCGATAAAATGATAACCATCTTTTGAAAGTTGAGCAATATTGCGTATAACAGCAGGATTATCGTACATATGTACATTCATTGCCGGGGCTATCCACACATCTGCAGTTGTTGCCAATAGAGTAGTCGTTACCATATCATCTGCAATACCATTTGCTAACTTACCTATTACATTCGCTGTCGCAGGTGCCACGATTACAAGGTCAGCCCAGTCTGCTAAATCTATATGCGCAATTACGCTAGAGTCCTTTTCATCAAATGTATCAAAATATACATCATTTCTAGACATTGCTTGAAAGCTTAATGGCTGTACAAATTCCATCGCTGATTTTGTCATCATTACTTTTACATTTGCTCCTGCTTGTGCCAATTTACTAACCAATGCAACCGCTTTGTAAACAGCAATTCCACCTGTAACACATACAAGAACTTTCTTAGAAGTTAACATCACGAATTCTCCCCTCTAAACAACAACCTCCCAAAGAAACGTACATTCTTTGGGAGGTCATTGCTAACCAAAATATTTAAACTTCGTCTTCATAAACTACAGAATCACTTGATGATAGTATAGTTAATTCACCAGCTGCAACTTCCTCTAACGCTCTTCCTACTTTTTTGTAGGACACATATGAAGTTAGACGTTCTCCGCCTTCTTCTTGTAACTGTCGAGCTCGCTTAGATGCGACCGTCACTAAAGAATATTTTGAGTCAATTTTAGTTTTTAATGAATCTACAGATGGATATAACATTTAAAATTCTCCTTCCAGCATAGCTGAATATCTTTTTTCTACACGTTCACGTCGACAATGTTCGGCTACTACTATTGCATTAATCTTTGCGCATGCTTTAGCTACTTCATCGTTTTCTACTACATAGTCATATAAATGCATCATTTCAAGCTCTTGTCGTGCAGCTTTAATTCTCGAACTAATGACGTCTTCCGTTTCCGTCCCTCTACCAATAAGCCTTTGTTGAAGTTCAGATAGACTTGGAGGCGCAAGGAAAATAAATAAAGCTTCCGGAGCTTTTTCACGGACAAGCGCTGCTCCTTGGACTTCAATTTCTAAAAACACATCTCGTCCAGAATCTAACGTAGCATTTACATAATCGATAGGTGTGCCATAGTAATTTCCTACATAGGATGCATACTCTAACAATTTACCTTCTTCAATCAACTGTTCAAACTCTTCTTTTTGTTTAAAGAAATAATCTACTCCATCCACTTCACCTTCACGGGGGCTTCTAGTAGTCATGGATATAGAATACTCATAATTTGTACCTGGTTCTGAAAATAATTCTTTTCTTACTGTCCCTTTACCTACTCCTGACGGACCTGATAAAACGATCAATATACCTTTTTCTCTTCGCATAACGTCTCCTTCAAATACAGTCATACAACGTCGACTTCTTCCATTACATACTTAACTGATTATAACACAAGTAGGTCTTAAAATGATAAGATATATAAGAAAAGTGCAAGCGCTTAGTAGGCAATAGTCACTAATTACAAAATAATGTTTTGAAAGAGGATTACTTATGGCTTTTGACGGTTTATTTACTATATCAATGACAACTGAATTACAGCAACTTGTTACGGGACGTATTTCTAAAATACACCAACCAAATGCACAGGAAATATTACTGCATATAAGAGCTCAAGGTAAAAATTATAAATTATTGTTCTCCGTTCACTCATCCTATTCTCGTGTACAAATTACCAATGAAATCATTGACAACCCAGCGCAACCACCGCTTTTTTGCATGGTATTACGAAAGCATTTAGAAGGTGGAATTATTACTGGTATTCACCAACACGAAAGCGATCGAATAATTATTTTCCAAATACAAAGCAAAAATGAAATCGGGGATGATATTACTCGTGAAGTTCATATGGAGATTATGGGACGTCACAGTAATTTACTTTTAATAGACCCAACTCGCAATCTAATTTTGGAAAGTATTAAGCATCTATCTCCTTCTATGAATAGTTACCGTACTATTTTACCTGGTCAACCATATATTGCGCCACCTTCTCAAAATAAGCTGAATCCACTTGAGATTTCAGAAGCATTAATAGGAGTACTTCAATTAGCCGTTGACTCTAAAGAAATTATGGATCAAATTTCCGGCTTTTCTCCATTGCATGCAAAGGAATTAATGTATAGATTCCAAAATGCTACTGACAGAGTGGAGATTTATAAAGAATTTATGGAAGAAATTCAGGTAGGAGGCTCTACAAAACAAATTGTAGAAGTAAATGGGAAGTCCTTTTATTCACCAAATGCATTAACCCATTTAGATGGCGAGAAATTTAATGAAGAAAATTTAGGTAATTTACTAGATCGTGTCTACTTTGCAAAGGCTGAACGTGACCGTGTGAAGCAGCAGGCTGGTGATTTAGAAAAATGGCTCCAAAACGAATTAAGCAAATTGAAGTTAAAAATGAAAAAACTCCAAAAAGATTTTGAACAAGCGGAAAACCTAGAAACGTATCTGCTATTCGGTGAACTATTAATGGCAAATGCACACGCAATTGAAAAAGGATTGAAAGAAGTAGAACTTGTAAATTATTATGATGAAAATGAAAAAACAGTTGTGATTCCATTAGATGTTCGGAAAACAGCTTCACAAAATTCACAAAGGTATTATAGCCGTTATACAAAAGCAAAAACAGCATTACTAAAAATTGAACAGCAATTTGAAATCACCAAAGATGATATAGCTTACTTCGAATTGTTACTTCAACAAGTAATGCAAGCTTCTCCAACCGATATTGAAGAAATTCGGGAAGAATTAATGGAGCAAGGATTACTGAAAATGCGTGCTTCTAAAAAGAAGAAAAAACCGGTCAAACCGACACCAGAAAAATATATAGCATCTGATGGAACCGAGATTTCGGTCGGCAAAAACAATAAACAGAATGATTTTGTCACATTTAAATTAGCTCGTAAAACAGATACATGGCTCCATACAAAGGATATCCCAGGATCACATGTAGTTATACATGTGGATAATCCATCAGAAACAGCATTATTAGAGGCAGCGAATCTTGCAGCTTACTTCAGCAAGGCACGTGAATCTGCTTCGGTTCCTGTGGATTATACGGTCGTCAAACAGGTAAAAAAACCAAATGGCGCAAAACCAGGTTTTGTTATTTATTTTGAGCAGACTACAATATTTGTAACACCCGATGAAGAAAAGATAAGACAAATGAAAAAGTAATATCTCCAATAAAACTAGCCCATCTGAGTACTTACTCAAAGATGGGCTAGTTTTTATTTGAATGCTTTATTTACATTAACTAATTTTATTGCTTTTCGAATTACCATGTAACCTTTTCCAAATACCTTTGTATTTTCTACAATTTCAATGATAACAGCTTCTAAAAGGGCAACACTACAAACGATAAAAAATGTTGTAAATGCAATCATATCGAAAATTCTATCGAAGGAATTAGGGTTGTAAGAATTAAATTGGAGTTTGATATACAAAAAAAACACACCTACTCCAAAAGAAAATACCGGAATATATTTCATGAAGCTATTAGATACCTTTTTCCCTAAATAATAAGTAATACCAGCAATTAGAAACATTAAAGTCAAACAAACAAGTATAGCCATGTTAAAGCTCATTTGAACACCACTTTCCTATTATTTTATTAGACTTCAATTAGTCATTACATTACTATATTCGTGAAATTAGATTGCTAACACTTCAAGAACAATACTAGTTTAACCAAGCCTAGAAAAGTTTAGTCTATATTTGTATGATTCGAGTATCATCCATTTTTGCAATGTGATTTTCTTGTGAATATTAATGTTATTTTACGGAAAGAGACTATGCACATGAGAGGACCAAAATTGGCACGCATAATAAAAGAATCTTTGGGGATTATAAACCTGAAATGGATGTCCATGAGGATATTTTCATGTGGCTTTTCTTTGAGTTGCGATTGGAATTTTTCCCATTGACTTTCATTCACTCTTTGTAGTATTCCCAAAGCAAGAACAATATTAATATGGAGGTTCTCACAGATGGCACATAACCAACAAAATTTAAGTCCTGGCACTGCTTACGTTCGCTTCATGCTAGGCTCAGTAATGACCGCTTATGGCACCATACAACTTATACGCGAACCGAAAAGCAGAAGCGGTAGGATGCTTGTCTTGTATGGTTCCATGAAAGTAGCGGAAGGCGCAACAAAGTTTTGCCCAAGGAAAGCGATGAGTACAGTTATGGAAAAAATGATGAGTGAAACAACTACTCAAGGTGCACAACCTAATTCCGGAACAACGATGAATAGTGGAATGCAATCAAATGCCTCAAATAGCAACGCTGGACAAAAGAATGGAAACATGATGCAAATGGTTGGAAATATTGCACAAAAACCAACTAGCTGGAATTCGGCTCAAAGTATGGGAGGTAATCAAAACAGCAGCGGGGCTGGACAAAATACTATGGGTACCAATGCTCAAAAAATTGGCGTCATTGCTCAAACAGTCGCACCACAAGTCAGTCAAATAGTAAAGGACGTTGCTAGTTTGGCTAGTACACAAAGTGCAGCTGGGACGAATAATACCTCGAAACAAGCCACTACACCGGGCGGATCAACCAACAAAAATTCTGTAACAAATGGAAATGCTAACAAGAAAGATGTTTCTGCAAATAGTGAACATATGAAATCCGCCTCAAATACAAATAGTAACAACAAGCAAGCTACTTCTGCAAAAGGGGACAACATGACAAAATCAAATACAAAACCTCTTCAATACGGCGCAACTAATAATTCTAATCTAGACTCATCGGTAATAGATGCAATTTCGAAACCTGGTCAAAAAAACCCATCTACACCAAATATTCTACATTAACAACAAGTAGAAACGTGCTGCATACCATTCGATTAATTTTCGATTAGTTCGCAGCATGTTTTTATTTCTTCGAACATCACTAAGAATTTTTTCACTTTTGTTCACTTAGAATATTCTTTTTTAAACTTTTCCATTGGCTGTTTCCGCGTAGATTGTTGCTTTTTTGATCACAATATTAAAAGGTTCATAAAATGGGGTTTAGGGTGCGTTCATTGCTTATTTCTGCTTTTCGAAAGCCAAATCACTTTGCAGTAGAAATGTTAAAATGTTCTTAATGGTTAATTATTAGGTTTATATTTGTTGCTTCCAGGAAGTTTTTTGATTTTATTCCAGGCTTCTATTGCTTCTTCACGACTTTTCCCTTGATTTTTCGGGTCAGCAAAAAAGTCACGAATAAATTGGTTGTATTCAAATTGAGGTGCAATGTTTTTCTTGTAAGAGGGGTCTTTCTGTCGTTCTTCTTCCTCATACCAAGCATCTACAACATCACGATACGTTTTTCCTACGTTATTTTTAAAGTAGTTTTGTATATACGTAGAAAAATTAAATTTTGGGATAACTGTCTTGAAAAAGGCTCTCGCATCTTGACTACAACGATGGTTTTCTGTAACGACTGTATCAAGTCTTAAATCTATTTGTGATTCTACCTTCTTGTTTAATCTTGATTTTCTAATAGGTTTTTTTATCTCTCCTGTCCGAAGAAATGAGTCAATCCCATCTGAAATTTCTATTTTTGAGCCAGAAGCACTTATCCCATTTTCCCTGCAAAATGCTTGTAATTCCTCTTTCAACCAATAGAAATCTTTAAAACTTTGAATGCTAATATCTTTTGATAGATTAGGCCTCAACAACAACACCTCCATAATATTCTATATATATCCATTATAGAACAATTGTTCTCTTCAATCAAAGTAAGCATCTACAAAAACAACAATGTTTACGAAAACAGCCTTTCCATTTAATCCCCACTCGTTTATTTGTAAGAGCTTTAGAAAATCACAATTAAAAAACATTTTCCAAGTTTATGTTTTTTAGTTGAAAATAATCGAAATGAATTTTCACAAAAAAAAAACCCTCCATACATATAAATACGGCGAGTACTCTTGTATTATTAATTATTGTGGTTCTTCCTCTATTTCTTCCTCTATTCTTTTCACAAATTCTTCCGCTGCACTATATCCCTGTTGTTTTAAATACCAGTTATTTGCAGCTGCTTCAATTAGACCGGCCACATCTCGACCAGGCTGTAATTGGATTTGAATATGTGGAATTTTCACCCCCATATAATCCTTAAACTTAGTTTCTAATTCTAGTTCATTATTCAATGCGTTACTGTCCCATTTAGTCAATTCAATATCTAATGCAATACGTGTTTCCTCTTGAAATGCAGTACGACCATAAAGACGAACTACATTTAAAAGTCCTATACTCCGTAAAGCCAAAAATTCTTTATTCTTTTCATTATGAGATCCTAGAAGTGTTTGGGGACTTAGCTTTTTTAATACAACTATATCATCTGCTATGAGTCGATGACCGCGTCCTATTAATGTATGAGCTGTTTCACTTTTACCAACACCAGATTTCCCACGCAACAAGATTCCCATACCGGAGACATTTACACAAACACCATGTATAGAAATCTCTGGAGCCATCGCTTTTACGACAAATGCATCTAGTTTAGCACCTATTTCGCTTGTAGAATCTTTTGTACGTAAAACAGGAATTCCGTTTTCTAAGCAGTATTGAACTAAACCATTGGGCTCATTTTGATTGGAGGTAATAATGATACAAGGTGGATTGTATGAAATTATATGGCCAATACGTAATTTACACTCTTCCTCATTCAATGTATATAAATAATTTATCTCATTTTTCCCTAAAATTTGAATATATTCAGGAGTAATAAAATTAAACATTCCCATGAACTCTAATCCAGGTCTACGCACTTTGCTATACTTCAATTCTCTGTACAACTGATTCTCACCTGTTAATAGTTCAAATGAAAATCTTTTTACTATATCTTTAACAGTTATTATTTCCATGTGTTTTTCTCTCACCTTCTAAAAATAAAGCATTCTTCCGATTGTTCTTTTACTGGTAATTATTTTTATTATAGTACCATATTTTATCAATCATTAGTTTAATTTCGAATACATTTCACAGATTTCGTTCAATAACACCAATAAAAGGCGCTCACCCTGATTATAGGGAGCGCATTTATCATAGATGTTATTTCAATAATCCATGCTTTATGTCATTCTACCATTGAGAAAGTATTAGAATATTCTCTTCTGTAACCATTTCGGCTTCTTTTAGTGAATATGTAAAAATACTAACTACACCGATTACCTCTAATCCTTCTTTTTGAACATTCCTAATTTAATTTTAGAAAAGTTCCAAGTGCCATCATTAGAGTTAAGAGTACCAGACAAAAATTCAGATACATTCGCAACACTTGTGGATAATCCTCAAAATTAAATGAAATTCTATTTTTAATATAAGGTTAAGAAACTATTACAATGTGTTAGTTTAAGCATATTGTCCGTGTACAGAATCTATTAAAGCTGAAATTTGATATTCTTCGAGATGTAGTAATATCTCTATTATTTTCTCTCGATCCACTTTTTTATAAGAGTCTGCAAGCTCATTAAATTTAGCAATTAGCACTTCTTCAGAAACAGGGTTTTCTGGGTCTCCTACAGGAAATAGACTCTGTAATCGATCCACCTCACCATTTTTCCAATGTACTGATATTTTAGCTCCCCACTCCAATGGGTATTTCGAATGAATTTCTTCATCACGATCCACATTTATTCGAGCCATTAAAGTTCTAATTGAAGAATCCTGTAAAGTACTTTCGGTATATGCTGTATACCCACCAGTTTCCTTAAGAAGTGCCAGTGCCGCACAAAACTGCAAGCTAAACTTTGCTGCGTAAAGAGTTTGAGGATTAGTATTATCCGTTATATTCAGTGCAACCTGATAAGTGCCAATTTCAATCTTCAATATATCATCTACATTTTTGGTAGCTAGTGTTTGATGATATGCGCAAAGTAAATCCATAACAGAATGCGTATGACGACAAGAAGCGTGTATTTTAAATGAGTTTTCCATGATCTTATATGTGCTTCCCAAACCATCAGTCATTTTATCTACATCATATTCCTCACTCATTGCTTCAAAAAATCCGCGGCGGCCCTCCAATATCTTTTGAGCTCCGGTAAATCCTTTTTGAGCGAGTAAACAACTTAATACTCCATTCATTGCTGCCTTTCCTGGATGAAGTTGTTTACTCATCGCCCCATCCTCTATAAACTCCCAAAGACCTGCCGCTTGAGTACCCGCACTACCAATTGCTTCGACAATCTGCTTTTCTGATAGATCTAACAACTTTGCTACTGCTGCCGTAGCTCCGAATGTTCCACAAGTAGCAGTATTATGAAAATAATAATAATGGGATGGTGATACCGTTTCCCCTACCCGAAATGCAATTTCATATCCTACAACGACGGCAGTAATTAAATCTTTGCCAGTTAATTTTTTCCATTCTGCGATTGCTAAAGCAGCTGGTAAAATGACTGTTGCCGCATGGACAATAGAAGCTTTATGAATATCATCAAGCTCTATCACGTGACTAGCTCCTCCATTAACAAATGCTGCATTCGTGACACTTGTTTGAAAGCCTGTAATAGTAGATGCCTGAACATCCCCTCCTAGTTCTCGAATAACAGCACTCATCATTTCAACAGGAGGAGCATCTTTCCCTTTTATTAAGGAGGAATAATAGTCTACAATACACAGTTTTGTAAAGTGAACAACCTCTTCAGGTAATTGCTCAAAAGTGATATTACGTATATATAGAGCAATTTCCTCACTTAAGTTCATCTAAAACACCTCAGTCCATTTTAATAATTATTCGTGAGGCATCACCCGTAGCCAGCAGGTCAAATCCTTCATTAATTTCTTCCAATGTAATAATGTTCGAAAGTAGTCGATCGACTGGTAGTCTTCCCTGTTGCATTAAGTTTATATAGTTAGGTATATCTCTTTTTGGAACGGAACTGCCAACATAAGATCCTTTTAAAGTGCGCTCTTCTGCAGTTAAAGTAACATATGGAAATGCAAATTTATGTTCCGGATGTGGCAACCCGGTGGTAGTTGTTACACCACCACGTTTTGTAACTCCATAAGCTACCTCCATTGCTGGGACAACTCCTGCTGTTTCAAAAGCGAAATTTACTCCGCCGTTCGTATATGCTCTAACTTGTTCAATAACATCCGGATCTTTCGAGTTAAATGTAGCAGTTGCACCAAGCTCTTTAGCCTGTTTGAGCTTATTATCATTAATATCGATTGCAATGACTTCATTGGCCCCTGCGGCTAATGCACCGAGTAATGCACTTAAGCCAATCCCACCTAGTCCAACAACCGCAACGGTGCTTCCCAAAGTAACTTTAGTAGTGTTTACAACTGCTCCTACACCTGTTATAACTGCACAACCAAATAAAGCCATTTTTTCAAATGATAAATCTGCTTCAACTTTTATCAGTGAGTTTTGTGAAACTACAGCATATTCAGAGAATGCAGAAACTCCTACATGGTGACCGATATTTTCGTCGCCTTTATGAATTCTCTTCCCACCACCCAGAAGCGTTCCTGCCCCATTCGATGCCGCACCTGGTTCGCATAATGCCGGACGTCCCTCTGCACAAGGTATACATTGTCCACAACTAGGAACAAATACACATATTACCTTATCACCCTTCTTATAGTTTGTTACACCTTCACCTGTCTCTACTACGATTCCGGCTGCTTCATGACCAAGTGCCATTGGTAGAGGTCTTGGTCTACTACCATTTATCACGGATAAATCAGAATGACATAAGCTAGCTGCTTTTATTTGGATCAATACTTCTCCAACCTCAGGTGGATCTAGTTCCACTTGTTCAATTTTAATAGGCTTACTAGAGGCATAAGGTCTTTCAACACCTGAAGCACGTAAAATGGCAGATTTCACTTTCATATGATAAGCTCCTTTATGGTAAGATTTTCATACCTATAAATTTCAGATCAGTCATTTCTTCCACTGAATATTGAATTCCTTCTTTGCCAATACCACTTTCTTTCACTCCACCATAAGGAATATGATCATATCGTTTAACTGATACTTCATTTATCCATACCCCACCTGTTTCTAATGCTTCAGCCATACGCATTGCTAGATTAATATTGTTGGTGAAAACGCCAGCCTGTAGCCCATAACGGGAATCGTTGGCATACCTAATAACCTCTTCTTCCGTTTCGAAAGGCATGATTGCAATAATTGGAGCAAAAACTTCCGCACAAACGACTTTCATATCAAAACTCACATTTTCTAATATCGTGGGCTCTAAGAATGCATTATCTCTTGTGCCACCCGTTCGAATAATTGCTCCTAACTGTACTGCTTCCTGTATCCAACTTTCAGCTTTTATAGCTGCCTCTTCTGTAATCATTGGTCCTAATTGGGTTGTTACTTCTATTGGATCGCCTAATTTCAGGCTAGATACTTCGACAGATAGTTTCGAAACAAATTCATCATAAACAGATGTATGCACAAAAATACGTTGTGCCGATACACATGCTTGCCCTGCAAATGTATATCCACCCATCAATATAGAAGAAACTGCATTATCAATATCTGCATCTCCAAAAACAATATTTGGGGCATTTGAACCTAATTCAAGTGTCACTTTTTTTCCTTTAGCCATGTCGTTAATTTTCCACCCTACTACACCACTTCCAGTGAAAGTAACTTTTTTGACAAAGGGATGTGTTACAAGTGATTCTACTAACTTCTGACCAGAACCCTGAATAATATTAAGTGCACCGGTCGGTAGTCCTGCTTCATGTAATAATTTATATAAAGCAACTGCAGTAAATGGTGTCTTTTCCGCTGGTTTTAATACAATTGTATTTCCTGCTGCTATAGCAGGTGCAATTTTATGAAGTGCCATATTCAATGGAAAGTTAAAGGGAGTTATTGCAGCGACTACCCCAAGTGGAACACGCATAGAGAAGCCAAATTGATGTTCTCCTCCTACTGCATTATCCAACGCAATTTGTTGCCCGTTTAGATTTTTAGCCCCTTCAGCAGCAAAATGTAATACTTGGATTGCTCTGCCCACTTCCCCACGTGCTTCAACAATTGGTTTACCTGCCTCTAGGGTTAAGAGCTGAGCAAATTCTTCTACTCTCTTTTCTAATAGACTTGCTGCATTCCTTAATATTTGACTTCTTTTATATGCAGGCATTTTTTTCATTGTATGCTGAAATACATCATGAGCATTTTCAACTGCTTGCAAAACTTCTTCTTCATTCGCACAATATATATGACCAATCTTTTTTAAATTAAATGGATTAAAAACGTCTATTATATCTCTATCGCCATCTATTACTTCTGTTTCGCCTATGAATGATCCATTTTCCAACATACTAACACCTACCTTAAAATTTTTATTCGTAGTATCCTTCAGTAGATTTTATGAATGTTTTAAATTGCTTTGCATCATGTCCAAACCAAATGGTCGAATTATTTTCCTCTGCAAAACCTCTAATTCGTTCAACCGTCGAATTATATCCAACAGAGTCATATAAAATTCCAGGCGGTTTTACAGGAGGTCCTAAGCTTTCTGCAGTATACAAGGCATCAGAGGCTAATAATAAGTTACCTGTTCCAGGTAATTCAATGTGCAACCCAAGCATTCCATAGGCATGACCTGGACCAAAATTCACAATTTTAACACCCTCTACTAACTGTACTTCTTTCTCATGAGGCTTAATCGTTCTCCAAGTTAGTTCATTTTTAATCCACGCCATGACATCGCCCCAAATATAAGCACCCATATTTCGAGTCATCGCAAACGTTTTCATAACATTTTGTAATTCAGAGTCATGAACAATAATTTCAGCATTTGTAAATAGTTCTAGACAACCTGCATGATCCAAATGCAAATGAGAAGCTACAACATATTTAATATCTTCTGGGCGCACTTTTAACTGTTCCAATCTATTAATTAAATAACATTCTTCACTTTGAAATGCTGGGAATAATTGCTGAATACCTTCTGGCCAACGACCATCATCACCCATGCCTTCTGGGTTACACCCTGTATCAAACAAAATTTTACCTTCAGGGTGGTCAATTAATACAGCATAAACGGGAAACTCAACAAATTCCGATTTTGGATTTGGATTTTCTACACTAGCAGGGTTATGCATTGAAATCATATAGTTTTTATCCATTTTCATCGTACCTGTATCAAGAACATATACTTTTTTCGAATTACACATAATTTATTCCTCCTGTATTTATAATTTTAACTGCATTATGAATAAGCCTTACTCTTTAGGTAAATATTGCGTTTTTCTAAGTGGTGAAAGTATTTCTTCTGTGTGCTCTCCAAGCAAAGGAGAACTAGTTCGAATTGGAAAAGAGCTTTTGTTGAAGGTTATTGGTATTCGGGTAAAAAATGTCTTTCCATTAGTTGGATGCTTTTTACTTATCACCATATTATTAGACATCGTTTGTGGATGTTTAATGACATCTTGCATAGATTGAACTTTTGAAGCTGGTATTCCGGCTTTATTGAATACTGTAATCCACTCATCCGCTGTATAGTGCAGGAGTATCATTTGGATTTCCCTATTTAATTCATCACGGTTTTGCACACGACTTTCGTTTGAGATAAATCTTACGTCTCTAATCCAATCAGACTTATCCAGTACATTACATAGTTTTTGAAATAACCTATCATTTGAAATACCTATCATAATAGGGGCCTCTTTAGTATGAAAAGCTCCATAAGGTGCAAAAGATCCATGACTAGAGCCAAATTTTTTAGGATTTTCATTTGTTTGAATAGTAGATAACAAATGATAATTTGACCAAAAAACTCCCGTTTCAAACAAAGAAGTATCTACTTTCACCCCTTCACCTATTTTTGTCCTTTGTAAAATGGCTGATACG
>NZ_JAIZDB010000019.1 GCF_029533155.1 Psychrobacillus antarcticus | reverse complement strand
GAGTTCCTGATTTCACACTGCCAAGAAAAGCCTCTAGCGAGGTGAAAGGTGCCCGTACCGCAAACCGACACAGGTAGTCGAGGAGAGAATCCTAAGGTGAGCGAGAGAACTCTCGTTAAGGAACTCGGCAAAATGACCCCGTAACTTCGGGAGAAGGGGTGCTCTTTAGGGTGAATAGCCTTGAAGAGCCGCAGTGAATAGGCCCAGGCGACTGTTTAGCAAAAACACAGGTCTATGCAAAACCGTAAGGTGAAGTATATGGGCTGACGCCTGCCCGGTGCTGGAAGGTTAAGAGGAGTGCTTAGCGCAAGCGAAGGTGCGAATTGAAGCCCCAGTAAACGGCGGCCGTAACTATAACGGTCCTAAGGTAGCGAAATTCCTTGTCGGGTAAGTTCCGACCCGCACGAAAGGCGTAACGATCTGGGCACTGTCTCAACGAGAGACTCGGTGAAATTATAGTACCTGTGAAGATGCAGGTTACCCGCGACAGGACGGAAAGACCCCGTGGAGCTTTACTATAGCTTGATATTGAATTTTGGTGCAACTTGTACAGGATAGGCAGGAGCCTTAGAGCCCGGAGCGCCAGCTTCGGAGGAGGCGTCGGTGGGATACTGCCCTGGTTGTATTGAAATTCTAACCCATACCCGTAACCCGGGTAGGAGACAGTGTCAGGCGGGTAGTTTGACTGGGGCGGTCGCCTCCTAAAGTGTAACGGAGGCGCCCAAAGGTTCCCTCAGAATGGTTGGAAATCATTCGTAGAGTGTAAAGGCAGAAGGGAGCTTGACTGCGAGACCTACAAGTCGAGCAGGGTCGAAAGACGGGCTTAGTGATCCGGTGGTTCCGCATGGAAGGGCCATCGCTCAACGGATAAAAGCTACCCCGGGGATAACAGGCTTATCTCCCCCAAGAGTCCACATCGACGGGGAGGTTTGGCACCTCGATGTCGGCTCATCGCATCCTGGGGCTGTAGTCGGTCCCAAGGGTTGGGCTGTTCGCCCATTAAAGCGGTACGCGAGCTGGGTTCAGAACGTCGTGAGACAGTTCGGTCCCTATCCGTCGTGGGCGTAGGAAATTTGAGAGGAGCTGTCCTTAGTACGAGAGGACCGGGATGGACACACCTCTGGTGTACCAGTTGTTCTGCCAAGAGCATCGCTGGGTAGCTATGTGTGGACGGGATAAGTGCTGAAAGCATCTAAGCACGAAGCCCCCCTCAAGATGAGATTTCCCATTACGCAAGTAAGTAAGATCCCTCAAAGACGATGAGGTAGATAGGTTCGGGGTGGAAGCGTGGCGACACGTGCAGCTGACGAATACTAATCGATCGAGGACTTAACCAAATTTGTTTAACGTAACAATGTCGTTTATCCAGTTTTGAAAGAATAAATTTTTCTAAAATAACTCTTGCAATTTTCTGTAGAGTTGTTATAATAAAACTTGTCTTTCAATTATTTAAGGAACTTCGTTTAAGTTCGCAACATCTATGTTGCAACAACGAAGCCAGCACATCCTGTGCAAGTAAGTCTAGTGATGATGGCGAAGAGGCCACACCCGTTCCCATACCGAACACGGAAGTTAAGCTCTTCAGCGCCGATGGTAGTTGGGGGTTTCCCCCTGTGAGAGTAGGACATCGCTGGGCTTGCAATAATAATTACATAAATTACCCAGGAGGATTAGCTCAGCTGGGAGAGCATCTGCCTTACAAGCAGAGGGTCGGCGGTTCGAGCCCGTCATCCTCCACCATTTACTTTACTCCTGCCGGAGTAGCTCAACTGGTAGAGCAACTGACTTGTAATCAGTAGGTTGAGGGTTCAAGTCCTTTCTCCGGCACCATTTTCCGAGCCATTAGCTCAGTTGGTAGAGCATCTGACTTTTAATCAGAGGGTCGTAGGTTCGAATCCTACATGGCTCATCACTTTTTATAGTGAGTTATAAATTTGCGGGTGTGGCGGAACTGGCAGACGCACTAGACTTAGGATCTAGCGCCGCAAGGCGTGGGGGTTCGACTCCCTTCACCCGCACCATTTAATTTAATAACCGAGCGGAAGTAGTTCAGTGGTAGAACACCACCTTGCCAAGGTGGGGGTCGCGAGTTCGAACCTCGTCTTCCGCTCCAAAGATTCACTAAAGTGCCGGGGTGGCGGAACTGGCAGACGCACAGGACTTAAAATCCTGCGGTAGGTGACTACCGTACCGGTTCGATTCCGGTCCTCGGCACCATTTTTTTTGAAAGACTTATGCGCTCGTAGCTCAATTGGATAGAGCACTTGACTACGAATCAAGAGGTTGCAGGTTCGAGTCCTGCCGAGCGCACCATATAACGGGAAGTAGCTCAGCTTGGTAGAGCACTTGGTTTGGGACCAAGGGGTCGCAGGTTCGAATCCTGTCTTCCCGACCAGTTATTATTTTCGGGGCCTTAGCTCAGCTGGGAGAGCGCCTGCCTTGCACGCAGGAGGTCAGCGGTTCGATCCCGCTAGGCTCCACCAATTATAAAAAACTTTTAAAATCTTGGCGGTGTAGCTCAGTTGGCTAGAGCACTCGGTTCATACCCGAAAGGTCGTGGGTTCGACTCCCTCTGCCGCCATCTTAAGGACCTTTAGCTCAGTTGGTTAGAGCAGACGGCTCATAACCGTCCGGTCGCAGGTTCGAGTCCTGCAAGGTCCACCAACAATATCTTGGAGGAATACCCAAGTTCGGCTGAAGGGATCGGTCTTGAAAACCGACAGGCGGGTCATACCGCGCGGGGGTTCGAATCCCTCTTCCTCCTCCATTTCTAACTTATTGTTTGTGGAAGTAAGAATAATCCTTAAGTATAATATTGTCGCGGGGTGGAGCAGTGGTAGCTCGTCGGGCTCATAACCCGAAGGTCACAGGTTCAAATCCTGTCCCCGCAACCAAAATGGTCCCGTGGTGTAGCGGTTAACATGCCTGCCTGTCACGCAGGAGATCGCCGGTTCGATCCCGGTCGGGACCGCCATTTATTTACTTAGTATTTAACTAAGCTTTAGTTAATTACTTAGATATAAAGATTAATACATATCAATTAATATTTTGGTTAAACAACAAGAAAAATATAATTGAAGAGGCTCAGTAGCTCAGTCGGTAGAGCAAAGGACTGAAAATCCTTGTGTCGGCGGTTCGATTCCGTCCTGAGCCACCATTTTAATGCGGGTGTAGTTTAGTGGTAAAACCTCAGCCTTCCAAGCTGATGATGAGAGTTCGATTCTCTTCACCCGCTCCAAATAGTGGGCCTATAGCTCAGCTGGTTAGAGCGCACGCCTGAT
The DNA here is from genome assembly GCF_029533155.1 of Psychrobacillus antarcticus. Taxonomy (GTDB): domain Bacteria; phylum Bacillota; class Bacilli; order Bacillales_A; family Planococcaceae; genus Psychrobacillus; species Psychrobacillus antarcticus. The sequence goes on along the minus strand of NZ_JAIZDB010000019.1, from coordinate 64,469 downwards.
AAGCGTGAGGTCGATGGTTCGAGTCCATTTAGGCCCACCATTATTCCGAAGTAGCTCAGTGGTAGAGCAATCGACTGTTAATCGATTGGTCGTAGGTTCGAGTCCTACCTTCGGAGCCATATATATGGGGAAGTACTCAAGCGGCTGAAGAGGCGCCCCTGCTAAGGGTGTAGGTCGGGCAACCGGCGCGAGGGTTCAAATCCCTCCTTCTCCGCCATATATAGGCCCCTTGGTCAAGCGGTTAAGACACCGCCCTTTCACGGCGGTAACACGGGTTCGAATCCCGTAGGGGTCATACTCAAAAAAGGTAACCATTCATTGGTTACCTTTTTTTATATTTGATTTTTAAAAAAGCTAAGAAAGCATATAAAAATACAGCATGAACACCAGTGTGACAGGGCTTTTAAGAATGATTGATACTACTGTTTGCGTTTCAGTGGACGCTTTCCGTGGGCACGGCTTCAATCTCCTCGGGCCAACAGGATGTTGGTCACAAGGCGTTGCGATCGCGATGTGGCGTTCTTAGCCTTTGTCCCTTTCAAACGTTCCTGCGTGGCTTTCAGCTCGTGCACCTGTCGCTTCGCTATCGGTGCAGAAAACATTTGCTGTTCCCACAGGAGTCGCCACCCTGCACTCCAATCAATTAAGTGAGTAGTACTCCTTTTTTACTAGTGGAAAAAAAGAAAAATAGTAAGTGTCTGCCCAATAAAGAAGCGAAATAGCGAACGAAATTGCATCTTCGTGAGCTTCCTCTATTATTAGGATAGTATCTTTTCTTTAGTTACCCCAAAAATGAACTAACCCGTTTCAAAAGTTGTAGAAGGGCGACGGAGAGTCAATAGCCATAAGATTACCGAGAAAAAAAGATGCTGGTCGTGACTTCAGTCACGACCAGCATCTTTAAAAAATCAAACGGTAATTATATAGCAATAAGTCTGTCCAAAGCCCTTCGAAAACAGTAGAAACAGGTTTAGATCCTAGAGGACCGGGCGTTTTTTTTTTTTTTCGGTTTTTCTTATATTTTTTTATTTCTAAATGGTATTCATAATGATCTAGCGTAAGTTTAGCATACCTACTGTCAAAAATGTTTTTACTCCTAGGCTCATTCGGTGATAGTTCATTGGAAACAACCTATTCCTTTAACATACTATAAACAAAAACAGATGAGCAGGAAAATATCGCTCATCTGTTTTTTTGCATTATTAGAGAAAATAGCCAATCAGTAATCCTATGCCTAATAGAAATACAAAAATCGTATTTGTAAGTGCAGTGTCTTTCATAGCTGGTGCTACTTGAATTGGGTTTTCAGTTTGCTTAAACAATTTAATAGCATGTATTGGTTTTTTAAGACTTAAAATGACCAATAAACTCCATGGGGTAATTATTTGTAGGAGTACTAAAGCCATAATCCATAGATAGGATAATACAAAATAAGAAGCTAGAATTGCGATGGCGTTGTTCCTTCCAACTAATATAGCCATCGTTTTTCGTCCGCCTTTAGTATCTTCTACTAAATCTCGAATATTATTAGAAAGCATTATCGCAGCAACAAGCAGGGCACTTGGTACAGATAACAAAACAGCAAATACAGGGACTGAACCTACTTGAATATAAACTGCAATTAATACTATAAGCATCCCCATAAACAACCCACTAAATAGTTCGCCAAAGGGAGTACTAGAAATAGGGTAAGGACCACCTGTGTAGAAATATCCAACTGCCATAGAAATTGCACCAACCACTAATAATAGCCAAGAACTTTCATAACAAATATAGATTCCTAATACGGCAGCTATTACATATAGTAACAGAGCTAGTTGCATAACCGTTTTTGGTTTTACACCATTACGGACAATTGCTCCACCGATACCTACCGATTCCTCACTATCGAGACCTCGTACAAAATCATAATACTCGTTAAACATATTTGTAGCAGCCTGGATTAGTAAACAAGCTAGTAACATAGCAATAAATAATAACCAGTCAATATTTACCTGATATAGGGCAATCATTGTACCTAGAAAAACGGGTGCAAATGAGGCAGTAAGGGTATGTGGTCTTGTTAATTTCCACCAAACGCGCCACCCTTTGTCTGCTTGTAATTCATGTGACATAAAATTTTCTCTCCTTTAACAGAATCCAACCTTTATTTTAGCATATATTTATAGCTAAATGTGTGCCGAAATGTATAGAAAGATGTATGATTAGGGGTAGAGTTAATAAATAAAGCAATATGAAACAGAAGTTATTAAACGGAGGTCATATTTATGCCGAAAACCACCGGTACCATTAATACAAAATACCGTTTTTATACGGAAACAATAGAAGTATCAAGACTATCTGCACAAGCTTTCTTTGAAGCAGGAGACGATCAATATAAAGGTAAGCGTTATTTTTGGCAAAACAAAGAGAAAACGTTAACTTTAGTAGGATTGGGACATGCTCATACTATTTCAAATGATTTAGAAGATAATAGATATAGGGATATTGATACAAAATGGAAGGAACTATGCCAGACCTCTTTAAAGGAAAAAGCGGATGTTTCGCCAATTCTTTTTGGCGGATTTTCTTTTGATCCGAAGAACAAAGTTTCATCGGAGTGGGATACATTTCCTTCTGCTTTCTTTGTTGTATCTACTTTTCAGTTAGTTATTCGACATGACCAAGCATACGTTAACATACATTATATTACAGATCAAGATAAGAGCACGGAAACTTTCGAACAGCTACGTATAGAAAGAGATGCACTAATACACACTGCTCAAGTAAAAGAGTTAAAGGTACATGCTAAACCGTCCTTGATCAAACGGGAAGATCGCTTGAAGGATGAGTATTTACATGCAGTAGAGGATGTAACGAAGAGGATTCGGGAAGATGAAGTTCAAAAAGTAGTAATTGCTAGATCTCTTAAGCTAACGTTTAACGATAATTTCTCTCCGGCTACAGCCATATACAATGCATCAATGGAGCAACCAGAAAGTTATTTATTTGGTTTGGAGAACGGGGAGAAAATGTTTGTAGGTGCAACACCAGAGCGCCTTGTAAAAGTGGATAGTAGTAAAGCGCAATCTGCTGGACTTGCGGGTTCCATAAGACGAGGGAGTAATTCGCTCGAAGATAAGGAACTGGGGGATTCATTATTAACAGATCCCAAAAACTTAGGGGAGCATAAATATGTAGTAGAAATGATTAAGAAAGTATTCATGCAATATTGTGAGGATATCAATGTACCAACTAGACCAAAGCTTATGAAAATCCGAGATATACAGCATCTATATTCTCCTATTGAAGGGAATCTAAAAAAGGGTTCATCGCTTTTCGAGCTAGTACAAGCATTACATCCAACTCCAGCGTTAGGAGGAGAACCCCGTCAGGATGCAATTAGGATTATTCGAGAGTCTGAACAGATGAATCGTGGGTATTATGCTGCACCTATTGGTTGGATAAATGCGGAAGGGGACGGTGAGTTCGCTGTTGGAATACGCTCAGCTTTAGTGGAAAATGAACATGCCTATTTATACGCGGGTGGCGGAATCGTTGCGGAATCATCATCTTTAGATGAATTTGAAGAGACACGAGTGAAGTTCCGTCCGATGCTTAGAACACTTGGAGGAAATATGAATGACTAATATCGAGTATTTAACATCTTATGTAAATCAATTTGTAGAAACGATTAAACAGGCAGGGGTGCAGGATATAGTAATGTGTCCAGGTTCAAGGTCTACTCCACTAGCCTATGCATTTGCTAAAAGTGAGGGTTTTCAATTTTATCGTCAAATAGATGAGCGTTCTGCTGGTTACTTTGCGCTTGGTATTGCGAAAGCTAAAAAAAATCCTGTTGTCTTGTTATGTACTTCTGGAACAGCAGCAGCAAATTTCTTTCCGGCTATAGTGGAGGCATATTACGCTCGTGTACCTTTACTGGTCATTACAGCTGATCGTCCTCATGAACTAAGGGAAGTAGGAGCACCTCAAGCGATAGACCAGCTACATCTCTACGGCAAGCATGTTAAATGGACAGTGGACTTTCCTCTACCAGAAAAAGATGATGCAAATTTAGCATTTGTAGAGCGTCACATCCAACGTGCTGTATCTACGTCGAAAGTTTTTCCGATGGGACCTGTTCATATTAACGTACCATTCCGTGAGCCATTATTGGTTGATATGGAACAAACCTTAACAACAGTGACTATGCAAGTTCCGGAAATCGGTATGCTAGTACCAAGTGAAGAATTTTTAGTATGGTATAAAGACATTCTTCAAAATGAAGAAAAGGGATTATTTATAGTAGGAGATTCCCTTCAAACTACTGAGGGTTTTTGGGAATTTGCAAAAACTATACAGTGGCCAGTTCTAGTTGACCCACTATCCAATTTGCGAACATCTATACCTGCTGATTGCATGGATTTATGTATAGATCAATACGATGCCATTCTCAAAAATGATGCTTTTCAAAAAGCAGCTGCTCCAAATGTAGTAATACGTTTCGGTGCCCAACCAGTTTCAAAGCCGCTTATGCTTTATTTAAAATCTCACAAGCCCGAAATTTATATTGTTGTAGATGAAAGTCCTATTTTTCGTGATTCACTTCATATCGCTACTCATCATGTACAGGTTGCGGCTGAGTCGTTATGGGTAAAAACCCTTGAGAAATCTTCTTCTAACTATACGGATTCCTGGTCCAAAGCAAACAAAATTGCAATGAATCATGTGAATAATTATATTCAAAATGAAACAGATGAAGGTGCATTAGCAGGCGTGTTATTTGAAACATTACCTGATAAGTCTTTTTTATTTGCCAGTAGCAGTATGCCAATACGAGATTTAGATTCATTTTTCAATAAAACAACGCTGGATATTCAGCTATATGCGAACAGAGGAACTAATGGAATAGACGGGGTAGTTTCTACAGCACTTGGAACTCAAGCAGCATTAAATCGTCCTGGCTACTTGCTAATTGGAGATTTGGCTTTTTTACATGATTTGAATGGATTGATTGTGAGTCGATTCCACAATTGTGATATGACGATTATCCTTATGAATAATGATGGCGGAGGTATTTTCTCTTATTTACCTCAATCAACTGAAACCAATTATTTTGAGCATTTGTTTGGCACACCTACAGGATTAGAATTTTCACATATTGCCGCTATGTATAATGCTCAGTACAATGCAGTTCATACGAAGGAAGATTTTAAAGAAGCTTTAGCCGAAGAGAAGTCGAAGGATATTCGTATTATTGAAGTGTTTACGAATAGACAAGTTAATACAGAGACACATCGAAAATTATGGGCGGCTATTTCTAAGGAGCTGGACTCAGTTTGGAAAGTATAACGGTAAATATCCGAGGCATTGATATTCATTTCAACAGATATAATATAGGAGCGAAGGAAAGAATAGTGTTTTTACATGGATTTACGGGTTCTGCAAATACATGGGATGAATTTGTTTCGTATCTGTCAAATACGCTTGAACTGTTGACCATTGATCTTATTGGTCACGGATTAACTTCCAAGCCTATGGATTCTGACCGATATACTGTTGAGGAGCAGGTAGCAGACTTACATGCATTGTTTCAGGAGCTTCAGTGGAGTGACTTTACGCTCGTTGGTTATTCAATGGGTGGTCGATTAGCTCTTTCCTATGCAAGCCAGTATCCTGTAAAAAGACTCATCCTTGAAAGTAGTTCGCCTGGCCTTTCTGACGAAGATGAACGCTTAAATAGAAAAAAATCAGATGAGCAGCTTGCTGATCGAATATTAAATGATGGGCTCCCATCCTTTGTGAGTTTTTGGGAGGCAATTCCTTTATTTTATTCACAGCGTCAATTATCCATGGAGAAACGGCAGCTGATACGACAGGAGAGACTAGCTGGGTCTGAAATAGGGCTAGCAAATAGCTTACGTGGATTTGGTACCGGCGTACAACCCTCCTATTGGAAAAGGCTTGAAGAAGTCATCACACCGACATTTTTGCTAACTGGAGAGCTAGATGGAAAATTTAGCGAGCTTGCGAAAGAGATGAAGAAATACCTCCCTAATGTTGCACATAAAGAAATTAAGGATGTAGGTCATGCAATTCATGTGGAAAATCCTGAATTGTTTGCTACAATAGTAGAGGATATAATTTTAAAGGAGGATGTAAGATGACTCGCGAATGGACAACATTACATACATATGAAGACATTAAGTATGAGTTCTATAACGGTATTGCAAAAGTAACTATTAACCGTCCCGAGGTGCGTAATGCATTTCGCCCTAAAACAGTAATGGAAATGATTGATGCATTTACTCGTGCACGTGACGATAAAAATGTAGGTGCCATTATTTTAACTGGTGAAGGTGAGCACGCATTCTGTTCAGGCGGAGACCAAAAAGTACGTGGACATGGTGGATATGTGGGAGAAGATGAAATTCCTCGCTTAAACGTGCTAGATTTACAACGTTTAATACGTGTAATACCAAAACCAGTTGTTGCAATGGTTGCTGGTTTTGCAATTGGTGGAGGTCATGTTCTGCATGTTGTTTGTGATTTAACAATTGCTGCTGACAATGCTAAATTTGGACAAACTGGACCTAAAGTTGGATCGTTTGACGCTGGGTATGGTTCTGGTTATTTAGCACGAATTGTTGGACATAAAAAAGCCCGTGAAATTTGGTTTTTATGCCGTCAATACGACGCACAACAAGCACTTGATATGGGCTTAGTTAATACGGTGGTTCCATACGCACAATTAGAAGATGAAACTGTTCAATGGTGTGAGGAAATGCTAGAAATGAGTCCAACTGCAATTCGCTTCTTAAAGGCTGCGATGAATGCAGATACGGATGGTTTAGCAGGACTTCAACAATTAGCAGGTGACGCAACACTTCTTTACTACACTACTGATGAAGCAAAAGAAGGCCGAGATGCATTTAAAGAAAAACGTAAACCAGATTTTGGTCAATTCCCACGTTTTCCGTGATTACTGAATGAAGAGAACAAAAAAGCTATCCTTTTTATGGGATAGCTTTTTTACATAGAATACAGAGCATAACTAAAGGAGTATAAAATGTTTCCTAATTTACTATTAAAACGTGCCCATTTAACACCGGATCGCATCGCTTTGCGCTTTACGGGAGAAGTATGGACGTTTCAACAACTTTATAACAAAGCCAATGAGTTTGCAGAGAAACTTCATGCTAAAGGAATACAACCTGGTATGAGAATAGCTATTTTATCAAACTCTAAAGCGGAACTAGTAATTGCTATACATGGTTGCCTTCAACTCGGCTGTGAACTAGTCATGTTAAATGAACGCTTGAGTGAAGTAGAGTTAAATTATCAACTCCATGATAGTAAACCTGACATTTTACTTGTAGACAGTCAAGAAAGAAAAATAGGCTATAGTTTAAGGTTTTCTTTTAATGATATTCATAATAACGAGAGAAAAGTATATTCTATAGAAAGAGATTGGCCAAAAGAACGTACTATTTCTATCATGTACACATCAGGTACTACTGGAAGACCTAAAGGAGTACGCCATTCGTTAGAAAATCATGTGATGAATGCAACTGGCTCAGCGCTACATTTAGGCATTCATCCTACCGATTGTTGGTTATGTACAGTACCTTTGTTTCATATAAGTGGATTTTCTATTCTTATGCGATCTGTGTTATATGGAATGACGGTAAGTCTGCATACTAAATTTGAGCCAGAAAAAGTAGTAGATGAAATATTAGATGGAGCAGCTACTAGAATGTCTTTAGTAGCGGTGATGCTTCAACGTATTGTGTCCGTTCTGGAAAATAGAAATCAGTATTTCCCTAATTCCTTTCAATCTATTTTAGTTGGTGGGGGTCCCGTTCCTTTATCTTATTTAGAACGTGCAATCGAGCGAAATATTCCAGTACTACAAACATATGGCATGACGGAAACTGCCTCACAAACGACGACGTTATCGAGTGAAGATGCCATTCGTAAACTAGGGTCATCCGGAAAGCCACTCTTCTTTGCAGATGTTCGCATTGATGGGGATGAAAAAATGGGCGAGATTTGTATTAAAGGACCTCATGTGACCAAAGGATATATAGGAGCAGCTGCGTCTAAAAAACCGTTAATAGATGGTTGGTTGTATACTGGTGATATTGGTTATTTGGATGAGGAAGGCTATTTGTTCGTTGTGGATCGGCGCTCAGACTTAATCATCTCCGGCGGGGAAAATATTTATCCAGCTGAATTGGAGCAAGCATTAGTAAAACATCCAGCCGTTATGGAAGCAGGGGTTACTGGTCGACAAGATGATAAATGGGGACAAATTCCAATAGCATTTGTCGTAGTAAAAGAGCAAGTTACTATAGGTGAGTTAAAGGTATTTATGAAGACTCAGCTTGCATCTTATAAGCAACCTAAAGAATATTACTTTATAGATGCGCTCCCTCGCAACGGAGCCAATAAATTAGTGAGAAGAGAATTGATAAAGTTAATATGAATCGTTAAAAAGATAAGTAAAAAAAAATGGACCGTGTCACTCTGTAAATGGGATATCAATGAATGAATAAATAATACTACTGATTTTCGTTACAGGTGGGGTACAAAGGCTAAGAGCGCCACATCGTGTTGCAACGCCTTGATGACCAACATCCTGTTGGCCTTCTCGGGGTGAGCGATGAGCTATCACCACAGCACACGCGTCGTTGTGATAGCTCATCTGTCTCACCACCCGAGTCGCCACCTTACACTCCAATCAATTAATTAAGTGAGTAGTACTCAACAATAAGATACAGCACAGCCTATCGCTTGGATGATAAGAGTAGTCGAAGTTAATATAGTGATAAAATCGTCTGTTGAATCAAGGATTCTATTCTGTAAGGAAGGAGATGGACTTATCTGTTTCTAAGAGTTGAAGGAGGGCGGAGGATAGATAAACGCCATAAGATTACCGAAAAAAAAAGGATGCTTGTTGGTGGTGACGTCCGTCACCACCAACAAGCATCCTTAAAAGTTCACTAGGTAATTATATAGCAAAACATCTTTCCAAAGCCCTTCGGAAACGATATAAACAGGTTTAATTGTTAATTCAAAACCGTTCTCAATGTTTCTAGGTTTTTGTTCATCAGTGTAAAATAAGTTTCTTCGTTTTTGATATCTTCCGTTGATAAAACACCTAAGTTGTGCAGAACTAAGCTTTCCGCTCCAATTTCCCGTTGAATTACTTCGGTTAATTTGGATGAAACATTTTGCTCAAATAAAATATAACCTATATTTTTTTCTTCTGCTAAATCGATTAATTTAGTCAGCTCTTTTTGAGATGGTTCATCTTGTGAGTTTAGACCAGCTACTGATAGTTGTTCTAATCCGTATGTGTTAGCTAGATAACCAAACGCAGCGTGCGAAACAAAGAATGTTTTAGTAGATGCAGTCTGTGCCATTTCTTCAAAATCTGCATCTAATACTTGAAGTTCTTTCACAAGTTCTTCATAGTTTTTTTCGAAAGTTTCTTGTTGCTCAGGGGAAATCTCTACTAGAGAGTCTTTAATAGAAAGCGCAAGACTTTGACTTATTTTAGGCGACATCCAAACATGCGGATCGATATCCCCATGATCATGTCCCTCATGCGATTCTGTCGACTCATCCTCATGTTCGTGCTTGTTGGATTCCTCTGTAGTAGCTTCCTCATGCTCGCCAACTGACTGTTCAAATTGTTCGTCTGAAACTGCATCCACCGTAGCCACCATCTTCACTTGTTCCTCTGCTAATGTCTTTTTAGCATTCTCTACAAAACCTTCTAAGCCAAGTCCTATGTAAAAAAACAAATCAGCATCTGCAAGTGCCATCATATCTTTTTGTGTTGGCTCAAATGTATGTTCATTTGCTCCTGCAGGGTAAATAGATGAGACGTTTACAGATTCTCCTCCAATACGTTCAGTAAAATATTGTAATGGATATACGGTTGTATATACCTTTACTTGCCCATCGTTATTTTCCGTTTTCTTTTCGTTGTTTCCACAAGCAGCTAGGAACACAAATAGAAAAAGAACCAATCCTATCTTAATACGTTTCAATAAATTCACTCTCCTAAATAGTAACGATTACGGTTTAAAAAATGATAACTTCATTAGATTACAGGACTTTCGAAAAAAAAGCAAGAAAAAATAGCCTTTGAATTATTTTTTTTTCAAAGGCCATTCATCTGGAACAGGATCTATGCCGCCTTCATGAAAAGGATGACATTTAGATATTCTTTTTACAGTTAAAATACTCCCCTTAATAGCCCCATGTTTTTGAAGTGCCTCTACTCCGTAATGAGAGCATGTCGGATAAAAGCGGCAACTAGGCGGGGAAAGTGGAGAGATAAACTTTTGATAAAAACGAAAAATAGATATAATAATATGTTTCATAATTATTCGACATCCTTAGGTTTAGGATCAATTTTAGGGGATTTATCACTCATCGCTAGCTTGTACAAAAAGGTAAAGCCAAAAATACTAAGTATTATTGCTGCGCCTAATATCCAAAATACCATTATTATTCACTCCAGATAAACTTATTATTATGTTTATTGTAAGAGAGTTGGAGGTATATTAAAAGGGAAAGCAACTAAAATTTAAGGGAGAGTGACAATTTTATGTCAGCAGCATTAAATAAAGAACTAAATAAACAAGTAGCAACATGGTCAGTTATGTATACAAAATTGCATAATTTTCATTGGTATGTAAAGGGACCGTCATTTTTTACTTTGCATGCTAAATTTGAAGAATTATATAACGAAGCTACACTTAATATGGATGAAATTGCAGAACGTTTATTAACATTAGGTGGTAAACCTACTGCTACATTAAAAGAACATTTGGAGCTTTCAGAAGTAAAAGAAGCATCGAGTAAAGAGTCAGCTGACGAAATGGTACAAACGGTTGTAGATGATTTTGATAAAATTATGAAATCTCTTAAAAAAGGGATGGAAGAAGCAGCCAAAGATGAAGATGATATGACAGAAGATGTATTAAATGCGATTTATCAAAAAACAGAAAAACATCAGTGGATGTTAAATGCATTTTTAGGCGACACTAATTCTAATACTGCTAAAAAATAATATAGCTTTAAAGTAAATTAAATTTACCGATATATAGCTTGTTAGGGAGGGATTTTTTTGGATATAAACTCCATAATGTCATCTAACTTACTGCAGTTACAACAGACCGTGCAGATGAGTGTTTTGCAAAATGCTCTGAATATGGAAACTGTGGCAGCTATAGAAATGTTAGAAGACATGCCTCAAGCAGCAACACATCCTTATAAAGGATCCGTTGTAGATATTCAAGCATAAAAACATGTGCCCAAGGGTGCATGTTTTTTTGTTTTTAGTACAAACTTCTATAAAAGGATGTGTGAAAATGACCTTATACAAAGTGTATATATCCGTGAAAAGTCAGCAAGTATATGCATTTCCAGAAGAATCTCAATGGGAATTTGAAGTAACAGCGACAAGAAATGAAATAAAAGTATTCGAAAGACTTTTCTATCAGCTAAAATCGGTGCAAAGTAGAAATTTCCTGAGGGCACATGAACCAATGTCAGTAAAGCCATATCATGTGGATGGAGAAAATGATCAATATGATCGAAGACTAAAGAAAGTGTATGCATGGATTCATGAATTTACTTCAGATGATTCTAAACGATTTATCGAACAACTACCTTATTTCCAAAGAAGAATGGAGGTTCAATTATGAGTAAGAATTTAAACAGAAAAGGAAATGAAAATCCTGTAACGTATCGAAATGTTAGTTCCCTTCTAAACCAGTCTCCTCAGGATAAATCCAAGCAGAATATAGCACAAAATAGAGAAGAAGGTAATGAAGATTACAAAATGGGTCCTCCAAAAGAGTAGATACTTATAGACTTAGCTCTCAATTGGGCTAAGTCTTTTTATATACATATGGTAAAATTAAAAGAAAACCAAGGGGAGTAAGGAAATGATTTCTTTCCAGGATTTAAATGGATATGATGTAAAGCTAACCTTTGAGCAAGGTTTCTTTTCAATCCCTTCTAAACATGTACTTGTCGTAGCGAAATATAAAGACAAGTGGCTGCTTACGAAGCATCCGAAAAGGGGATTAGAGTTTCCAGGTGGTAAGGTAGAGAAAGGGGAAACTTTACTCAAAGCAGCTATTAGAGAAACAAAAGAAGAAACAAATGTGGATATAGTGATGCTAGAATGGCTTGCAGAATATATGGTATTAGATAATATCCCTTTTTGTAAAACTGTTTATATAGCAGAAGTTGGGTATATTAATAAAGATAAGACAAACTTTGAAACAGAAGGAGCTCTCTGGTTATCTTCAGAAGAACTTACTCAAAGTGAATGTTTAAGCTTCCATATGAAAGATAATGGAATGAAAGCTATTTTAAAGAAGGTGAATGAAATTGAAACCAAATGGAACGATTGAAAAAGTTCGAACTTATCCATCACCAAACCCAAAAATTGTATTAAAGGAAATTACATACTGGTCCTGCGGTCTGCGAGTAAAAGGGATGTTAGCATCACCAAAAAAGGTAGGAAGCTATGAAGGGATTTTATATTGTCGAGGAGGCATGCAAAGTATTGGAATGGTACGGCCTGCTCGGATCGCACAAATTGCGTCTGAAGGCTTTATCGTATTTGCACCTTATTATCGTGGCAACCGTGGTGGTGAAGGAAAAGATGAATTTGCAGGAGAAGACCGTTGGGATGCTATTTACGCAGTAGATGTATTAAAGCAATATTGCATACCTGAACTGATTCACCTATTTGCATTTTCTCGTGGTGGAATCATGGCATTATGGATTGCTATTTTACGTAATGATATTACTTCCTTAGTTACATGGGCAGGTGTTTCAGATATTTATTTAACTTACGAAGAAAGACTAGATATGCGAAAGATGATGAAACGAGTTATCGGTGGTATGCCAACTAAGTATCCATTGGGCTATGAACAGCGAGATATATTAACTCGAATAGAGGAAATGAAGGTATCAACGCTTATAATACATGGGGAACAAGATAAAAATGTCTCTTTTGAGCATGCAAAGGTTTTAGAGCAGGCATTAATAGGGAATAGTATACCAGTAGAAACCTGGTACTATCCAGAATTCACACATTTTTTTCCGAGCAGAATAAATAGACGTGTATTAAAAGATGCATGTCGCTGGATGAAAAATCAGAGAGGGGTTTAATAATGGGCAATGTTGTCGTAACAACTGAGGCAATGAGTGTAGAAGGGAAATCATCGTTTCCCATAGATACGAGTTTTTGGGAGGATTTGTGGGATCAATATACAAATGAATTTCAAGAAGTAGTGATCCATTGTTGGAGTGAGGAACTAGACGTGTTAGAAGAGTTAAACTCTCGGGCAGTGTCAGTTCAAACGGAAGGATTGATGAAAGTCGTTACTATTAATCTAACGGATGAAAATAGACTTTATTTTAGAAATTATTCGGTCGATCCAAAGGGTGGTTTAAAGTGGTTTACGATGTTCTTCCAAGAGGATGGGGTGGAACAAATGGAAATAGGTCACTATGGTTCAGAAATTATTCTATATAAGGTTAATGAAGAGGAAGCGGAAAAGTTCACTGAAATATTTCCGAAAATAACTGATAGTGAATATCATGAGACTAATGGTGATTAATGCTAAGCTATTTTAAAAGAGCCAAATTCATTAGAATTTGGCTCTTTTGATGTTTACTCTATTAAGCTAATGGTCCACCTTTAAAAGAAATGTCTTCAGAGACAGTACCAAATTTTTTAAAGTTTTCACGGAATGACTGAGCTAGCTCAGCAGCTTTTTGGTCATATGCCTCTTTATCTGCCCAAGCATTACGAGGTATAAGTACTTCAGTAGGAACACCTTCTACTTCTGTAGGAATAGCTAAACCAAATACTGCATCTGTTGCTGTTTCCGCATTGTTTAGTTTGCCATCAATTGCAGCACGAACCATTGTACGAGTATATGAAAGCTTCATGCGATTACCTACGCCATATTCTCCACCAGTCCAACCAGTGTTTACTAAGAAAACTTGTGCGTCGTGTTCATCAATCTTCTTACCAAGCATTTCAGCATACACCGTTGCATGTAATGGCAAGAATGGTGAACCGAAACAAGTAGAGAAGACTGGTTGTGGCGATGTAACTCCACGTTCAGTTCCAGCAAGTTTTGAAGTAAAGCCACTTAAGAAGTGGTACATTGCTTGTTCTTTTGTTAGCTTGCTGATTGGAGGCAATACGCCAAATGCATCAGCAGTTAAGAAAATAATTGTATTCGGATGACCTGCTACAGAAGGGTCTACAATATTATCGATATATTGAATTGGGTAAGCGGCGCGTGTATTTTCTGTCAATGAGTTGTCAGCATAGTTAGCAACGCGAGTTTCCGCATCAACCACTACGTTTTCTAATACAGTTCCGAATGAAATTGCATCCCATATTTGCGGTTCATTTTCTCGAGTTAGGTCGATACATTTTGCGTAGCAGCCACCTTCAATATTAAATACACCGTTATCTGACCAGCCATGCTCGTCATCTCCGATTAATTTGCGACCAGCATCTGCAGAAAGAGTAGTTTTACCTGTTCCAGATAAACCGAAGAATAATGCTACGTCTCCATCACTACCAACGTTTGCAGAGCAATGCATGGAAAAGATGTCTTGTTCTGGTAGTAAGTAGTTCATAATAGAGAAAATCGATTTCTTCATCTCTCCAGCATATTCAGTACCACCTATTAACACCGTGCGTTTTTCCATAGATACAATGATAAACGTTTCTGAACGCGTACCATCTACAGCTGGATCTGCTTTAAAATTAGGAGCTGAAAGAACTGTGAAGTCTGTTGTATGTGTTGCAAGTTCTTCTTGAGTTGGACGTATAAATAGCTGATGAGCGAAAAGGTTATGCCATGCGTATTCGTTAATTACTCGAATACCTAGACGTGATTCTTTATCTGCTCCTGCGTATCCTTTAAACTCGAAGATTTCGTCTTGCTTATTTAAGAAATTAATCATTTTTTTATATAATGCATCAAAAATATCAGAAGAAATTGGTTGGTTTACTGAGCCCCAATCGATTTTGTCTTTCGAAATAGCTTCTTCTACTATATACTTATCTTGTGGAGAGCGACCAGTATATTTTCCAGTTTCGGCTTTTACTGCACCGGTAGAAGTTAGAACAGCTTCTCCTCTTGTTGTAGCTTTTTCCACAAGTTGTGGCACTGACAATTGGCTGCTAACGTTATTGCCTGCTAACAATTCTTTCAGTTCACTCACAGTATCGATTGAATTCATTTAGAATATACCATCCTTTTTTTATATTTCCTCAAATTTAAGAGGGGATTTTAATTGATATGTGAATTAGTATAACACATTGAGTCAATTAGTCTACACTAATTAGATTAAAATTTTTCCTTTGTGTATAAAATGCGAACAAAAATAGTTGACTTCTATTACACATTTCCGTATGATGATAAATTGAACGGATACTCTTATCCCGAGCTGGTGGAGGGGTCAGGCCCTATGAAACCCGGCAACCTGTAATACTTTTTGTTATTACAAAGGTGCCAAACCTGAGACAAGGTGAAATCCCTTGATTGATAAGAGTGAAAGGTGCTTATGATACTAATACCTTTCCTCATGTATATATACGTGAGTGAGAGGTTTTTTTATTGAACATCGCCCTTTATCCTTGTGTGCCAAGTCCGAAACGGCTTCAAGTTAACTTCGATGCATTCAAATACATTTACTATAATGTGATGAAAGTGCATGAAACATTTTGAATGGCTTGACATGGGAATGAGTACCGTATCAATTCTTGAGAGAAATCTCGCGGGATATAGGAGGAACAATCTATGACACAACGTCGATTATTTACATCAGAATCAGTAACAGAGGGGCATCCAGATAAAATCTGTGATCAAATCTCTGATGCAATTCTAGATGCAATTTTAGCAGAAGACCCAAATGCTCGTGTAGCTTGTGAAACGAGTGTAACGACAGGACTAGTATTAGTTGCAGGAGAAATTACTACATCTACTTACGTAGATATTCCTAAAGTAGTTCGTGCAACTATCAAAGAAATTGGCTATACACGTGCCAAGTATGGCTTTGACTCAGAAACTTCTGCTGTACTTACTTCCATTGATGAACAATCACCGGACATCGCGCAAGGTGTGGACCAAGCGTTAGAAGCAAGAGAAGGGTCTATGAGCGAATCTGATATTGATGCAATTGGAGCAGGAGACCAAGGTTTAATGTTTGGTTATGCATGTAACGAAACACCAGAGCTTATGCCGTTACCGATTAGTTTAGCGCATAAACTTGCATTTCGTTTGGCACAAGTTCGTAAAGAAGAAATTTTAGACTATCTTCGTCCAGATGGAAAAACACAAGTAACAGTAGAGTATGACGAGAATAATAATCCGGTTCATATTGATACAATTGTTATTTCGACACAACATCATCCAGAAGTTACGTTAGAACAAATTCAAAAAGATATTAAAGAAGTAGTGATCAATCCGATTGTTCCTACAAATTTAATAGATGAAAACACAAAATACTTTATCAATCCAACTGGACGCTTCGTTATTGGTGGACCACAAGGAGATGCTGGTTTAACAGGACGTAAAATTATCGTAGATACTTACGGTGGCTATGCTCGTCATGGTGGGGGAGCATTCTCTGGTAAAGATCCAACAAAAGTAGACCGTTCTGCTGCATACGCTGCACGTTATGTTGCTAAAAACATTGTTGCTGCTGGTCTTGCAGATCGTTGTGAAGTACAACTTGCTTATGCAATTGGTGTAGCTAAACCAGTTTCAATTGCTGTAGAAACTTTTGGTACTGGAAAAGTGGAAGAAGTTAAATTAGTATCGTATATTCGTGAACTATTTGACCTTCGTCCAGCAGGAATTATTAAAATGCTAGATCTACGCCGTCCAATATACAAACAAACGGCTGCTTATGGTCACTTTGGTCGTACAGACATTGATGTACCATGGGAAAAAACAGATAAAGCTGCAGAATTAAAACAAATGGCTGGATTATAAGTAGTATGAACAAAAAAGGCTTTCCCATAATGGAAAGCCTTTTTTGTTTGGTTAAATAATGACAATCGATCAATCAAGGTAGACAATCGATCAATCAAGGTAGACAATCGATCAATCAAGGTAGACAATCGATCAATCAAGGTAGACAATCGATCAATCAAGGTAGACAATCGATCAATCAAGGCGCAGAATCGATCAATTGAATAAAAAAAGTGCTTTAAAATGGAGAATCGGTCGAATACCAATTACAATTGGTTGAATAAGTGAATAAATCGGTCGAATACATAATAAAATCGGTCGATGAAAGGATATAATCGTTTGATCCAGGTTAATAGTTAATCTAGCCGTTCAATCGGCGGATGCATTTGATAAGTTAAGTTTGAAGAGATTTATAGTATTGCCCTTTTTCTACATACTCGCGGATAATTCGTTGTACGTCAGCTTTATCTTCATCATTTAGCTCGCGCACCACTTTTGCTGGGCTCCCGAGTGCCAATGAATTTGGGGGTATTTTCTTGCCAGGTGGTACGAGACTCCCAGCTCCGATAAATGCACCTTCCCCAATTTCCGCTCCATCTAAAATAATGGATCCCATTCCTATTAACGCACCTTTACGCACTGTACAGCTATGTAAAGTTGCTTGATGCCCGATTGTTACTTCATCTTCTATTATAAGTGGCTTGTTTGGACTTTGATGTAGACAACTTAAATCTTGTATACTTACTTTACTTCCAATAATAGTAGGAGCAACATCCCCTCTAATTACCGTATTAAACCAAATTGTAGTCTCTGGACCGATTGTCACATCACCTGTTATTGTGACATAATCAGCTATAAAAGCAGAGTCGTCGATAGTAGGTGTCTTCCCTTTATATGGATAAATCATTTCGCATACACTCCTTTTAAAATTAGACTATAATTAATCGTAACAGACATACAGATTGATTGAAAATAAATACCGTGAAATTGCAAGGAAAGAAAAGAGGTTTGTTTATATGTGGAAATGGGAAACAGAAGGAAAACCTAAAGCAGTAATAGTCATTGTTCATAGTGCCTATGAGCATCATAGAAGATATGCTTGGTTAATTGAAAAATTGAGAAGCTCCAATTATCATATCGTTATGGGTGACTTGCCAGGCCATGGAGAATTAAAAAAATCAAAAACTATTCATGACGAATCCTTCGAACTATATAAGAACTACATTAAACAAGCGATGCAAGTTGCAGTTACATATGACCTTCCAATATTTTTAATAGGTCATGGCCTCGGAGCCACCTTACTTATAAAAGTCTTGCGTAAGTTAGATATTGAATATGCAGGAGTAATACTGACATCACCTTGGATCCAACTTCAAAAGCTCCCTTCGAAATGGACGAATACACTAGCGAAGTTATCCATACCGCAGAAAATAAACCATGATATTCACTTAAATGATTTAACGAGAAACTATGATGTGTTTGAACAATTCGTATCAGATCCAACTTATAGAACCTTCATTTCTACTGATTGGTATAAGGAACTCCAAACACTTTTAAAATCTGTAAATCAAACCGAAATCCCTATACCAAATAAACCAATTCTTGTCATGACTGGAGAGAGAGATAAGATTACGGATACAAATGCTGCGGCGAACTGGCTAAGGAAACAGGAACTTTCTGAATATCAATACAAAGAATGGAAAAATTGTTTTCATGACCTCTATCAAGAACCGGAGCGAGAAGAAATTTTCACCTATTCACAGTCATTTATTAATAATGTACTAACGGACATAGGCTATATTGTTTGAATATAAAATCGCATCTACTAGTAGTAGATGCGATTTTTGTGGAGTAACAAAAGAAATATAAATAATTTAAGTTGACATAACACCTTTTGGTTATATATAATTCAACACCTAAGGGTTACATATTTATGTTGAAAAGGAGAAACTTATGATGAAAGATAATTTACCTGATATTACACAAACTATTTTAGTAGAGGCACCAATTCAAAAGGTGTGGGATTATGTTTCGACTGCAGAAGGAATCTCTGCTTGGTTTATGCCGAATGATTTTCAAGCACAAGAAGGATACGAATTTACTATCCAATCTCCATTTGGTCCATCCCCTTGTAAGATACTTGAAATTGACGAACCACATAAACTGTCGTTTCAATGGGATACAGATGGTTGGTTTATAACATTTCTATTGAAAGAAGTTGGTTCTCAAACGGAATTCACATTAATTCATGGTGGTTGGAAAGACGGACAATCCATTGTACCGAAAGCAAATATGTCTAATGATGCTGTCCGTGGCACAATGGAACAAGGTTGGGTTGGAATTGTACAAAATAAATTTAAGCAAGTGGTTGAAGCTTAATGAACGGAGCAGCCAAAAAGGTGGATGTTTTTCAAGCAATTGCTGATCCAACTAGGAGAGATGTACTCCGACTACTAGCATTTAAAGAGAGATCTATTGCTGAAATCTCTTCTCAATATGATATGAGCAGAACAGCAATTGTGAAGCATCTCAATGTATTAACTGAAGTTGGTCTAGTCAATGGAAAAAAAATTGGCAGAGAAAAAGTGTATCACTTGCAACCTGAGCCATTGACGGAAGTAAATGAGTGGCTTGCTTACTATGAACAGTTCTGGAATAATAAACTTTCTAGATTGAAGTTCTTAGTTGAAAATGAAGACATAAATAAATAATAGCTAATTCAACCCCGTCAGTTCTGACGGGGTTATTTTTATTTTTGTTTTCGATCAGATAAAATACTTGAAAATTAAAATAATCTATTATATAGTATTAGTGTAATGTGTAACTAGTACACCGATGAGCGATGAAAAAAGGAGATGGAATATTGAAAGGATTGTTGTTGAAGGAATGGGCTTTATACAAGTCGTGGCTTTTCGGATCAGCAGTAATGGGTATTGGGGTTGTATTAATTCTTTCGATAATATTGGGAAGATATTTAATAAACGAGATACCTATTCAGGAAATAAGAATGATTTTAATGTTTGTAATGCTTGTCTTTAATGTTATTAATATCATATTTCAATTCAATAACTCGATAAATTATGATAATACGAAAAAAGAAATGTGGCTGCATAATCCTCATTCTATGCATACATTGATTGGTGCAAAATTTTTATTTAGTTTATTTATTTATTTTACTGGTAATGTGTTTATCACTTCAGGAGGGATATATTTCTTATCAGATTTCTTTGTAGGAAACTTTGCAAATTTGCTTAATTTGCAGCTATTATTACTTTTTTTAATGTTCTTTGTCGGCATCTTTGTAAATATTATATGGTTATTTTTCTGGGCAATATATTTAGAAGGTAAATACTGGATTGGTAAATTTTCTCTAATTACTACGGTGGTAATTGTCTTTTTAATTGCTAGTTATTTACCGAAACTGATTAGTTTTCTTTCATTAGATAAGGTGCTTACCCAAGGGGAAATATCGCTAAAATTTATCGAGAATTATTTACCCACTATTACAAAAAGTAATTTTTTCTTGGATATAGGATCGATTTATATAGTTGAGGAATTGTTTTACTGGATCATATTTGTTTTGTTATTTTGGAGTGTTTGTAAATGGTTAGAGAGGGTGGTTACGAGATGACGCAGGACTTCACTCGTGATAAGCCTATTTATAGTCAACTAGTGGATATAATCTGTGGGGATATATTAAAAGGAAAGCTTCAACCCGGAGATAAAATGCAATCCGTTCGAGAATATTCATTGGAGGTTGGTGTTAATGTCAACACCGTACAACGTGTATATAAGGAGCTTGAATCGATGGAGCTAACAGAGACGAAGCGAGGGCAAGGGACATTTATCACATCAGAAGAAGGACGTATTTTGCGTTTGCGTGAGGATATGAAAGTGAAATTGGTCAACCAGTTTCTTCAGTCTATTGCAGCATTTGGTTTTTCAAGGGAAGAGATTGTTCAAATTTTGCAAAGAGAGGAAGGGACTCAATGATTCAACTTCAACATGTCTCGTTTAATTACCAAAGGCAGGAAGTACTTTCGGATATATCACTATTGTTTCCATTAGGGCAGACAATAGGTATAGCAGGGGAAAATGGCAGTGGTAAATCGACGTTATTGAAAATAATTGCTGGTATCCAAAGACCTCGGAAGGGAACTATTTCTATTCATAACGAGTCCTTAACTAGAATACATGCAAATGACATTGCCTATTTACCTGATACGGATTTGTTTTATAGCTTTTATACAACGAAGGAGCTTTTGGCATTTTATGCATCTCAATTTAAGGATTTTTCTGTTCAGAAGGCATTAGAGGTAGCCAATTTTTTAGAGGTAGATGTTAATGTGAAATTGAAAAAGCTTTCAAAAGGGAATCGTGGTAGAGCGAAAATGGCAGCGACTCTTGGTAGAAATACATCTTATTATGTGATGGATGAACCGTTTTCTGGGTTAGACCCAATCGTACGAGAATCCTTGATAAAGGGGCTTATTCAATTTGTAAATATGGAAGAACAATCCATTATTTTATCTACCCATGAATTACATGACGTTGAACCGATACTCGATCAACTCATCGTATTAAAGCAAGGAAAAGTTATCGCACAGGATGATTTAGAAACAATCCGTTTTGAAACCAATCAGGATGCAGTGAGCTGGATGAAATATGTAACGAAAGAGAAGGTGAAATGAAGTGTCAAAACCAATAGTTGTATTAAAAAATGTTACGAAGGTTATTAAAGGAAAAACACTTATTGATAATCTATCACTAGAGTTATTTCCAGGACAGATTACTGGATTTTTAGGACCAAATGGGGCTGGTAAAACAACAACAGTTCGCTTAATGACAGGTCTTATGAAACTAACTAGTGGAACAATTACAATTGAGGGTGCATCTATAGCAAATGATTACGAAAAGGCAATTTCGAATGTAGGGGTAATTGTAGAAAATCCGGAAATGTATAAGTATATGTCAGGTTACAAAAACTTACTTCATTTTTCCAGAATGCATAAAGGTGTAACAAAGGAACGAATTGATGAAATAATTGACCAAGTAGGTTTGTCAAAGCGCATTAACGAAAAAGTATCGACGTATTCATTAGGGATGCGTCAACGGTTAGGATTAGCACAAGCATTACTACATAATCCGAAATTCTTAATATTAGATGAACCAACGAATGGCCTGGATCCGGCGGGAATTCGAGAGTTCCGGACATATCTTCGGAAAATAGCTGTGGAGAATAACGTTTCTATTTTTGTCTCTAGTCATCTGTTATCAGAAATAGAGTTAATGTGTGACCGTGTGGCTGTTATACAAAACGGTAAGCTCATTGATGAACGGATGATTCAAAGTGATGAAAAGACACGAATGCAACTTAAAGCAGAACCAGCAGAATTAGTAGAAGGCTATTTAAGTTCAAATGGCTACATATTTACAATCAATCAAGGGGTATTTTTACTTGAATTGAAAGAAGAGAAGGTACCAGCGCTTATCAATGAACTAGTGGGACAACAGGTTCAAATTTTTGCTGTTTCAGCCGTGCATGAATCGCTTGAAGAGCAGTTCCTTCAAATGACAGGAGGCGGTCAAATTGTTTAGTTTGATACAAAATGAATGGATGAAATTATGGCATAAAAAAGGTACATGGGCTATCTTAGGTATTTTATTATTAGTTATTATTGGATTTGGTGTATTAGATAAAGTGACTATGGATGAAGTAAACACCTCAGATTGGAAGCAGGAACAACAATCGTTGATTGATGATGCCAATACACAGCTTCAAACACCAGATTTAGATGAATGGTCCATCCAGATTTTTGAGGATCAAAAGGCGATGGCACAATATCGCTTGGACAATAATGCAGCACCTCAAGTGAACCAAAGTATGGAAGGTAATATGGCATTTGGTGCATCTATAATGGTGCTTATTACATTGTTAACTGTTATTCCAGGTGCATCCATTGTATCGCAGGAATATACAGATGGTACGATTAAGATGCTTTTAACAAGACCGGTTTCCCGATTCAAAGTGTTAGCCTCTAAACTAATAACGATATTCTTGTTTGGTTTTACTTTAATAATAGTGACAATTATCCTCACTACCGTACTTGGATTTATATTGTTTGGCACTGCTACAGGAGTCGATCTGACCATTGTTGACGGTGTTGTGCAACAAACCAATACGATGAAAGATATCTTGTTAACGTATGTGTACTCCTTAGGAGATTTCACTATGTCTATACTATTTGCATTCTTTATCGGAACGGTATTTAGTTCACCTTCCATTGCTATAGCTTTATCCATGCTATTTTTAATGATGGGACCAATGATCATAATGCTCTTGCAAAAGTATATACCAGTGGAATATATATGGTTAACGCATTCCGATTTAACGCAACATCTTAGAAAAGAATATTTTATAGAGGAAACAACTTTATTTATGTCATTAACAGTCCTCGCTATTTATGCTATAGTCTTTTTGGTATTAAGCTTTATGACGTTTATTAAAAGAGATGTAAAAGCATAGGTGTTCTGTTTATGTTATTTATAAAGAAATGAGTCAATAAGAAAAGAAGATTTCGGTCATAATGCCGAAATCTTCTTTTTAAATTCGTCTGTATAATTAGTAGCTTCTCTTAATGCTTTTTCTTCCGTAGGAATTCTTACAGAAAGCATAGCGAGATTCAACAGTGTAAAGGAAATAGCTGTAAAATATGCTTGAAACATAAATGGTAATAATACGATTTCTAAACAAACAACCACATAGTTCGGATGTCGCATAAAGGTATATGGTCCACTTCTAACGACATTTGCATCTGGTAAAATGATGATTTTAGTATTCCAAAAAGAACCTAGAGATGTTAAGCACCAAATGCGCAATAATTGAACAAAGATAAAAAGTAACAGAAATATCGGAAGCAAAGGTGATATTGCTCGGTTAAAAACTAATACTTCTACTATAAGGCTTATAAAAAAACATACATGCATCGTCACCATATAAGGATAATGTGATGCGCCAACTTCATAAGCTCCCCTGGCAAGCATCCTTTTTTCATTGCGTTTAGCGATCGCAACCTCGATAAGTCTCTGAGTAATCACTAGCGATATGATGATGAAGAATAACAAACTAATCCCTCCAATTTAGTAATACAGCTTCTCCGCAAAAACCTGGACCTAATGCGACTAGTAATCCTAATTCTTCGTTTTTATGTTGTTCCTTCATAAATTGCTCCAATACATAAAGAACTGTGGGGGAGGACATATTCCCGTTCCTCTTTAATACCTCTCGTGAGATGTGTGTATGTTGTTCTGTTAGGTCCAGGGTTTCCTCATATGCTTTTAATACTTTCTTTCCTCCGGGATGTGCAACAAAGTTTGCTAACTGTTCCTTCTTCACATGCTGCTCACCTAGAAAATCATCTACAAATGGGCCCAACCAAGAAGTAATAATAGAAGGAATGCTTTTGGAAAATACAACATGCAGTCCATTGTTTTTAATATCCCAACCCATCACATCTACTGAATCTGGCATCCATTTAGAAGCTGTTGCGATTATGTGAGGAACTCGTTTGGTAGTAGTAAGCTTCGCATCATCTCCACAAACTAATGCACATGCTGCTCCATCTGCAAATAACGAGGCTCCTATTAAATTACTTTTCGAAAAATCATTAGGTTGAAAGGTCAAACTACAGAGCTCTACACAAACTACTAATACTTTTGCGGTCGGATGCGCCTTGCAATAATCGAATGCTCTGCTTATCCCAGATGCACCACCGGCACAGCCTAAACCCCATAATGGAATACGTTTCATCCGATCAGAAAAAGCCAGGTGATTCATGACCCGTGCATCAATACTCGGGGTAGATATACCAGTGCTACTAACAAATACAATTGCATCAATTTCACTAGGATGCAGGGAAGATTCTAAAAAATCATGATTATTTAAACAAAGTTCGATTACTTCGATACTATATTGTGTAGCTAACTCTATATACAAATTATTACGTTCTTCAAAGCTATGTTCCATTTGATGCCATTCCAAAGGAACACAAAAATGGCGAGTTTCTATATCTCCATTTTCAAACACTTTTAATAGTCTATTCAATTGAGGTATTTTATCTTGAAATAGCTCTTTTGTGAGACTTTCAATGTTTGATTGTTCCAATGTATATGGAGGATTGTATGTACTAATTGAAGCAATCTTTGGCATGGACTCACTCCTTTTATTCCTTATACTTCCCTTATTGAAGCAAGATATACAATTACTTTTATTCTTTCATCTTTTCAATAGCGATGATAAATGGAGGATCATTTTGTTGGTTAAGAAATTGATAGCTTAATACGTGGACAAAGGATTGGGATAAACTCTGCACATACTCGATAATTATCTCTTTTTCTTCTTTACCACCTTGATGACCTTGGTAAACTACTAATACTATTATTCCTCCAACTTTAAGTAATGGTAGTAATGATTCAATTGCTTGCTTTGTAGAATGTCCTCTTGTAATAATTCCATGATTACTTCCAGGCAAGTAGCCAAGATTGAATATTGCCGCTGAAACTTCTTGTTGAATATAAAGATGAAGGTTTTCATGCCCATCCTGTACTAATGTTGCTATTTCTAATTTGTTTGCTTCTTCTAATCTTTTAGTAGTTGCTTGGATGGCTTCTGTTTGAATGTCAAAAGCATATACATGTCCATGCTCTCCAACAAGCTCTGCTAAAAACAACGTGTCATGGCCATTTCCTGCAGTTGCATCCACTACAGTATCTCCCGGTACGATTGTAGACATTAACAATTGTTTAGCAAAAGGTAATACTCTTTTTAGTTTCATTTTGCTACACCATTTTTTATATAATATTTTCCTTGGTAACTCTCCCGAGAGGCAAGTTCAGCATCTATTCCATTTAACACATCCCATTTGTTTACACTCCACATCGGTCCGATCATTAAGTCGATAGGACCATCTCCTGTTATTCGTTGTACGACCATCTCAGGGGGGAGGATCTCAAGTTGATCTGCAACTAGCTGGATATAAGCATCGCGATCCATGAACTCTAGCATCCCTTTTTCATATTGTTTAACCAATGGTGTCCCTTTTAGTAAATGAAGTAAATGAATTTTAATTCCTTGAACGTCTAGCTTGGCCACTTCTCTTGCGGTTTCCATCATCATTTCCCGGTTTTCTAAGGGTAGCCCATTTATAATATGCGTACAGATTGGAATGCCATGCTTCCTCAATTTTTGGACTCCTTCTATATAAGTAGGGAAGTCATGAGCACGATTCACCAAATTAGCTGTTCTCTCATGGACAGTTTGAAGACCAAGCTCTACCCATAAAAATGTACGCTTGTTTAGTTCCCCTAAATATTCCACTACATCATCTGGTAAACAATCGGGTCTTGTCGCAATAGAAAGTCCTATTACACCTTCTAATGCTAGTGCAGCCTCAAATTTCTCTTTCAAAACAGGAAGAGGGGCGTGGGTATTCGTATAGGCTTGAAAATAAGCTATATATTTTCCGTTTTTCCATTTTTCATGCATGTTTGTCTTAATTTTTTCAAATTGAACTGGAATAGGATCTACTTTGTCGCCAGCGAAATCACCACTTCCGGCTACACTACAAAAAGTGCAACCACCAAATGCGACAGTACCATCTCTATTAGGACAATCAAAACCAGCATCTAATGCTATTTTAAAAATTTTCATACCAAATATATCTCGTAAATAACGATTCCATGTATAATATCGTTTCCCATCTGATGGGAATGGAAAATTGTTTTCGTACATATCCTTCACTCCTTAACAGGACTATTTTAACATGAGTTTGTTAAGTTTGTTCTAATCTTCTTGAAGTGCCATTTGAAAAGGAATACAATATTCTTCTGAGTATAATAGAAGTGAGGTGTTTAAATTGCCTAAAGTAGTATGGTTTTTAATATTGGGAATGTTTATTAATACGATGGGAAATTCTTTTTTATGGCCATTACATACAATATATATGCATGATCATTTAGGACAAACGTTAACGATGGCAGGATTCGTACTAATGATTAGTGCTGGAACGGGTGTTGTCGGTAACTTACTAGGAGGGTATCTATTTGACAGAATAGGTGGATATAAATCTATTATGTTTGGAATAATATTGTCGATGATCTCCCTATTGTTCTTAACATTTTGGCATGGCTGGCCAGAATATATATGGTTTGTTGCTATTCTTGGTTTTAGTGGTGGAATAATTTTTCCGAGTATGTATGCTTTAGTAGGAAGTGTATGGCCGGAGGGAGGTCGCAGGGCTTTCAATGCCATATATTTGGCTCAAAACGTAGGGGTGGCTCTTGGTCCCGCTGTTGCAGGTTTAGTAGCGGATCATAATATTAATAATATATTTCTTGCGAATTTATTGACATATGTATTATTTCTGTTGGTTGCGGGAGTCTATTACCGCAAAATGTCCGTGGCTCCTAACATAAATGCATCTATTTTGAAAAGTTCTAAAAAAATGAAACAAAAGGCACCTTTTTATGCAATGATGATTGTATCCATAGGATATATGCTTACTTGGATAGCCTATGTTCAATGGACTTCAACCATTTCTACACATGTATTGGATTTAGGAATATCTTTAAAACAATATAGTTTACTTTGGACGATAAACGGTGCACTTATAGTAGTAGCTCAGCCACTTATTAAACCGATTATCAATAGGTTGGAGAACCGGATAAAAACACAGATGATTATTGGTATAGTAATATTTATGGGGTCTTTTGTTTTTGTTTCTTTTGCGGAAGATTATACGATGTTTATCGTTGCAATGGTTGTCCTGACAATCGGGGAGGTATTCATTTGGCCAGCAGTACCTACATTAGCTGATCAGTTAGCACCAAAAGGAAGAGAAGGTTTTTATCAAGGTATCGTGAACAGCATGGCTACTATCGGAAGAATGATTGGCCCACTTGCTGGAGGAATATTAGTTGATGTTTATGGAGTACAAGCTATGTTCCTAGTTTTCACTTTGCTTATTGGGCTAGCGATAGTTCCGACACTTTTATATGATCGTCCACTTAAGAAAGAAGCTACTGAGAAGGATGTGATTTAATTTGGAAAATCTTCAACATTACTTACCAACATCGGTTCTTGCTGAAATTTTAGAAAATGCTTTTCAATGGTTTGTTGTAGTAGATGCAGACTCGAAAATTCTATATATTAATGAGGATTATTGTCGTTTTCTTGAAGTGAAGAGAGAGGAAGCTATAGGTAAACCTGTAGCTGACATTATTGAAAATACAAAAATGCATGAAGTTATTAAATCAGGGATTCCCGATAATGCTTCTCCCCATTATATTAAAGGAACTTATATGCTTGCAAATCGTGTTCCTCTTTTTGTAGACGGAAAGATTGTTGGCGCATTTGGAAGTGTTATTTTTCGAGATATGTCTGATTGGAAAAAGTTAAGTTCTCATGTTAGGAACACAATGGAAAGAATTCAGTTAAATATAGAAGATAATAGTTATACCGAATACAGATTAGAAAGCATTAAAGGAAGTTCTCCAGCCATTCGAAAAATAAAAGACACAATTGAAATCATTGCTCCAAGTGATCTTCCAGTATTAATAGAAGGGGAGAGTGGAACCGGGAAGGACATGTTCGCCCATAGCATTCATCAGCTATCTGAACGATCAGACTGTCCTTTTGTTAAAGTAAATTGTGCGGCAATTCCTGCTGATTTGCTGGAAAAAGAATTATTTGGTGTATATAATCTGCTTACCGGAACAGTACATAATGGGAGGATTAAACAGGCCGATAATGGGACTATATATATAGATGAAATTAGTGCACTTCCTCTTACACTTCAA
The DNA here is from genome assembly GCF_029533155.1 of Psychrobacillus antarcticus. Lineage (GTDB taxonomy): Bacteria > Bacillota > Bacilli > Bacillales_A > Planococcaceae > Psychrobacillus > Psychrobacillus antarcticus. Next base: position 35,586 of record NZ_JAIZDB010000019.1, on the reverse strand, counting down.
GCAAAGCTTTTAAGAGCAATGCAGGAAGAGGAAATTTTACCATTGAATGCGGATAATAGTGAAAAAGTAAATGTTCGCATTGTAGTTTCATCCAATATATCCCTATCTCAATTGATAGAGGAAAAGAAGTTTCGGGAAGATTTGTTTTACCGTTTACAAGCAATTACGCTGAAAATCCCGCCTTTAAGGGAAAGAATGGAAGACTTCGTAGATTTACTCAACTATTTTCTACAAAAGTTTATGCTTCAAGCTGGTCGCAGAAGTGTAACATTAGCGACTAAAACGAGAGAAATACTCCAATCCTATCATTGGCCAGGAAATGTGAGAGAATTACAAAATATCCTCCAAGCGGCAGTTTATTTAGCTGAAAATGATATTATATTACCATCTGCACTTCCTTCGCAAATAAAGCTGCGTAATGTACCTTCTTTCCAAACTACTGGGACACTAGAGGACATATTAGCGGAAGTAGAAAAAAAAGTGCTTCAATCTTACTTAGAGGAAGAATATGATAAAATACGAATTGCCAAGCAGCTTGGTCTCAGTAGATCAACGCTATATGAAAAAATAAAAAAACACAACTTATGACCTAAATCCACTTTTCCGGACACGAATCCAGGAAAGTGGATTTTTTTATTTTGTAGAAATCCTACTATTATTAGCTTTATTAATATAATTATCCGAAAAATAGGAATAATGTAAAAATAAAGCTTAACAGTATCGTCACAATTACTATTGTATGAAATTTACGTGTGTGTTTTAATGGCTACTGTAAGCGCTTTTAATAGTCTAGTTATTTCACGTTTATCTTAGTTAAGAGATCTATTCTACTGCAGAGATATAGATTGTGGGATGTAGAAATGCAAGGACCACTAGTCCTGGTGACTAAAAATTTCAAAGAAGATGTTTTCTGCCTTACTTATATTTTTTTAGATAATGTTATATGTTTCTAGAACTTTGATAAATTGTTACCACAATTAGAACGCTTATTATTCTATCTCGAAATAAAATAAAGGGGGACTTGTTAATGGAAGCATTAAGTATGATTGGTTTAATTGGAGGCTTAGCTTTACTAATAATTTTGACTATGAAGGGAGTTAATATATTAATAGCTGGACCTATCTCGGCACTTGTTGTCGCTTTAACTAGTGGAATGCCATTATTTTCTCAGATTGCCGGCAAAGATGAAGCAGATTTTGTGACTAGTTATATGTCTGGATTTACGGGATTTATTGCATCTTGGTATATGATGTTCTTACTCGGAGCAGTATTTGGAAAAGTCATGGAGGATAGTGGTGCAGCAGATTCCGTATCCAAATGGATAGTTGGTAAACTAGGAATGAAGTATGCAGTGCTTGCTATTGTTCTTGCCTGTGCTGTATTAACATATGGAGGAGTAAGTCTATTCGTAGTAGCGTTTTCTGTATATCCAATGGCCATTTCTCTATTCAAACAAGCGGACTTACCTCGTCGTTTTATACCAGCGACATTAGCGCTAGGGTCTGTAACATTTACGATGACATCTGCGGGTTCACCTGAAATTCAAAACTGGATTCCAATTCAATATTTAGGGACGAATGCATATGCTGGCTGGGAAGTAAGTATTATTGTCGCTGTATTTATGGCGACTTTTGGGTATTGGTGGTTGAAACGAATTATCTCGAAGGCAGTTAATAAGGGAGAACGTTTTATTGACCGTGAAACATATCCAACATTTGATACAAAAAGAAATCTACCGAATCCATTTTTAGCAATGACTCCATTAGTAGTTGTGCTTCTAATTTCTTATATTTTCCATAACAGTCTTGCGCAATCTGCCTTAATAATTGCATTACTTGGTGGTGTAATTACAACTTATATTGTTGGAAGAAAATACTCCCAGAATTTCTGGGAGGCAATTTCGGCAGGTACTGTCGGAGCAATCATAGCAATTGGTAATACTGCAGCAGTAGTAGGTTTTGGGGGAGTTGCTAAAAACGTACCTGCATTTACAACTGCCGTGGAAGCGATGACAAATATCCCTGGTTCACCATTAATCGGAGCAGCTATAGCAGTATCTGTAATTGCTGGAATGACAGGTTCTTCATCAGGTGGTCAAACGATTGCATTGCCATTGTTAGCACCACACTATATGGATATGGGTGTAAACACAGAAGCTTTACACAGGGTCGTTGCAATATCTTCCGGTGCTCTTGATTCGTTGCCACATAACGGGTATGTCGTAACTACCATTCAATCAATATGTGGAGAAAAACATAGTGCTGCTTATTGGCCAGTAGCTGCAACAACTGTGGTAGTTCCAATACTTGGTGTAATAATTGCCATTGTACTCTTCTCTTTTGGATTTGGATTAGGATGATAATTTTCAATAATTTTTATACGACAAACTTTGTGGGGGTAAACAAATGGTAAAAGATAGAGTGCTTCTTATAACTGGGGCAGCTCAAGGGATTGGATTGGAGATTGCTCAGGAGTTTTATAAAGCTGGTGCGATTGTAGTATTAACTGATATTAATGAAGAACAAGTAAAAGTAGCTGCCAAACTATTAGGTGAGGAAGTATTAGGTCTTAAGTGTGATGTGACAGTGGAAGAAGATATAATTAATTCTATTAATGCCACTGTAGAAAAGTACGGGCGTATTGATATTCTTATTAACAATGCAGGGATGCAGCATGTTGCGATGCTGGAAGATTTTCCAACTGAACGTTTTGAGTTGTTGCTAAAAATAATGTTAACAGCACCGTTTATAGCTACTAAACATGTTCTTCCATATATGCGGAAGAATGGATTTGGCAGAATTATTAATATGGCCTCTATTAACGGTTTAGTTGGTTTTGCTGGTAAAGCTGCCTATAATTCAGCTAAACATGGCGTAATTGGACTTACGAAAGTTGCCGCTCTTGAGACAGCAGCAGATGGGATTACAGTAAATGCTGTTTGTCCAGGATATGTGGATACACCACTTGTTCGTAATCAATTTAAGGATTTAGCAAAAGTACGTAATGTTCCAGTTGAATCTGTTTTAGAAGATGTGTTATATCCTTTAGTTCCACAGAAACGATTGTTAGATGTAAAAGAAATTGCAGATCTCGCTTTGTTTTTAGCTAGTGATGCAGCTAAAGGAATGACGGGTCAAGCAGTTGTTTTAGACGGTGGCTACACGAGTCAATAAATTTCATTACTTATATAAACGCCCGATTTAATAGTCGGTGCGTTTTTATAAGGATGTAGGTAAATGGAATAAGGATCTATCTTGGAACAGAACTAGGAAATAGATTGCTAAGTTGTCGGATATTTGAGAAAATAAGAATGTATCAAGCTTACAAAGGAAAGGGGATTGGGAGCATGAAACCTATTTATAATTCAGCTAAAGAAGCTGTTGCAGGAGTGCAAGATGGAATGACACTAATGGTTGGAGGTTTTGGTCTTGTTGGAATTCCAGAGCAGTTAATATTAGCATTAGTCGATAAAGGTGTGAAGGACTTAACGGTTATCTCCAACAATTGTGGGGTGGATGAGTGGGGTCTAGGACTACTACTTAAAAATAAACAGATAAAGAAAATGATTGGTTCATATGTTGGAGAAAATAAAGAGTTTGAGAGACAGGTAATTTCCGGAGAGATAGAAGTGGAATTGACACCACAAGGAACGTTAGCAGAGAAAATCCGTGCTGGTGGTGCAGGGATTCCAGCATTCTTTACTCCAGCTGGTGTTGGAACTATAGTAGCGGAGGGAAAAGAAGTTCGTGTATATGATGGCAAGGAGTATGTACTGGAAGAGGCACTTCGAGCTGATTATGCTTTCATACGAGCAGCTAAGGCAGACAAGTTTGGTAACCTTATTTATAATAAGACAGCACAAAACTTCAATCCAATGATGGCAGCTGCAGGTAAAATTACCATTGCGGAAGTAGAAGAAATTGTGGAAACAGGAGATTTAATTCCAGCTCAAATACATACACCGAGTATTTATGTTCAAGGTCTATTTCAAGCACAACAGGAAAAAAGAATCGAACGTTTAACGACACGTTCTTAAGGAGGAGTTTCGATTGAATACACGTGAAAAAATTGCAAGAAGAGCAGAAAAAGAAATCGAAAATGGAAACTACGTAAACCTGGGAATTGGAATTCCAACTTTAGTAGCGAATTTCATCTCCCCCGATAAAACGGTCGTTTTACAATCTGAAAATGGTTTACTTGGCATTGGACCATATCCGACCGAGCAAGAAGTAGACCCTGATCTTATAAATGCTGGGAAGGAAACAGTTACTACTATACCCGGCTCTGCTTTTTTTGATAGTGCAGAGTCATTTGCGATGATTCGCGGAGGTCATGTAGATGTAGCCATTTTAGGTGCGATGGAAGTATCTGAAAAAGGTGATCTTGCTAACTGGATGATTCCAGGGAAGATGATTAAGGGCATGGGAGGAGCAATGGACCTAGTGCACGGTGCTAAAAAAATTATCGTCATTATGGATCATTGTGCAAAGGACGGTTCTCCGAAAATAAAAAAACAATGTGAATTACCTTTAACAGGTAAGGCAGTTGTGAATAAAATAATAACAGAACGGGCAATGATAGAAGTAACAGAAAGTGGACTTGAACTAAAAGAAGTTTTCGAGGGCTATTCAGTTCAAGATATTATTGATGCTACCGAAGCAGAGCTTATTATTAAAGATGTGAAAGAAAATGTGGCTATTTAACATCAGCTTGTATTTTATACCGTAATCCATTATGATAAATCTAATAGAAGTCGACTGTGAAAAGGATTAGTAGGTAAATCTCGTTTCTTTAGAGAGCTAACGGATGGTGCAAGTTAGCGTTACGAATTATTGAACTCGCCTTAGAGTCTGTGTAAGTGAACTGATAGTAGCTTATACCGTTTTCCGCGTTAAGGAATCAAGTTGAGTGAAGTTTTCACTAATTTGGGTGGTACCGCGTGAGTATATCTCTCGTCCCTTAGTTTTTTAAGGGGCGAGTTTTTTTATTTCTAGCTTCAACGCCTAGCCCCTCGAGTCGCTTCAGAATTTCAGCAAAGGCAAAGGACGCCTTTACATGAAATTCTTCCAGCGCTTGTCGGTTGCACACAGGATGTGGGTCAGTCAGTCGTTGCGACAGGATGTCGCGAACTTAGGCTGACTTCCAAAGATAGGCGTTTCCGCTTTTTATACATTTAAGGAGGAGTTATGATGAGCTTTAATCATGAATCAATTGAAAAGAAATGGCAAAAATATTGGCAGGAAAATAAGACGTATAAAATGACAGATGATCCTTCTAAACCAAAATTTTATGCATTGGATATGTTCCCTTATCCTTCAGGAGTTGGCCTACACGTAGGGCATCCACTAGGGTACATAGCAACGGATATTCTAAGCGCTTTTAAACGTAAACAGGGCTATAACGTTCTTCATCCGATGGGGTGGGATGCTTTTGGACTTCCAGCAGAACAATATGCAATCGATACTGGAAATGATCCTGCAGAATTTACGGCGAAAAATATTGCCACATTTAAACGTCAAATGATGGATTTAGGATTCTCATTTGACTGGGACAGAGAAGTAAATACGACAGATCCTTCTTATTATAAATGGACACAATGGATTTTCATTCAGCTGTATAAAAAAGGTCTTGCATATGTCGACGAAGTGCCAGTAAACTGGTGCCCAGCTTTGGGAACTGTTTTGGCAAATGAAGAAGTAATCGATGGTCTATCTGAACGTGGAGGGCATCCAGTAGAACGTCGCCCAATGCGTCAATGGGTACTTCGAATAACTGCTTATGCCGATAGACTTTTAGAGGATTTAGATGATCTTGACTGGCCAGAAAGCTTAAAAGAAATGCAACGAAATTGGATTGGGCGTTCTGAAGGTGCAGAGCTTACATTTGAAGTAGATGGTACAAATGAATCCTTCCGTGCATTTACAACACGACCAGATACTATTTTTGGTGCAACTTATGCAGTATTAGCACCTGAACATAAGCTTGTGGATGTAATTACAACAGCTGACCAAGCAGATGCAGTGCAAGCTTATAAAGATCAAGTGATATTGAAAAGTGACTTAGAACGTACAGATCTTGCAAAACACAAAACAGGCGTATTTACAGGTGCTTATGCGATTAACCCGGTAAGTGGCGAAAAAATGCCGATTTGGATTGCGGATTATGTGTTAGCAACATACGGAACAGGGGCTATTATGGCAGTTCCTGCGCATGATGAGCGTGACTTTGAGTTCGCAAAACAATTTGATCTACCAATCGTGGAAGTAGTTTCTGGTGGGGATATCGCAAAAGAAGCTTACACAGCAGACGGTACGCTTGTTAACTCAGAGTTTTTGAATGGCTTAAATAAACAAGAAGCGATTGCTAAAGCGATTGAATGGTTTGAAGCAAACGGTAAAGGTGAGAAGAAAATCACGTTCCGTTTACGCGACTGGTTATTCAGCCGTCAACGTTATTGGGGTGAGCCAATTCCAATCATCCATTGGGAAGATGGTACTTCTACACCTGTAGAGGAATCAGAATTACCATTAATGCTTCCGGTAACAACGGATATTAAACCTAGTGGAACAGGCGAATCACCACTTGCTAATATTACGGAGTGGATAAATGTTGTAGATCCAGTAACAGGCAAAAAAGGTCGTCGGGAAACGAATACAATGCCTCAGTGGGCAGGTAGCTGCTGGTATTACTTACGCTATATTGATCCAAACAATGACGAAGCACTTGTCGATCCAGAACTTGCTAAACGTTGGCTTCCAGTTGACATTTATGTAGGAGGAGCAGAGCATGCAGTCCTTCATTTATTGTACGCACGCTTTTGGCATAAATTTCTTTATGACATAGGTGTTGTAACTACGAAAGAGCCATTCCAAAAACTATTTAACCAAGGAATGATTCTAGGGGAAGGTAACGAGAAAATGTCCAAATCAAAAGGGAATGTAGTTAACCCTGATGATATCGTGACAAGTCATGGTGCTGATTCACTTCGTCTATATGAAATGTTCATGGGACCACTAGACTCTTCGAAACCATGGTCTACAAACGGATTAGATGGTTCAAGAAGATTCTTAGATCGTATTTGGCGTCTACTTGTAAATGAAGATGGTAAACTGAGTGCTAAAGTTACAGACACTTCTTCTGATAATATGGAAAAAGCATATCATCAAACAGTTAAAAAAGTAACGGAAGACTTTGAAGCAATGCATTATAATACAGCTATTTCACAAATGATGGTATTTATCAATGAAGGCTATAAAGCAGAGCAAATTTCAAAAGAATATGTAGAAGGTTTTGTGAAACTTATTTCTCCAATCGTTCCGCATATTGCAGAGGAGCTTTGGAGTATTCTTGGACATAACGATACAATCGTGTATGAAGAATGGCCAACATTTGACGAATCTAAATTAGTAGACAATGAAGTAGAAATTCCTGTTCAAATTAAAGGGAAAGTTCGTGCAAAATTGACTGTTGCTAAAGATGCAACAAAAGAAGAGTTAGAAGCATTAGCGCTTGCTTCTGAACAAGTCCAACAATGGTTGGAAGGCCAAGAAGTGAAGAAAATTATTGCGATTCCAGGTAAAATGATCAATATCGTCATTTAATGTAGCCTGATCATAAGTAAAAAAGATGGATTAAAATCATCCCAACTCTATGTTTTTCTTAGAGCTGGGATGATTTTTTGTTGGTTTTTATGGTTGAAGATACCATTGATTTGTAATTGGGCCAGTAATTTTCTAAAACCTAATCTAAAATCTGTTCTATTTTTGGGAAATCTGGATTTTCTAAGAGGTCCATGCCACCTCGCATTAGATATAAGTAAAGAGTTCCGTCTGCAATGATTGTTGCTTTTAATAGCAGACCAGTTTCCTTTAAGTAGAAGTAACGGTCATTACCACTCGTTGGAGTAAGAAATTTAAACCCGTTGTAATTATTAAATAAATTGTCAAAGTAGGTTTCATCTACTTTCATAAATATTATTGAATCTAATTTGTCTTGATAAAAATAAAATCTCGCAATACCTTCATAATCTAATATAAAGTCAGCAATACTTCCATCCTCTTGATATTCTACGGAATAATTTTCACCTAAGTGTTCAATTACTTTTGATTGTGAGTCACCTAATGTCACTCCATTAAGATAAAGTAAACCTTGTTCTTCTGAGAATGTGGGTTTAGTAAAATCTAATTGCAGTTTGGTTGCAGACTGCTGTTCCGTTTCCATAAAGGTTTCGTTTAAGACAAAAAGCATTGCAATCATTATCAAAATAGTAGTAATCACTACATATCTCCATTTATATTTTGGTTTTACCTGGTTATGTTCTATCTCATCCACTACGTTTCGCATAACTCGCTGTTTACTGACTGTTAAATCTTTTACTTCAGTAGGAATATATTTATTCATGTAAAAGTACCTCCCATTCTATTCCTTTCAGCTTATTTTTTAATAGTTCTTTACCACGCCTCAATCGAGTTTTTACAGTACCTTCTGGAATAGATAAAATATGTGCAACCTCAGCAATAGTCATTTCATTGAAATAGAAATAGATTAGAACTTCGCGCTGTTTTAAAGGCAATTCAAGGATTGCTTCTCCAATTATTGCTTGCTCGTCTTTTCTAACTAATTCATCTGTATTTCGTTTGCTAGCTGGTGAAAAAAATTTATTTTGTAGTTGTACTTTTCTATAAGCCCAGCTTTTCAAGTAATCTTTGCTTTTATTAACAGTCATTGTTGTTAAAAAGGCCTTTAACTCACCGCGTTCTTCGTAAGAGTTCTGATTATGATAAAATTTGATAAATACATCTTGTACGATATCCTCTGCAGCTTGGAGATCCTTCACGTAGTAATAAGCCAAGCGTATTAAGGGTTCTGTATATTGAAACATTAATTCTTTTAAGTCATTAATATGTATCAAAATCACAACTCCTTTCGTTATGTATTAAACGATTCCTAATACATTAAAGTTTGGATTTTATAAAAAAAATTTAAACGGACGTTTAATGGTGAATAAATCTTATATGGAATAGGTAGTTTACTGACAAATAGTAGTCTTTTATAGGATAATGGAGATGTATTCGATAAGCAAAAGATGGAGTGAAAACTTTGAAGAGAAGGAAGTGCTAATGGATGAATTTAGAAGAGGTTATGCAGGAGCTTGAAGCCCTTGGCAAGGAACGAACTAAAAAAATATATTTATCCAATGGAGCGCATGAACCGCTTTTTGGCGTGGCAACAGGTGCTATGAAGCCAATGTCAAAGAAAATAAAAATAAATCAAGTATTAGCTGATGAGCTTTATGCAACTGGGAACTACGATGCGATGTATTTTGCAGGTATTATTGCAGACCCAAAAGCGATGACGGAGTCGGATTATGATCGTTGGATGGACACGGCGTATTTTTATATGCTATCCGATTTTGTAGTAGCCGTTACTTTATCCGAGTCAGATATTGCTCAACAAGTTTCTGATAAATGGATTGCAAGTGGTGAAGAGCTGAGAATGTCAGCAGGTTGGAGTTGCTACTGCTGGCTTTTAGGAAATCGAAAAGATGTTGAGTTTTCGGAAAGTAAAATTTCCAATATGCTTGAAATGGTGAAAGCTACGATACACGATTCACCGGAACGAGCAAAATCTGCTATGAATAATTTTGTGAATACCGTGGGGATTTCCTATTTACCACTTCATGAGCAGGCAGTCGAGATAGCCAAGGCAATCGGTATAGTAGAAGTGAAACGAGACAACAAAAAAAACAGCTTGCTAAATTCTTTCGAAAGTATTCAAAAAGAAGCTGACAAAGGAAGGCTTGGTTTTAAACGAAAGCATGTTAGATGTTAATACCAACATTTGAAAAGCCGCACTCTCCCAAGTAGGGGAGAGTGGTTTTTTTCCGTTTTATGGTTATTCCAACTAGGATGCTCATTATTCCAACTAAACCCTCCGAAATTCCAACTAAACAGCTCAATATTCCAACTAAACTCGATTTCCAAGTTTTGCGGACAAAAAAAAGCCCCTAGAATGATCCTAGGAGCTCAAATTATTGCTTATTTTACATAATTTCTTTCGAGTGCTTCGATAAATGACTGCATCATTCGGCTACCGTGCTCCGTCCCAATTGATTCCGGATGAAATTGAAGTCCGTAAAGAGGGTAGTCGATATGTTTGATCGCCATTATTTCATTGTCGTCCTCTGCTCTTGCAAGCACTTCGAGTTCAACTATTAATGACTCTTCTTCAATAACAAGCGAATGATAACGCATGACGGAAATTGGCTCATCGAAGGATTCGAATAGTGCTTGTTTTCTATACGATAATGTCGACATTTTTCCGTGCATAATCGTTTTTGCCTGGACAATTTTTGCTCCAAAAGCAGCCCCAATCGATTGATGACCAAGACATATGCCTAAAATAGGATACTTTTTGTATAGCTTCTGAATAATTTCAATCGAAATCCCTGCATCGACAGGAGTGCCTGGTCCGGGAGAAATAATAAGGGCCTCAGGATTCATTTCTTCTATTTCACTAATAGAAATAGCGTCGTTACGAACAACTTTTACTTCTTTGCCAAGCATGCTTACTTGCTGATATAAGTTATACGTAAAAGAATCATAGTTATCGATTAATAAAATCATCGTTGCACCTCCAAAAGAGCCTTTGCTTTGTGAATCGTTTCCTCATATTCACTCTTTGGAATAGAATCATGGACAATACCGGCTCCCGCTTGAACATGTGCATAATGATCCTTAACAACCATTGTTCGAATGGCAAGTGCTAAATCCATATTACCTGTCACGGAAATATAGCCAACTGCTCCTGCGTAAACACCGCGTTTCATAGGCTCTAAATTATTGATAATCTGCATGGCTCTAATTTTCGGTGCACCAGATACAGTTCCCGCCGGTAAGCAGGTAGTTAACACATCTAGAACATGGGCATTTTCTTTCAATCGACCAGTAACCTCGGACACAATATGCATGACATATTTGTAGTACTCAACTTTCATATATTTCTCAATCTGAACTGTTCCGATTTCTGCAATTCTACCAATATCATTACGTCCTAAATCGACGAGCATCCGATGCTCTGCAACTTCTTTTTCATCACTTAATAGCTCATTTGCAATGCGAGTATCTTCCTCAACCGTTTTTCCGCGTGGCTTTGTTCCAGCTATAGGATTCGTTGTTACTAATCCATTTTTTACCTTTACTAAGCTTTCAGGAGATGTTCCTAAAATAGTATAGGCCTCAAAGTCCAAATAGAACATATACGGAGATGGATTGGAAGTACGAAGCTGTCTATACAACGAGAAAGGGTCTCCGTTAAAAGGAGAAGTAAAACGCTGAGATAAGACAACCTGGAATATGTCGCCTTTTAAAATATGTTCCTTTGCTTTTTCTACCATATCCGTAAAGTCTTGCTCTTGAATCTGTGGTCCAAAAGCGAGCTTAGGCTCTATAATTTCAGGAATGATCGGTCCTTGCTGAAGTTCAGCGTAAATCTTTTCTATTGCGGTAGTCATCCTATTGTCAGTACGTCCATTTTGGAATAAATCGATAGCGGCAATGGAAACAGTTTGTTTTAAATGATCGAAAATAATAAATGTGTCGTAAAACATGACATGTACATCAGGCATTTCTAATTCATCACTTAATAGATTTCCTATTTTCTCATTATAAAAGGCAGTTTCATAGCCAAAATAACCAATAGCTCCTCCAAAAAAAGAAAATGGATACGGCTCTGGATGTATCGGCATCATCTTTTTAAGCTTTTCTATGACGGATATTTGCTCTCGTTCAATTTCTCCATTTTCTAAAGATAAAGAATATCCATGCTGGTCCCCAGTTAATTCACCAATAGGGTCGACTGCTATAAAGGAATATCTTCCACTTTCCTCATGTTTTGCGGAGGATTCAAATAACATTTTTTTCTTGCCTTGCAAGGAATGATAAATGGAAATAGGAGTCATCATATCCCCTTGAATTTCTTTCATTTGATAGCTTCTCGTCTCAACTGTCATTGCTCAGCTCTCCTTTTTTCAGGCTAATCTCATCTCAACTAAACACAAAAAGGCCCCCCATCGAAAAGGACGGAGAGCCGTGGTGCCACCTTTATTGATTACTATTGTAATCCACTTATTGCAACCAAACAGTTGCGAGTCCTATAACGTAGACGGACGCCAAAACCTACTGAGTTTAACTGTTCAGCTTTGGAGCTAAGAAGCCCATTCACTTTATTGCCAGCACTGACTCGCACCTGTCGTCAGCTCTCTAGAGCATTTCATAAAGTTACTATTCTTCCTTATCGCTTGTTATCGTCTATTGTATTATAAGTTATCTTAAAATTCAATCGATTTTGCGGCACTCATTCCAGCAATTTTTCCTGTTACAAGGGCCGATGTGATATTATAGCCACCTGTGTATCCGTGGATATCTAATATTTCCCCACAAAAATATAGTCCAGCCTTTTTCTTTGAAGCCATCGTTTTGGGTTCTATTTCCTTGATAGAAACACCGCCACCAGTAACAAATGCTTTTTCTAAAGGTTGTGTACCATAAACAAAGACACTAAATTGCTTTAACTCATGTGCCAGTGCACGAATCTTTTCGTGCGGAAGATTTTGACCATCTTCACTTTCCTGAATTTCAACTCGTTGAAGTAAAAATAACAGCCATCTTTCGGGTACAATACCTTTCCACACATTTTTTACTGCCTTTTTGGGATCTTCTTTTAAAGCGGATAGTAACATTTGGAAAGTTTGTTCCTCATTTTGCTCCGGAAGACTATCAATACGAACGGCAACAGGTTGTCCACCGTTTTTCTTCTGTTCCTTCACAACGAACTGGCTACATCTTAAGACAGCGGGACCGCTTAAGCCGAAATGTGTAAACAGCATATCCATCTCATGCGTAATAATTGGTTTTCCTTTTTTGTTTAATACAGATACACCAGCGCCACGAAGTGCAAGACCTTGAAGCTCTTTCGATTGGATAAATGCCTCATTGGACAACAAAGGGACCTCTGTTGGATATAAGTCCGTTACAGTATGACCGGCTTTTTCAGCCCAAGGATAACCGTCTCCAGTTGATCCGGTTTGAGGAACTGCTTTACCTCCGACTGCTACGACGATTGCTCCTGCGGTAATTTCTTCACCAGACGCTAGTCTAATACCAATTACTTTCTCATCATTCATCAATAATTTGGCAACTACGGAATTTAACTTTATTTCTACCTGTAATCTTTTTAATTCATCTAAAAGAGCATTTACAACGTCCATAGCCTTGTTAGAAACCGGGAACATTCTTCCGTGATCTTCTTCCTTTAAAGCAACACCTAAACCTTCAAAGAACTCGATAATATCTTCATTATTAAAAACGGAAAATGGGCTGAATAAAAATCGACCATTTCCAGGAATGTTTTTTACAATTTCTTCTTGAGGGAGTCTATTCGTAACATTACAACGACCGCCCCCAGATATTGCGAGCTTTTTCCCAAGCTTATTTCCTTTTTCTATAAGTAGTACTTTCTTATTTTCAGCACCAGCTGCCGCAGCGGCCATTAATCCGGAGGGACCCCCACCAATTACAATAACGTCATACATAATATATTCACACTTTCGGTTTTTTCTTTATTATACATGATTGTAGTTTTGTTTAGACAGTTGTAAACTGTAAGATAGACATTTTAACTTTATTAAGCAAATATTTTTGTGCGACGTGCTTGCGCAGGAGCAAAAGTCTCCCATTTCTAAAAGTGGTGAGGTTAATGCAAAATATGTATTTAACAAAGGGGTTTTGGAAACCTCTGCTTAATACAGTTAAGACCTTTGGCGGATGCCACAGATTTTTTGGGTGATATTCTCTCAAGCAAGTTCGAGAAACATCGTGGCGCGCATTCGTCGAGGTGAATTTGATAGGAATGGACGGGTTAGATGGCATCGAATTTATTAAAAGGGACAATGATCCTAACGATCGGTCTCTTATTATCAAGAATACTAGGTGTTCTTTACATAATACCTTTTTATCAATTAGTTGGAGAGGATTACATTGGCCTTTACCAATATGCGTACGTTCCATATTCAATAGTGCTTGCTATTGCGGTTTCTGGTATTCCAATAGCCGTTTCAAAGTTTGTTTCCAAATATAACACATTAGGTGATTATGCAACTGGAAGAAAATTGGTGAAATCGAGCATGTTACTTATGATAGTAACTGGTGTGCTTGGATTTCTTGTTTTATATTTTTTGGCAGAACCTATTGCCCGTTTAGTCATAAAAGATGAGGATACATTAATAACTGTTCAGGATGTTGCAACGGTTATAAAGTATGTAAGTTTTGCAGTTATCGTTGTACCGGTGATGAGTTTAATAAGAGGGTTTTTCCAAGGATATCAACATATGACTCCTACTGCTATATCGCAATTGATCGAGCAAATAGTCCGTATTTTGTTTGTACTATCAGGAGCATTTTTGGTTTTAAAAGTGTTTAATGGCACGGAAAAAACAGCTGTATCATTCGCGGTTTTTGCAGCATTTTTAGGAGCAATTGCAAGTTTATTCGTTTTATATCGGTATTGGAAAAAAATAAAACCAGAATTTAATGATTTACTAGAAAGTAGCGGTAATCGGACTTCTAACGTTTCTTTGAAAAATATATATAAGGAAATATTGGTCTATACAGTTCCTTTTGCATTAGTTGGGGTTATAAATCCCCTATTCCAATTTGTTGATATGATAACATTTAATCGGGCTATGGCGATGATTGGCATAAGTGGAAGAGAATCAGGAATTTATCTAGGCATGTTAAATTTAACTACACATAAACTAGTGATGATCCCTGTTATGCTTGCGACTGGTTTTTCTATGGCGTTAGTTCCTTATATAACTAGTTATTACGCTAAACAAGATTTTACTCAAGTAAGAAAATCTTTGGATCAATCTATCCAAATTTTATTGTTCTTAACGGTTCCTGCAGCAATGGGAATTGCTGTTTTAGCAGATGAGTTTTACTTAGTGTTTTATGAAGCGAGTAAAACGGGCGCAACAGTGCTTGCACATTACGCTCCGGTTGCTATTTTATTTGCGTTATATCCAGTAACTACTTCTATCTTGCAAGGTATTGATCGACAAAAGTTAATCATTTTAAACTTATTGCTTGGAATATTGACGAAGCTAGTTCTAAATATGCCGTTTATTAAGTTATTCGAAACAGATGGTGCTATCATGGCTACTGCATGCGGTTATGTTGTCGCAATTGTGTTGAATCTGTTTGCTATTAAAAAGACATTACATTATAAATCAAATATGGTCGTTCGAAGAGTTATGCTTATTTTAATAGTAAATGTAATAATGTTAGCACTTGTATTCATAGTCAAATTAGGATTTGGGCAGTTAATGACAATTGATACTAAGCTTGAAGGATTACTTGTCATAATTGTTTGTGCAGGTATAGGGGCAGCTTTTTATGGATTTGTTACATTACGATTGGGTCTTGCTCAAAAACTATTTGGAGAGAGACTTACCCGTTTTACGAAAAAATTTGGTTTCTAGGAGAATAAAATGCGATTAGATAAATTTCTATCTCATATGGGATATGGTACTAGAAAAGAAGTTAAAATATTAATCAAATCAAAGGCTATTCAAGTAAATGAGGCCGTTGTAAAAGACAGCTCCATACATGTGAATGAGTTAAAGGATAAAGTGTCGGTTTACGGAGATGTAGTGGAGTATAAAGAATTCATCTATTTAATGATGAATAAACCGCCTGGAGTAATTTCTGCAACAGAAGACTCAACGGATCAAACAGTTGTAGATTTATTGGATGAGGATGTACGCCATTTTGAACCATATCCAGTAGGAAGATTAGATAAGGATACAGTTGGACTTCTGTTATTGACGAATGATGGAGCTCTAACACATCGACTTCTATCTCCAAATAAGAATATACCAAAAGTGTATTATGCCAAAGTAGAGGGCGTAGTAGACGAATCGGATATTACAGCCTTTTCCAACGGGGTGATATTGGATGATGGCTATCATACAAAGCCTGGTATACTTAATATCTTAAAAAGTGGTCCTATTTCTGAAATAGAATTATCCATTACAGAAGGTAAATTTCATCAAGTGAAAAGAATGTTTGAAGCAGTGGGGAAACAAGTAGTTTACTTGAAAAGGCTTTCGATGGGGCTACTTGAGTTAGACGATACACTTGTAGAAGGCACATACCGAGAGTTGACAGAAGAAGAGTTAGAGCAAATACAGTAAAAGAATGACCAGGCTTAAGGTTTAAGCTTGGTCATTCTTTTCATATTGATCATATCTAAGATGTCATTTTAACGCGTTTGTTCGTCGTGGTCCATTTCCCTCTTGTTGGGCTAATGATTAAGTCATTAAAAGCAAGCACATTCAAATCTCGTTGAATTGTGCGAGGAGTGATGCCAAATTCATCGACTAAATCTTGTGTTGTAACTGTCCCGTGATCACGGATGAACATATACATGTCTTTTATTCGAGTTAGCATCCGATCAGTAGTTGGTTTCATAAGTAACCACTCCTTCATCATGATATCCCTTGGCTAGACTAGCGGACGACTTGGGTGAAAAGCAACTGAGTAATTGCAATTTACAGCCCCTTTACTAAATGATGGTCAGAATAATTACTTTCTGACAATTCCATTATAGTAGATTTTTATTGAAATTTCCATAGAGATTATGATATTTACAAATAATTCACATATCTCCTAAGAATGGTAACATGCTTCAATTAGCATTACATAAAGGGGTGTTTAAGTTTTTCAGAGAGTAGCTTTATAGAAATTTTGGGGCATTAATTTACTATCAATCAAGTAAGAATCCTTCTTTTTTAAAAGAAAATATATAAAAATGTATCATGTACACTGTGTTTATGTGTGAAAGAATGAATAAATAATACTACTGATTTTCGTTTCAGGTGGACGTTTTCCGCGGGCGTTGCCTCAGCCTCGGACCAACAGGATGTTGGTCATGAAGGCGTTGCCACATAATGTGGCGCACTTAGCCTTCCATCCTTAAACGCTCTGGGGTCTTCGTCTATCGCTTTTCCCGCCGGAGTCGCCACCTTTCACTACAATCAATTAATTGAGTAATACTCAAATAGAAGATAGAGCATAGCCAATCGCTTAGATGATAAGAGTAGTCAAAGTTAATATAATGATAAAACCTTCTGTTGAATTAGGGATACCAATTCTGAAATGAAGGATGAAGAAAGTAGATTTCCTTTTTTACTATTGGAAATAAAGAGATCTAAGAGTGCAGAAGGGCGACGGATAGCCAAACACCAATATCCCTAAAATTCACTCGGTAATCTTATAGTAAAAAACGCCTGCCCAAAGCCCAGTGAAAACGAAGGAACAGGTTTTGAACTTAAAGGACCCGTGGATTTTTTTATGTCTTTTTCTATAAAAAGTGTAAAATGGAATATAAGTATTACTTAGGAGGGAACGAATATGAACTGGTTAGAATTAGCAGAATTAAAAAAAGCCGATATCGTAGCAGAATTACAAAGATTAATACAAATTCCAAGTGTGATGAATGAAAAAGCAGGTAATGAAGAAATGCCTTTTGGTCCTAAACCATTAGAAGCTCTTTTACATATGTTAAATGAAGGCGAGAAAGAAGGCTTTCTAACAAAGAATATTGATAATGTAGCAGGGCATATTGAAATGGGTGAAGGGGAAGATATTTTAGGTATCCTCTGTCATGTGGACGTTGTGCCAGAAGGTAAAAACTGGACATTCCCACCATTTGAAGGGGCTGTCGCAGATGGCAAAGTATATGGACGCGGTGCTATAGACGATAAAGGACCAACTATTGCAGCCTGGATGGCGATGAAATTAGTTAAAGAAGCCGGGGTCGAGCTTTCGAAAAGAGTCCGCCTAATTATTGGAACAGACGAAGAAACTGACTTCCGTTGTATGGATAGATATTTTGCAAAAGAGGAAATGCCTGGGATGGGATTTGCACCCGATGCAGATTTCCCAATTATTAATGCAGAAAAAGGAATCGCTACGCTTATCTTCACTCAAACTGGTTCGCCAGAAACAGAAACAATCCAATTTTTCCAAGCAGGAAAACGTACAAATATGGTGCCAGATGAGGCCTTTGCAGTGATATTTGGTGGTCTACACACGATTAAAGAAAAATTCCAAGCGTTTGCAGCAGACCATAATATTACGGGAGAAGTTACGCAAGAAGGTCCTATGGTTAAAGTGCTTGTAAATGGTAAATCAGCACATGCAATGGAACCAGATGATGGAGTTAATGCTGGAATTATATTGGCGAAATTCTTGCAAAACATTAACTTGACTCCTCATTCAAAAGCATTCGTTAACTTTTTAGTAAATTCCTTCGGCGAAGATAGTAGAGGGCATGCACTGGCACTTTATTTTACAGATGAAATTTCAGGAGATACGACGTTAAATCCAGGGGTTATTCATTACGCACCCACAGAGGGATCTTGTACGCAAGTAAGCATGCGTTATTCGGTAAGCTATCCTTTCGATGAACAATTAAGCGCATGTAGAGAGGTGCTTAGTGGTACAGGTATTACATTAGATTTGGGTACTAATTCTAAACCACATTATGTCGATAAAGAAGATATACTCATTAAAACATTACAAAAAGTATACGAAAAACATACAGGTGAGAAAGCTGAACTATTGTCTATTGGTGGAGGCACATATGCAAGGGTATTAGAAAAAGGCGTAGCATTTGGAATGCTGTTCCCAGGTAGAAAAGATGTAGCGCATCAAGTGGATGAATATGTAGATATTGAAGATTTAGTGAAAGCAACTGCTATTTATGCAGATGCAATAGTGGAACTTGCTGGAAGTTCAAATTAAAAGGGGGAATAAACATGGTAAAAGTATTATGGAATGATCAATTTGTTCAAGAAGAAGATGTGAAAATTGGCTACGAAGATCGTGGCTATCAATTTGGTGATGGAATTTATGAAGTGATTAAAATTTATAACGGAGATATGTTCACTGCAACTGAGCATATTGATCGATTGTATGCGAGTGCGGATAAAATTCAACTAGTCATTTCATATACAAAAGACGTCATGCATAAAATGCTTCACGATCTTATTGAAATGAACGAGCTTCAAGATGGGCAAGTCTACCTTCAAGTAACACGTGGTACTAGCATGCGCCAACATAATTTCCCAGTTCCATCGGTTGAATCTGTATTAACAGCATATACAAAAGAAACGACACGTCCACTTACACAATTAGAAAATGGAGTTAAAGCTTGCTTCGTAGAGGATGTCCGCTGGTTACGTTGTGATATCAAATCGTTAAATTTATTAGGAAATGTTCTTGCGAAACAGGAAGCTATTAGTAAAGACTGCTATGAGGCGGTATTACATCGTGGAGAAACGATTACAGAAGGTTCATCTTCTAATATGTACGGTATTAAGGATGGAGTTTTATATACACATCCAGTTAGCAATTTAATACTTAATGGAATTACTCGCCAAGTAATTTTAAACTGCTGTGAAGAAGTTGGGCTACCGGTTGTTGAAGAGGCATTTACAAAAGCACAAGCACTAGAAATGGATGAAATGATTATGTCTTCTACCAACGCAGAAGTAATGCCTGTAATTTCTATTGACGATCGATTCATTGGTAACGGAAAACGTGGCGAATGGACCGAAAAAATTCAAGAAGCTTTTGAAAAAAGAATTCCATCGTCCGTTAAAATATGACCAAGCATTATTTTATCGCGATAAAGGTTCCACAGCAGGTAGCAAATGCAATTATTCAACAGCGTGATAAAACAAATTTACGACAGACACATAAAATATTACCCGTAACAGAGGATCTTCATATTACGCTCTATTACTTAGGGAATGTAGCAGATAGTAGATTAGAGCAAATTATTCACTCGCTTCATCATTTAGAATGGGAACCGTTTGAACTAACTACACAAGGAGTGGCACATTTTGGAAGTGAAGCCACTCCGCGTGTTGTATATACAGCCTTAGAAAAAAGTAATCTTTTGCAATTATTACAACAAAAAATTGTACAGCAGTTAGCGGAAATAATAGATCTACAGAAAAAAAGCGAGTTTACTGCCCATATTACCATCGCAAAAAAATGGGCCTCCAAAGAATCGGTGCATTTAACAGAGTTTACACTACCTGATTTGACCTTTAACGTTCTAAACTTCTCTATTTATACAATAAATGCAAATCAATCTCCGCGTTACGAGGAAATTAGTACAATTCAGTGGGGAAGGGGGGGAAAGAATGGCCCAACTTGTTAAATTACAAGATTATGTTTCTCGGTATCAAATTGATTTAAAAAGATACCCTACTCAGTTTGTGCGATTAAAGAAACAACAGTGGGATCGAACAAAGGAAGGGTGGGAGCGAGGTTCATTTAATTCTGATTGGATCGAAAAAGAAGAGGAGGTTGTTGTTGAATACAAGAAAAAATCGCTTTTCTCTATTCTTTTTCCAAAGCATAAAAAAGAAATGGCAGAAAGTATAGACTGGCAAAATGACGAATTGACGGAAGATATACCGATACCTGAAGAATCTACCACGTTACTTTTTGAACCCAAACTAGTATATAAACCTAAAACAAAAGAAGAGTTAAAGCGAATGTATTTAGATCAGCTATTTCATTTTCAACTAAAATGGGCAAGCTCCACTTTACGTGAAAAGTCTTATATAGATCCAAAATATATGCGTGATTCTTTGCTGAGGGATTTAACGCAGAAGCTACCGGATAATTATTTTTTGTTTTATTATCCTATTCTAAAACTTAAAAAAGCACCAATCGAGTTAGATATTATACTTATACTTCCTACTGAAGTTGTGTGTATTGTAGTTCTGGAGGACAAAGATTCCGATGCATTTATAGGCAGTGGAGAACGATTCTGGCTTAAAAAAAGTGGGAAAGAAGAAAAGAAAATATTAAATCCTACGATTAATCTTAATCGAATGGAATCTATTTTGGCACAGATTTTTCAAAAGCAAGAAATAGATCTACCGATAAAAAAAGTAATTCTTTCCAGAAATGGCTATATTGATTATCCAGGAAACTCATTTCACACGGAATTTATCGACACTAGAAAATTTTCAGAATGGTTTTTATCCTTGAAATCTTCCCATTCTCCGATGAAGCATATGCAATTTAAAGCTGCACAAGCGATTTTGGATCTAGTACAAACCACTTCGTATTCCAGATCTAGTTGGGATATAGGTAGTGAGGAATCCGATGAGTAATATAGTGTTTATTGTAAATGAGTATGCAGGGAACGGATTAGGCAAAAAGGTGTGGAAAAAATGGAAAGATGCTATCGATTTTCCTCACACGGTTTTTATAACAGAAAGAGAAGACCATGCCACGGAAATAGCGAAAAATTGTGCGGAATCGATGGATGATTTGCTATTAGTTGGTGTTGGTGGTGATGGTACAATTCATGAAATCATCATTGGTGTAGTTGGTTTTGAGCATGTTCGAATTGGTATAATCGCTGCAGGCAGTGGAAATGACTTTGGCCGCACATTTTCAGTTTTTCATAGTTTAAAAGATTTACAGGAGTTTGCTGTTAGTAGTCACCACGCGAAGATGGACATCGGTAGCGTAAAAACTTCTGATTCAGCATACAAGTTTGTCAATAATGCAGGATTTGGCTTTGATGCAAAAGTTGCGTACCTAGCAAATTATTCTGCATGGAAAAGTAGGTTAAACCTATTAAGGCTCGGTAAACTTGCATACATATTATATCTTATGAAAGAATTATTTGCGTTTAAGACATTTTCTTTTACCTTACATAATAAAGAAGCAGTTACCCGATTTGATGATGTGTGGTTTTTTGTAGTTTGCAATCAGCCATATTTTGGAGGAGGAATGAAAATCTCTCCATCGTCTATTCCTAATGATCAATTACTAGAGCTAACAGTCGTAAATAAATTATCAAGATGGAAATTATTATTTGTTTTTGGTACAGTATTCTTTGGAAAACATACTAAATTTAAAGAAGTGACACAGTTTCAAGCATCCGATTTTAATATAGTTATTCACGATGAAGTGTTTGGCCATGTAGATGGAGAGTTTTCTTGCGTAACCGAAAAAGATACAACTTACACATGTTCAGTAGTAGCAAATGCATGGAATTTAGCAAACCGTTAAAGAAAAAGGAGTTTGAATGATGAGGCTAAGAAATAAACCATGGGCAGAGGATTTTATCAATGCTCATCCCGAAATAGTTATCCCAAATCCAGAAGAAATAAAAGGAAAATGGGATGTTGAATTTAAGAATAATCATCCACTTCACATTGAAGTAGGTTCAGGAAAAGGACAGTTTGTTACAGGTATGGCCAAGCAAAATCCGACTATCAATTACATTGGTATCGAGCTATATGACAGTGTGATTGTGTCCGCTTTGGAAAATGCCATTGCAGCACAACCTTTGCCAAATTTACGATTATTGAAAGTGAATGGTGCAGATTTAGCGAAGTATTTTGAAAAAAATGACATACATCGTGTGTATTTAAATTTCTCTGATCCATGGCCAAAAAATAGGCATGCTAAAAGACGCTTAACACATGCTGAGTTTTTAGAATTATACAAGTCCATTTTAGTAGACCATGCAGAAATTCATTTCAAGACGGATAATCGAGGTTTATTTGAATACTCGTTAACGAGTATGTCAGCCTTTGGAATGATTATCAAAGATGTCTCCCTCGATTTGCATGTTAATATGCCGGAAGACAATGTTATGACGGAATATGAAGAAAAGTTTTCCGCAAAAGGACAGCCGATATACCGAGTAGAAGCTAAATACGTTTAGGCATATTTAAAATAAGGGGCGTGGAAGAATGGATAAGTTTAAATTTCATGAAATGTCATTCACATGGTTAAAGGGTGGGACAACTTATATGGACGGGGGTGCCATGTTTGGAGTGGTTCCAAAACCATTATGGGAAAAGAAATATCCAGTCAATGAGAAAAACCAAATTGAACTGCCATCTGATCCATTACTTATCCAATATAAGGGACAAAATATTTTAATGGAATCAGGTTTAGGTTATCGGAAAATGACTGAGAAGCAATTACGAAACTATGGTGTATCCGATCAATCTCAAGTAGAAGATAATCTAGTCTCATTAGGATTATTACCAGAGGATATCCACATTGTTATGATGACTCATCTTCATTTCGATCACGCCTGTGGACTGACTAAGTGGCAAGGAGACCAAATTGTTTCCACTTTTCCGAATGCAAAAATATATGTTTCCGATGTGGAATGGCAAGAGATGAAAAATCCTAATATTCGTTCCAAAAACACATATTGGAAAGAAAATTGGGAGCCAATTGAGAGCCAAGTGATACCGTTCACTGATTCTTTCGTGGTAATAGAAGGAATCGAAATGATTCACACCGGTGGTCATAGTAATGGACATAGTATTGTGGTATTTAAACAAGCGGAGGATACTGTCATACATATGGCCGATCTAATGCCTACCCATGCTCACCAAAACTCACTTTGGGTGCTAGCGTATGATGATTTTCCGATGACTTCTGTGTATGCGAAAGAAAAATGGGTCAAACAAGCACTTCAACATAATTACTGGTTCAGCTTCTACCACGATGCCTTCTATCGTATGATCAAATGGTCCGAAGATGGAAAAGAAATAGTGGATTTAGTTGAAAGAAGTCGGTAAATTGAAAACGAGTGGTGACATTGTTATTGTCATCGCTCTTATTTGTGGAATAATTTACCTATTCCAACTAAATCTTTTTGGACAATAAAAAAGGCTAGTCATGATAAAAATCACGAGTAGCCATTACTTTCGAAACTTAGATTTTCACCAAATCTACGACCGATCCTGTTTTTGCATCTGCGGCAAACTCAAATTGCTCAATTTCCCCATTCTTTACTCGGGAAATTCCACCTTTATACACATTCATACTAATGGCTGCTTTTTGAAATTTCTCTGGAGTCATATATATCCAGGATCCATCGATTGGACCCTCTTTTTTGAAAGAATTTTTAATTTCATTTAATACTAACTCTGCTGAACGATTGAAATCCATCTTAGTTGTAGCTTGGCTGGCAATAACCCCAATAACAATACCAGTTCCAAGTCCCATCATGTAATCTTTTATTTTCATTAGAATTCCTCCCCATCTGATTTATTTTAGTGTATCATATATCCTCTTTACGATTAAATTTTTCGGTATACGAAGTTTAATCGTAGTAAACGACACCATCTTTTATTACAATAGAAAGTGGAGATAATTATGTATATAGCATTAGGAGGCTTTTTTATATGAATGAAGAAACACGCTCGCTATTTAAAACATTGACAGAACTACCAGGAGCGCCTGGAAATGAATATGCTGTTCGTGCCTTTATGCGCAGCGAACTGACTAAATATTCAGATGAAATTGTTCAAGATAATTTAGGTGGAATATTTGGGCTTAAAAAAGGCGATGAAAATGGTCCGAAAATTTTAGTTGCTGGTCATATGGATGAAGTCGGATTCATGGTATCAGGAATCACAGATAATGGAATGGTTCGTTTTCAGCCACTAGGTGGTTGGTGGAGCCAGGTTTTACTTGCTCAACGAGTAGAAGTTGTCACTAAGCATCAAACAGTTCCAGGAGTAATCGGATCTATTCCTCCCCATTTGTTAAGCGATGAACTTCGAAGCAAACCGATGGATATAAAAAACATGTTAATTGATGTTGGAGCAGATGATAAAGAGGATGCTCTTCAAATGGGTATTAAACCGGGTGATCAAATCTTACCAGTTTGTCCTTTTACACCAATGGCAAATGATAAAAAAATTATGGCGAAGGCTTGGGACAATCGTTATGGTTGTGGATTAGCAATTGAGCTGTTAAAAGAAGTACAAAACGAGCAGCTACCAAATATGCTTTATTCTGGTGCAAACGTAATGGAGGAAGTCGGTCTACGTGGTGCCCAAGCGTCAGCGAATATGATTAACCCTGACTTGTTCTTTGCCCTAGATGCAAGTCCTGCAAATGATGCTTCTGGTAACAAAGATGAATTTGGCCAACTCGGAAAAGGAGCACTACTACGAATATTCGACCGTACAATGGTGACGCATCGTGGCATGCGTGAATTCGTTTTAGATACAGCAGAAACACATAAAATTCCATATCAGTATTTCATCTCACAAGGTGGTACAGATGCTGGACGTGTTCATACATCGGGTGAAGGTATCCCAAGTGCGGTAATTGGTATTTGCTCACGATATATTCATACATCAGCTTCTATCATTCATACAGATGACTACGCTGCAGCAAAAGAGCTTATAGTAAAACTAGTTAAAACATGCGATCGCACAACTTTAGAGACAATCAAATCGAACGTATAAGTAGAGTAAGTAGACTATTCATTAAAAAGATGCCTTTTCAAGGGCATCTTTTTATCTAGAGAGGAGTATGAATGGATGAAAATATTAATAGGTACACAAAATAGAGCTAAAACAAAAGCTGTTCAAGCGATTTCTAGTGTTTACTATCCAGATGCAATTTTTGAGAATATAGAAGTCTCTTCAGATGTTTCCGAGCAACCAATGAGTCAGGAAGAAACTAGGCAAGGTGCTATTAACCGTGCCAAATATCTGATGGAAGATACAGATGCGCTGTTTGGGATAGGATTAGAGGGTGGCATTCAAGTAATAGACGGTCAAATGTACATTTGTAATTGGGGGGCACTGGTGACGCAAAAGGGTACTGTTTTTACGGCTACAGGAGCTGGAGTTCCACTTCCTAAGGAAATATCTGAACAGTTACTAGCTGGTGCGGAACTTGGACCTGTAATGGACGTCTTTACTAATAAGAACGGTATTCGCCATGATGAAGGTGCAATTGGAGTATTTTCAAATGGATTTGTTAATAGAAGTGCTATGTTCGAGCATATAATGCTATTATTGATAGGGCAATTTGAATTTTCAAATAAGTCCAAGTAGTTGCAACTGTAGGTAATCATCGTTAAAATATATAGCAGTTAATGCACTGAATGGAGGAAAGAGAATGACCCGAAAATGGATGCGATTATTGATCGCGTCACTAGCTGTCATTTTATTAGCTGGATGTTCTTCTTTGCAAGAACAAACTGTAGATGGGCTTGAGAATGCAAAAATAACCTTTCAAGGCGATGCAGAAAAGCCAAATGAAAAAATGGATGATATCAATATATTTATCCCTCGTGGTTTTTCAATAGAGGAAGAATCGAATGAGACGAATATTATTCTTTCCAAAGGAAATGATTCATTTATTCTCTTTATAAATCCCAATGAATTACCGAGCAGTCAATTATATTATGATTTGATGACGACAAATAGCAATCTAAACGTATTAGAAGAAAAAACATTTGAGCAAAATGGACGTTTTGGATTTGCTGCCATAATTGAAAATAGTGAAGAAAAGTATGAGCTTATCACAAGTATTGGCGGTATTAAGCTAACCACTATTTCTGACCAACAAGATATTGCGGATAATTTAGAGAAGATGATGCTTATTATTCGGTCCATTTCAACAAACTAGGGGAGTGATACATATGGAAAATCTGGCTTCAGTAGAACAATTCGAACAATTAAAGCAGCAAGGAAAAGTTGTGTTTAAATTCACAGCTGGCTGGTGTCCCGATTGTCATTTCATCGATCCTTTCATGGGAGAGGTAGAAGAAAAATTTACGGATATCACTTTTATCTCTGTAGATCGTGATCAGTTCATCGATTTATGTATTGAGCTTGATATATTTGGTATTCCTAGTTTTCTAGGATATGAAAATGGCGTAGAAAAAGGTCGATTTGTTAGTAAGGACCGTAAAACTAGAGAAGAAATTGAATCATTTCTTCAATCGATTTAATCCATCCAAACGGTTCACCTAGTGGGCCGTTTTGTTAATTGAAAGGAAAAGATAACTAATGAAAGCACTTGAACTAGTACAACTGTTAAAAACAAAGCTTTCCGAGGATATATATGCGTACGATTATAATAGAGAAACAAATAAGCTTCGATTGAATCATAAAGTAACTGGAAAAGGAATTGAAATTTCGGTTCCTCCAATTTTAGCTAAATATGAAACGAAAAAAGAAGTAGCAATTAATGAAGTCGTGTATACGATACACGAAACATTTCAAGCAATGGAAAAAGAGTTGGCCGGTGAAATAGATCCATCATTGTCGGTATATCCAGTTATCCGTTCCACTTCTTTTCCGGTTAAGTCTAATGAAGGTAATCGTTTTATCACGAAAGATCATACAGCAGAAACACGTATTTACTATGTAGTAGATCTTGGTAAAACTTACAGATTACTAGATGAAAAAATGTTGGCGGACTGGAAAATTAGGGAGACAGAAGTTCGTGAACGAGCAATTTTCCAAGTTAGAAATTTAGAAAATAGCTTTAAAAAAGATGAAGTATCAGGCAATATTTTTTATTTCTTTAATAATAATGACGGGTACGATGCAAGTCGTATACTGAACGAGTCGCTATTAAAAGAGATGGAAAAA
Source organism: Psychrobacillus antarcticus (assembly GCF_029533155.1). Lineage (GTDB taxonomy): Bacteria > Bacillota > Bacilli > Bacillales_A > Planococcaceae > Psychrobacillus > Psychrobacillus antarcticus. The sequence goes on along the minus strand of NZ_JAIZDB010000019.1, from coordinate 8,054 downwards.
ATAATTACTGGAGATATGACTATTTCTGTACCCCATCAAGATGTTATGATAATTGGTGATATAAGAAATGAAACAGGTTACGACGTTCTGGCTCAAATGACGATGCATTTCTTTACCGTAGGAACCGTGCCTATTACTTCATTATCATTCATCTACGAAAATGGAGATTTAGAACCAATATTCATCATGGCGAAAAATCGAGTATCAAAGGAGAACAAAGACAAATGAATATTTTTTACAACAAACCCGGAGTTGGAGACGTATTATTAATCCAATTAACACCTGAAAAAACAGAAAAAGTTATTACCGAAACAAATGGTGATGTTACACAAGTAAAAGATGCACAAACAAACGAAGTGTTGGCTATAAACATTTTTGAATTTAGTAAGCATAAAGATTTAGACGTACAAGGTAATGTTCCGTTAACTACAGAATTAGTAGAAACCGTACAACAAATATTAGAGAAAAATGGTGTTTCTTTTAAATTAGAAGCAGATCTCTCTCCTAAATTTGTAGTTGGACAAGTAGTCTCGTTAGAACAGCATCCAAATGCTGATAAGTTAAAAGTGTGCCAAGTAAATATTGGAGAATCGACTTTACAAATCGTATGTGGCGCACCTAATGTAGAAGCAGGTCAAAAAGTAGTGGTAGCTAAAGTGGGGGCAGTAATGCCTTCAGGTATGGTTATTAAAGACGCGGAACTCAGAGGTGTTGCTTCAAGCGGCATGCTATGCTCGGCAAGAGAATTGGCAATTCCAAACGCACCTGAAGTAAAAGGTATTCTTATTCTGGAAGATCAAGAAGAAGTCGGAAGTGAATTTTTAGTTTAATGCTTGAAAAGCATGCCTCGTAGGTGTGCTTTTTTTGTTGTGAGGAGAGCTTTTTATGCCATTTAATGTAAATAGGATGTTTTATATGTTCCTTTGATTTGATCGATAGAAACTTTCTTTCAAATATTGTTTACTTATAAAAAGGACTATTTATACATAAATTTTACTGAACCAAATACTTAAGTGGCATTTCCAAATAGGTAAATGCGTAATACACATGATTTATTTCCTATTCTACCTTATAAATACAGACGTATCCTATTATTATTGGTAGAATAAGAAGTATCTTTTAGAAAGAGTGATGAATTTGAATTGGTTAAAAAAATTATTTGCCTCAGATGAAAAAGAATATGAAGATGAATACAATGAGCAACAACAAACGGTACATTCTGCAACGAAAAAAGCTCCTTTTCGTTTCCCGTTAATATCAGACGAAGAAAAAAATGAAGAAGTAAATGGATATAAAAAAGAAGAAAAAATAGTTGGAACATATAAAGAAGAACCTCATTTCGAAGAACCTGTATATAAACCATTATATACTCAAAATAAATGGCAGCAACGCGCACAACCAACTGTCATACACCGAGCAGAGAAAAAAATAGTGGAGGAAAAAATAGTAGTGGATCCTCCCGTTATAAATCGAAAGAAAAAACCATTCAAACCTACAGAGGTTCCTTCACCGGTTTATGGATTTTCCAGATCAGTAGCAGAAAATAAAATAAAAGAAAAAGAGATCTTTGAAGAAATAGAACAAAAAACGGAAACAGTCAGTTCAGAGGTACTATATAATCCGGAACCTATTAATCAAGAGCGAGAAGTTATTGCAACAGAAGAATTGGTGCTTGTAACTGAACTAGAAGCCAATCTTCCGGTTGATTTCACAGAAGAAACTTTACAAGTAATTGAAGTAGTAGAAGAAGCTGTAGAAGTAATTGAAGTAGTAGAAGAAGTTGTACAGGTAATCGAGGCATTAGAAGAAGCTGTACAAGTAGTTGAGGTATTAGAAGATGATGTACAGGTAATTGAGGTTGCAAGAGAAGTTGTACAAGCTGAGGTAGCTGTGACGGAAATACTAGAAACAATTGATCTGGTTCATAATACTAACAACATAGACGCTGTGAAACCTGTGAAAGAAAACATTAGACCTTTTAATGTTCTAATGTTGAAATCAGATAAAAGCAAATTGAATAGAATAGATACTATAAACAAAATTTCTCCGATAACGCAAAAGGCGGTAATTACAACAACGCCATCTATTCAGCCGGAACAAAAACAAATGATTGAAAAGGTTTCAGTAAGTGTGCAGGAAGTAGAGCCATTAATGGAAACAGAGCAAGAAGAAATCAAGTCTACCTATGTAAGACCTTCATTTAGTCATTTACTTCCCCCCGAAATGAATGTTGAGGATAAAGATTGGATGGAGGAGCAGGCATTTAAGTTAGTAGATGCGCTATCTCATTTTCAAGTTGCTGGCGAAATTGTTCAGATGGTACAGGGACCAGCAGTCACTCAATTTGAAATAACAGTAGGGCAGGGAACTAAGGTTAGTAAAATACGTAACCTAGCGGATGATCTTAAACTTGCATTAGCAGCTAAGGATATTCGTATTCAAGCACCAATTCCAGGGAAGAGCTCCATAGGAATTGAGATACCAAATAGAAAGTCTCGTGCAGTCCGATTATCTGAAGTAATAAATACAGATATATTTTTAGATTCTGATTCGCCTCTTGAAGCTGCATTAGGTTTAGATCTAAATGGTAAACCGGTCACATTGGATCTGCGTAAAATGCCTCATGGTCTCATTGCAGGTGCAACTGGATCTGGTAAATCCGTATTTATTAACTCATTATTAGTAAGTTTGTTGTATAAAGCAACACCAGATGAAGTAAAATTATTATTAATAGATCCTAAAATGGTTGAGCTTGCACCGTTCAATCATATTCCACATCTGGTTAGTCCAGTTATTACGGATGTAAAAGCTGCAACTGCTGCATTGAAATGGGCAGTGGAGGAAATGGAACGACGATATCAATTATTTGCGCATATCGGTGTACGGGATATTACAAGATATAACACGCTTGCAACGGCGAAGCGACAATTTGCTCAAAAGCTTCCTTATATTGTTATTGTTATTGATGAACTTGCAGATTTAATGATGATGGCTCCTACGGAAGTAGAGGATGCTATTTGTCGAATTGCTCAAAAGGCGAGAGCATGTGGAATACACTTAGTGTTAGCGACTCAACGTCCTTCTGTAGACGTTATTACTGGCTTGATCAAAGCTAATATCCCTACACGTATTGCATTTTCTGTATCTTCACAAATTGATTCTCGTACGATTTTGGATCAACAGGGAGCAGAACGTTTGCTAGGAAAAGGAGATATGTTGTATCAAGGGAACGGGATGTCTAGCCCTGTTCGTATCCAGGGTACATATGTCTCAGATGATGAAATTGAAAGTGTTATTGAATATGCTAGAAGTCAGGGTAATCCTGTTTATATGTTTGAACAAGAGGAACTTCTCCAAAAAGAAATTACCTCTGAACAGGATGAGTTATTTGAAGAGGCTTGCCGTTTTATCGTAGAACAAGGAACAGCCTCCACTTCGTTATTACAACGAAAGTATCATCTAGGATATAACCGTGCAGCTCGCTTAATAGATGCCATGTATGAAAATGGTTATATTACGGAACAAAGAGGTAGTAAAGCAAGAGATGTACTATTAACGAGTGAAACACTAGAGGAAATATTTAGTTAAAACTGTTTATGAATTTTTACAAGAAATAGTGATATAATGATAAGTACGTCTAAATAGGCGAATGAGATATTTAATGTATATAATTGGGGCTAATCCCAGGAGGTTTCTACGTATGACAAAGTATCATTTTACAGGCATTAAAGGGTCTGGAATGAGCCCGTTAGCGCAAATTTTGCATGATACAGGCTATGAAGTACAAGGTTCTGATATTGAAAAATATTTTTTTACTGAAAAACCATTACATGAGCGAAATATAGAAATATTATTATTTGATGAATCGAATATAAAAGAGGGAATGACTGTTATTGCTGGAAATGCATTTCCCGACAGTCATCCTGAGTTAGTTAAAGCTAGAGAAATTGGCTTAGAGATAATTCGTTACCATGATTTCTTAGGGGATTATATGAGTAAGTTTACTTCTATAGCAGTTACTGGTGCTCATGGAAAAACATCGACTACCGGTTTGTTATCCCATGTATTAAGTGGATACGAAGCCACATCCTATTTAATAGGTGATGGTACTGGAAAAGGTATGCCAAACGCGTCTAATTTTGTGTTTGAGGCATGCGAATATCGCCGTCATTTTCTAGCGTATAATCCGGATTATGCAATCATGACAAATGTTGATTTTGATCATCCGGATTATTTTGAAGATATTGATGATGTATACCAGGCATTTCAGTCAATGGCGATGCAAGTGAAAAAAGGGATCTTTGCTTGTGGAGATGACAAATACTTGCAACAGATAAAATCGGAAGTTCCGGTTGTATACTACGGTTTTGGAGAACATAATGATTTTGCTGCACGCAATATTGAAATAACACCAAAAGGTACATCTTTTGATGTATTTGTACGCAACGAGTTTTATGATCGTTTCTTTATACCAATGTTCGGTGACCATACCATCCAAAATGCTCTTGCAGTAATCACTCTGTGCAACTATGAAGGAGTCCCTGCAGATACTATTCAAAAAGGTTTAGAGTCATTTGAAGGGGTAAAAAGGCGGTTTACGGAGACTATAATAGGTAATGATATTATCATTGATGATTATGCACATCATCCGACAGAAATAAAAGCTACTATTCAGTCGGCTAGACAAAAATATCCAACTCATCAAATTATTGCGATTTTCCAGCCACATACTTTTACAAGAACTCAAAAATTTTTACAAGAATTCAGTGAGTCTTTGAGTTTGGCCGATCAAGTCTATTTATGTGATATTTTTGGATCTGCAAGAGAAAATGCAGGCAATTTAACAATTGAAACCCTGGGAGATATTATTGAAGGAAGTCATATTCTAACAGAAGAATCTGTAGGGGATTTGCAAGCAAATGAAAATTCTGTATTCTTATTTATGGGAGCAGGAGACGTACAAAAGTATCAACAAGCGTTTGAAGCAAAATTAAATAAATAAAAAAAGCTTAATCCTATCTGGATTAAGCTTTTTTTAAAGGATATTTAAAAGAAACGTAGTATAGTATAGGTAGGAAGTTTAATTTGATTTGATTAGGGTAAAAATGTATTAAGACATATTAGTTTTAGGAGGATGAACAATGGAAAATCTTTTATACATAGCCGCTATTATAGCTGCTGTTGCATTTCTGATACTTTGTATTAGTTTAGCAATGACATTATTTTCAGTAAAGAAAACGCTAAATAATGTTGCAGACACATTAGATGGCTTGGAAACAAATTTGCAAAACATGACAAAAGAAACAGCTGAACTTCTTCATAAAACAAATGGTTTAGCAGAAGACATTCAAGCTAAATCGGTGAAGTTAAATACTGTTGTGGATGCAGTTAAAAATGTGGGAACTTCTGTTAATGGATTTAATCATTCTATCCAACGCTTAACAACTTCTGTTACCTCTGAAGTCGAGAAGAATGAAGAAAAAATTGCTCAGGTAGTGCAATGGAGTAACGTTTTACTAGGTGTCCGTGACAAATGGAAAGAACGTAAAGCATTGGAACGAGCTGGGTATTATACTTACGAAAACGACAACCAAAAACCACTATAATCGGAGGAATTTACATGACAGATCAAAAACAAACTAAGCCTAATTACAACGAAGCAACTTATAATCATGAATATTATGCAAACCAATCATCTTACAATCAGCAGGGGCAACCGAATTACCCACCAGTACCATACTACAACAATGATTCAAGAGACGATATTTATCGTGATGATGAAGTAAATGGTAAAGATTTTATAATCGGTGTTTTAATCGGTGGAATTATTGGAGCAACTACTGCATTATTATTAGCACCAAAAACGGGTACAGAGCTGCGTGGAAACCTTTCCACACAAGCCGGTCAGCTTAAAGAAAAAACAATGGACTTTTCTTCTACTGCAAAAGAAAAAACAACACAGCTGTCTAAGCAAATCCAAGAGCAATCTGGACAATTAGTTGATAAAGTAAAAGCTATTAAACCAACTGCATCTTCTCCACTGGATGATGGTACAGCTTCATCAGAGGGAGAAGAGTCAATGGAATTTATGGAAACTCTCTCTCATACAACAGAAGAATTAACGGAACAAGAAGAAAATGCAACTGCAATAGCAGAGGCTATTAAAGAGGCAATTGTGGAAGAAGAAAAGAAGTAAATTTTATAAACGAGATAACTAATACAAATGAGCATTGCATTTATGCAGTGCTTTTTTTAGTGCGCCAGGCATGGCGACTATCTAGGTGGTGAAAGTCCACTGTGGGGGTACACATCAACTAACCACTAGAGAAACGCAAGGTACTTATCGCGAGGTAAGGGCTGAAGGAAGCGTGTATCAAAATCTTGGCTCAACGAACAGAAATCTGATACCAAGGCTTTATAGGTGGATAAGGCTCCTAAACAAGTTAAAGTCCAAAAGATGTGCGTAATCCTATAAAGTAAATCAGGTGAGTAAAAGAGGAAAGATAGTTGTCTTACCCTGGGAGGTCTCACGGACAGCTGAGGAGTCCCCTATAAAGAAAGCTGGTCGGAAAAGGTTTATCGTGAGAAGTCAGCCGAAGCCATAGTAATGATAAAAATCATGAAGGGCTGAACAATTTATAGTGTTTCTACACCATGATTGCACGAAAGATAAACTTCTGAATGTGTTAATGAGGAAAGTATGAGCGTATCTCAGAGGATACTCAAAAGAGAAGTGTCTTATCGTCACGTGAAAGGAAAGGAAGAAACGAGTGTGGAGCTTTTAGAAGAAATCCTAAACAATCAAAATATGAATCAAGCCTATAAGCGAGTGTACCGTAATAAAGGCACGAGTGGAATAGACGGAGTGACTGTGGAAGATTTGAAGGTACATCTAAGGGAACATAAGGATGAACTGCGGGATCAAATTCGGAAAAGGAAATACCAACCAACGCCGGCATTACGAGTCGAGATTCCAAAAGAAAATGGAAAAATGCGTAAACTAGGTATTCCAACAGTTGTCGACAGAGTGGTACAACAAGCAATTAGCCAAATACTCGGCCCCATATTCGAAAAACAATTCAGCGAATACAGCTATGGTTTCCGACCAAAAAGAAGCTGCGAAATGGCAATTATCCAGGCCTTGGAATATATAAATGACGGACATGAATGGTTAGTAGATATTGACTTAGAGCGATTCTTTGATACAGTTCATCACGACAAGCTGATGAGAATCATCTCCCATACGATTAAAGATGGAGATGTGATTTCCCTCATACGGAAATATCTTATAAGTGGTGTGATGGTCAATGGAAAGTATGAAGCTACACCAGTCGGAACACCGCAAGGTGGCAACCTTAGTCCGCTTTTAAGCAATATTATGTTGAATGAACTGGATAAGGAACTAGAGGCAAGAGGACTGCGTTTCGTAAGATACGCAGATGATAGCCTTATTTTCGTCAAAAGTGAGAAAGCAGCAAACAGAGTACTTTCTTCTATTACAGAATTTATCGAGAACAAATTGGGACTGAAAGTGAATACGGAAAAAAGTAGAATCTCAGGACCTATTGAAACAAAATTTCTAGGATTCGGTTTCTATTATGATTCCACTAAGCAGAGGTTTCAACCAAGACCACATGGAAAGTCGATTCAGAAATTTCAAAGGAAACTGCGCCAGCTAACAAAAAGAAACTGGGGCATCTCACTTGATGAAAGAATCATCAAGTTGAAACAAGTCATTTTCGGTTGGATCAACTATTTCAAGATAGCCAACATGAAGAAAATCCTTGGGACAATAGACGCAAAGCTCCGTTCTAGAATTCGGGTAATTATTTGGAAGCAGTGGAAGAACAATAAAAAGAGAATAAAGTCTCTCGTTCAACTTGGCATTCCAAAAGAGGAAGCCAAATATAAATGTCAACACAAATATGTACATTTCCGCTTGCGTAAGTATGTACAAAATTACTCGTTTTCCTTCGTTAAATGATTCTTCAATCTATAAGAATCTCCTACAATTGAAACGACGGTTGCGTGATGTAAAACTCGGTCTAATATTG
>NZ_JAIZDB010000018.1 GCF_029533155.1 Psychrobacillus antarcticus | reverse complement strand
CATAAATATTTTCCGAATTGTAATGGAGCTTTGTTAGCAGGGAGCGTCGTTCGGGGAGAGGCGACGAATACATCTGACTTAGACATTGTGATTTTTGATGAATCAATTCCATCATCCTATCGAGAGTCGTTTATAAAATTTGATTGGCCAATTGAAGTGTTTGTACATAATGGAAGTTCTTACAAGGCTTTTTTTGAGAGTGATCGAGAGCGTGCAAGACCTTCTCTGCCTAGAATGGTATCGGAGGGAATTATTTTAAAAGACGATGGAGTAATTGAAACCATAAAAAATGAAGCAACGGAACTGTTAAAGGAAGGACCAAAAAGATGGTCCAAAGAAACGGTTCAACTAAAAAGATATTTCCTGACTGATACGTTAGATGATTTTATAGGATGTTCAAATAGAGCTGAAGAAATATTCATCGCAAACACATTAGCAGAACTTACAAGCGAATTTGTTTTAAGAACCAATCGGCATTGGATAGGAACTTCTAAATGGTTAGTCCGATCTTTACTGGCATATGACGAAGACTTCACCAATCGATTTGTTGAAGCATTTGATACTTACTACATAACTGGTGATAAGGACAAAGTAATCTATTTAGTAGAGTTAGTGATGGAGCCTTTTGGTGGACGATTGCTAGAAGGTTTTTCATTAGGGAAGTAAAGGAATATGGAGGAAATAAGAAAACTTTTATTGGTATAATATCTATATGATTTGGAGCGCTATATGCAAGAGGAACAATTGGTTCACTTGGAGACTTAAAGATAGAGAGTGGGAATGGAATTGCTAACTAAAATAGATGCTTTGCCAACTGATAAAAAAATTGCAGGAGTTCATTGTGTTCCCTTTACGGAAAATGGCGATATTCTTATGGCATGGGACAGAGATGAGCAATTGTTAACGACAATAGGTGGAAGATTAGAGGCAAATGAAAGTATTGAACAGGCTCTAGAACGCGAGGCTATGGAAGAAGTAGGAATTCTATTGGAAAGTGAGAAAATCCCTTTTGCTTTATGGTATTGGGATTCTACAGATTCTTATACGATATGGTTTTTAGCCAAAGTTAAAAAAATGGAGCCATATTCCTTTGATTTTGAAAAAACGGGCTATGTTTCGTTTAACTTTGAAACAGCCTTACAATTAATAGAAAAGATTGAACCAAACAATCCGAAGAGAACAAACCTAATAAAACTAGCAAAAACTGCCGCTAAACAAAATAATTGGTTTTAATAAAGGGGGTTAGCATTTGCCTGAAATTGTGCATAAACAAATCATAAATGCTCCACAAGAAATTTGTTTTGACTTAGCAAGGAACGTGGAAGTACATACAAAAACAACCTCTCATACAAATGAAAGAGCAGTAGGAGGGGTGACAGAAGGTTTACTAGAAGAAGGCGACACAGTCACCTGGGAAGCAACACATTTCTGTATCCGACAAAGGCTTACTGCTAAAATAGTATCGATGGAAAGGCCAAATCAATTTAAAGATACTATGGTAAAAGGTGCTTTTCATTCGTTTAATCACACACATGATTTTCTGAAAGTACCTGAAGGAACGCTAATGATAGATACATTTGACTACAAGTCTCCTTTTGGCATTTTAGGGATACTGGCAGATAAATTATTTTTAGAAAGATATATGAAAAGGTTTATTATTACCCGATCGATGGAACTAAAGAAAATAGCGGAAAATGATAGATGAATTTATTTTCAAACTTTTTACTCTTGTGTAAAGTCTAATAGATAATGACTTTAAAATAGTCATTATTAAAGGGCATAAACAAGGAGGAAATGATGAAAAATTTACTAGTTTTTTTAATGCCGTTTATTTTATTGGCTGGGTGCAATGATGAGACCGAAGAAAAAGATCTAAATACTGAAAAGTTAGGGAACGAAACAGTAATTGAAGAACCGAATGATGAGACTGAATTAGAAGTCATAGAAGAAGAGAAAAGTAACATTATAGAGGAGGGAAATGTTAATACAACGTTAGAAAAACCAGCAGTTCAAGGAAAACCTGTAACTACAGAAAAACCAGAAACTGTTAATCTATCGGGAACAAAAGAAAAGTATTTGGAGCAGCTTAATAAAATCGAGGATGGATTGAGTGACTTAAATAAGCAATATGAAGATGGTTCGCAAACCGAGATGCACGAAGCGAAATCAGAAATACTAAGCAAATGGGATGATGCGCTAAATGAAATCTATGGTGTATTGCAAAAACAGCTATCCACAAATGAAATGAGTAGCTTAAAAGAGGAACAACGAAATTGGATTATACATAGAGATCAAAAAGCAACAGAAGAATCAGCCGTTTTTGAAGGCGGAACAATGGAGACTGTTCAATACTTAAGTACACGGGCACAGCTAACAAAGGAGCGTTGTTACGAGTTAGTTCAAAATTATATGAAGTAAAAATGGAGTTGGAAATCAGCGGAAGTTGGTTTTCAACTTTTTTGGGTGAAAAGATGTAACATTATTTGGTATTAATAGTCTAACTATTATAAAGGGGGCTATCTTATGAAAAGAGTTTTAGCCATTTTGTTGGGTCTATCACTATTATTGACAGCTTGTTCGTCGGAATCTAGTAAAAAAGAAAGCGAAAATGAATTTCCACCTACTATGGCAGGGACAATAGAAGTTAATGGGCAACAATATGATATGGCAAAGGGGAATTACAAGTGGGAAAGAAAACAAGGAATGGAGACACAGGTTATACAAACCGATGCAGCTTCGCCCTATCAAATTGCGGAAAATTTTGATGCAACTCCAGTCGGTCCGAGTGAGACCATTCATATTAATATAGAAGATGAACCAACAATAACTACTTATCTTTGGGATGAAAATGGTAGACAAAAAGAGATTTCAGTAAAGAATAACCAAATAGAAGCACCAGAAAGTGCAGGGAAGTATATATACGAAGTGTTTGCTGAATGGACAAATGGTGAAGTATCTTATACGTTTGTTGCAGAAATAAAATAAAAACTTGCAGGGATGATAGCAGATTTGTGGAAGTAAACAATAGGCTGGTATATGAGGTGAAAATACTTTGGTGATTATTAGGAATTTAAAGAAAAATGAACTGGATTTCCTCAAGGATATGCTTTATGAATCTATTTATATGCCTGAGGATGAAAAGAATAAAATGGAGTTATTAAACTCTTCATCCATAAAAAAGTATTATGAAGAATGGGGAAGAAAAGGGGATACAGCTTTATTGGCAATCGATGAGAATAATCTGCCTGTAGGAGCAGTTTGGTATAGACTGTTTGATGAATCAAATAAGGGATATGGTTTTGTAGACGTTCAAACTCCGGAATTAGGAATAGCAGTTACTCAAGAAGCAAGAGGATTAGGAATCGGGACATTGCTTATGAAAAAGATTATCCGGCAGGCTTCGGAGGATGGGTATAAATCCCTGTCCTTAAGTGTAGACCCTGAAAATATGAGTGCAGTTTATATCTATAGGCAATTAGGCTTTATAGACTACGGTGTATCAGAGACATCCATTACGATGGTTTATCGAGAATAGGATTGGATTCTTATTTGATTATTGCCATATTGGATGCTTGCACAGTGAAAAAAATTAAATAAGTCAGTTTAGGGAACAACTAAAAGGAGTATTATGAATCTTAATAAAGGTGTGTTGTACATGAAGACTGCAGTATTCTTGGACCGCGATGGTGTTATTAATGAGGTGCTAACAGAGCGAGTAAAATTTGTGAACAAACCAGAGGAACTATACTTTTTACAAGGAGTCCCCGAAGCTATTAAGAAATTGAATGCTTTCTTTGATCATATATTTGTCGTAACCAATCAAGGAGGAGTAGGGTTGGGATTTATGAAAGAATCTCAACTGCAAAAAATTCATGACTATATGATTGCTACATTAAAAAAGGAAGGTGCCACCATTGATGAAGTGGTGTATTGTCCTCATAAGCCAAAATCCGGTTGTGCATGTCGCAAGCCAAATAGTAAATTAATCGTAGATCTTGGTGGAAAATATAATATTGATTTATCTAAATCCTATATGGTAGGTGATACCGACACAGATATTATTGCTGGAAAGAAAGCAGGTACAAAGGGTGTTTTCTTAGGCAAAAGTGATCCTCTAGCAGATGCTGTTTTTCCAGATTTATTGAGTGCGGTGGATTGGATTTTACAGGATGCGGAGAATAACTAAGATGGTTGAATAATGGTTTACCTTATCGACAGTAAATGGCGATAGGTACATACAGATACAATAGTGGAGGGGAAAAAATATGAAGACAGAGAAAGAGAAGATGTTGAATGGGGAGCTGTATAATCCAGCTGATCCTGAATTGCTTGAGGGAAGATTGAATGCACGTAGATTAACGCGATTATATAATGCGACAATTGAAACAGACGACGACCAGCGTATGAATTTAGTAAAAGAGTTGCTTGGCTCCACTGGTGATACTTTTTATATTGAGCCGACATTTCGTTGTGACTATGGCTACAATATCCATGTAGGGGAGAACTTTTATACTAATTTTGACTGTGTATTTTTAGATGTATGTGAGATAAGAATCGGGGAAAACTGCTTTATCGCTCCTGGTGTGCATATATATACTGCTACACACCCTTTAAATGCGCAAGAAAGAATTGCAGGTACAGAGTATGGAAAGCCTGTACATATCGGTGACAATGTCTGGATTGGCGGACGAGCCGTGATTAATCCAGGAGTGAAAATAGGGAACAATGTAGTGATAGCTTCCGGAGCAATCGTCACAAAGGATATCCCAGATAATGTGGTGGTTGGCGGAAATCCTGCTAGAGTAATGAAAGAATTAGAAAGAGTATTATGAAATTATTAGTTTTCTGGGGGATGAATTGATTCATGGAACAATACGTATATTTAATTAGACCATTGAGGGCTAATTTTATAGATTCGATGACGACTGAGGAATCCGAAGTGATGGGACAACATTTTCAGTATTTACAAGACCTTCTAAAAGAGGAAAAGGTTATATTAGCTGGACCTTGTTTAGATGGTGCTTTTGGAATTGTCATATTTCAAGCAGAATCATTAGAGCATGCACAAAAAGTTATGCAAAACGACCCTTCTGTAATAGAAGGAGTTATGAAGGCGGAATTACACCCATATCGTGTTTCATTAAGCAGATAATTCTAACAAAAGCTCGATTTTGCTAAAGACTAGCGAATGTGAGATGATTTGGGTATGCAAAGGAATCACGAATAAAACTATGGATATGTGAAATACTATATTGGCAAAAAGGTTGAAAACTTTTGTGTATATGTAGGCTGTAGTGGGTAAATGAATGTTAGAAAGAATAAGTACAATAATAGGAGGAATTTTGAATGGAAGAAAAAATGGGTAGCATCGAAGTAGGAGAAATCCTAACGGTATTAGATGAAGAAGATCGCGAACAAGAAATCGAAGTAATCGGGCTTTTAACGATTGAAGATAAAGAGTATGCGGCAGTCGCATTTGCAGACGATACAGAAGAAGAAACAGACGAAGACATGGACGTGTTCTTTTTCCAAGTAGTTGAAGGAGAAGACTTAGCAGAAATCGAAACAGATGAAGAATTTGAAAAAGTGTCTGCAGCATTTCTGGAAGCGGAAGAAACAGAAGAAACAGAAGAAGAAAAATAGGAAAATGGAAAGAGAGGATGATTTCCTCTTTTTTTCAATTTATAATTAGAATAGGTTTGGTAGGAGGTAAAACACATGTTACAAAATGAAGGTAAATTAGATATTGGAAATACGTTTAAGGTGTTAGACGAAAATGACCAAGAACAGGAATTGAAGGTTTTAGGTTATTTTACTGTAGAAAACACGGAATACGTAGCAGTTATTTTTATAGAAGATATACAGGAAGAATCAGAAGAAGATATTGGTATTTTCTTCTTTCGAGTAGTGGAAAATAAGAATTTTGTTATGATGGAAAGCGAAGATGAGTTCGAGAATGTATCTGCAGCATATATTAAACTAGAGAAAAATAACTTTACTAAAAAGAAAAACAGATAATAACTTATAAAATTAGAGCATGGTACCTGACACAAAAGGTATCATGCTTTTTTCAAAAAAATACAATAGACCAAAATAGTAATAGATAAGGGGTTAAAAAATGGATGCATATAAATGGAAGGTTGAGGAGGAACTATTTCTTTGGAAGAGGAAAATGACAAAACGAATTGGTTTAATAGGTCGTACGTCTAAAAATGTACAAACAAAGATTAACGGACTTATCCCTGAAAAGGTCCATCATGTGATGACAGAAAGCATTAAAAATATGGTAAAGGCAACGCTTGTTGGTTCGAATATTAAAATGAAAAAAAGACTTCCAATCAAACGTAGCCTCCAGGAGCAAGATGAACTTTTTAAGGAAAAGCTTTCTACGTTCCGGAAAACAGCAGTCGTTGAAGGTGCAGGAACGGGAGCGGGAGGTATACTCCTCGGCTTTGCAGACTTCCCATTGCTTTTATCCATTAAAATGAAATTTCTATTTGAAGTAGCTGCGGTTTATGGGTTTGATACGGATGAATACGAAGAACGACTTTACATTTTGCATATATTCCTTTTGGCTTTTTCCAGTGAGGAAAAACGGAAAGAAACACTGGTGATTATGGAAAACTGGGAACAACAAAAGTATTTAATTGACGATATGGATTGGAGAGACTTTCAACAGGAATATCGGGATTATATTGATCTAGTGAAAATGTTCCAATTACTACCTGGAATTGGAGCTATGGTAGGAGCTGTTGCTAATTATAATTTGCTCGATCAACTTGGTGAAACAGCGATGAATTCATATCGTTTACGATTATTATCTAAAGATAAAGATTTAGAAAAGTAAAATAACATAAAAGGTATGTTTAGTGGCTAGTATGTTAAACTAAACCGTAAAAAGGAAAAGAGGGTTTTATGTTTAAGAAAATAATGAAACAAATCAAAAATGCAACCAGCGGAAGTAGTGAACGTAGGCGCGGTCATTATCGTAAAGGGAGCAGTAGCGATCGTCACAAAAGTCATTATAAACGTGGAAGTAGCAGCAGTAGCCGCCATAAACGTAATCCATTAGGTGGAAGTAGCTACTACAAACGCAAAGGGCGCAGTAGTAGCTAAGCCAATTTCTTGAAAATGTACCGTGTAAACTGTGTTTCTGAGTGATAGAATAAATAAATAATACTACTGATTTCCGTTACAGGTGGGCGCGTCGATGTGATATCTCATCTGTCTCACTCATCCCACTGGAGTCGCCACCTTTCACTACAATCAATTAAGTGAGTAGTACTCAACTATAAGATATAGCATAGCTTATCGCTTAGATACTAATAGTAGCCCAAGTTAATATAGTGATTAAACCGTCTGTTGAATTAGGGATACTATTCTTCCATGAGATTTCCTTTTTTACTAGTGGAAAACAGAGAAATAGAAGGTAGTTACTAAATAAAGAAGCGAAATAGCGAACGAAATTGTATCCTCGTGAGCTTCAAAAAATTCGCTAGGTAATCATATAGCCAAACGTCTGTCCAAAGCCCTTCGAAAACAATAGAAACAGGTCTTGAACTTAAGAACCTGGCATCTTTATGCCTGATTTTCCTTAGTGTTTGCCAAAAGTGCAGCTTCTACATCTTTTGCAATGCTCTCTATGGTGGGATAGGCTTCATTGATTTGTAATAATCTCTTCAGTAAATGAACAGTTTCCTGTTCTAAAGTAAGCTCTTCTGTCCAAGGAAGAGCTTTTTTATTTTTCGAGGAATAGGTCGTGTATAGTAAATATAGGAGTATATCCCCTAAATCATAATAGTCTCCTTGCCTTATCTCCAGGAATTTGGAATCATTTTGTTCTATCTTTGACAAGCCAAAATCAATAAGGTATAGCTTATCTTTGTTTATTAAAATATTCGAAATACGTATATCTCCATGGTAAATATTCCTTTTGTGTATGTGATCTATTAAAGGAAGTAAATTGAAAATAAAAGCTAGTGACTCCTTTTCATTGAATGTTTTATTCGTTGAAAAAATCAGTTCCTCCATATTAATACCTTCTATGTAATTCATCGAGTAAAAAAGAGAGCCATTCACTGAGAAATATTCGTATAACTGTGGCATGCTAGGGTGCTGCAATCTACTAATAATGGAGATTTCGTTTTCAAATAAGGCAACTTCGCTTTTCGTTCGGTGCTTACTCGGTCGCAGTTGTTTAAGGACTCGTATTTCGTTTGTCTGTATATCTTTACAGTAATAAATAATTCCATAGCTACCAGAGCCTATCACGTGTGATACCCTATAAAGATTGTTTATAATAGTCCCGTTATCTACTGGTTTATCTACAAAAAACTGATGCAATTTTCGAATGGAACGCATGAAAGAAAATTTACTCACCACCTATTTATAAATCATTGTACCTCAATCAGATGAAATAGATTCAATAACAAATAATTGGTATTTTCTCACTTCTGCAATCATAGAATTCAAAGACTGCAAAAGAAGGAGAGATTTTTTTATGAATTTTAAACAAGTTGGTATCATACTAGGTGCTTCTGCATTATCATTTGGACTTTTTTCAACAAACGTTCATGCAACTACAAATTTGAATGAAAAACCCCCTGTGCAAATCCAAGCAGCATCAACAGAGAATGTTTTCAACAAAGAAGATTTAATCAAGAAGTTTCGTGCATTATTTCCGAAGCAATTCGATTTCTTAAAGAGTGCAGATTTTCAAATGAATGGTGGCTATTATTATCCTGGTGAAGAGACAATGCGTTACGATTTAAACTTTACTAAAACCATCGATGGAAAGCAGTTATATGGGAATGTTTCGTTTGTAGGTAAGGATTTACAAATAGAAAACTTCTACTATCAACCCGCAACTGTAACAGAAGCTCTCTTTCCAGCTAAAGTTTCCAAAGTGGAAGCACAGAAAATTGCAGGAGAATTTATGAAAAAGTATCTAGACGGTGGAGAATACCAATTAGAAACGGATTCTTATGGATATGGAAATTATCCAACTCAGCTATTAACGGAACCGATCCGATACTCATTTTCCTACACTCGCTTGAAAAACAAAGTTTCCATTTATGACCAACGAATCGAAGTTTCTGTTTTAGGTAATGGAGAAATAGTAGGTTTTTATAGAAACCAGGACACTAATAAAGCAACCACTTTTGAAGACGTGAAACAAGTAAAAGCAATAGATGGCATTCTAAAAAAGGTAAAAGAAAATTTATACGTGGAAAAGCAATATCAAATAGAAACTGATTACCAAACTGGTGAACGACATGTCAGACTCATTTATCAGCCGATACCAAATTTACTTGGTGTCCATGCTTCTTCCGGAAAATATTTAACTTTAAACGGTTACTCAGCAGATTTCCCTAAGAAATCATCCATATCTATGCTGGCTTCAAAATCAGTCCCACCTAAGAACAAGGGAGGGACAACTATAGAACAGGCAAAGAAAATGGCAGAACAATTACTGAAAGTCGATTTGAAAGGTGTAAAATTAAATATCGAGTCTATTAGTGAAATGACTAATTATAACGGACAGGAAGTTATTAGCATTCAATATATGTACAGTTATAAAAATGGTGGATCAGGAGCGAGTCTTGAGATAGACAAACAAACGGGCGAAGTCATTCAGTACTATAATGTGAAGAACGAAATTTTAGAGCAAATGGGAGAAAAGCCAAGTGAAGCAAAACCTCTGACAGAAAAACAATCACTCGAAAAAGCAATTGGACATATTAAAAAGTGGATTCCATCCTATCTTCATAACTATGCAAAACCTATGGAATCGGCATATTTTGATGAGTTTCAAGGGAGTTATATGTTTAATTTCCCGAGAGTTGTAAACGGGGTAATCGTTTCGGGTGATTCGATTAGTGTAGGGGTAGCAAAGGATGGTTCGTTAAACAATCTTTCGGTGAATTATCAAGAGATAGAAAACTGGCCATCACCAGATAAAGCTATATCAGAAAAACAAGCCAAGGAAATAGTTACTAAGGCTTTAAGTTTAAGACTCAATTATATGAAGTCCAATCATAAACCAGAAAATAATCACTATGACCTTGTCTACTCACCATTGTTCAATAAGAGATCTTTTAGCTCTTTAGATGCTCTAACAGGAGAGTGGAAAGCACCATTTGGAGAAAACACTTCAATTGTTGTTTCACATGCTTGGGCAGAGGAGGAGTTAAATTATCTTATTAGCACAAAAGCGCTAGATATAAAAGATCCAAAACAGTTTGACGGAGATGCGGCTATTTCCAAAGGAGAAGCGCTAAAAGTAATGATGAAGTCTCTTACGTATATGTATGAAGGCTATTATTATCCTGAACAGGAAAACAAGAAACAATCATTCGATAATATTAATCCTGAACATCCTTTATATCAATCCGTAGAGCGTGCTGTTGAAATGGGTGTAATAAAGCCTGATACGAAGGACTTCGCAATAGATGAACCAATAAGTAAAGAACAGCTAGCCGTTTGGTATATACGTGCTTTAGGACTTGAACAGGCAGCCAACCATTCTACTATATATAAACTATCATTTACAGATGCTGATAAGGTACAAAAGGAACTGGCAGGTTATGTTGTAATAGCTAACTCATTAAAACTATTAGAGGCAGATAAAGATATATTCAATCCAAAAAAAGAAGTAACTTATGCAGAGTTAGCAGTTTCAACGATTCGTCTTGCTCATAAAATTTCAGAAAAAAGCAGGGCGTTTCCTTATTAATATATAAGTACTCAAACCAGCTTTCAGCAGGATAAATTTACGTTGCTTTTTGGAGCACGGGATGATATTATCGGATTATAAAACCTTATATTGGTCACATGTTACTGAACTTTTCAGGCATGGTGGTAAATTGAGAAAGAATATAATTATTCTTTTCCTTTGCCCCATGCCTTTTTATGTTCTTATTGGTCCCATGAAGAAATATATTTTAATAAGACAGTTTTTCAAGAAAAAGTATCTATGCAAAGGAGTTCTACTAATGTTTTCTAAATTTATGAAAAAAAACAAAGTACAAGTATTCTCACCATTAAATGGTCAAGTGCTCCCTTTAGAGCAAGTTCCAGATCCAGTATTCAGTCAAAAGATGATGGGTGAGGGAGTAGCAATCATGCCAACAGGCGGAGATGTAGTTGCACCAGTCGATGGTACGGTTGTGTTAATCTCCAACACAAAACATGCGATAGGTATTCGTACAAAAGATGATACCGAGGTGCTTATTCATGTCGGATTGGAAACGGTTACATTAAAAGGGGAAGGGTTTACTGTATTTGTAAACGAAGGTGACGTAGTTTCTGTGGGACAGAAGTTAATGGCCGTGGATTGGGACTTTATAAAAGATAAAGTGCCAAGTATTATTACACCAGTAGTAATTACGAATAGTGCAGATAAATCTGTAGAATATGTTGATGCAACAGATAGTGTTGCAGGGGACACATTAGTAATGTCTGTTTCTTCGAAGTAAGTGCAGGTTGGTAAGTAAGTGAAGGAGGCTGACTTTCCATTAAAATTACAAAGATACTTAATAATAACGCTGTGATTGTTCTACAAGATGGACGCGAGAAAATAGCAATTGGCTCGGGAATTGCTTTTCAAAAAAAACGCAATGACATTATCATTGCTTCCAAAATTGAAAAGATTTTTGTCATGCAAGAAAATGACAAGCTAGTGCAGTTATTAAGTCGAATTCCAGAAGAGCATTTTACTATCTCAGAAGAAATAATCACCTATGCAGAAGCATATTTAAATACAAGATTAAATGAGCATATTCATATAGCTTTGACAGATCATATCTCTTTTGCCATTGAACGAGCGAAGGATGGTATTAAACTTAACAATAGGTTACTTCATGAGATTCGTGTTCTATATAGAGCAGAGTTTGAAATCGGTCTTTGGGCAATTCAACATATAAATAATACGTGTAAGGTAGAAATGCCTGTTGATGAAGCGGCTTACATAGCGCTTCACATCCACACGATGAAAATTCAAGGGGGGGATTTACATCAGACGATAAGACAAACGAATATTATCAAGAGCATGGTTCTATCGATTAAAGCGTACTTGAACATTGAAATCGAGGAAAATGATATTTCCTATCACCGATTAATTACCCATTTACGTTTTGCATTAACAAGGTTAAATCAGTCTGAGCTTCATATGATGGATGAAGAAATGTTAGTAATGATTCAAAAGAAATTTCCAGTTGGCTATAGCTGTGCTAGCCAAGTAGCAAAAGAACTTAGGGCGGCACATGCTATTGAGTTTCCCGAAGAAGAGTTAGGTTATATTGCTCTGCATATTGAACGTTTAAGAAAACAAGTTTCATAATTCGGCATTATTTTATACTATTATCTTTTTTAAAGAATCAGAGAAAAGGAGATGAATAAATTATGATGAAATTTTTACAAAGGCTAGGGCGTTCGTTAATGCTTCCAGTAGCTGTATTACCTGCAGCTGCTATATTAATGGGTATTGGATACTGGATTGACCCGACTGGCTGGGGATCTGGAAACGTACTTGCTGCATTTTTGATAAAAGCTGGGAGTTCGATTATTGATAATATTCCTATTCTATTTGCAGTAGGGGTAGCGATAGGAATGTCTAAGGCAAAGGATGGTGCGTCCGCTTTAAGTGGATTAGTTGCTTTCCTAGTTGTGACAACGATGCTTTCAAGTGGGACTGTTTCATTGTTACAAGGAATAGATGTAGAGAATGTGGATCCTGCATTTGGCAAAATTAACAATGCGTTTATCGGTATTCTTTCAGGTATTATCGCTGCATTGATGTATAACCGCTTCAGTCACGTAAAATTACCAGACTTCTTAGCATTCTTTAGTGGAAAACGTTTAGTACCTATTATGTCAGCAGTTGCCATGTTAGTTGCTTCAGCAGCATTATTTTATATATGGCCAATTGTTTTTGGTGCTCTAGTTAACTTTGGTGAAACAATTAGTAGTATGGGAGCTGCAGGTGCGGGTCTTTATGGATTCTTTAATAGACTTCTAATACCAACTGGCTTACATCATGCACTAAATGCAGTATTTTGGTTTGATACTATTGGTATTAATGATATTGGTAAATTCTGGGCAAGTGAAGGTGTGAAAGGTGTAACTGGTATGTACCAGGCTGGATTCTTCCCAATCATGATGTTTGGATTACCGGCAGCAGCTCTTGCCATGTATCACACAGCTAAAACGAAACGGAAAAAACAAGCAGCCTCTCTTATGCTAGCAGCAGGTTTTGCATCATTCTTTACAGGTGTTACAGAACCGCTTGAATTTTCGTTCATGTTCTTAGCTCCAGCACTTTATGTAGTTCATGCGGCATTAACAGGTTTATCTTTATTCATCGCCGCATCCTTTAACTGGACAGCAGGCTTTGGATTTAGTGCAGGGCTTGTCGATTATCTGTTGAGTTTACGTATACCTATCGCTAATTTCCCTCTTATGTTATTGCTTCAAGGGTTAGTTTTTGGAGCTATTTACTATTTCTTATTCCGTTTCTTAATCGTGAAGTTTAACTTAAAAACTCCAGGTAGAGAAGATGATGAAGATGTGAATGAAGAAACTGATGTTGTTTCATCTGATGATAAGTATTCAAATATGGCATCTAGAATTTATGATGGTCTAGGTGGAGATGAGAATGTTGCATCTGTCGATCACTGTACAACTCGTTTGCGTGTAGAAGTATTAGATATGGATAAGGTCGATCAAAAGAAAATTAAGGCAACTGGTGTACCAGGTATTAATGTAGTTGGACCGAAAAGTATTCAAGTTATTGTTGGAACAAGTGTACAATTTGTTGCAGACGAAATTGAAAAAATTCGTAAATAGTTATTAATTGAAAAGCTGTTTAATTTGGGATTCCACATTAAACGGCTTTTCTTTATTTTGATGTTGATTCCTTATCATTTTAAGCTTTATTAATCTATACTGTTATTAAGCAAACTGCGGAGGTGTAGTAGTAAATGAACAAATCGATACTTATTTCGAATGTGACTATTGTGAATTATGACCAAGAGCATGTTGGAGATCTATTTATCCAAGAGGGTAAGATTGAGAAAATTGGACAAAGTCTACAAATAGAAGCAGATAGTTATATAGATGGAACTTCAAAGAATTGGGTAGTTATGCCAGGTTTCATCGATATGCATATTCATGGTTCTGCTGGTTTTGACATGATGGACGCCACGGAAGAAGCACTTAGAGGAATGGCACGTTCATTAGTAAAAGAAGGAACTACTAGCTATTTACCTACTACAATCACGCAACGGGTCGGTGCGATTGAAGCGGCACTCGAAAATGTAAATGGATTTGTAAATAATGCAGATGAAGCAGAGATTTTAGGAGTTCACGTTGAAGGACCATATATTTCGTCTAAATGGGCTGGAGCACAGCCAGTCGAACATATTACCGAGCCCTCTATTGAACAGTTTCAAAAGTGGCAGCAACTAAGTGGTAATCGTATTAAACAAGTTACAGTTGCCCCTGAAGTAGCTGGTGGTTTTGAATTTGTACAAAGTATGAGTAAGGAAGGTATTGTCGTGTCTATCGGACATTCAGATGCCAATTCAGAAGAAGTAGAAAAGGCAGTTCAATTAGGAGCTAAACAGGCTACTCATTTATATAACCAAATGCGCCCGTTTCATCATCGTGAACCAGGTGTAGTTGGATCGGTTCTGATGGAGGATCGAATGCAAGTGGAAATTATTGTAGATTATATACATAGTCATACGAAGGCGGTAAATTTTGCATACCGTTTGAAAGGTGCAGAAGGAATTATATTAATCACTGATGCGATGCGTGCCAAAGGATTAGAGTATGGGGAATATGATCTTGGTGGACAGACTGTTCATGTTACAGAAAAAGGTGCTCATCTGTCTAGTGGCGCGTTAGCGGGAAGTATTCTCACGATGGATCAGGCCGTTCGTAATATGAAGAAGTCGACTAATTGTTCGTTGAAGGAACTCGTGTCGATGTCCTCTACAAATGCTGCGAAGCAAATGAATTTATCTCATAAAGGATATATTGGTGAAGGCTTTGATGCAGATTTGGTTATATTGGATATGGAATTGAATGTTCAAAAAACGATCTGTCGGGGAAATATTGTATTTGAAAATTAAATGAAAACTGAGGTGATCAAATGCAGTCCTATTGGAAGGAAGTAAATAGTTTACTGGAGCAGGTTGCAGAACAAGAAAATGAGAGTCTAAAGAATGCTTCTAAGTTAATTGCTGAGCGTATTAAAAGTGGTGGGATTTTACAATTGTTTGGATGTGGACATTCTCATCTTTTGGCTCAGGAAGCCTATTACCGTGCAGGTGGGTTAGTGCCAGTCGCTCCCATTACATTAGAGCCTTTAATGCTGCATAAAGGTGCATTGACTTCTTCACGGAACGAGAAAGATCCTGCATTCATCGGGCGAAATAAGGATCAAATAAGCTTTGAACCAAATGACATTCTAATCGTTATTTCTACTTCTGGTCGCAATCCAGCGCCAATTGATATGGCTTTCTTGGGGAATAAAGCTGGAATTTTGGTCATTTCACTTCAGTCTTTATTGTACAAGGAACAGGAAGGCCGTCATGCGAGCGGTAAACGACTAGAGGAAGTAGTGGATATTGTATTAAATACACATGTCCCTGTTGGTGATGGTCTCTTAAGTAATAAGGGACTGCAATATGGACCAGCATCTACGGTTGTTGGTGCTGCACTTCTCAATGCACTCATAAGCCAAGTGATCGAGGAGATAAGTAAGGAGACTGAACAATTACCTGTTTTTAAAAGCGCAAATCTTTCGGATAGCAACCTTCATAATGAAGCGATGATGGAGAAATATAAAAATCGTATTGATTTTGAATAATTGTTAGAAACATCGCCTTCTTACATTGCATTAAAGATCGAAATTGAATTATAATAAAAGTTTACTAACTTAAAATGTAAATTCACGAAATATGCTAGGAAATAGTGAGTGTAGAAAATTTAGAATAAGGTGGTTTAGTATGACATTAAATTTAGAAGTATGGGAAGATCGGGATGCTTTATATAACCGTGCACTAGAAATATTTTCATCAGAGTTAAAGAATGGTGCAACTACATTTGGATTAGCAACGGGTGGAACTACGATACCTCTATATGAAAAAATGAGAAATAGTTCGTTGGATTTTTCTCATTGTACGAGTGTGAATTTGGACGAATATGTTGGAATTCCACAAGGCCATTCCCAAAGCTATTATACGTTTATGCAACAACATCTCTTTGAAGCAAAACCATTTAATACTACATATATTCCAAATGGAGAAGCAGAAAATGTAGATGCCGAAGCAAAACGATATGAGGACTTGTTGAAATCATTAACTGTTGATATGCAGCTACTTGGTGTAGGAGTGAATGGTCATATAGGTTTCAATGAACCAGGTACATCCTTTCAAAGTGAAACAGATGTGGTCGAATTAACTGTTTCCACAAGATCTGCAAACGCAAGATTTTTTGACACAATGGATGAGGTTCCCAAGCAAGCTATTACGATGGGCATTGCCTCTATAATGAGAGCAAACTACATTCTTTTAATAGCAGTTGGAGAAGAAAAAAGACCTGCCATTGAAGCATTGATAAAAGGCGATATAACGGAGGATATTCCAGTTACTAGACTTTGCAATCATCCGAATGTCATTGTTTTGACTGATTTGAAAATTAGCAAAGACCAATAGGAGTTTTATTTGAATATTTTCAACTCTGTGTGTAATATGATTTAAATGAATATCAAAATGTTTTCTAGGGTTCCGTAGCTATCGACACTGGTCTGGTCTGAGAGAAAACTCACAGCTCTGCTGTGTCACGGAAGGATAAAGGCCTGGGAGAAACTGTTTAACAGTTTTCTTCCAGGCTTTTTATTATCTTGAATTTACAATTTAAGTATAAAAAACTACCGATAAGTCAATTTATATGATGCTAAATTCACTTCATTATTGGCTTATTAGCTATTAAATAAAATAATTGTAAAGGATAAAATAAATTTGTTGGTGGTTCACCATTAAATTTGATATTTTCTATAAAGGCTTTTATATTAGCTGGAAATAGTACAATACATAACAAAATGCCAATAATACTTATTAAATGTTGTAGTGGATTTATTAATATACCAATGGCAATTAGTAATTCAACAAATCCTGTTAAATATACGACTTCTTTAGGGAAAGGGAATTTTGACGGTACCATTTTTATAAGACTATATCTGCTCGGATTCATTTTATCACCCACTATATCAATTTGATATAGTGAGTATAACTAAATTCCTAATTTCTAATAAATACTTGAAGCCTCTAAATATGAGCAACGAGATGTTAAGTGCAAGATAACGTTTAAGATCATTACAAAGCAACAATGAAAGTTACATAAATAAATAGCAAAATTCTTAGGAAAGGTTTTATATCACCCTTCTGAAAAAGAATATAAGTAAATACAGATGTGCAAAATAGTACTAAAAGTAGGTCAAATTATCTCCTTAATTGACATGTTTTCAAACCGTTCGTAAAAGTGTTCTTTTACGAACGGTTTCTATCCATTATAAGTTTAATACTTAAATTAATATAAAAAGTTCTGATTCTTTTAAAAATTTTAACTTTGACGTATAATAGAAAATTATGATTTTAAGGAGATAGTGAAAATGCCATTTACAACAATTGGTGAATTAAGATTTTACATAGAAGAGGTCGGAGAAGGTATCCCAGTTTTAATGATTCACGGATTTTCTCCAGATCATCGATTGATGAAAGGTTGTATGGAACCAATTTTTAATCAGAAAATAGGCTATCGAAGAATTTATTTTGATTTACCAGGGATGGGAAAAACTGAAAACTATCAAAAAATATCAAGTTCAGACGATATACTTGAAGCCGTATTGAATCTAATAGAGCACCATATACCCAACGAGCCCTTTCTGATAGTAGGGGAATCTTTCGGCGGTTATCTTGCACGAGGGGTTATCGAAAAGTTAAATCATCGAATATTGGGTGCAGCTTTTATTTGCCCTTTAATTAAGCCAAATCATAAGGAAAGAGAACTTCCACCTCATGAAGTCATAGAAGCGGATTATGAATTTCTAGATAGTTTAAATAGTGAAGAGCGCGAGGATTTTTATAATAATAACGTTGTTTTAAATGCCAGTGTCTGGGAGAGGTATCAAAAAGAAATTGTTGCAGGAGTAAAACTAGCGAATATTCCATTTCTAAATAAATTACAAAAACAGTATCCTTTGAAAACTCTTATTGATACAAGACCTTTTAGAATGCCAAGCATATTTATTTTGGGGAAACAAGATAGCGTAGTGGGTTTTAAAGATGCAATGAAATTAGATGATATTTATACCCATGCTAGTTTTGCTATTTTAGATAAAGCTGGTCATAATTTACAAATAGAGCAACCTTACTTATTCTCGTGTTTAATCGAAGAGTGGCTTACACGAACCAGCAGAATATAAATTCTATATTATTTCTTGAAAATAAAAGGTGAAAAGAAAAGAGTGAAAAATTATTTTGGTTAAATTAAAGTTCTTCGAACGTTCGGATTTTCAACAACTAATAAATTGGGTTGAAACTCCAGAATTCTTACTTCAATGGGGAGGACCCAATTTTAGCTTCCCTTTAAATGAAGAACAATTAGAAAACTACTTTAAGGATGTAAACAAGGTAAATTCAAGTACATGGGTTTACAGTGTCCTAGAGAATGAAACTGGTAATGTAATTGGACATATTTCATTAGGCAATATTGATAGAAAAAATAAATCTGCAAGAGTAGGAAAAGTGCTAGTGGGAGATAAAAATGTGAGAGGGAATGGTATTGGTCAACTAATGATGAAAGAAATTCTCAAAGTTGCATTTGAAGAACTTGCCTTGCATAAAGTTAGTCTAGGGGTGTTTGATTTTAACTCTATAGCAATTATTTCTTATGAAAAAGTAGGGTTTAAAAAAGATGGACTACTTAGAGATTCAAGAAAAATTGGTGATGAATACTGGAGTTTATGGGAAATGAGTATTTTGGAGAATGAGTGGATAGAAATAAATAAGAATTAGTATGCTCTGCTAGAAAATATACAATTTTGTTTGACATAACACCACATATCGGTAGCTGCCGTAGACTGAATATATAATTTTCAAGAACCCCTGTAACCTTAGTATTAAAAGGTTACAGGGGTTCTTGAGATTTAACGAAAAATAAAGCTCAAAATTGATGCAACCAATCTCTTATAGTTACAGCTATAAGTTTAAGTACAAAATGCATTCAACACATGTATGTAATGAATTTGTTAATTTATGTTAGAATTTTGGTAATAGATATTTGAAAGGCGGTTGAGTATGAATAATAAAGAGGTAAATACGACAAAGGTTTACAACACTTCTGTAGAAGCCACGTTAGAAGTGATCGGCGGCAAGTGGAAACCGGTTATCTTATTTTATTTAACCTTCGGCAAAAAGAGGAACAATGAGTTAAAGCGAATGCTGCCTAAGATAACGCAAAAGGTGTTGACAGAACAACTTAGAGAACTAGAGGAGGCAGGAGTCTTACTTCGGACTGTCTATAATCAAGTGCCGCCGAAAGTTGAGTATGAGCTGACCGATTATGGATGGACGCTTAAGGAAATCCTTCATTTGATGTGCCGCTGGGGAGATGACCACATTTCCAAAACCTATGGAGACAACGCAAAAGTGCTTGATTATCCACTTAAAGAAGAAAAGAGAAGAGCTGAGTAGTTATTCAGCATCTTCTCTTAAAATGATTAGTAGGGAAGAATCTTCCGTTCTTTAAAATTATCAAAAATCGTATAAAACATCTTCTCCGTATCCACGTATTCATGAAAACCTAATCTGCGAGCTTTGGAGCTGTCCGCAAAGAAATCATAATCCCACGCAAATACAAAGTCTCCAAATTTCCAAGAAGACACATCTGAATAGGGAAGCTCTTTTAAGTCATGCTTCTTCACCATAGAGTTCCAAAGCTCTTCTTTATCTGTCATGACGACATCAAGCGACATGGGTAATGGCGGCGCTGTTTCCAATCCGAAATAGTCCGCTATTTTTGGCCAAAGCTCTTCCCATCGGAATAAATCGCCGTTGGTAATATTGAAGGCCTGATTTTCGCATTTTTCGCTAGTGGCTGCCCATACGGTTGCTTTTGCCAGAAGACCGGCATCCGTCATCTCAAGAAGGCTAGAATAAGCGCCAGGCTTTCCAGGAAAGCGCAAAGGAAGACCTAATTCTTTGGAAATAGAAGCATAAATACCGATGACCATCGCCAAGTTCATTGGGTTTCCTAAAGCAAAACCGCAAACAACGGAAGGACGGAGTGCAGACCATGTCCAGGTTTTGCCTTTCTGGCGTTGTTCTAAAAAGTCTTGCTGATCAATGTTGAATTCAGGCGGCATATGGTTCGCATCTGTTTCCCGAGCTGGCGTCTTGAACGGCCCAAGATGTGCGCCATAAACTTTATATCCTTGCATGAGGCTGACATGTGTTAGTTGGGGAGTGATGCTTTCCATGGCTTCTACCACATTCACCAGCATAGAAAGGTTCGGTTGAACAAGCTCCGCCCAAGTCGGACGATCTTGGAAAGCGGCATAGAATATATGGGTCACTTCCGTATAGTCATGCAGCTTTTCACGTGTATTGGCTGCATCTAGCAAATCAACCGCTACATAGCGAACCCTTTTTGTATCTACTCCACCGCGTCGGGAAATTCCGATAATATCCCACTCCTCAAGTGAGACCAAGTGATTGATCAAGTTGCTTCCTATTACCCCATTCGCACCAACAACTAAAGCGACTTTACGAGTTTCTATAGTTTGATTGCTCAATGTGCTTCAACTCCTCTATGATTCTGTGTACATTCCTAGTTTGCATCCAGAAATGACATTTGAGAAGTACGCACCTTGAAGTGCCTAAGTCACTTTGAGGTAACGTAGCGTTTCATTACTCTGTGCGGTGTGAGAGATTATTTGCCAATTGAATGCCATCTAGCTCCTTTTCGTGAAAACAGATTTTTTCATCTAACTCTAATCCTCTAGTAACGGCAAAGGTGTTTCCCCAGTCACACATAACATTCAACACGGGCACAAAAGATTTCCCTAAATCCGTTAGGCTATACTCTACGCGTGGCGTTACCTCTCTAAATACTTTCCTCTGCACAATCCCGTCTTTTTCCAGTTGCTTTAATTGTTCAGTTAATACTTTTTGGGTGATGGTCGGTATGTGTTGATAAAACTCTTTTGTTCTCATCTCTTTCTGACTAAGCAGAAAGAGAATTAAGCATTTCCACTTTCCTCCCAAGGTGTTCATGAAAATATTGATTCCTGTATTTTGATTGCCCATTCTATATACCTCCTCAATAGGCACTAAGAAGTGGCTAAGCCACATTAAAGTGCGCTATTTTTTCTTTTGGCAAAGGTGCTTATACTTGCATAGGTAAGAGTAAAAATGTAGAACTGGAGTGAAAAAAATGAGTGTAAGAGAAATGTTGCTAAAAAGACGTTCTGTCCGGCACTACGATGTGGACTACCAAGTTAGTATCGAAACTTTATCTTCTTTGATCGAAGCCGCTGCTAAGTCCCCTAATGGAAATAACATTCAAGCGACGCGTTATCTGGTAATCAATGATCCTATTTTGCGAAACCAGATGCTGCCGGTAGCTTTCAATCAGCAGCAAGTAACAGAAGCTTCAGCCCTAATCCTTATCCTGGGTGATTACAAAGCATTTGAAAAGGAGAATATAATTCGTATACACGAGCAAGGGTATCAAGCAGGCTACTTTACTGACCAGCTTAGGGATTATTTAGCGAGTGCTGCCATCGATTACTACGCCAACAAATCACTGGAAGAATTAAAAATCGAACTGGTTCGTGACGCTAGTTTAGCTGCGATGTCTTTTATTTTATTGGCAAATGAAGCTGGTCTTGAAACCATTACCATGTCAGGATACAATTCATATCTTTTAAAGAAAGTATTAAAGATCCCAGATGGATTCCTAGACATCATGCTTATTGCAGTTGGAAAAGGCGTTAAATCAGGTCACCAAACAGTTAGGCATGAAGTGAATGAGATAGTCTACTTAAATACCATTTAATAAATAGCTGAATACTAGATAGATATTGCTTCAAAAATTATTTCTAATTCAGGGTATACAGATTAGAGCTAAGACAAATTCAAGAGAATTGTTCTGGCTCTTTTCCTATTTTATTCTCCACTCGGCAGGGAAGGGATGATAGGCCGGTTCTCCAACGGTGTTGACAAAACAACCAGAGTCGTCGAATCTCCAAAACGTCCCAAATCATTGATTTTTAACTCCAGCATTTCCAATGTCTCCGCAATCACTTTAACTAAAAAGTTATATTGGCCACTAATACGGTGGATTTCCAATACATCTTCAACCGTTTCACAATAAGCGACAAAATCATTACAGTGACGGGCTTGAAACAACAGAAAAGCGGAAACTGCCTTATTCACTTTTCTACGGTCAATGAGCGCTTGGTATCCAGTGATCACGCCCTTTTCCTCTAATTTTTTCACGCGCTCTGTCACTGCCGGCTGCGAAAGGGAAATTTGCTTCCCTAACTTCGTCATGGAAGATTTACTGTCCTGCTGAAGGGCAAGCAGAAGTTGCTGGTCAATTTTATCCATTTTAAGCTCCTTATGAATTATTTGTATTTTTAGTTAAATGCAAATGATTTCAAGTTTTTAATGCGATTATAAGAATAAAATCCCATTCTTTCAAGCGCTTATTCTTATTAAACTAAAATTAAGAAAGAAAGGGAAGAGGGATGGCAATGAAACTTTTAGAAACGGTAAAAATTAATCAATGGAATCTACAGTCAAGAGTGGTTATGGCGCCTATGACTCGCAGTTTTGCGGATCAGGAAACAGGTATTATTCATCCAGATACAGTTGCCTATTATGCCAAGCGTGTAAAACATGGTGTGGGCATGATTATTACAGAAGGTATTGCGATTAGTCCGGAAGCCCGCGGGACCATTGGAATCCCTGGGCTTTATATGGATGCACAGACAGAAGCATGGAAAGAAGTGACGGAACAAGTTCACCAAGAAGGGGGTATCATCATTGCGCAGCTTTGGCATGTCGGTCGCCTGAGCCATTCAGCGATTACTGGCGGTATTCAACCGGTTGCGCCTTCAGCTGTACAAGCGAATGGCTTGACCCATCGGGTGGGGCTTCCATATGAGATGCCGAAAGCCATGACCGTGGAAGATATTCGAAAAGTGGTTCAAGATTTCACTACGGCTGCAATAAATGCGCGACTGGCTGGATTCGATGGAGTCGAAATCCATGCGGCGCATGGTTATTTAATCGATCAATTTCATTTTCCCTGGGTGAATTTCAGAAAAGATGAGTATGGTCGAAATAGGTATCTCTTTCTTGAAGAAATTCTGCAGGCAGTCAGCGACTCGATAGGGTCTGAGCAAGTCATCGTCCGGTTTTCAGAGCATAAGGACGATGCGCCTTTGTTCTTCTGGGAAAAGCCAGAAGAGGAGATTAAAGAAATTTTGGAGGTGTTCCGAAGTACAGGGATTCGTATCATTCACCCTTCTGCCCGATCCTATCAAAAGGCGTTGGCTAAGCACGAATTGACTCTTCATGCCTTAGTCCGAAAATACTGGGATGGAGTGGTAATCGGGGTGGGAGAGCTAACGCCTGAAATCGCGGAAGAGTCGTTGGCGAATGGTGAAATCCAATTAGCGGCTTTTGGACGACCATTGTTGTCGAACGTCGATTTTGTAAGGCGGATAAAGGATAAGAAAGGAATCAAGGATTACAATTCAAAAGTGGATTTACAATATTTAAAGTAAAAACCATAAATACAGCTATAAAGTCAAAAATTCCTGCTTGTGCAGAGTCAACTCCAATCTGTTTATCGCAAACATGCCATTTTCCTGTTGGTTTCTTTTCCTCACAAAATACAAATAAGTTTTTAACAACTTTATCCGATTATGGTATTATAAGAGTATTCTAGAGTTTGTATTGAAGATACTGAATCCTAATTTAGTTACAAACAAGGAGGCTATCCTAATGAGTAAAAAAGAAATCTTGCAAAATGGAATCAATCAAGTTTTTTACGAAGAAGAATGGTACCCACCGATATCAGAAGCGTTAAAGAATCTTACCGCTGCACAAGCATGTTGGAAACCTAATGGAAAGGCCACTAATACGATTTGGGAAAATGTAAACCATTTACTAACCTTTAAAGAGCGCTTACTATCCCGCTTACATCAAGATGACACATTTGTTGTTCCACAAAATAATGATGATACGTTTGTCCAAGGTGGAGCTAATGATGAGGATGCTTGGCAAGAAACAGTGAAGCGAACGCTTCAAGTACATGATGCCTTATTATCTTCATTAACATCCCTTCAAGAAGCAGAATTAGATCAACCTTGTCCTTCTCTGCCAGTTTGGCAACAATATTTAAATCTCCTTTTGCACGATGCTTATCATACAGGACAAATTGTACAACTTCGTAAACTACAAGGTTCATGGCCAGCTAAGCGCTCATATTTATAAACGATTATTAAAATTGCTTGAGTTCGCACACAACAAAACGATTTTAAAAGCAAATCTAACTGTTATATCAAATAAAAGCCCAATTTCTCATTATTAAAAATTGAGAAATTGGGCTTTATTATTACCTTGAATTAACAATTTAAGTGCTAGTGTTTACGACGACAACTATTGTAAGGAATGAAAGCAATGTGCCTCTATAAACATCTTACCGGATCCGAAAGAGAACAGATATTTCTTCTTCATAATCAAGGTGAATCTATTCGAGAATTTGCGACAGTGTTAAACGTAACCCTTCTACAATCAGTCGTGAATTGGCGAGAAACACTGAAAAAGAAAATTACTCACCTACGATTGTTCAATCAAAATATACAAAAAGGAAATCGAATTGCGGACGAAATTTATTGTTTGATAATCCGCTTCAATACGATTTATAGAGCCATTTATCGTGGGATTTCAATGAAAAGAATTTAAAACACGATCATCGTGGGGCAATTAGGAAACTTTGACTTAAAGGAAAAACACGTCACACGAAGAACCATATCGAAAAACGGTTTACTTAGAGAATATTTTCCTAAAACGGAAGATATGACATCATGTTCTAAGCAATACATTAATACCTGTATCGAGAATTTGAATAAACGTCCGCGTAAATGTTTAGGTTGGAAAGCTTATGAGCTCTTCTTTGGCAAGGTATTGCGTTTAATTTGACAATTCAAGTTTTACTTTTCATAGGATTTGGAGCAAGTTTATATTGTCTAGCTTATGCGACGAAGACGTTACCCATGGGGATGACTTATGCGATTTGGACTGGAATTGGGGCTTCTGGTGGTGCCATAATAGGAATGCTTTTTTACAATGAATCAAAAGATGGAAACGTATTATTTTTATAGCAATGGTACTAGGGGCAGCAGTAGGATTAAAACTGCTTTCTTAGAATTTACTAAACGGAAGACCGAGTCTACTTCTTTTCATTCATTGACACTTGTTCTCTTAAAACATATTATTTATGTAAATAGATAGAAAATTTCGAATTAAAAGAGGCGGTGCCGTTTTGTATGAGAGTACTATATTAGACTATGCAAAAAAATTGGATGCCCAAGATGAATTGAGGATGTATCGACAGGAATTCTATATCCAACCAAATACTATTTATATGGATGGTAATTCCCTTGGACTGCTATCAAAGCGAGCAGAAAAGTCCGTATTAATATTACTAGATTCATGGAAACAATATGGAATAGACGGATGGACAAAAGGGCAGCATCCATGGTTTTATTTCCCTGAAACATTAAGTGAGATGTGTGCTCCTCTAGTAGGGGCTTCCAAGGATGAAGTAATCATAACTGGCTCTACAACGGTAAATTTACATCAGTTGGTCGCTAGCTTTTATCGACCGGAGGGAAAGCGTACGAAAATAGTAGCGGATGAACTTAACTTTCCATCCGATTTATATGCGATTAGTAGTCAGCTGTCTTTGCACGGATTTGATGCTGAGGAACATATGATATTGGTAAAAAATCAAGATGGTTATACATTACAGGAAGAAGATATTATAAAGGCGATGACAGATGATGTGGCCTTAATAGTACTACCGAGCGTGCTATATCGAAGTGGTCAGGTATTAGACATCCAGTTGCTGACTGAAGCAGCACATGAGCGTAATATTGTTATTGGCTTTGATTTATGTCATTCGATTGGGTCTGTGCCACATGAGCTAGATAAGTGGGATGTGGATTTTGCTTTTTGGTGTAACTACAAGCATGTGAACGGTGGACCTGGAGCAACGGGAGGCTTATATATAAACCGTAAGCATTTTGGGAGAATGCCTGGACTTGCAGGTTGGTTCGGCTCCGATAAAGAGAAACAGTTCGATTTGTCTACTCAAATGATTCCATCAGCTAATGCTGGTGCCTATCAAATTGGAACGCCGCATATATTAAGTAGTGCACCGTTACTTGGTTCCTTGGAAATGTTTGGGGAAGTTGGGATTGATGCTATTCGTGAAAAGTCATTAAAGCTTACTGATTATATGATGCTGTTAATAGATCAGGAATTGAGTGAGTATAACTTTATAATCGCAAATCCTCGTGAATCGGTAAAGCGAGGTGGTCATATCTTTTTAGTACATGAAGAAGCGGCTCGTATATGCAAAGCGTTAAAAGAGCATCATGTAATTCCCGATTTTCGTTCACCGAATGGCATTCGTCTAGCACCAGTTGCGCTGTATAACTCATTTGAGGATGTTTGGAAGACTGTGCAGATTTTAAAAAGAATTATGAAGGAAGAACTTTATAAAAAACATGAAAATAAACGTGATGTAGTTGCTTAAATAAGGAGGGATCGCATGCCAAATGAAAAAAAGGAAAGTGGAATCCATACAGATTTTAGCAATGATATGACATATGGAGAATACCTTAATTTGGATAGTTTATTGTCTTGTCAGAACAGATTATCGGGACATCATGATGAAATGCTATTCATTATTATCCATCAAGTTAGTGAACTTTGGATGAAGCTTATTCTGCATGAATTAACTAGTGCAATTCAGGCGATTCAAGCGGATAAAATGCAATCAGCCTTTAAAATGTTAGCACGAGTAACGAAAATACAGACACAGATTATTCAGGCTTGGGATGTTCTTTCTACACTAACACCTGCCGAGTATTTAGAGTTTCGAGATAAACTAGGAAAGTCATCTGGCTTCCAATCCTTTCAGTATCGAAAAATTGAATTTGCGCTTGGTTATAAGACGAAGCATATACTGAAGATTTACGAACAGGAGCAAGTACTATACGAGGAACTAGAAAGTGCTTTTCATGCACCGAGTATTTATGATGTTTCGATTCAAGCATTAGCTCGTGTGGGGTTTGATATAAATCCTCAGTTATTAAACCGGGATTATTCCATTACGTATGTTGGAGATGAATCGGTTGCAAATGCGTGGAAGGAAGTTTATCAAAACGTCGATCAACATTGGAATTTATATCAATTAGCGGAAAAGCTAGTAGACGTAGAGGACTGGCTCCAACAGTGGCGTTTCCGTCATATGAAAACAGTGGAAAGAATAATAGGGTTTAAAAAGGGCACTGGAGGATCATCTGGAGTGAATTATTTACGGCATGTGTTAGATCATCGTTTTTTCCCAGAGCTTTGGGATTTACGTACAAACTTATAAGGGGTTTTAGATATGAACAAACAATGGATTGATATTACACAAACTATCTCGACTAGAATAGCTACATGGCCAGGAGATACACTATTTGAATTTGAACTAACCGCTACAAAGGAAGAGGGTAGTGCTGCAAATGTTGGGACGATAACAGCAAGCTTGCATACCGGAACACATGCAGATGCACCATTTCATTATGAGAGTGAAGGAAAAACTCTAGATATGCTTGACGTTAATATGTATATTGGACGTGCAAAAGTGGTGAGTGTCGTTGGGGCTTCTGAAATTGGCAGGGAGGAGTTAGAAGGTTTTGATTTAACGGGTGTAGAGCGCTTGCTATTAAAAACGACGAATACAGCATCCCCCGAGAAATTTCCTGAAAGGATTAATAACTTGAAGGAAAATATTGGCCCATTTTTAAAAGAAAAGGGTATCTTCCTAATTGGCACCGACCAACCTTCAGTAGATGGCATAGAAAGTAAGGAGCTATTAGCACATCATTCGCTATTTAATAATGATGTATATATTTTAGAAAATCTTTTGCTAGAAAATGTGGAACCGGGTGATTATGATTTAATCGCTCTTCCATTGAAAATTGAAGGAGCAGATGGAAGTCCTATACGTGCTGTGCTAAGAAAAATATAAAAATAGAAATAAGTACAAAATGGAGGAGCAGAATGAAAAGGTTTTTATTTATTTTCCTTTCCACCGTAGTTATTGGTACTATTTTTTATCTTGGAATGAATTATCAAATGAGGTTAAGAGAACAATCCGCAATTAAATTTGATCTTAAACCTTATATAATATTTGCAAATATTTTTCCTATTTTCATTGGAATGTTATTACGATTACCTAAATTGATTATAGAAATTAAAGATAAAAAGAAATGGTCAATTGATTTGGTTAAGGCTCTCACAATCGGAATTCCATCTCTCTGTGTAGCAATGATTCCACTTCTCGCTATTCTTTTCGAAACAAACTTATTGTCTTCAAAAATGTTTATGTTTTTAGGAGCTACCACATTCACACCCATAGCGGGGCTTGTTTTTGGATACGTTTTGTTAGATAGCTTAAAAAGTAACATCTCCTCAACTGAAACAGGGCTTTAGAAAAGCCCTGTTTCTCAAGTTAATTATGATCAAAGAATTTAGGAACTAGTAATCTAATTGACGCAAATACAATAGTAGTTCATTTTCATTAATTCGTTTAATTTTATAGCTACGGATTTGATTTTCAATTTTCTTTTGATCAGCATCTTTACTACTGAATAGGCTTGCTAATTGAAAAGTAGCTTCTGCTAAAATAGCTACTATTCCTGCAGAACCTAATTGGAATCCTAAGGTTTCCATTTCTGAAAGTTGACCTCCTGCAAATTCCTCTATCTCCTTTTTATATTCACCCTTGATTACAATATGAGTTTCTTTATTTTTAAAAGCTAATAGTAAATCATCTACATTAAATGCTTCGAAGTATGCATTTTCTTTTTCCAACTGTACTAAGTCTTCTAAAACAGTACCTTCACTCTTCTCAACTGTTTTAGCAATTGCCTGTATCGTTTTAACAGAATAACTGCTTATACTTTTTTTGTTTACACTTCCGAGCATTTGCTGACTCATTCCAGTTTCTTTAAATACATCGTACCGTTTCTTCCCGTTTTTTTGTAAGTAAATATCTAAAAGACCCATTTTATATACCCTCCAATTACTAATTTTTTTTTTACTAAATTATATTTTAGTATATGTGAAGGATTAGTATAAATGCAAGATATTTAAATTGAATATTTAGAATAATTTTCTGTACAATAAAAAGGACCTTATAATTGGTCCTTTTTATTGTTTATTAACAAGATAGTTTAATACCTTTTTACAAGAATGCCCAAATAGCTAGTAGCGTACAAATAGCCGCTAAGATAAATAAGACGTTAGAAGTTTGTCGATTTCTTCGAGTGTTATATCCCCAGAGCCAAAAGAATATTGCTCCGGCCAGTTTGGAAATGCCCTCATAATTGTCATTTCCCGAAAAGTAGGTACTGCTGAAAATAATTGACACAAGAAAAGTAATAATGATCACCAATTTAAACCAGCCTGGCTGTTTTAAAAATTGTCTCCACATAAACTTAATCCTCTGCATTCGTGTTATCTCCTCCTACTCATTTTACTACTGAGCGACTTCTTTAGAACTACCTTCTCTATTTGTTCATAATTACCTTCTAACCGTGAGGTAAATCATATCCGATATTTTCAAAAACACTTATACTAGTTGTATGAATGGATATAAGGAGTGGTTACGTTGAAAAAAGTAGTTGTCATAGGTGGGGGAATTACAGGGCTTTCTACTATGCATTATTTGCAAAAACTTAAAAACGAAAAGTCTTTAGATATAGAGTTAGTATTAGTGGAAGCGAATGAGTATTTAGGTGGGAAAATCCATACGGTGCAGGAAAAGGACTTCATCATGGAGGTTGGTGCTGATTCGATCGTTGCGAGAAACGAATCCATCACACAATTAATAGAAGAGCTTCAGCTGGAAGAGGAAAAGGTGTATAACTCTACTGGCATTTCATATATTTACACAAACAATGAGTTACATGCGATTCCAGCAGATAGTGTCTTCGGTATTCCTGCAAGCATCGAATCGCTAAATAGTAGTACGTTAGTTTCGGAAGCAGGGAAAAAAGAAGCACTAAAAGATCTAGTATTACCGAATGAAACCTTTACGAAAGAAAGCTCGGTTGGGTCATTTTTAGAATATTTCTTAGGGAAAGAATTAGTTGAAAAACAAATTGTACCTGTATTATCAGGTGTATATTCTGGTGATATAAATAAGCTCTCTATCGCTACAACACTGCCATATTTAATCGACTACAAAAATAAGTATGGCAGTATTATTAAAGGATTTGAGGAAAATAGCGCGCAATTCCAGGCAGCGGCAAATAAGAAGTTTATCTCCTTTCAAAGCGGACTTTCTACTGTTATCAATCGCTTGGAGGAAGTGCTAGGAAAATCAACGATTATTAAAGGTGTGGCTACAAAGAAAGTAGAGAAGAATGGTGAGCGATATTCGGTTTTATTGGCTAATGGAGAAACGATTGAAGCAGACAGTGTAGTGCTAGCTACTCCTCATAACGTGGCGCAGTCAATTCTTCAAGATGAACAGTTAAATACTGATTTCGATAAGCTAAAAAACTCCTCGCTTATTAGCGTTTATCTTGGCTTTGATATTCCAGATGAGCAGCTTCCAGCAGAGGGCACAGGTTTTATCGTATCTGAAAATAGTGATGTGAAATGTAATGCGTGCACATGGACAAGTCGTAAATGGACACACACGTCAAAAGATAATAAATTACTAGTCCGAATGTTCTATAAGAGCTCTAATCCAGCTTTTGAAAGTTTGAAGGAAATGACGGAGGAAGAGCTAGTAGAAGTTGCACTCAAAGATATTGAAATGAGCCTGAAGTTAACGGGCAAGCCCACAGCGATAGAAGTAACAAAGTGGAACGAGCAAATGCCAAACTATCATTTAGAACATGGCGAGGCGATTCAATCATTAACAGCTAAAATGGCTGCTGATATGCCAAATGTTTTGTTGGCCGGTTGTTCTTATTACGGAGTTGGAATAGCCGCTTGCATAAAGAACGGTAGAGAAACTGCGGAAATTATTATAAATTCAATAGTGGAGTAAGTTTTCGGACCAAAATTCAATTTTGGTCCTTTTTTTGTGGGGAAAATGGAGTAGTTGCATATTTAGTGAAATTTACATTTTCTTTTGTTGTGCTACGATGCGGATGGAGGTGATTTATTGATAATGAAAGTGCGTTCGGAAGAGTATAGCTATGTTGGTTTGCAGTTGTTGGATCTGCGATTACCAGAGGCGCATGAAATGAAGGAATTGATTCGTTCGAAAATGAATATGGCCAAGGCTGGAATTAGTGGAGAAGTTAGAGTGGACCGAGTGTTTAATAAGTATTCATTTCCGTTTGAGTATGTGGTATTGCATGATGTAAGTTTGGAGTTGTATGGTAAGTTTCAGATGGATACATTGTTTTTGACGCCGTATTTTGCGGTAATTTTAGAGAGTAAAAATATAGGAGGTAAGTTGAGTTTTAAAGAGAATCCTTCTCTACTAGAAAGAGCAAATGAGGAAGGAAAAGTGGATGTATTTGAGAGTCCCGAGGTGCAGATTGAACGGAATACCTATTTACTCGACGA
Organism: Psychrobacillus antarcticus; assembly: GCF_029533155.1. Classification (GTDB taxonomy): domain Bacteria; phylum Bacillota; class Bacilli; order Bacillales_A; family Planococcaceae; genus Psychrobacillus; species Psychrobacillus antarcticus. The sequence goes on along the minus strand of NZ_JAIZDB010000018.1, from coordinate 36,896 downwards.
ATGGCTGAAACAAAAAGGAGTGACGATTCCTATTTACGGGGTAATTGTGTTGACCAACTCCAAAGTTAGAGTCATAGAACCTCCCACAAAATATAATGCTATTCTTCATCAAACAATTCCTGTCTATCTACGTAATATTCCTCGAGAAAAACAGTGCATATCTAGTAAGGATATGAATGCATTGAGCAAAGAAATTATTACAAATAACAAACCTTATTTCCCATACCCCATGTGTAGCAGATGGGGCATCCATCCGAATGATTTATATACTGGAGTGTTATGTGAAAAATGTGAAACGTTTGGAATGGGGAAAAGGAAGAATGGCTGGAACTGTATGCGCTGTGGTCATGTGGATCGGCTTGCCCATGAGAAAGCGATTCGAGAGTGGTTTGTTTTGGTTGGGGAGACCATTAATAATAGGCAATGTAGAAAGTTTCTTCACATAAATTCTCATCATGTAGCATCCAGACTTCTCCAATCTATGGATTTAATAAGAACAGGTACATCCCAAAGTAATATAGAGTATAAATGGAAATGGTGACACTTACTATTGATGAATCGATCGATTGGGTGGAATTATCGATCGATCACCATCGAAAATCCATCGACCAAAAGCAATAATCGATCCATCGTCGTCTATAATCGATCGATCATCACGATTAATCGATCAATGGAATCGGTCGAATCATTCGACTCGTTCAATAAAGATAACGGAAAATTCAAAACATTTCTTGACGCTTTAGTGCAATAAAGGTACGATAAGTTTAATTAGAAAATTGAATAGTGAAATTCTTATCTAGAGAAGTCGAGGGACTGGCCCTATGACACTTCAGCAACCACCAATTTGGTCAGGTGCTAAATCCAGCAGACTTTGCAAAAGTTTGACAGATGAGAAGGTGGTATCTTGCATACTCGTAAAGCCTTCTTTTCATGGAAGGCTTTTTTATATGGGAGAGGATGGATTAAAATGGGTTTATTAGAGGAATTACAGAAGTCTATACTGACAGCAGATGGGGCAATGGGCACGCTTCTTTATTCGTATGGAATTAATTATTGCAATGAGGAATTGAATATTCAGAAGCCGGAAATTATTGAGAAGATACATCAGGATTATATTGCGGCCGGAGCAGATATCATTCAAACGAATACATATGGAGCGAATGCCATTAAGCTCGCGCGCTACGGATTAGAAAATCAAGTAAAAGAAATAAACGAAGCGGCAATCCAAATTGCGAAAAGAGCTGCTGCACCGGGCAATCAATTTGTCCTCGGTACCATAGGAGGTATTCGTGGAATACGAAAAAGTGATGCCACCCTCCAGGAAATTATCGATTCACTCGATCAGCAGGCAATCCAATTATTAGCGGGAGATCCAGATGGCTTATTACTCGAAACCTATTATGATTTGGAAGAATTAAAGACTACGGTGACTTATCTTCGTACACTAACGGATATTCCGATTATTGCCCAGGTTTCTATGCATGAACCAGGTATTTTGCAAAATGGACTGCCACTAAATGATGCGCTAAATCAGCTTGAAGCAATTGGAGCAAATGTTGTGGGAGTCAACTGTCGATTAGGTCCCCATCATACAATTCAAGCATTTGAAGGAGTAAAGTTGCCGGAAAAAGCATTCCTATCTGCATATCCAAATGCAAGTCTGCTTGATATAGATGAAAGCGAATTGTCTACGAGTCAGATGCAGATTATTTTGGAAAAGCAGCATTATATCTAAGGGATGCAGGAGTGCGATTAATAGGGGGCTGCTGTGGGACGACACCAAAGCATATTGAAGCAGTGAAGAAATATATTGCTCATCTACCTCCAATTACGAGTAAGGTAGTCGCGTTGGAAAAGCCAATTATTATTCAAGATGCCAAGCCGACCAACACGCAAGCTCTCCATGAAAAAGCGAGAACAAAACGAACAATTATAGTTGAATTAGACACTCCTCGTCATTTAGATACGTCTACTTTCATGGAAGGTGCGGAAAAGCTATATGCTGCTGGAATTGATGCAGTGACGATGGCAGATAACTCATTAGCATCCCCGAGAATTAGCAATATGGCTATGGGCTCGATGTTAAAGCACCAAAAAGATATTAGACCACTTACTCATATTACATGCCGTGACCGTAATTTAATCGGCCTCCAATCTCATTTAATGGGGCTGGATGCACTTGGCATTCATGATATTCTTGCAGTAACTGGAGACCCAACGAAAATTGGTGATTTCCCTGGTGCGACGAGTGTTTATGATGTATCCAGTTTAGAATTGATACAATTAATCAAACAATTAAATGAAGGTATTTCTTTCTCCGGAAAGTCACTTCGTAAAAAAGCTAACTTCTCTGTGGCTGCCGCATTTAATCCAAATGTTCGTGTGCTTGACCGTGCAGTGAAGCGACTTGAGAAGAAAATTGAATGTGGAGCAGATTATTTTATCACGCAGCCGGTTTATTCCAAAGAAAAAATGCATGAAATATATGAAGCAACTAAACATTTATCAACGCCTATTTTCATCGGAATTATGCCACTGACTAATAGTCGAAATTCTGAATTCCTTCACAATGAAGTGCCAGGTATCAAACTGTCCGAGGAAGTGCTGGAACGTATGCGTTTATGTGGGGAAGATAGAGAGCGTGCTACGGCAGAGGGTATTCAAATTTCGAAGGAATTAATCGATACAGCAGCGGAATTATTCAATGGCATTTATATTATTACACCATTTTTCCGCTACGATATGTCTCTTGAATTAATTCATTATATTAAAGAGATTGATCGAAAGAAAGAGAGAGGTTTCAGCTATGTCCAAACATCTAATTGAGCAGCAACTCCAACAGAGAATACTAATTATTGATGGTGCAATGGGAACGATGATTCAAAACGCGGATCTTAGTCCCGAAGATTTCGGAGGGGAAGAATACGACGGCTGTAATGAGTATTTAAATATCGTCAAACCGGATGTCATTGAGCATATTCATCGTGAATATTTAGCTGCTGGAGCTGATATTATATGTACGAATACATTTGGTGGAACGCCAGTCGTGTTAAATGAATATGATCTTGGTTATCAAGCACATGATATCAACTTTCTTGCAGCTCAGTTTGCTAAAACTTGTGCAGAGGAATTTTCTACATCTGATTGGCCACGGTTTGTAGCGGGAGCGATTGGACCGACGACAAAAACATTATCTATCACTGGTGGTATTACGTTTGATGAACTTACGAACGACTTTTATGTGCAGGCAAAGGCTTTAGTAGAAGGTGGAGTAGATGTTATCTTACTGGAAACAAGCCAGGATATGCTGAACGTAAAAGCTGCAACAATTGGAATCAAGCAAGCATTTGAGGAATTGAAGATAGAGCTACCTATTATGATTTCAGGAACCATTGAACCAATGGGAACGACGCTTGCCGGGCAAAGTATCGAAGCATTCTATATTTCAATTGAACATATAAAACCACTTTCTGTTGGCTTAAACTGTGCGACAGGACCAGAATTTATGACGGATCATATCCGCTCACTATCTGAGTTATCGGACGGCTATGTTAGCTGTTATCCAAATGCTGGCTTACCAGATGAGGAAGGACATTACCATGAATCCCCAGAGTCACTTTCTAAAAAACTTCGTGGCTTTGCAGAAAAAGGATGGTTGAATGTTGTTGGTGGATGCTGTGGGACGACACCTGCTCATATTCAGGCTGTACGCGAAGCAGTAAAGGATCTTGCTCCACGTAAACCAGTTGAGGCAGGTCACGGGCATGTAGTGTCTGGTATTGAACCTCTTCAATATGATGAATCCATGCGTCCGCTATTCATAGGAGAGCGAACAAATGTGATAGGCTCTCGGAAGTTTAAGCGTTTAATAGTAGATGAAAAGTTTGAAGAAGCATCTGAAATTGCACGTGCACAGGTTAAAGGTGGAGCTCATGTGATTGATATTTGTCTAGCAAATCCTGACCGTGATGAACTAGAGGACATGACCAACTTCATGAAAGAAGTAGTAAAAAAAGTGAAAGTACCTCTCGTTATTGATTCGACGGATGAAAAAGTAATAGAAGTAGCACTGAAGTATTCCCAAGGCAAAACAATCATCAATTCTATTAACTTAGAGGATGGCGAAGAGCGGTTTGATGCAGTAATGCCTTTAGTGAAAAAATACGGTGCGGCAGTAGTGGTTGGAACAATTGATGAGATAGGAATGGCAGTTACTCGAGAGCGGAAGTTAGAAATTGCGGAACGATCTTATGATTTATTAGTAAATAAATGGGGAATCGCGCCGGAGGATATAATTTTTGACCCACTAGTATTCCCTGTCGGAACAGGGGACCAGCAATATATCGGTTCTGCAGTAGAAACGATTGAAGGCATTCGTCTAATAAAAGAAAAATTGCCACGTGCACTGACTGTTTTAGGAGTAAGTAATGTATCATTTGGTCTTCCACCAGTTGGTCGCGAAGTATTGAATGCTGTCTATTTATACAACTGTACACAGGCCGGTCTAGACTACGCCATTGTAAATACGGAAAAGCTTGAAAGATACGCTTCCATTCCTAAATCAGAAATCGATATGGCAAATGAACTTTTATTTACAACGACTGACAAAACACTTGCTGATTTTACCGACTTTTACCGCGATAAAAAGAAAGAAAAGACGGAAGATGATATACCGAAAACTGTACCAGAGCGGCTTGCCTATTATGTTATTGAAGGCACTAAGGAAGGACTTATCCCTGACTTAGAAGCGGCACTTCAATTGTATGATGCACCACTAGATATCATAAATGGTCCATTGATGAAGGGCATGGCTGAGGTAGGGAAACTGTTTAATGAAAACCAGCTAATAGTTGCAGAGGTTCTTCAAAGCGCAGGAGTTATGAAGGCGTCTGTGTCCTATTTGGAGCAGTATATGGAGAAAAAAGAGGACGATTCTGGTAAGGGTAAAATCGTACTGGCGACTGTTAAAGGCGATGTGCATGATATCGGAAAAAACCTAGTTGATATTATATTGAGTAACAATGGATATAAAGTAATAGATGTTGGAATTAAAGTAACGCCAGCCACTTTAATAGAGGTTATTCGGAAGGAAAAGCCCGATATGATTGGACTTTCTGGACTACTTGTAAAATCAGCACAGCAAATGGTTATCACTGCGCAGGATTTTAAAGAAGCAGGTATTGATGTGCCTATATTAGTAGGTGGAGCAGCGCTTTCTCGTCGTTTCACAGAAACAAAAATTTCGGCTCAATATGATGGACCTGTCCTATATGCGAAAGATGCCATGCAGGGACTTGATCTTGCCAATCGATTGCAAAATGCAGAGGATAAAGAGACTTTATTAGTCGAGCTTGGTATTCAACAGGAGAAACGGAAAATTGCAGAAGCTAATCGCTCAGCTAAGCAGGCGGTGGCCGTTTTAGAAAAACCAGTGAAAACAGTTCGCGAGGATGTGCAGATATACGTACCAAAGGATGTTCGTAGACATGTACTAAAGGATTATTCGGTCGCACATTTGCACCCATATGTGAATATGCGCACATTGATCGGTCATCATTTAGGATTAAAAGGATATAACGAAAAACTATTAGTAGAAGGTGACGAGCGTGCTACTGAGTTGCATGAGTTAGTCACAGGATATTTAAAGTCAGATATATTGAAACCACAAGGTGTCTATCAATTTTTCCCTGCGCAAGCGGATGGAAATGATGTAATTATCTATGACCCAGCCGATGCGAAAATAGAAATCGAGCGATTCACATTCCCGCGCCAATCCGTGGAGCCATTCCTTTGTTTAGCAGATTATATCAAATCTGTGGACAGTGGAGAAATGGATTATGTAGCGTTTATGCTAGTAACTGCAGGACATGGTGTTCGTGGGCAAGCAACTTTACTTAAAGAACAAGGGAAATTCCTAGATAGCCATGCACTACAGGCAACTGCACTTGAAGTGGCAGAAGGATTCGCCGAACGCATTCACCAAGAAATCCGCGACCAATGGGGATTCCCAGACGCAACGGACTTTACAATGCGCGACCGTTTTGCTGCAAAATACCAAGGCCAACGCTTCTCCTTTGGCTATCCAGCCTGCCCGAATTTAGATGACCAAGCAAAACTGTTTGGATTGTTAAAACCTGAAGTAATTGGAGTAGAACTAACCGAAGAATTTATGATGGAACCGGAAGCGTCTGTCTCCGCGATCGTATTTGCACATCCAGATGCACGATATTTTGTCGTAGACTAAAATGAAACACTGCCGTTCTGGGCAGTGTTTTTTATGTTGAAGATGGCGAATCGGTCGAATAAGGGAAGAAATCGGTTGAATGTGAGTGATAATCGGTCGAATAACACACAACATCGGTCGAATCAATCAATCAATCAATCAATCACTTGATAACAAAGATGAACGATTCTTAACTCGTTTCAATTGTGCAACGATAATTACACTTATAATGACTAGTAAAAACCACGAGCTAATTTTCCCAATGTGGACAAGAGACCAAGTTTCCTCTTGGTTAGGGTATTGCCACGCTCCTAAAAAGGTTACGATATTTTCAGCAATCCAAATAAAAAATCCAATCAAAATAAAAGCAAGAATCATAGGCATTTTAAAAACCTTTTCCTTCAATTCAAAAGTCACTAACGTGCGGAAAAAAATAAAAAAGAGCAAGCATTTCAGAATCCAACGAATATCATAAGTGAAATGATGGGTAAAGAAATTGAAATAAATAAGCATGCTAATTCCCACTGCCCAAATTGGTTTCGGCCAATTATACAGATGTAGATTCATTCTCCGCCAACTTTGACAAATATAGCTCGCAACACTTGCGTACATAAACCCGCTGTATAAAGGCACTCCCCCAATCTTACTAAATGCTTCCTCTGGATATGACCAAGAACCCATATGTACTTTATATAATTCTAAACCGAGACCAATAATGTGGAATAAACATATAACCTTGAACTCATCCCATGTTTCTAATTTGGAAACGAGCATAAATGCTTGCCCAACTATACAAATAAGTAATATAAAATCGTATCTGGGAATAAATGGTATACTCGAAAATTTAGAAATGGCTAGTGCTCCAAATATGATTACAGGAAATATACAAGAAAGTGCCTGTAAATAAGTAAATAGTAGAAGGTTTCGCATACTAGTACTCCTTTTAAATAGATATAGGAATATGGACGAACTTAAAAGATTTTGGTTCAAGTGTGACGTATAATTTTCACTATGTATAAAACTAAGGGGGAATTGCTCATGAATTCGGAAAATCAGCTTTTTCTTCATCATTTATAATATCTTTGTCGAGGCTTTAAATTCTTATAATATTTGTCCAATTGCACTACCTAATTGAAGAGGCTTTGATGGACAAAAGATATAATAAGGAACACCTAGTTTAATAGCACCTGCGCCATTTTCATCTTCAGGAAATATAACTTCTGTAGCCGCACCTAGCGTTTGAAGTCTTCTTGACGCGTGAAAAACTGAAGAGCTTCAGTTACTTTTGTATTTGATCATATTTATGAACAATAGGACCATTTTTTTCTGGATAACAAACAACCTATTCTTTGAGATAGCTCAAGGAATAGGTTGTTTCAATTTTACTAGAAATCACTTTCTAATTCATTAAAGTGGATTTGATAAACTTTTGTTGGTCGCCCCCGAAGTTTCTTCTGTTGTAGCGTGGAGACGGTTGCTGCTCCGTGTTCCTCTAATTTTTTCAGAATACGATTGGCAGCTCTTGAGGTAATCCCTAAATGGGTGCTTAAGTCTTCTGACGTGATTGTGTTAGATTGCATTTTATCCATAACAGCGAGTATCTTTTGAATTTGTAAGGTAGTCGTGTTGAATTTAGTGCTTAATTGGTCAATCACTGAATCGTATTGTGTAACAACTTGTATTGAGTCTTTGTCTCCTAGAGGTCCAATTAATGCCTCCTCTTTCGACAAAATGTATGCCTGTGTTTCTTGGTTTGTACACATTTGTGCAGCTTTCTCAGCATTACTCTGCGCTTCTTGAATAGAATGCCCAATTCCCCAACCAATTTTCACAGGGAAATGTAATTCTTGAGATAGAAATGCAGCTATCTGACAGCTTTTCATCTCATTTGTAATCACTTTGAAGTCGCTGTAATTTGTAATGATTTCATAAAGAAAAACGTTTTTATGGATAATAAAGGTCATCTGATTTTGTTTACTAAAATCTAGAATAGCTTTATATAAGGACATCTGTCGATATTCTAAGTCGAAAACATTGTTCTTGTTAATACTCATCTCTAAATGAGCAATAACTACTTGGTTTTCAATCAATTGAATGAGTTGAATCTCTTTTAAAATTGCCTCAATTTTCAATTTCATACTGCGCTCAGAAGGGACAATTAATAAGGGCGTAATACCATATGGTTTTAGAACTTCTGGTAAATGACTTAGTCGTGTAATGCCTATATCTATTTTTTTTTCTTGCCACAATTGTATATGAAGATCCTGTATTTTGTCATATATTTCAAAGTCATCAAATGCTTGAATACTTCGCTCAAAAATATATGGAAAATCATCTTTAGTAGTCCATTCATATACACCTAAAAAATTATTTTCTTTATACAAAAAATCTACTAAACAACGTTTCATCTGAAATTCTTTGTGATTGTAAATATATTCAGATAGAGTTCTATAAAAGTCATCTTGCGTGACATCAAAATGTAACATTGGTATAAGAATATCCGGGAAATGTTGCTTGATGAAAAAATAAGGGATTTCCCCACTAAATAATATGCCATCCACAAACTGGATTTTATCTAAAAATATTTGTTGTAAATGCGTTAATGAATCATAGATTGTAAAGATAAACTCACATTGCTCTAAGTCTAAACTTTCTACCTTCTTTGCCCATGGTAATGAGTTTTCTGTCGTGACAATTAAAATACGCACCATTATCTTACTTTTCCCCCTTTTCAAAAAATATGTTGATATTTATATTAATTTAGTTTACCTTAGTTTAAAGACATGTAATAAATAGGTCTTTTAATTAGTTAGAAGAGGGGGCTTAAAATGAAGACAAACCAGAATTCCAACGTAATTGAAGAGAACAGGTTCTCCAAGTTTTTAAGTATTGTTGAGAGAGTAGGGAATAAACTTCCCCATCCATTTATTTTATTTTTTTATCTAACAATTGCTCTAGTCTTAATATCTTTTGTTTTAAGCTTGTTCAATGCCGCTGTTGTCCATCCAAGTACTGCTGAAACAGTGGTAGTTAAAAGTATTTTATCCTACGAAGGAATACAATTTATATTACTTAATACTTTAACAAATTTTACTAGTTTTGCACCACTTGGTCTAGTGTTAACAATTATGTTAGGGGTCGGACTAGCGGAAAAAGTTGGGTTATTAGAAACACTGATGAAAAGTGCAATTGTTAGTGCACCCAAGAAGTATCTTACGTTTGTAGTGTTTTTTATTGGTATTTTAGGAAATGTCGCTTCAGATGCTGCATTTGTTGTTATTCCACCACTTGCTGCACTTATGTTCTTGTTGGTTGGTCGTCATCCACTAGCTGGTTTGGCTGTTGGTTTAGCTAGTACGGGAATTGGTTTCTCAGCAAATATTTTGATTGCGGGTACTGATGCTCTACTATCTGGTATTTCTACTGAAGTTGCAAAAGGATATATGGAGGGAATAGTTGTAACACCACTTGATAACTGGTACTTCATGAGTGCTTCCACATTTGTTTTAGCTTTGGTGGGTACTATTGTTACAGAGAAATACGTTGAGCCTCGTTTAGGTGTTTATAAAGGCGAGCAATCTTTAGAAAATATTAATACTAGCCCACTTGAAAAACGCGGCTTACGAAATACATTAATTGCGACTATTATTTTTATTGCCATTATATTAGTGGGGGTGCTAATTCCTAACTCACCATTATTGAATGAGGATGGTTCTATTTTACGCTCCCCATTTCTATCAGGTATTGTCCCTGTAATTTTTGCATTCTTCTTAACTATAGGTGTTGTCTATGGTATAACAACGAAAAAAATCACTTCTACAGCTGATATTCCAAAGGTTATGACAGAATCAGTTGGTAGTTTATCTGGTTATATTGTTTTAATATTTATGATTTCACAATTTATTGCTTATTTTAACTGGACTAATATAGCAACATATTTAGCTGTTAATCTAGCTAGTATTTTAAATACACTAAACATGACAAATATATTTGTCATAGTGTTATTTGTTTTATTAGTAGCGGTATTAAGCTTATTTATCTTAAGTGGTTCAGCATTATGGGCATTGGTAGCACCAGTATTCATACCGGTCTTTATGGAACTTGGCTACCATCCAGCGTTTATTCAATTAGCTTATCGTATAGGTGAATCTTCAACAAATATGGTAACACCTTTAAATCCTTACTTTGCGATAATTTTGTCCTTCATGCATGTGTATGATAAAAAAGCAGGTATAGGGACATTAATGTCGCTTATGATCCCATACACAATTGTGTTAGGAACTGTGTGGGTTATTTTAATGTTAATCTTTGGATTCTTCAATCTACCAATTGGACCTGGAATTTTTATGAAAATGTAACTACTAACTTTTAAAGAGGTGGAAAAATGGGTAAATTTACGATTGCTTCTAATTCATTGGAACAAATGATTACCTGGAGAAGAGATTTTCATCGTTTTCCTGAAGTTGGTTGGACGGAGTTTCGCACAGCCTCTATTATTGCTCATGAATTAGATCAATTAGGTTTTGAGGTCCAAGTCGGAAAAGATGTTGTATCTGAGGAGAGAATGGGAGTTCCCTCAGAAGAGCGAATAGCGGCTTGCTATGAAAAAGCAAAAGGTAATGGTGGATACAAAGCATATATGGAAAAAATGGTTGGAGGATATACAGGTGTGGTTGGCACAATTAATGGGAAGAGGAAAGGTCCAACTATAGCTTTCCGTTTTGATATGGACGCTTTAGATATTTTAGAAACACTCGAGTCTTCACATTTTCCGCAAGAAATTGGGTTTCGATCAGAAAATGAGGGAGTAATGCATGCTTGTGGACATGATGCTCATAGTGCCGTTGGTTTAGGTTTAGCGACAATATTGGCAAATAATTTGGACCAAATTGAGGGAACTATTAAAATCATTTTTCAGCCAGCTGAAGAAGGTGTACGCGGTGCGAAATCAATGGTTGAAGCTGGAGTAGTAGACGATGTGGATTACTTTTTGGGCATGCATGTAGGAACAGGTGCCCCATTGGGAACTGTTGTTGCAGGAACGGATGGATTTTTAGCAACAACTAAAATAGATGCAACATTTAAAGGAATAGCGGCACATGCGGGGGCGGAGCCTGAAAAGGGAAGAAATGCTTTACTTGCTGCTGCTTCTGCCATTCTTAGTCTCCACGCTATTCCACGTCATAGTGCAGGCACATCACGCATAAATGTGGGTACTTGCAAAGCGGGAGACGGTCGTAATATTGTGCCAGCACACGCTTTCTTACAGCTTGAAACGCGTGGTGAAAATAGCGAGGTGCATTCGTATGTTCATCAGCAAGCTATTTCTGTATTAGAGGGAGCAGCCCTAATGTATGGGACGGAACTTTCATACAAAATAGTGGGGGCAGCTAAAACTGCAACATCTTCTGAAAAATTAATAGAAATGGTTGCTCATTCAGCTAAGATAGCTAACGGGGTCGAGGAAGTTATCCCACGTAGCAAGTTTGCAGCTGGATCAGAGGATGCCACTTATATGATGAGTCATGTACAACAGCAAGGAGGACTTGCAACATATGCTATTTTTGGCACAACTTTAGCTGCAGGACATCATCATGAAAAATTTGATATCGACGAGGCTGTTTTTTCAATCATTGTGGACACATGGCTAGGCACAATCGAAGAAATCTATAAAGAAGAAAGTAGAGAGATCTAAATGGATAATATATCAGATTTAATCGCTACATTAATAGATGGATATAGTAAAGAAATTATTGAACTAAGTGATAAAATTTGGGAAACACCGGAAACGCGATTTAAGGAATTCCAATCATCCAAGATATTAAGCGATTTTCTAGAACAGAAGGGTTTTTTAGTAGAACGAGGAGTGGGCGGTATTGAGACTGCCTTTACAGCTTCATTTGGACAAGAAAAACCAGTTATCGGAATACTTGGGGAGTTTGATGCACTTTCCGGGCTTAGCCAAAAAGAAGCTTCTGAAATTCGAGAGCCATTACAAGAAAATGGAAATGGACATGGATGTGGCCATAATTTACTAGGAACGGCTGGAGTTGCTGCTGTTCTTGCTTTAAAGGAACTCATTCAGCAAAAGAAAATTACGGGTTCTATTAAATACTTTGGCTGTCCGGGTGAAGAAGGTGGATCTGGAAAAACCTATATGGTTCGCGACGGTGTTTTTAAAGACATTGATGCTGCACTTACTTGGCATCCAAATTCATATACAGGTATTTTTTCATTCTCATCCCTTGCAAACTATCAAGTATATTTTGCATTCGAGGGAAAGGCATCTCATGCTGCGAATTCTCCTCATCTAGGACGAAGTGCACTTGATGCAGTCGAGTTGATGAATGTTGGTGTTAATTATTTGCGAGAGCATATTATCTCAGAAGCAAAAGTTCACTATGCTGTTACTAATTCTGGAGGGACTTCTCCAAATGTTGTACAGTCAGACGCAGAAGTGCTGTATCTAATACGTGCACCACATATCAAAGATGTAGAGGAAATCTATCAACGTGTCATCAAAATTGCTAATGGAGCAGCTTTAATGACAGAAACGAAAGTCACTGTCCGCTTTGATAAGGCTTGCTCTAATTACATACCAAATCACACATTAAATGTTTTAGTGAATGAAAAACTACAACATTACGGGTTGCCAGATTATGATGAAAAAGAATTAGCGTATGCAAAAAAAATGGCCAAAACCATAACAGCTGAAGAAGTAAATTCGGCAATATTAGATGCAGAAAAACTATCTAACTATCAATTAACAGACCAATTTTATAGAGAAGATAATCCGTTTTTCGGGGAAGTTATCCCTTACGCTAAAGGTCGTGAGGTAATGCAAGGATCTACAGATGTAGGGGATGTAAGTTGGATAGTACCGACAGCTCAGTTTTTTACAACATGTTTTGTAGCCGGAACACCACTTCATACATGGCAATTAGTCTCACAAGGGAAAACATCACTGGCTCATAAGGGGCTTTTGTCTGCCGGAAAAGTCCTTGCTGCTAGTGCAGTAGGAATTTTTGAGCAGCCTACTATAATAGAAAAAGCGAAGGAAGAACTAGCTTTATTAACAAAAAATAATTATCGGAACCCATTACCAGCAGACCTTAAGCCAAGTATGTAATAGAAGATTAGAATTATTTCATGCAAATACGAAAAAATAACCTATCCTGGAGTTACTTGAGGATAGGTCGTTTTTCGTTATAAAATATTAGGGACCTAAATAAATGTAACTACCTAGCAATAAGGGTAGAAGGTTGCGCATACTAGTACTCCTTTATATAGATATAGGAATATGGACGAACTAAAATAGTTTGGTTCAATTTAATGGACTTTAATTGATTTTTCCCTATAAAAAAGGTTGGTCGTGACTGAAGTCAGGACCAACCAAAATATCATTTATTTCTTGTCTAGATCTACTTCAGATGCTTCGACTTTATTTTCATCTTTTTCTTCATCATTTATAATATCTCGAGTCGAGGTTTTGAATTCTTTTAACGTTTGTCCAACTGCTTTGCCTAGCTGAGGTAATTTAGATGGACCAAAGATAATCAAGGCAATAATTAATACAAGTATTAAACCGGGTACTCCTATGTTTGGCATGGAATCTCCTCCTTCTATATGTAGAATCGATTTAAATATAACACATTCCGCAGTAAAATGAAAAATGAAGGTTCTGACCTTGTAGCTAGTTATTTAGAAACAAGTGGACCGCCGCCATTTTCCAAGTATTCAATTATGCCTTCAGCCCACCAGCAGTTAGTTGGAGTTGGATTCGTATTCATAGGACCGAAGTGAGGGAATGCCGAAGCTCACAAACGAATAATTTCTCTAAATCCCACATTTCTATGTAATTATTGACTGCATAGTTTTCCCACCTACAAATTAAGAATGCATTATATCAGTCATCTACGCCTTAGGTCTTAGTCATTTTCCACCTTAAGTACGTATGTAATAATCACCGGAAAGAGGATGATTAGAATAATAGATTCGAGGCAAACATGTCTCTTATGAACGAGGTGGAAAAATGGGCAAAAGGATTTACATCATTCTTAGTAATACAGGTACATTATTATCGAAGGCCATTGGCATGTATACAAAAAAAGAGTTAAACCATGCCTCCATTGCTTTTGATGAGGAGTTAAATGAGATGTATAGCTTCGGACGGAAAAGTATTCATAATCCATTCAATGCAGGTCTCATTAAGGAAAATCCTATGGAAGGACTGTTCCAAAGAGCAACCTGTGCCATTTATGCGTGCGAGGTGACTGATTCCGAATATATGCGGATGAAAAGTAAAATTAGCCAAATGGAACAGCAAAAACAACTATATAAATATAATTTAATAGGTTTGGTGTTGGTTGCAATAAATATTGAAATAGAGCGTGAGAATGCATTCTTTTGTTCTCAATTTGTCGCAACGATTATGAAAGAATGTCCATCTTCGCAACTACAGGTTGCACCCCCTTTGGTGCAACCGCATCATTTTGAACAACTTTCTGCATTAACCTTAAAATACAAAGGAAACTTACAAACATATGTAAGTAGTAGAAGGGAAATAGAGCAACCCATTCATATATCTGATTGGAGAAAGAATGTATTTTCAATAGCTAACTTTATGTAATACTGGAATATTTACTCTCTGTTCTGGACAGTATAGAGAGGAATGCAAATTCTATCTTGTGCTAAGGAGGATGAAGAGTGAAAGAAGAACAACCAAACTACGATTCCAATGTGGAAAATGAGGAGACACTCACGAATAGGCAGGGGCATCCTGTAACGAATAATCAGCATATGAGGACGGTCGGAAATAGAGGACCTGCAACTTTAGAAAACTATGACTTCATTGAAAAAATAAGTCACTTTGACAGAGAACGAATACCTGAGCGAGTAGTACATGCAAGAGGTGCCGGAGCTCACGGTTATTTTGAAGCATACGGTGCTGCTGGAGACGAGGCAATCTCTAAATATACTCGAGCTAAATTGTTTCAGGAAAAGGGGAAGAAAACTCCAGTATTTGTTCGATTTTCTTCCGTTATTCATGGAGGACATTCTCCAGAAACATTGCGTGATCCTCGTGGATTTGCCGTTAAATTTTATACAGAGGATGGAAACTGGGATTTAGTAGGAAACAATTTGAAAATATTCTTTATTCGTGATGCGATAAAGTTCCCGGATATGATTCATGCGTTTAAGCCGGATCCTGTCACGAATATTCAGGATTCTGAGCGTTTCTTTGATTTCTGTGCGAGCTCTCCTGAGTCATTCCATATGGTGACATTCGTCTATTCGCCATGGGGGATACCTGCAAATTATCGGATGATGCAAGGATCTGGTGTGAATACGTATAAATGGGTAAACAAAGAAGGAAAAGCAGTACTCGTAAAATATCACTGGGAGCCGAAGCAAGGTATTCGTAATTTAACTCAAAAGGAAGCAGAGGAAATCCAGGGGAAAAACTTTAATCATGCAACGCAGGATTTATATGACGCAATTGAAAAAGGCGACTTCCCTGAATGGGAGTTACTAGTGCAAACGATGAGTGATGATGATCATCCAGAGCTAAATTTTGATCCGTTAGATGATACAAAGTTATGGCCAGAGGATTTATTCCCCTGGAAGGCCGTTGGAAAAATGGTGTTAGATCGAAACCCTGAGGACTATTTTACGGAAGTAGAGCAGGTGGCATTTGGTACGGGTGTGTTAGTAGATGGGTTGGACTTTTCAGACGATAAAATGCTACAAGGTCGGACATTTTCGTACTCCGATACGCAAAGACATCGTGTTGGAGCGAACTATTTACAGCTTCCGATCAATGCGCCAAAAAAACGTGTCGCAACCAATCAAAGCGGTGGGCAAATGGCATACCGTCTAGATAGAGGCCCTTTCCAAAATCCACATATCAACTATGAACCTTCTATATTAGATGGCTTAAAGGAAGCAACACAGTTAGGTAAAGAGTACACGCCAATGATCAAAGGAAACTTAGTTCGCGAGTCCATCGATCGCCAAAATAATACAAAGCAAGCAGGAGAAACCTACCGCCAATTTGAACAATGGGAAAAAACAGAGCTCATCGCTAATCTTGTCAATGACCTCTCCGCCTGTGATCCACGGATTCAGGAAAAGATGATTGCCCTAGCAGAGGAAGCAGATGAAGACTATGGTCGACATTTAAGAGAAGGACTTGCTCACGCTAAAAATAACGGCTCTTCTCAAAAACCATTGGGAAATAAAGACGGAGATAAAGCACCAGAACAAGCAATCAATAAAAGTAATGAAGCAGATCCATATTAATAGCAATCACCCTGCCCAACCTGGAGCAGGGTTTTAAATTGTGGTCTCAAACTTTGCTAGTATATAATAATACATAGTAGTTTAATAGGAATAGTAAGCAGAGGAGCGGATGATTTGTCTAAAATATATATAATCCATGAAAATGATGAGTGGACAGTACATTTAACAAAACGATTAGAAGAATTGAATCTTCCCTATGAGTCGTGGCATCTAGATCAAGGAATTGTGGATTTAACAACAGCTCCCCCGAGAGGTGTTTTTTATAACCGAATGAGTGCATCTTCTCATACTAGAGGGCATAGATACGCACCAGAGTTAGCTGGTGGAGTACTGTCTTGGTTAGAGCTTCATGGAAGAACAGTATTTAATGGAACAAAAGCTTTAAGTTTAGAGCTAAGTAAGATCAATCAATATACAGCGCTTGAAGCAAGCGGGATTAGAACACCAAAAACTATTGCGGCTGTTGGCAGTGAACAAATTATATTAGCTGCTCAAAAACTTGAGAAAACGCCATTTATCACGAAGCATAATCGTGCTGGTAAGGGACTAGGTGTACAATTATTTCAAACGGTAGTAGCATTGGAAGCTTATGTGAATGGGCCGGCCTTTGAAGAACCTGTAGATGGAATAACCCTTATCCAAGAATATATCCAATCACCAGAGTCCTATATTACGAGAGCGGAGTTTGTTGGTGGAAAATATATTTACGCTGTTCGAGTAGATACGTCGGAAGGTTTTGAATTATGTCCTGCAGATTCTTGCCAAATTGGAGATGCTTTCTGTCCAGTAGGTGAAGAACCTGCAATGAAATTTGAGATTAAGGAAGATATAAGCGCATCTTGGATTGAGCGCTATGAAGCGTTTTTGAAAGCAAGTAAAATTGATGTTGCAGGTATTGAATTTATTAGCGATGCAAATGGAGAAGTATATACGTATGATGTGAACACAAATACGAACTACAATGCAGATGCGGAAGCTAAAGTAGAGAAATACGGCATGCTTGAGCTTGCGAAGGTTTTAGGTACTACTTTAGAAAATTCTAAAATAAACGTTTAATAGCATGGACTGTCTTTTTGGTTGTTGTCTAACCAAAAGGACAGTCCTATATTTGTTTATCAATGAATTCGTTGAGTTTACATAGTATCGAAAAAGGAAATAGATTAGGTTAGGAGGTTTTATAATGAATAAATTTGATGCAGTTATTATTGGCTTTGGCAAAGGTGGAAAAACGTTAGCTTCTGAGCTCGCAAAAAATGGTAAAAAGGTTGCCGTGATCGAGAAGTCTTCTGAAATGTATGGGGGAACATGTATAAACATTGCGTGCATCCCAACAAAATCGCTAGTTCATTCTGCGGACAACAGAAAATATTCCAACATAGCTAGAAAGGAGTTTTATACAAATGCTGTTCATCAAAAAGATGAGCTAACTTCTTTATTGCGAAATAAAAACTTTCATATGCTGGATGACCAGAATAATATAACGGTAATTACAGGGGAAGCAACTTTCTTAAGTGATGAAAAAATAGAAGTGAAAACTTCAGAGGAGCAATTTGAAGTTACAGCCGAACAGATTTTCATTAACACTGGTGCCACACCAATTGTGCCACCAATCGACGGCTTGGAAAATACTAATTTCGTTTATAATTCCACAACTTTACAAGAGTTGGAGCAGCTTCCTGAAAAACTAATTATTATTGGTGGTGGGTATATCGGATTAGAGTTTGCTTCCATGTACGCAAATTTTGGATCAGAAGTGACAGTCATAGATGGCAATGAAGAGTTCCTACCGAATGAAGACAGGGATATTGCGGCAGAAGTGAAAAAAGTATTAGAAGCAAAAAGTATGAAAATTGTACAAAATAGTAAAGTAGAATCCGTAAAAAATCAAGACGGAGGAGTTCTTGTCACTTACAAAGAGGGAGATTCGCTTCGTGAAGAATATGGCAATGCTACCCTTCTTGCGACAGGGAGAGTGCCAAACACAGAAAACCTAGGATTAGAAAATACTTCCGTAGAAGTGAATGATCGTGGAGCTGTTGTAGTGGATGACGCATTAAAAACGAAAGCGAAAAATATTTGGGCATTAGGTGACGTCAATGGAGGTCCACAGTTTACATATATCTCATTAGATGACTTTCGTATTGTAAAGGATCAGCTTTTTGGAGATGGCTCCTATACAAAAAAAGAAAGGACTAACATTCCATACTCTGTTTTCATCGACCCTATATTGTCTCATGTCGGGCTCAATGAAAAAATGGCAAAGGAAAAAGGAATTGAATATAAGGTATTATCCATGCCAGCAGCTGGAATTCCAAGAGCTCGAATATTGGAGAAAACAGATGGCTTGTTAAAGGCATTAATTGACCCACAAACGAATGAAATATTAGGTTGCACACTTTTTTGTGCTGACTCCAGTGAAATGATTAATATAGTAAAAGTGGCAATAGAGGCTAGGTTACCCTCCACATTTCTACGTGACAACATATTTACCCATCCAACGATGAGTGAATCCTTGAATGATTTATTTAAGGAATGATATAGGACGATGACAAAGTGAAACGGTCGTATAAAGGGAAGAGTGGGCGCATAATCGATTGCGGGCGGATAGGGCAAACTGTCGGGCGTTCAGCATACACTCCTGGTGCTCGTACCTTTTGTCCATTAACATGTGGCCTCCTTGTGTAATTCCAATAAAGAAATATAATAGAGGAATAGAAGCAACTAAGGGGGTATACATATGAGCTTATTTGCATTTGGAGCTATCTCATTGGTTATTTTGTTTGGGTTATTTGCACTGGCTATCGCAATATTTGTGTTATTGAAGATGTCTAAAAAATAAAAGAGTGATTTATCCATATTAAAATGACTATCTGATCGTAAATCGATTGGATAGTCATTTTTTATGGATAGCTTGCTTCGATTATATTTTGTGGGGTTCATACTAATATCGAAATGTTTAACGTTTTTTAGTAGTAGATTTATTCTAACCCAAATTCATACGTTGATAGCGTCCGCGGATAATCTGATAGACACCATATAAAATTAGTCCAATTGCTACTATAGCTAGCAAAAACTTTCCGAAGGGCTGGTTTGCTAACTCTGTCAAAGCACCCCCAAACCCTTTAGATTCTTCGGAATTATTAGTATATGCTGTGCGAATAAAGAAAAATCCGATCATACTTATAACAGTCCCTCTTGAAATAAGACCAATTTTCCCTGTTATTCTAGCAACATTTCGTTCCATACCATTCATTTCATAGGTTTTGAATTCAGACATGAATTTCTCTTTAATACCACTATAAAGTTCGAAAGCACCACATCCAATAATTATTGCACCAACTATTCCAACTAACCATATACCAAATGGTTGTTCCAGTAACTTAATGGAAACGTTTTTCTCTGATTCACTATTACCAGCATTTCCCGTATGGCTCGCCAGTTTTATAGCTCCATATGATAAATTTGCATAAATGACTCCACTAATGAAGTAACTCGTTCTTTTTATTAGACCTTGTACATCAGTTCCTATATTATTAGGATCTTTAATTGCTAATATAAAAACCCAGAGGATATAACCGAATAAACCTATTCCAATAATCCATAAAGCAATTTCCCCGAATGGTATTTCAGAGATTGATTGTAGTACACCAGACGTTCCGGTCATCTCTCCTCGGGGTCCAAATGCAGCTAAAGCTGCGAGAATGCCGATCATTCCATACACAATAC
Organism: Psychrobacillus antarcticus; assembly: GCF_029533155.1. Taxonomy (GTDB): domain Bacteria; phylum Bacillota; class Bacilli; order Bacillales_A; family Planococcaceae; genus Psychrobacillus; species Psychrobacillus antarcticus. Next base: position 16,645 of record NZ_JAIZDB010000018.1, on the reverse strand, counting down.
CTATAGTCATATAACCGAAGCGACCAAAGCGTCGTACCCAAGGTTTCGCTTCTCTCATTTTATGTTTTGGCCCGGATGATTTTAATGATACATCCATATATTCGACACTTCCTCTACTATTCTCTTATTTATAAAGTACCCTTTTTCTCACTAAATAGAAACCCAATCTAGCAACCAATATATGCTAGATTGACAGAATTCTTAACCAAAAGAGGATTGATATATTAATCAGCATAACTCTGGAGTTATAAAAGTTCCCATTGCTTGCCTACTCATTGTTTTTAAAAGAGATAACACTTTGTTATAATTAACATAAAACTAGTTACATAAGTTTCTATCTTGGAGGATATAAAATGAAGTTGGTTTCATGGAATGTGAATGGCATAAGAGCCTGCGTGAAAAAAGGATTTCTCGAATATTTTAATGAAGTAAACGCTGATATTTTTTGTTTGCAAGAAACAAAGCTGCAAGCTGGCCAAATTGAGCTACCCCTAGACGGCTATGAACAGTATTGGAATTATGCCTTGAAAAAGGGCTATTCTGGTACTGCAATTTTTACGAAGATAAAACCGATTTCTGTTAAATATGGTGTTGGTGATAACGTTTCAGATGACGAAGGTAGAATTATTACGCTGGAGTATGATCAATTTTACTTGGTGAATGTATACACTCCGAATGCTAAACGAGATCTAACAAGACTTCCATATCGACTGGAATGGGAAGATGAAATGCGTACTTACTTAATAACACTTAATGCTATAAAGCCTGTAATTATGTGTGGGGATTTAAACGTGGCTCATGGCGAATTAGATTTGAAAAACGCTAAATCTAATAGAGGTAACTCAGGGTTTACAGAACAAGAACGTGGCAAAATGACAGATTTACTTGCAGAAGGATTTGTAGATACATTTCGTTATTTTTATCCGGATACAGAAGGTGCCTATAGTTGGTGGTCCTATATGAATACGGTAAGAGAGCGTAATATTGGCTGGAGAATTGATTATTTTATTGCGTCAGAAAAACTTGCGGCTTTATTAAAGGATGCTTCTATCGATTCTCTTGTACTTGGAAGTGATCATTGCCCTATCATTTTAGAGTTGAAGCAGGGATGAGGGTAGAACAATATATTTCTTCAAAGGGTATAATACTTTAGTTAAATAGAGTACAATACTTTTAAATCAAATATTATGGAGGTACTAATAGATGAATGCTTTAGCAACGCAATTAAACGAGAAAATACAAAAAGAAAATCCTGCAATTTACGATATGTTATCGGATTTAGGTAAAAATTTGTACTATCCAAAAGGAATTTTAAGTCAAAGTGCGGAAGCAGGAAAAAAAGCACATCGATTTAATGCTACAATAGGTATTGCAACGGAGAATGGCGAACCGATGCATTTCCGTCATATTCAAAAGAAATTAGATTATAAACCAAGTGATATATATCCATATGCAGCTCCTCAAGGTAAAGAGGCTTTACGTTCGTTATGGAAAGATAAGCTATTGGTAGAGAACCCATCGATGAAAGGCAAATCGATTGGTAGACCGATTGTAACTAGTGCACTAACACATGGCTTAAGTATCGCAGCAGATTTGTTTATGGATGCTGGAGATGTGTTAGTAACACCACAGCAATACTGGGGTAATTATAATACGGTATTCCAAATAAGAAGAGGCGGCCGTGTCGAAACGTTCCCTTTATTCAATGAAGCTGGTGGTTTCCATGTAGATGCTTTCCGTGAAACACTTGCGAAGCAAACGGAAAAAGCGATTGTTTTGTTAAACTTCCCTAACAATCCTACCGGTTTTACCCCTTCTGTAGAAGAAGCAGAAGCAACCGTTCAGGTGTTGAAGGATGCTGCTGAAGGTGGCTTGAAATTAGTTGTTTTACTAGATGATGCATATTTCGGATTATTTTATGAGGATTCTATTAAAGAATCTTTGTTCGGTTTATTAGCTGATAGCCATGTAAATATCCTGCCAGTAAAAATTGATGGTGCCACGAAAGAAAATTATGTTTGGGGTTTACGCGTTGGGTTCATCACGTATGCAGCGGCTCCCGAGACATTAGATGCTTTAGAGCAAAAAACGAAGGGTATTATTCGTGGAACTGTTTCCAGTGGATCTCATATTTCTCAAACGATTATTTTGGAGTCACTTCAATCCGAAGAGTTTTTACAAGAAAAAGAAGAGAAATTCCAAATCATGCTTGGTCGAGCTGTAAAAACGAAGCAAGTCCTTGCGGATGAAAAATTCGCACAGCATTGGACTTATTATCCATTTAACTCAGGATACTTCATGTGCTTGAAGTTAAATACCATCGATGCTGAAACGTTACGACTGCATTTACTCGATCAATATGGTGTAGGTGTAATCGCAAGCAATAAAACAGACATCCGTGTAGCGTTCTCCAGTGTAGAAGAAAACGACATTCAAGCGTTATTTGATCTGATTTATGAAGGCTGCAAGGATTTAACTAAATAAGATTTGATAAGCAAACTGTTCAAGAGCCTAAACTCTTGAGCAGTTTTTTTTGTCTCAGAATATAAAAGGGACGGCATTTCTTCAAAATTTGAAACATAAACTATTTAACTAGGATTTATTAATAGATTGGAAGGAGAGTCAGATGAAAATTAAAGGGTTATCGGTATCCGCACTAATATTTATAGGTACATTAATTACACTTGTAGCTTTGTTTATGATATATCTAGTAGTAAGTTTTGAAAACTTGGGTGGAGGGAACGAAGAAGTTCCATATGCAAGCATAATAGTAAAAGAAGTAGCAGAGAAAGAAGAAACAGAGAAAGAAGAACCAGAGAAAGAAGAACCGGAGAAAGAAGAACCAGAGAAAGAAGAACCAGAAAAAGAAACCAAAGTTGTACCTAGTCCATCTAATCCAGATGAAAAAGTAAAGTATGCTTCAACAGAATGGACAACACATGGTGGAGATTACTACAACAGACGTTATTCCATGCTAAACCAAGTTACTACAGAAAATATTGGAGATCTAAAACCTACTTGGGTTAGTAGCTTAGGAGGATCCGGAGCAGAAGGTAAATACTCAGGTGAAGCAACTCCACTAGTAGTGGATGGTGTCATGTATATTGCAACGGGAGCAAATGACGTATTTGCAATAGACGCAAAAACAGGGGAACAAATCTGGGCATATAAACCAGATATTCCACAAGAGATGGATACAGTATGTTGCGGATGGACAACACGAGGTGTTGCCGTTGGTGATGGTAGAGTATACGTGGGATTACTTGATGCTCGCTTAATCGCACTTGACCAAAAAACTGGTGAATTACTATGGGAAACAGTGGTAGCAGAGTGGGAAGAGGGTTATACCATTACTAGTGCACCACTTTATTACAATGGAAAAGTCTATACAGGGGTGTCTGGTGGAGAGTATGGAATTCGAGGCCGAGTGATGGCATATGATGCTGATTTAGGCTTTGAGGTGTGGCGTTTTTATACAATACCAGGTCCAGGAGATATTAATGGGGATACTTGGCCTTCTGATAACGATGCTTGGTTAACTGGTGGAGGACCAGTATGGAACACACCGGCAGTCGATCCAGAGCTTGGGTACATTTACTTTGCAACTGGAAATACTGCTCCAGATTTAGACGGTAGTAACCGAGAGGGAGATAATCTATATGCGAACTCTATCGTTGCGGTGAATGCGGAAAATGGGGATTATGTATGGCATTTCCAAGAAGTACATCATGATATTTGGGATATGGATCCTACTAGCCCAGTTATTTTATTTGATGTAGAAATGGACGGAGATATGCGTAAAGGTCTTGGGCAAGCGGGTAAAACTGGTTGGGTTTATCTCCTAGATCGTGCAGATGGAACACCATTAGTTGGGATTGAAGAAAAACCAGTGCCACAAGATGAGCGTCAAAAAACAGCTGCTACTCAACCGTTTCCAGTCGGGGATTCATTTGTCCCACAAGGTGTAACGGAAGAAGACGTGAAAAACGATTTAGACCCTGCATTTACAGGTGAAATTGGTAGTATTTTTACTCCGTTTTGGGATGTACCAGTAACACTTAAACCCGGACCGTTTGGAGGAGCAAACTGGCCACCTTCCGCATACAATCCTGATACTGAGTATTATTATGTATTAGGTAATGATCACTACATGTCATTTGAAAGAAGTGAATTAAGTGAGTTTAAGGAAGGTGACGCTTATTTTGGAAGCGTTTTTGGACCAGTTCAAAATGCACCAACAAGAGGGACAGTTACTGCAATTGATGTAAAAACTAATAAAATTGCTTGGCAACAAAATTGGGATGCCCTAGCTTATAGTGGAGTCTTAACTACGGCTGGAAATCTAGTATTTGTTGGTCATAACGACGGACGTTTAATCGCATTTGATGCGAAAACAGGGGAGCAAGTTTGGGAATATATGATGGATGCAGGTGCAAATGCTCCATCTGTCACTTATGAAATAGATGGTGAACAGTATATTTCAATCTATGCTGCAGGTAATGCCCTTGCTGGAACAACGCACGGCGACAAAATTTACACATTTAAATTGGGAGGAACTTTACCTGAAGGGCAAGTGATTGATGCTTCAGCTAAAGGTAAAGCTCCAGTTCCTGAAAAAGAGACAGGTGAAACAGTTAGTGCCGATGCTGGGCTTACTGCATACAAAAATAGTTGTATTGCTTGTCATGGAGACCAAGGCGCAAATGGTCACAATGGCCCAAACTTACAAAATAGTAAAGTAGCAGAAAATAAAGAAGACGTTCTTGACCGAATTACAAATGGTAAAGGTGCAATGCCATCATTTAAGGATACACTTACAGCAGAAGAGATAGATGCAATAGCAGAATACGTTGCAACTATCGTTTCTAAGCTAGACGATAAAAAATAAATCAAAAGAGAAGGGACAATACAGGCAAGAGGAAAAGCCCATGTCCATATTATAATAAAATGAAGAAAGTGAAATTGCCTTTGCGATTTCACTTTTTTCATTGATTGAGGCTACTTCCGTCCCAGCCACTTTTTTATTTCCCTACAGAAATGTAATCGTTAACAACTATTGTAAAAATAATCTGATTTATATTGCCATTAGTAAATTAGTAGGAGTATAATAGGTTTGTAAATTATGTCTAAAATGTGAACTATGGGGGTACTTAGTATGAGGAAAGAAAGTTCAGTCTGGAAACAAATCTTTATTGGTTCGATTATTACTTTTGTAATAATCTTTGGTCTATATTTTTTAGCTAGTGAAGACGAAGAGGAAGTAGCAGACCAAGGGGTTTCAGATGTAGAAAAAGTTGTTGTCGAGGATGACAAAGATGGTTCAAAAACTGATGGTAAAGAAGCACCTAGTCCATCTCGACCAGATATAGAGGTAGAATATGCGACTAATGAATGGACTACGAATGGTGGAGATTACTTCAACAGACGTTATTCCATGCTAAACGAAATCACTACTGAAAATATTGGGGATTTAAAACCAACTTGGGTTTCAAGTTTAGGATCTGGTGCAGAAAATAAACATTCTGGCGAAGCCACTCCACTTGTAGTGGACGGAATTATGTATATTAATACTGGGGCTAACGATGTTTTCGCAATTGATGCTAAAACAGGTGAACAAATTTGGGCCTATACACCAGATATTCCACAAGAAATGGATACAGTATGCTGTGGATGGACAACTCGTGGGGTGGCAGTCGGTGATGGTAAAGTATATACGGGTTTACTTGATGCTCGTTTAGTAGCACTTGATCAAAAAACAGGTGAAGTCTTATGGGAATCTAAAGTAGCTGAATGGGAAGAAGGCTACACGATTACTAGTGCACCACTTTACTATAACGGTAAAGTTTATACAGGTGTTGCGGGTGGAGAATATGGGATACGTGGTCGTGTTATGGCATATGATTCAGACCTAGGTTCAGAAATATGGAGATTTTATACAATTCCGGGACCAGGTGATATAGATGGAGATACTTGGCCATCTGATAATGATGCTTGGTTAACCGGGGGTGGACCTGTTTGGAACACTCCTTCAGTCGATCCAGAGCTTGGGTACATTTACTTTGCAACTGGAAATACTGCTCCAGATTTAGATGGAAGTAACCGTGAAGGGGATAACCTTTACGCCAACTCTGTAGTCGCAGTAAATGCCGAAAATGGGGACTATGTATGGCATTTCCAAGAAGTGCATCATGACATATGGGATATGGATCCGGCAAATCCAGTTGTTCTATTTGATGTTGAAAAAGATGGAGAAATGCGTAAAGGTCTAGGACAAGCTGGTAAAACTGGTTGGGTTTATTTCTTAGATCGTACTGATGGGACTCCACTTGTAGGAATTGAAGAAAAACCAGTTCCACAACTAGCTGAACAAAAAACAGCCGCTACACAACCAATTCCTATTGGGGATGCATTTGTTCCACAAGGTGTTACTCAAGAAGATATTGATCGTGATTTAGGGGATGAATTTGAAGGGCAAGTAGGAGATATCTATACTCCATTTTGGGAGGAACCAATTACACTTAAACCAGGACCTGCCGGTGGTGCTAACTGGCCGCCATCTGCTTATAACCCAGACACGGAGCTATTCTATGTTTTAGGAAACGATACTTACTTTTCTTTTGCTAGGCAAGAAGAGGAAGCATATGAGGAAGGGTCTATGTATATTGGTAGTATAATGCAACCAGTATCGAATGCCCCACAACGTGGAACAGTAACTGCTTTGGACGTAAAAACAAATAAAATTGTGTGGCAACAAAATTGGGATTCTCAAGCATACAGCGGTATCTTAACAACGGCTGGAAATCTAGTATTTGTTGGTCATAACGATGGGCGCTTAATCGCGTTCGATGCAAAAACAGGCGAGCAAGTTTGGGAATATATGATGGATGCAGGTGCAAATGCGCCATCAGTCACTTATGAAATCGATGGTGAACAGTATATTTCTATTTATGCTGCAGGTAATGCGCTTGCAGGTAGTAAACACGGAGATAAAATATACACATTTAAATTAGGTGGAACTTTACCTGAAGGACAAGTGATTGATGCTTCAGTTAAAGGTAAAGCTCCAGTTCCTGAAAAAGAGACAGGTGAAACAGTTAGTGCCGATGCTGGGCTTACTGCATACAAAAATAGTTGTATTGCTTGTCATGGAGACCAGGGCGCAAATGGTCACAATGGTCCAAACTTACAAAATAGTAAAGTAGCAGAAAATAAAGAAGACGTCCTTGATCGAATTACAAATGGTAAAGGTGCAATGCCATCATTTAAGGATACACTTACAGCCGAAGAGATAGATGCAATAGCGGAATACGTTGTAACTATCGTTTCTCCGTTGGGAGATTAATAATAAAGGTTTGACCAGTCATCCTCGGATGGCTGGTTTTCTTTTGTGATAGAGGATTCCTCCGTAGGACGTGTATGCGCAACTTACATCGTACTATCCGCAGCATCTAGCCGTGTATGCGCAACATTGGAAGGATTACGTACAACATTCAACGCTATATGCGCAACATTACCGGAGTCGTTACTGCACTTCAAAGTAAGCCTTTTCAGGTTGATTGAGTCACACTTTGAGAGTAGGGTTACTTGGCAAGAAAAAGGGTAAATAGTGTATACTTAGTTCAATAGTTATGAAAAAGGGGATTTTTATGAAAAAAATTTATCCGGATGACGGTTTAGCATTACATACTGATTTATATCAAATAAATATGATGGAAGCCTATTGGGCAGATAATATGCATGAACGCAAAGCGGTGTTTGAATTATTTTTCCGCAAGCTACCATTCGGTAATGGTTACGGTATTTTTGCGGGACTAGAGAGATGTCTTGATTATTTACAGAATTTTCACTTTACCGACAGTGATTTAGAATATTTGCAGGAAGAGCTTGGGTACAAAGAAGACTTTATTGCGTATTTGCGTACTATTCGTTTTACTGGAAATGTATATTCGATGGTGGAAGGGGAGCTAGTATTCCCAAATGAACCGATTATGCGAATTGAATCTACTCTTGCGGAAGCACAGCTAGTAGAAACAGCCTTACTTAATATCGTCAACTATCAAACGCTAATAGCGACTAAAGGTTCTCGTATTAAACAGGTGATAAAGGATGAAGTTGCAATGGAATTTGGTTCTAGACGTGCCCAAGAGATGGATGCGGCGATTTGGGGAACTAGAGCTGCATACATAGGCGGAATAGATGGAACTAGTAATGTTCGTGCAGGGAAAATGTTTGGAATTCCTGTTACCGGGACGCATGCCCATTCATTAGTACAATCGTATAAAGATGAATATGCAGCTTTTCATTCCTATGCGAAGCGCCATAAAGATTGCATATTTTTAGTGGATACATATAATACACTGAAAACGGGAGTGCCTACAGCTATAAAAGTAGCGAAAGAGCTTGGTGACAAGATTAACTTCATCGGTATCCGTCTCGATTCAGGTGATATTTCATTTTTGTCGAAAGAAGCAAGGAAAATGTTGGATGAAGCAGGTTTCCATAATGCGAAAATTATTGTTTCCAATGATTTGGATGAATATACAATTCTAAACTTAAAAGCACAGGGGGCCAAGGTAGATAGCTGGGGTATCGGAACGAAGCTAATCACCGCGTATGATCAGCCTGCACTTGGCGCTGTTTATAAAATTGTTTCGATTGAAAATGAAGCAGGGGTAATGGAAGATACGATTAAGATTTCCTCCACTACTGAAAAAGTTACAACTCCTGGTCAGAAAAAACTTTATCGAATTATCGATAAAGAAAATGGTAAGGCAGAAGGTGACTATATCACGATGCACGATGAAGATCCAACGCATGAGGAACGTTTAAAAATGTTCCATCCAGTGCATACATTTGTCTCCAAATTTGTGACGAATTTTGAAGCAAGGGATTTACATGAAAAAGTGATAGAAAATGGCCAAGTAATTTATGAAATTCCTGCGTTAACTAAGGTTCGTGAATACGCATATGATAACCTTGATTTATTATGGGATGAGTACAAACGCTCTTTAAATCCAGAGGAGTACCCAGTGGATTTAAGCCAAAAATGTTGGAATAACAAAATGCGTAATATACAAGAGATCAAGGAAATGGAACATAATATTATTGATCAAAATGGAGGAAGGTACTAATGTCAGCTAAACAACAAGAAATTATAGCAGCGTTAAAAGTGAAACCGACCATTGATGTACAAAAAGAAATACGTATTAGTATTGATTTTATGAAGGACTATTTAAAAAAACATCCATTTTTGACAAGTATGATTCTAGGTATTTCAGGTGGTCAGGATTCTACCTTAGTAGGTAAACTTGCACAACTTTCAATAGAAGAATTAAATAAAGAGCTTGGAGAGGAAAAATATTCCTTTATAGCAGTAAGTTTACCTTATGGTGTTCAATTTGATGAAACCGATCGGCAGGATGCACTGGATTTTATAAAGCCGAGTAAGCGTGTCACGATAAATATAAAAGAAGCAGTAGATGCTAGCAATAAGGCTTTAGAAGAGGCTGGTATTATCCTATCAGATTTTGCTAAAGGGAATGAAAAAGCTCGAGAGCGTATGAAAGCACAATACTCTATCGCAGCAATGTACAATGGAGTTGTTCTTGGAACGGATCATGCAGCAGAAGCTGTAACTGGTTTCTATACAAAATTCGGAGATGGCGGAGTAGATATTACCCCAATCTTCCGCTTAAACAAGCGCCAGGGTAAGCAGTTATTGAAGGAATTAGGATGTCCTGAGCATCTTTATACTAAAATTCCTACGGCTGATTTGGAAGAAAATAGACCCGCTCTACCTGATGAAGTTGCGCTTGGAGTAACATATGAAGAAATTGATGATTATTTAGAAGGTAAAAAAGTATCGAAGGAAGCTCAAGAAAAAATGGAAGGCTTCTATAATCGATCCATGCATAAGCGTCATTTACCAATCACCGTTTTTGATGATTTTTGGAAATAACACCTAAGCCAGAATAATAAAAGTCGAGCTGTCGATTATAAAGACAGCTCGATTTTTTGTTTTCTATTTGTACTGAAGGCAAATTTTGGTTATGCTTATACTGTATTGTATAAATTTTCACGCAAGTCTATTTATAAGAGATCTGAGGGGGAAAATGGATGAGAGAACGAGCGCAGATAGCAGCAATTATTGAAAATATAGAAAAAGTAATGATTGGTAAAAAAAATATTGCAGAACTCGCAGTAGTTGCATTATTGGCGCAAGGGCATGTGTTACTAGAGGATGTTCCAGGTGTAGGTAAAACGATGATGGTTCGTGCACTTGCCAAATCAATCGGAGCAGATTTTAAAAGAATTCAATTCACACCGGATTTATTGCCTTCGGATGTATTAGGTGTATCTATTTACAATCCAAAGGAAATGGAATTTGAATTTAGACCAGGTCCTATTATGGGAAATATTGTGCTTGCAGATGAAATCAATCGTACGTCTCCTAAAACGCAATCTGCGCTTCTAGAAGGTATGGAAGAGGCCTCCGTTACAATCGATGGCGTGACGATGCCAATTCCGAAGCCATTTTTTGTTATGGCAACGCAAAATCCGATTGAACATGAAGGAACCTATCCACTACCAGAGGCACAGTTAGATCGCTTCTTATTAAAATTAAAGATGGGCTATCCGCATCCTAGCGAAGAAATTGAAGTATTGAATAGATTAGAGCATGCATCACCAATTGATACACTAATGCCTGTCATTTCTCTGGAAGAATTAATCGAGCTGCAAAGACAAGTGAAGCTAGTAAAAGTAGATGAAACGATGAAGAGCTATATTGTTGACCTGTCAAATCGTACAAGACAGGATACATATATTTATCTTGGGGTAAGTCCTCGTGCATCTATTGCACTTATGCGTGCATCACAGGGTCTTGCCATGCTTTATGGTAGAAATTATGTTACTCCTGATGATATTCAGTATTTGATGCCTTTTGTTTTTGGACACCGTATCATTTTACGCCCAGAAGCACGATACGATGGGATTTCTTCTGAAGAAGTGCTTAATCGAATTGTGAAGCGAACACCAGTCCCTATCAAGAGGAAAATAAGTCAATGACGCAATTGCTTAATCGGTGGAAGAAGATTCGAGGAGTAGTAGGCGTACTATTTCTACTAGTAGTAGCATTTGTGTATGCCATGTTTCAAGGGGGATTTGTTAGTTGGTTTTTGTTTTATTTAATCATTCCTATTTCTTTATACTCGCTGCTGTTATATATGAATTCGTTGGCCGATATCGTTGTGGAGCGAATAATTGAAACGCGTAAAGTTCAAAGTGGTGGTAGGTTTTCAGCAACCATTCGCGTGATCAGAAAAAGTCGTTTTCCGCTTATGTACGTTCAACTCGAGGAGAAGGTCAGTTCTACTCTTGCTACAGAGGCTTCTTGGAAACAGCTTACCTTTTGGGGAATGAAAAAAGAATTTACATGGACCTATGAAATAGAACATATTCCACGTGGTGAGCATGTTTTAGAGGGGACGAGTATTCAAGTAAGCGACTTGTTTGGGTGGGTGAAAAAGGAAGTTTTTATAGCCAATCCTAAAACGATTTTAGTATTTCCTAATTTGACAGATATGGTCTATATACCAATTGAAACGAGCTATGACCAAGGAGCAGCTGCTTCTAGAATTCAGGCAGTGAAAGATACATCAATGGCGACTGGAATTCGATCGTACCAACCTGGTGACCGGGTATCGTGGATTCACTGGAAATCCTTTGCAAGAACACAAACGTTAAAAACAAAAGAATTTGAAGATCGTCAATCACAGGAAATGTTCGTGTTGGTCGATAGAACTCCTTCCCCTTTGTTTGAGGAAGTGGTCGATTTAACGGCTTCCATTATGCAGGCAATCGTTAGACACCAAGCATCCTCGGCATTTTTGTCAGTTGGAGTGGATCGAATGTTTTTACCTGAAGTTCAGACGGACCAACATCTACAACGAGTGCTATACCATTTAACAAAAGTAAGAGATGACTTAAAGAAACCGATAGATCAGGTGATTTTGCATGACCAATCGCTATCTAATGCGACCTCCCTTTTATATGTGACTAGTAAGTTAACTTATGAATGGATGGATAGTGTACAGAAGAATGCAACGAACCTCCGAGTTTGTACTTGCTTTGTCATAAAAAACAAAACTGAAAAAAACACCAGTGATGAGAATGCCATGTACAAATATGCAGCAAGTAGAGGCTTTCAAGTACAGTCCATTACAAAAGATCGCTTTGCCCAAGCCTTTTTGGAGGTGAAACGCTCATGACTAAAAAAACACAGCAAACGATCGTTTCTATATTTATTTATTTATTTGTTTTTATCCTAATGATGGAATGGTTAAAGCCGGTAATCGACCTAACAGATACAGGATTCTTAGCCTTATTTGGTTGGTTTTTAATGATCTCCTTTGCATTTTACCTATTAAAATTGAAATGGGTGTACGCATTTCCAGTTAAGGTAGTATATATTTGTTGGGTAATTGTACATATCTATACAGATTTATCTTTCTTATCATTAGAAACTTTTAAGTTCATTTGGGGCATGTTCGTAGAAAATATTGTTTCTCTTCTAACACAAGATTGGGTACAGGTTACGAATCCCTTCCGAACATTTTTGTTTTTCATCTTACTATGGATGACTACTTACTTATTAAACTATTGGATTCGAATACGCAAAAACTTAATGGTATTCTTTCTATTTACGGTTATATTTATAACGATTTTAGATACGTTTAGTCCATATAGTGGTGAGAAAAGTATCGTTATCGTATTAACTTCTGGTTTTATCATTTTAGGTTTGTTATATACTCAAAAAATAATGCATGAGCAAGAAGGAAAGCTTCCCGGTGCGTTTTTAGTAGCATGTATTGGAAGTTTGTTAAGTATCGTAGTTCTTAGTAGTGCCATTGCCTATGCATTGCCGAAAGCAGGTCCAAGTTGGCCAGATCCAGTGCCTTTTCTGCTGTCAACTAGTCCAAATGCTTCGAATGGGGATGATGGACGAGGCTTAGGTGGAGCTATGCAAAAAGTTGGATATGGGGAAAACGATGAACGCTTAGGAGGAGCTTTTGCCGACGATGATACCCCGGTATTTTACGCAACTACTCCAACGAAGCAATATTGGAAGATTGAAACGAAGGATACGTACACTTCAAAAGGGTGGGTTAATTCACCAACTGAATCTCCAATTATTACGATTTACAAGTTGGGAGAACCGATAAAATCTGATATTGCACCTGGAACTGAAGATGAATCATTAGTGGCAAAAATTTTAATGTCCCGGTCTTATCCTTTTATCATGCAGCCTTATGGAATCGAGCAGGTGGACTCAGAGCAGCCGGTTACTTTATCGTTGAATGAAAGAAATCAAAAGCTGAATACATTTAACGGGGCCGATGAAACACCTGTTGGAGCATATAATGTAACGTACAATGAGCCGACTTATAGCTTAAAAGCACTTAGGGAAACGGTACCTACAAACTTAGAAGGGTTACCTAGTGAATTCGATCGCTATTTGCAGCTTCCTAAAACGTTGCCAACAAGAGTAAAAGATTTGGCAACTTCTATTACTTCAGATAGTGATAGTTTATATGATAAAGCAAAAGCAATTGAACGATATTTTCGATTAAATGGTTTCAGCTATAATCAGGACATGGTCGCTGTTCCTGACGGCGACACGGATTATGTGGATCAGTTTTTATTTGATACAAAGGTAGGCTATTGTGATAATTTCTCGACTTCGATGGTTGTGTTGTTGCGTTCGGAAGGAATTCCTGCTCGTTGGGTGAAAGGCTTTGCGTCAGGAGAAGTGATCGAACGCCAAAATGGACTTCCTGTTTACGAGGTAACCAATAATAATGCGCACTCATGGGTAGAGGCTTATTTTCCAAATGTCGGTTGGATGACATTCGAACCAACCATTGGATTTTCGAATGCCGTCAATCTCAATTATGATATAGATACAGAAGCAGATGAATTGGAAACACCTGAAAATACCCCAGAGGAAACTCCCAAAAAAACTCCGTCTGACAAAGAGGAGAAGGAAGTTTCTAAAAGCTTCACAGAAATCATGAGCACTATTGCTAAATGGATCTCTGATAACAAAGCACTTATTTTTTGGACGATAGTTGGGTTGGCATTATTATCTATGTTTGCGTATCGGCACCGGAGAAAGTGGTTATCAAAAATATTAATACCGGTTAACCGAATGAGGAAAAATGATTGGGATACGTTTGAAAAAATGTATCATCAGTTATTAAAACAATTGGATTCATATGGAATAAAAAGAGAGCAAGGACAGACGTTATCTGCATATGCAAAATATGTAGATGCCAACTTTGGAGAAACACATATGCGCAAACTAACGGCTGTATACGAAAAAGGTTTATACGGTAATAATCGCGATGGTATAAATTATGAAGTATTGAGAGAAAGTTGGGAAAATTTAATCAATCAGCTTAGCGGTTGATTTTGAGGGCAACTACCTGTAAACTAAAGTCAAATAAAATGACCAATGTTGCCCTCGTATATGTCCGATAATATGGTTCGGATGTTTCTACCAAGTTGCCATTAACAACTTGACTATGAAGGTGGATGCAGTCATGTCTTTTTTAGACATATGCATTCACCTTTTTGATGTAGAAAACATAGACGCGTAGAAAGAGGTATGCTTTCTAACGCGTTTTTTATCATTAATTAGGACCGGGGTACAAGTTGGATTACTTAGAAGAAGAGGTGGAGCTAATGTCTTTAACACCATTGTTAAAAGAGCAAGAAAAAATTGTTGTTCTAGATTTCGGAAGTCAATATAACCAACTAATTACGCGTCGTATTCGTGAGTTTGGCGTTTATAGCGAACTACTACCGCATACAGTAACTGCGGAAGAATTGAAAAAAGTGAATGCAACAGGAATTATCTTTTCAGGTGGTCCGAATTCCGTTTACGATGAAAATGCATTTCATATTGACCCAGCAATTTACGATTTAGGAGTGCCGATTTTAGGTATTTGCTACGGAATGCAGTTAATGGCTCAGCACTTCGGTGGAAAAGTAGAAAAAGCTTCTCATAGAGAATACGGTAAAGCGGAGATCAATGTAAAAAACGCAACGTATTTATTTGGACAACTTCCAGAAAATCAAGTTGTGTGGATGAGTCATGGAGACCATGTAACAGTGGCACCTGAAGGCTTTGAAGTTATTGCAACAAGTCCATCTTGTGAAGTGGCTGCAATGGCAAATGAAGCGAAAAACTTCTATGCTGTACAATTCCATCCAGAAGTTAGACATTCTATTTACGGAATTGAGTTAATTCGCCAATTCGTATTTAATATTTGTCATGCTAAAGGTGACTGGTCGATGGAAAGCTTTGTTGAAATGCAGATTCAAAACATTCGCCAAGAAGTTGGGGACAAAAAAGTTCTTTGTGCATTAAGTGGTGGAGTGGATTCATCCGTTGTTGCGGTATTAATCCATCAAGCAATTGGTGACCAGTTAACATGTATGTTTGTAGATCATAACTTAAACCGTAAAGGTGAAGTAGAACAAGTTATGAAGACTTTCACAGAAGGCTTTAACATGAACGTTATTAAAATAGATGCACGTGAGCGTTTTATGAATAAATTAGCTGGTGTTACCGATCCAGAGAAAAAACGTAAAATTATCGGAAACGAATTTATTTACGTTTTTGATGAAGAAGCTTCTAAGTTAGACGGGATGGACTTCTTGGCACAAGGTACTCTCTACACAGATATTATTGAGTCTGGAACGGCAACAGCGCAAACGATCAAATCTCACCATAACGTTGGTGGACTTCCTGAAGATATGCAGTTCAAACTAATTGAGCCGCTAAAAACTTTATTTAAGGATGAGGTACGCGCATTAGGACTAGAACTTGGTATTGACGAAAAAATCGTTTGGCGTCAACCTTTCCCAGGCCCGGGTCTAGGAATTCGTGTATTAGGTGAAATTACAGAAGAAAAATTAGAAATCGTTCGTGAATCTGATTTCATCCTTCGGGAAGAAATTGCAAAAGCTGGACTTGACCGTGATATTTGGCAGTACTTTACAGTGCTTCCTGACATCCGCAGCGTTGGAGTAATGGGCGATGCACGCACGTACGACTACGCAATCGGTATCCGTGCAGTAACATCTATTGATGGAATGACTTCTGACTGGGCACGTATCCCATGGGACGTTCTAGAAAAAATAAGTGTCCGTTTAGTCAATGAAGTTCCTCATATTAACCGCGTAGTGTATGACATTACGAGTAAACCACCTGCAACTATTGAGTGGGAATAGGACTGACATTTTAGATACTTAATATGTCTTGTAAATCCCTATAAATCAACGTTTGTTGTAGGTTACTCTAAAGTAATTCTTACTAACGTGCTACTATTTATTATTAAAATAAACTCTCTTTTATTCGTGTATTTTTGCGAATGGAAGGGAGTTTTTTTGTGACTAAAATTCTAGAACTAATAGATGACTTCCAACTAAATCAGCAAATAGAAGGAAGAAAAGAAGAGTACATTTACCTTTGCACTTACCGTTTGAATAGGTGGAACAATTATATGAAGAGTGAGTTTCACGTTGAAGATGCAGAAGAAGTTAAACCAATTCATATAAAAAAATATATTCAGTTATG